>JAUJOV010000007.1 GCA_030447545.1 Sphingomicrobium sp. | reverse complement strand
AGTGCAATGCAAAAGGGGCCATGTGGGCGAACCAGTTCGACAATGTAGCGAACCGGCGGGCGCATATCGAGACCACCGGCCCGGAGATCTGGGAGCAGACCGGAGGCAGGATCGACGGCTTCGTCGCTGCGGTCGGCACTGGCGGAACCCTCGCCGGCGTCGGAATGGTACTAAAGGAGCGTGATCAGAACATAGCCATCGCGCTCGCCGATCCGATGGGTGCAGCTCTTTTCAGCTACTACACGACGGGTGAGCTTAGAGCAGAAGGCTCTTCGATCACTGAGGGTATTGGTCAGGGTCGGGTGACTGCGAACCTGGAGGGCTTCACGCCCGACGCATGTTTTCAGATACCTGACGATGAAGCGATTCCGATCGTTTTTGACCTGCTCGAACATGAAGGGCTCTGCGTGGGGCCTTCGTCCGGCGTCAACGTGGCTGGCGCGGTGCGCCTGGCAAAGCAACTCGGCCCTGGACACAGGATCGTGACGGTGCTGGGTGACTACGGCACCCGCTACCGCTCGAAACTCTTCAACCCGGAGTTTCTTCGCTCAAAGGGACTTCCTGTGCCCTCCTGGATCGAGAGCGGCGATCCGCTGGTCGAAGAGGCCATCGTGCGAGCAATGGCATGATCGCGCGCTTTGACTTCATCACTTCAGTCGCCCGGAGAGCCGGGCGATCCGTTCTGCAGCTTGTCCCGCGCAGAGCGGAAAGGGCCCCGCGAACTCGGGCCAAGGGACTATTCACACCCGAACCAAGGAGAAAGAGCATGACACTACAGCTTGGCGATACCGTTCCGGACTTCGAATCCGACAGTACGGAAGGGCCGATCCGCTTCCACGACTGGATCGAAGGATCCTGGACGGTCCTGTTTTCGCACCCGAAGGATTTCACTCCCGTTTGCACGACCGAACTCGGTGCCGTGGCAAAACTCAAGCCCGAATTCGATCGCCGCGGCGTGAAGGTAATCGGACTGTCAGTGGACCCCGTTTCCGAGCACAAGAAGTGGGCCGGCGACATTGAGGAAACCCAAGGCGCGGCCTTGAATTTCCCGCTGCTTGCCGATCCCGATCGCAAGATCGCCGATCTCTACGGAATGATCCACCCGAACGCGAGCGACACGATGACGGTGAGGTCGGTGTACATCATCGGGCCCGACAAGAAGCTCAAGCTCAGCCTCGTCTACCCGGCGAGCACCGGGCGTAATTTCGACGAAATCCTGCGGGCGATCGACTCGCTCCAGCTTACCGCCAACCACAGTGTCGCAACTCCAGCGGACTGGACTCGCGGAGAGGACGTGATCATCGTTCCGTCGGTTTCGGACGAGGAGGCACGCAAGAAGTTTCCCGGCGGCTGGAAAACCATCAAGCCGTATCTGCGGGTCGTGCCCGAACCAGCGGAGTGACGGCGGGTCGCGCTTGCTGCCTCAGGCACCGTGCTCCCAAGCAGCGCGCCATTCATTGGGAACGTTCCCATTGTTGGATGGTTGGGTTATAAGATGGGAAGTCGGCCGCGGAGAAGTCCTCCCTCCGCGGCCGGCCAGCAAAACTGCAGGAGATGGATTTTGAACATCGGTGAAGCGGCTACTGCTTCCGGAGTGTCGACGAAAATGATCCGTCACTATGAGAAGATTGGCCTCATCGAGACCGCCGGACGAACTGCGTCAGGATACCGCGTGTACACGAGCAATGATGTTCACACGCTACAGTTCATCCGGCGCTCGCGTGATCTCGGCTTTTCCGTTGCGCAAATCCAGGACCTGCTTGCGTTGTGGCGGACGCGCGACCGTTCGAGCGCCGAGGTGAGGGCAGTCGCAGTCGAGCACATCGAGCACCTTTGCGAGAAGGTCACGCAACTGCAGGAGATGATCGCGACGCTAAGGGACCTGGCAGAACGATGCAGCGACGATGACCGCCCGGACTGCCCGATTCTTCAGGATCTCGCCGAAGGCCGCCATGGCGAATGCGACGCTCCGGTCGAGAGCCGCTTCGGGGTCGGGCGAGTGCACGCGACGCCGCAATGATCTTCCGTCAGCTCATCGACGCTGAGTCCTCGACCTACACCTACCTGCTCGGTTGCGCAGACACCGGTGAATGTCTGCTGGTCGACCCGGTGGTAGAGACGATTGAGCGCGACCTGGAGGTAATCAGGCAACTGGGCCTGAGGCTCACAACGACGCTCGAGACGCACATTCACGCGGATCACATCAGCTCGGCCAGCCGGCTGCGCTCGATCACCGGATGCAAAGTGGCCGTCCCAGCCATGGAAGGGCTTGATTGCGCTGACATCGCAGTGGCGGAGGATCGACCCTTGGCAATGGGGAGCATCACGCTCCTGCCGCTGTTTACGCCAGGGCACACCGATTCGCATCACAGCTATCTCCTAGAGGCGGGCGGGTTCCACCTGCTGTTCAGCGGCGACGCACTTTTGATCGACGGCTGCGGCCGCACTGATTTCCAGAACGGCAATGCCGAGACGCTCTACCGTTCGGTGTGTGACAAGATCTTCACCTTGCCGGACGACACGCTTGTCTATCCGGCACACGACTATCAGCACCGGCACGTTTCAAGCGTCGCGCAGGAACGCGAGCGGAACCCCCGTTTGGGCGGCGGCAAGGAGATGACCGAGTTCGTCGATATCATGATGAACCTGGAGCTGCCGTACCCGGACAAAATGGACATTGCTGTTCCGGCCAACCTCCGGTGTGGTGAGGTGGGCGGAAGTGCTGTCCGATCCATGGAATCTGCACGAGAAAAAGCGGAGCAGGGATAGTCGGCGGAGCCACAGCAGCCGCCTCTGTATTCTTCGTGGGCCACAGCTCCCGGTTTATGGCGCAGGACAGGAAAGGCATGCCCATCCCTGAAATCACAGGTGGAGCTGGCGAGCAGCCGATTCCAACCCACACAGGTAGACCGTGGTCACTGGCGGTCAGGCAATGATCGAGGTCGTGACTGAGCAAAGTATTGCCGCCCCACCCAGTGAAATCTGGAGCGTTCTGACGGATTTTGATCGCTATGAAGACTGGCACCCATGGCTGACCATAAGGGGTGTTGCTGCCCCGGGAGCGTCGATCACCTGTGCGCTTAATGTCGCAGGGTGGGGCTGGATCTATTCCACGGATGCCCGGATCAAAGACTTCCAGGAACGAGCGGCACTCTCATGGGTGTTTGGCATCCGCAGCGTGTTTGTCATGGAGGAGCGTTTCACCATCGAACAAATCGCGACGGGAGCCAGTCTGCGGCACAGCATAAAGTGTCGTGGTCTCGTTGCCGCCTTGTTGGGCCGGCCAATGAAAAAGAGGCTGGACCATCTCCTGAGAAGCTCGAACTATGCCTTGGCTGGGCATCTAAACAGCAAACGGTCGAAATCACCGGCAGCAGCCACTCAGTTGTCGGGAAGGGGTCTAAGACACCCAATGGCCGGAGAAGGGGCTCGCGCCGGTGATGGGCGCCGCTCTTCGCATTGCCCGCGCGCCGACCCGCGGGATCAACGCTCAGCTTTTCCAGGAATTAGCGCGGCGCATTTCTTGACGGGGACTTGACCTTCCAACGGGGTCTCGGCTCGAGCGACAAGCTCCTGAACGCTTCGGGAGCGAGCTGAGCATTCATGCGAATGCGCCGGCGCCTTGCCCGCGCAGGCAAATGTCAGTCATCCGGACGTTTGCACCGTGGACGAGCTTGACCTTCCAACGGTGTCAAACACTATCTAGCTCCAAGAACATTCAGGAGTAGGCAAGTCAATGGCTCAAAATTGCTGCGGTCAGCGTGAAACGGAAACTGGTCGGGACCAAGTTGCGCTGGCGCATGAGCGGGTGACGGATCCCGTTTGCGGGATGAGCGTCGATCCGGCTTCTACGCGGCACAAACATGAGACTGATCGCGGCATCTACCATTTCTGCAGCGAAAGCTGCCGCGCCAAGTTTGCTGCCGACCCGGACAAGTATCTCAATCCGGCCTCAAAGGATCCAGCCGTTCTGCAGCCAGCAATGGGAGCGTTGCCGCAGGCCGCCGAAGGTACCGTCTGGACGTGCCCGATGCATCCGGAGGTCCGCCGGCCTGGGCCGGAAAGCTGCCCCGTCTGCGGGATGGCGCTGGAGCCTCTCGAGCCCAGTCTGGACGAAGGCGCCAGCCCTGAGCTCATCGATTTCACGCGCCGCTTCTGGGTGGCGGTTCTGCTCTCTGTACCTCTTCTCGTCCTGACGATGGGGGCCGAGCTCTTCGGATGGCACCTGCTCGCGCCTGGTGTCTCCGCGCTCGTTCAACTTGCGCTGGCGACTCCCGTCGTCCTCTGGGCAGGCTGGCCCTTCGTCGAGCGCGGCTGGGCGTCCATCAAAACGCGCAACCTGAACATGTTTACGCTCATCTCCATCGGCGTGGGTATGGCCTATCTCTACAGCGCCATCGCCGCTCTGTTCCCGGGCCTTTTTCCAAGCACCTTCCGTTCGCCCGAAGGTGAAGTTCCGATCTACTTCGAGGCTGCGGCTGTGATCGTCGCACTGGTTCTGCTGGGGCAGGTTTTGGAGCTCAGGGCGCGCGCATCAACGGGACAGGCGATCCGCGCACTGCTCGGTCTGGCGCCGAAAACTGCACGTGTGGTTCGTGGCGGCGGAGAGGAAGAAGACGTGTCGCTTGAGCTGGTTCACGTTGGCGACCAGCTACGTGTCAGGCCCGGCGAAAAGATCCCGGTGGACGGTGTGGTCGTGGAAGGGCGGACGGCGATTGATGAGTCGATGATCACCGGCGAGCCGGTTCCGGTCGCAAAGAAGCCGGGCGACAAGGTCACCGGCGCGACGGTGAACGGCACCGGAACGATGCTGATGCGCGCCGAGCGGGTCGGCAAGGACACCATGCTATCGCAGATTGTCCACATGGTTGCGCAGGCCCAGCGCTCCAGGGCGCCAATTCAGAGCCTGGTCGACAAGGTGGCCGGGCTTTTCGTCCCCGCCGTGGTGCTGATCGCAATACTTTCGTTCGTTTTATGGTCCGTCTTTGGACCCGCTCCAGCGATGGGCTTTGCGCTCGTCAACGCTGTCGCGGTTCTGATCATCGCATGTCCCTGTGCGCTCGGTCTCGCGACGCCGATGTCCGTCATGGTCGGAACCGGCCGCGGAGCGCAGGCGGGCGTTCTTGTGAAGAATGCAGAGGCGCTGGAGCTCCTCGAGAAGATCGACACAGTGGTCATCGACAAGACAGGCACGCTGACGGAAGGCAAGCCGCACCTCGTCCATCTGGAAACACTGTCGGGCATCGCGGACGACCAGTTTCTGCGATTGGCAGCATCGCTGGAACGTGGCAGCGAGCATCCGCTCGCCGAGGCGATCGTAAATGGCGCGGAAGAAAGAGGGCTGCAGCTCCTTCCGGTGCACGATTTCGAGTCTCACACCGGCATGGGTGTGACTGGAACCGTCGACGGTAAAACAGTTGGCCTAGGTAACGAAACGCTGCTCGAGAAGCTCGGCGTCGCTGCCGGGGACGCCCTCGGCAAAGCGGAATCGCTGCGGCAGGAAGCCCAGGGCGTCATGTTTGCCGCTGTTGACGGTGAGCTCGCCGGGCTGCTCGTCGTGGCCGATCCCGTCAAGGCCACCGCCAAGGCCGCCATCGCGGCGCTTCGCGACGAAAATATCCGCATCGTGATGCTGACCGGAGACAGCCGCGCAACGGCTGAAGCTGTAGCCAGGAAGATCGGTGGGATCGACGAGATCATTGCTGAAGTCCTTCCGGCTCAAAAACAGGCGGTCGTATCGAGCCTCCGGCAAGCTGGCGCTCGGGTTGCAATGGCTGGTGACGGAATCAACGATGCGCCGGCGCTCGCTGCAGCGGACGTCGGGATTGCGATGGGAACAGGAACGGATGTTGCCATGGAGAGCGCGGCCGTCACGCTGATCAAGGGCGACCTTGGCGCTATCGTCCGTGCTTTGCGTCTGTCGCGCTCCACGATGCGCAATATCCGCCAGAACTTGTTCTTCGCATTCATTTTCAATGCGCTCGCGGTGCCGATCGCGGCCGGCTTGCTCTACCCGTTCTTCGGCATATTGCTGAGCCCCATCATCGCTGGTGCGGCGATGGCCTTCAGCTCCGTAACGGTCATCGGCAATGCCCTGCGCCTGAGGCACGCAAAGCTCGCCTGACGACCCGTCCTGCATTCGGCCCTCGCGGCCAATCCGCGGGGTGGTCCAAGCGGCGCGCCCCTGAAGCCAAAAAGACGGAGCATCCATGTTCAATCCATTCTTCATGTTCGCGACCGGCATCGAGAACAGCATCCCGACAATCCAGAACGGCCGGATCCGGGTGGACGAGCTGGAGAAGTGCGGCTTCTACGAGCACTGGCGGACCGACTTTGAACTGCTGGAAGAGATTGGCATCCGCTTCCTGAGATTCGGTCCGCCACTGCACCGGACTTTCGTCGGACCCGACCGGTTCGACTGGGGCTTTGCCGACATAACGATGAACCGGCTCAAGGAGCTGGATATCGTCCCGATCGCGGATCTCTGTCACTTCGGTGTTCCGGACTGGATCGGCAACTTCCAGAATCCTGACTTTCCGTGGCTGTTCGAGAGCTACGCCCGCGCGTTCGCGCAGCGATACCCATGGGTTCAGCTTTACACGCCCGTCAACGAGATGTTCGTCTGCGCAACCTTCTCTGGTCTCTACGGCTGGTGGAATGAGCAGGGCACTACCGATCGCACCTTCGTCACCGCTCTGAAGCATCTGGTGAAGGCGAACGTCTTGGCCATGCGGGCGATCCTCCAGGTCCGGCCCGACGCTCTCTTCATTCAATCGGAGAGTTCAGAATATTTTCACGCCGACAGCCCCGCGGCGATCAAGCCAGCTGAGGTCAAGAACTCGATGCGCTTCCTGAGCCTCGATCTGAACTATGGGCGGCGAGTCGATTCGACCATGTACGAGTATCTCCTCAGCAACGGTATGACTTCCGAGGAATACGAATTCTTCCTGCAGCACGACGTCCGGCATCACGCGATCATGGGCAACGATTACTACATCACGAATGAGCATCGCGTCGGAGCGGACGGCAGGACTTGGGCTGCCGGTGAGGTCTTTGGTTATGACGGCATCACGCGCCAGTATCACGAGCGCTACCGCCTTCCGGTGATGCACACCGAAACGAACATGGTTCAGGGCCCCGGCGGGGACGAAGCCGAGGATTGGCTTTGGAAGCAGTGGGCGAACCTGCTGCGCGTCCGCAACGACGGAGTGCCGACGGTCGGTTTCACCTGGTACTCTCTCACGGATCAGGTGGACTGGGACACTGCGCTCCGGGAAAACAATGGCAACGTTAACCCCCTGGGACTTTATGATCTGGACCGGAACATCCGACCAGTCGGCAGAGCCTATAAACAGCTGATCGAAGATTGGCAGAACGTGCTGCCGGCCAAGAGTGTGTGCCTCGTCGTTCCCGTCGCCATGCCGAGCGAATATGACGAGCCTTACGTTCGCCGCCGACGCGACTGGATGCGACGCTATCACCACTCTGAAAAGCTATTTCAATCGGACGCTACCCAGCTGGCCTGAGCTTCTCAGAAGGCCCGCTCTTACTCTGTTCCCATTCCAGGCCGCGGCCAGAAATATTTCTCGAATCTGCATCCTTCAACAATCTCGGAGGTAAGCCGTTGCGCCACCGAGCTGCGCAGTCGTTGCTACTCTTTAGGCACAACGGGGGTGAACTAGGTTGCGGCGGAACGGCACTCTGGCGCGCGAGGCGATAAGAGCCATTTCAACCATCAAGAAGAATAGCAAAAAATTGGCCAGGCTCTTGACCTTCCAACGGTGTCAATCCCTATCTTGGCATCAGAAGGAGATAAAAGATGACCAAGAGCATGAAGATGATCGTGACGGGCGTTGTTGCCGGCCTTGGCCTGGCTTCGGTAGCCGTCGCTCAACAGAAGAGCCCGCTGCAGAACAGTGCTCAGCGTCAGGGAATGACCCCGAGCAGCATCGCCAGATGATGTCCGGTGGCAACATGGGCAAAGGCCAGATGCAGATGAATGATCCACAAATGCACAAGCAGATGATGGAGATGATGGCCAGCTGTAACCGGATGATGCAGATGATGGGCAACATGTCCGGCATGGACAGCAGAGCGAACAACTAGGCCATAGTACGCGGGCAGCAGCGCCGTGGGTGCTCGCCTGCGGCGCACCCGCGATCCCAAAGAAGAACCGCGTCATTTGGGCGCGGGACCATGGACGTGAAGGCGGAGTTGCCGAAGGGCGCAATTCAGGAATGCAACTTAATGAGGAGGACGTAATGCAGGTGCGCGAGATTATGACGGAGAACCCGGCTTGCTGTGGCCCTGAGAACAGCGTGCAGGAAGCGGCCAGGCTCATGGTGCAGAACGATTGCGGCGAGGTTCCGGTCGTGGACCAGAGCGGTCAACCGGTCGGCGTGATTACAGACCGGGACATTGCCTGCCGCTGCGTGGCTCAAGGCAAGGATTCTCGATACGCCCGTGAGTGAGGTGATGTCCGGGCCCGTGGTGACAGTGATCTCCGGAGACGGATCTCGAGGAGTGCTGTGCAAATATGGAAGAAAATCAGGTTCGTCGGATTCCAGTCGTTGATGAGGAGGGTCGCTGCTGCGGAATTGTTTCCCAGGCAGATGTCGCGCGTCGCGAATGAAAGGGACACCGCAGAACTCGTTCGAGATGTCTCTGAGCCTACTCGACAACCCGCGAATAAACATGGCTGCTGCTGAAGCTTCTCCGTCACTCTACGGCCGGCACCGGCTCGTTCTGCTGACGACGCATCTAACCACCACCCAGGAGCATCAAATGACCACCGAAAACTCTCAGCTCGGGCATTCGACAGCCCCCGAGCCTGTGGATGATCGCTCGAAGACGACTCAAGCGGATCTCGATCGCTATGGCATCGTCTCGCATCAGCACAGCACTTACGAGTGGAACGGGTACCGCTACTCGAACGCGAGCGATGCCATCGCGGCTGCGAAGCGAGCAGCACGCTGACCCGGCGACGAACCTCTCGCTGAGGGAGAGCACGGTCCGTGAGCTTCAGTACATCGCGCCAACCCGGGTGTGAGATCTCCGGACAGTGTGGGATAGCGCCCGCGGCCTTGTGGCTGGCCTCTGGCGGATGTTTCTCCTGCTGAATTTGGGCGCGGTTGACCGTCCGAATACGATTGACCTCTGCGGGTGCTTAGCCGGTTCACCATTCACTGGCGCTGGATCTGTCTTGGGCCCGGTGTTCGGTCTAACGGAGAAGTCCTCGCCAGCGGTGTAAACCGGTCATCAGAGAGGACGTGCAAGGTTCTCTCCCGGACCGGACGCGGTCAGGGATGATCATGTATTTCATTGGAGACCGGCGTAAGTCCCGGAATATGACGTCGATGATAACTCTGCTGGTCCCGCTGGCGCTGATGGCCTGTGGCCGCACTGAGCCGACGACGCCCGATCTGGCTCCGTCCGATCTGGCCCAACCCGCAGCTACCGAGCCGCAGCAACCTAGCACCGAAAGTCTGACGACTAGGCTGGAAGCATTGGACCGAGCTGTTGCACGGTGGCAGGGCGCTTCTACTCTCCGCGCCGCACACGAAGCTGCCGAGGAGGCAAGAAACCTCGTCGTGGGCTCATCCGGCCCGTACTACGGCGATGCGAACGGAGACGGGCGGACTGCGGGAGCGAGTACTCTCGGCATCCTTCCTGGCCTGAGGGGCGAAGAAAGTTTGGCTCGATCGGACGACAATGCCTGCGTCGTTGCTAATGTCCTGGGTGGCAGCTGGCGAGAACCGTTGAAGCGCTGGTCGGAGCTACAAAACGCGATTTCACGCTGGACCGCTACTGCAAACACCTTCCCTTCGTTGTCGAGCCATCCACAGCGAGTAGTCGGATGGGCGTCGCTCACCTTGAATTCTAAGAGCCTGGCTGAAGCACGCGAATATGCGAGGCACGCGCGGCTGCACGTCGATATATCGGTACGCGCTGCCAATAACTGTCGCCGTGTGAGCCCCTGAGCTGCACGTCCACCGTTGTTGCATCTTTCCCACCCAGGTACCTCCGCTGAACTTCGGAAGAACGCGGGCATCCGCACCTCAACTTACAGGCGCAGCCTCGACAAGCTTGATCGAGCTGGTGACGTAGCGCGAGCCGGTCACAGCCAGCGACGCTTTGGACAGCTCGAGCTCAATGTCTTGGTCGAGCCTGGCGCCGAACGCCCAGCCCACCCACGGCTGCCAGACGCGCGCCAGCACTCGTCTAAAGCTGGCCTGCGCAGGCGCATATTCGAGCAGCCTCACCCGTCCAGACGGGCCAACGACGCGCCTCAGTTCCCGAAGCGCCGCCACTCTCTCTTCCTCTGGCATAGTGCAAAAGACAAACGATGCGACCGCGGCGTCGAAATAGCCATCGGCAAACTTCAGCTCCGCCAGGTTCATATCCATCAGACGCACTCTTGCCGCCGATTTCGGGAGTCTGCGCTCAGCGCGCTTCAGCATCGCAGGGCTGATGTCGACTCCAATCACTTCGGAGCCGGACGGATAGAAAGCGATGTTCCGGCCGGTACCGACCCCGGCATCTAAAAGCCTTCCATACAGCCCTTGGAACAGCAGCGGCCGGATAGACCGATAGCGCCCAAGTTCGAACGGCAGATCGATCAGATCATAGAAGGGGGCGATACTGCGGTGGTGCTTTTCCGCGGCCATCGAAAGACCTTGAACACCGCAGATCGCGCCCAGATCAATGACTTGCGCGAGCGCGTCAGGGTGCTTGAGCAAATCATCACCGATGGGGGCTTGAACACTGCCGCCCAGATCGAGGCGCTGCGCGAGCATCGCAGCATCAGATCGAAAGAGATCAGTAGGTCGCTCCGGAGCGGTGCTCCAAATGTCCGCTTTCGACCCAAAGCAGACATGAGCCGAATGTCCGCTCTCGACCCATTGCGGACATTAGCTAAGCGAGCAATTTGTCTCGGATGGACAGATATGTCGCACTGCTCCGCCTATCCCTGTAGGTGGCCATGGGAAGGTGCCCATGGCGGAGCTGCGGGCGGTTGCCGTCGAAGCCGGGTTTACTAACGTTCAAACTTATGTGGCGAGCGGGAATGTCGTCCTCGAAAGTCACCTAAGCCGAGACAAGCGCCGAAGATGCGATTGAGCGGCGCGCGGCTTCCAAGTGGACGTGGTTGTTCGCTCCGAGCACCAGTGGATGGCCTACTCCGCTCACAATCCATTCTCTCTCCAAGCGAGAGCCACCTGAGCGTGTCGCATATGTCTCGGCAAGCTGCGCGAGAGGCTGATGTGGCTGCGCGCTGTGTAACTCAGAATGAACGAGTGGAAAAAACGGGCGACGCCATCTGGCTCTACTTCGGAGATGGTGCTGCCCGTTCAAAGCGCACCGGGAGCGCATGGGCAAATTCACAAGCCGCAACTGGACAACGGTGAAGCGGCTTCGCGAAATGCTTGTAAGCTGAATGTCCGCTTTCCACCCATTGCGGACATTAGGCCAATGTCTGCTTTCGACCCATTGCGGACGTGGCTACTGAGAGCTTCCAGCTTCGGTCAGGGTCGAGCACAAACGCTGCATAGTAGGTAGGGCCGTAGTTCTCTGGAAGACCGGGGCCGCCAACGTCTGTCGCGCCGAGCTGCAGAGCGGCTGCATGGAACTGCCTTGACCGCGTCCTGGCTGGCGGCCGTGAAGGGCGTGGAATCCAACCCCGGGTGCATCGCTCCGCGGTCACGAAGAGTGCTAGTTCGTTGCCGCCGGGCGGCCCCGTAACGGACCGCACTGCTCGTAGTCCAGACCCGCACATATCCGATCTTCCCCAGCACCCCATCATGGAACCCTACCGACCGGTCCAGGTCCGCCACTCCAATGGAAGATGATCGATCATTGGTTTGTGCCCTCTTCGTGCGACGACATGGTGGGACAACGTTCGCTTTCCCACTCAGACACAGTGGCCAATGTCTGCTTTCCACCCATTCCGGACATTACTGCAACGGTCACAACTTGACTAATGAGCAACGGATATATGCTAGAGCGCCACGGGAAAAGTGCGACGAAGCCGATGATTAGGCGGAGCCTGCAGGTCGCTCTCTCACAAGCTGGTCCAAGACGTAGAGACTGTTCCGGGAGCCGTCCTGCCGGAAGATCTCGACGTCGTTGATTCCCTGGCGGCGGAGTTGCCGCGCCTTGGCGGCAGCCTCGCGCGCATTGAGGTCGTGATACGATGCGTTACCGCCAGTGATACTAAACACGTGCGCCCCCGGAACACCTGACGATTATACCCGAAACGACCTACTTGGAAAGGAGGGGCGACAAGCGGCCTAGGCGCAACGTCCGCCCTCGCGCTTCTCTCCGAGCACGCTGCGAACGGCGGCGGCCAATTCAGCCTCTTTGACCGGCTTTTGGACTACGATCGCGGTCGGAGTCCGATCTTGCACGTCCTCTGCGTAGCCGGTGATGAACACGACCGGGATCGCTCGCGTCTTGCAGATCGCCTGAACTGCTCTGACCCCGTCTCCAGGAAAGAGCCGCACGTCGGCCGTGATAAGGTCGATCTTCTGCGCGGCTGCTCCCATGATTGCCGCATCCTCGGGAGCGGGCGAAGCTGAAGCTGGTGAAGCCGAGCTTCTCCAGCATGTCCCGCAGCCATTGGCCGATCAGATATTCGTCCTCAATGATGAACGCGTGCATATTTCCGAGCCGACGATGGACCCCCTTCATCCGGAGGGAGGTTCCCTCGTTACAACGATTGGGACGTAGCACTGTTGCCACACTCGCCGTGGAGTGGACGATACGTGAGGTGCACCATCTGCTGCCAGACACTTTGCCTAATGTCCGCTTTCCACCCAAAGCGGACACTAGCCGTCCATGCCGTCGCAACTGGAGAGCGAACCGGGGTGGATCTCTTGCACATCTTACTTTGCGCATCGTTTTACCACCCGGTATGGGCCCGACACCGGGGCTTCAGAAGGTCGCTATGCAACGCTCCAAACGCACCTGGTGCAGTGTCGCTATCACGGTCACGATCCTCGGCGTTGCCGCCTGCACGGATCGGCAATCCGGCACTGAGCATCAGTCCAACGCGGATGAGGCATTAGCGGCCAACGAGTTCGGGCGGAGCGTTGACGAAGGCCAGCCGGCCAAAAACATCGAGACGTTCGACAAGCTCGCTTCCGATGTAATCTCAGATCAGAAGGGGACACGCCGAGGCAAAACCGTGCTGACTCGCCGCAGGCGCCTCCCGGCCAGTGCCGGGTGACACGCGCAGAGAAGCTACCGCCAGAGGCGGGAGGAGCCGACACCCTGTGTGAGGCGATCCGGCAGGCGGCCGCGGCCGAGGCCCCGGGCGTTGCTTACTCAATCGACATCGAGGTGCTGTCGCCGTCGATGCTGTCGGCGCGGGTGACGCTTGCCGACGGGCGGGCCTTGCCCGAGCAGCGCCACGCGGTGATGGATCGGACGCTCACCCGCTCATCGATCCAGAGGTTCGCCACCGCGCTTGCGGCGGAACTCGCGAAGAGCCAATCGCGCTGATCCACTCAACCGGACTCAGGCCAATGTCTGCTTTCGACCCAAAGCAGACACAGCCCCAAACATCTCCGCGACGGACTGGTGAGCGGCTCCAAGCTTGGCTCATCATGACCAGATCCGGGACACCTCCGCGGGGTGTGCTTGCAAGACCTACGGTATTAATTTAACGTTAGTTTGTCCGGACTAACACGATGTGCCGGAGCATTGGCCGTTCGGCGATGGTGTTTCGCACAACCCGACAAACGTTGTTCGACCCCATGGGTGTTGAAGCGTGGGTCGTGCGAGCTGATCGCAACAGTAGGTTGCTTCCGGGGGAGCGGTCTACTCTTACCCATTAGGGCGTGGCCCAGTGTAGGCCCGCCTTTCTCACACAGAACAGAATTCGCGCTCGCTTTCGGCAACTTGCGGCGGCGTGCACTCAATCGGGGAATGGCAGTGGCTTTTACGACTATGCATGAGGTCCCGGGGGACGACGCTTCGACGGCGCTGCACAACGCACTGGAGACGAAGCGTCGACCCGCTGGATGCGGGTCGTGAATAGCTTCGGATCGCACGATCTGTTCGCTCCTGTCAGCTTCAATCATGATGACGGCGACGAGAGCGACGAGGGCGACGAGGGCGACGAGGGCGATGAGAGACAACGAGTCCGATGAGATGGACGAGGGCGATGAGGCCGATGAGGGCGATGAGGGCGATGAGCGCGATGAGAACGACGAGAACGATGAGGGCAACGAGAACAACGAGAACGACGAGGGCAACGAGGGCGACGAGAGCAACGAGAACAACGAGAATAACGAGGGCAATGAGGCCGACGAGGGCAACGAGGGCGATGAGCTGAACGAGGGCGACGAGGGCGATGAGGCCACTGACGGTGACGGCAACGAGGGAGATGAGGGCAACGAGGGCAACGAGGCCGACGAGGGCAACGAGGGCAACGAGAGCAACGAGGGCGTAGAGGGCGACGAGGGCGATGAGAGCGACGAGCAGGATGAGGGGCTACGAGAAAGACGAGGGCGATGAGAACGACGAGGCCGATGAGGGCAATGAGAACAACAACGGGGCCAGGAGGGCGACGAGGGCGACGAGGGCGATGAGGCCAACGAGGCCGACGAGGGCAATGAGGACGACGAGGCCGACGAGGGCGATGAGGACGGTGTCCACCCCGTAGACGGCGATGAGGGCGACGAAGGCGACGAGGGCGACGAAGCCGATGAGGACGATGAGGGCGACGAGGATGATGAGGGCGATGAGGACGACGAGGGCGACGAGAACGACGAGGGCGATGAGGACGACGAGGGCGATGAGGACGACGAGGGCGATGAGGACGACGAGGGCGACGAAGCAGATGAGGGCGACGAAGCCGATGAGGGCGACGAGGGTGATGAGGGTGATGAGGGCGATGAGGACGACGAGAACGACGAGGGCGACGAGAACGACGAGGGCGACGAGAACGACGAGGGCGATGAGAAAGACGAGGGCGATGAGAAAGACGAGGGCGATGAGGACGACGACGATGAGGACGACGAGGGCGATGAGAACGACGAGGGCGATGAGAACGACGAGGGCGATGAGGACGACGAGGGCGATGAGGGACGAGGGCAATGAGGCGATGAGGGCGATGAGGACGACGAGAACGACGAGGGCGATGAGGATGATGAGGGCGATGAGAACGACGAGGGGCGATGAGAACGACGAGGGCGATGAGGATGATGAGGACGATGAGGGCGATGAGGACGACGAGGGCAATGAGGGCGATGACGAGGGCGATGAGGGCGACGAGAACGACGAGGGCGATGAGGATGATGAGGGCGATGAGAACGACGAGGGCGATGAGAACGACGAGGGCGATGAGGATGATGAGGACGATGAGGGCGATGAGGACGACGAGGGCAATGAGGGCGATGAGGGCGATGAGGGCGATGAGGGCGATGATGAGGGCGATGAGGGCGATGAGAACGACGAGGGCGATGAGGATGATGAGGGCGATGAGGACGACGAGGGCGACGAGAACGACGAGGGCGATGAGGACGACGAGGGCGATGAGGACGACGAGGGCGATGAGAACGACGAGGGCGATGAGAACGACGAGGGCGATGAGGGCGACGAGAACGACGAGGGCGATGAGGATGACGAGGGCGATGAGGACGACGAGGGCGACGAGAACGACGAGGGCGATGAGGACGACGAGGGCGATGAGGACGACGAGGACAACGAGGGCGATGAGGGCGACGAGGGCGACGAGGGGCGACGAGAACGACGAGGGCGATGAGAACGACGAGGGCGATGAGGACGACGAGGGCGATGAGGATGATGAGGGCGATGAGGACGACGAGGGCGACGAGAACGACGAGGGCAACGAGGGCAACGAGGGCGACGAAGACGACGAGGATAACGAGGCGACGAGGGTGGTAGCTTTGAGGGCGACGAGGACAACGAGGACGACGAGGGCGATGAGGGTGACGAGAACGACGAGGGCGACGAGGCCGATGAGGACGACGAGGGCGACGAGGGCGACGAGGGTGATGAGAACGACGAGGGCGACGAGGCCGATGAGGACGACGAGGGTGACGAGAACGACGAGGGCGACGAGGCCGATGAGGACGACAAGGGCAACGAGGGCGATGAGAACGATGAGAACGATGAGGGCGACGAGGGCAATGAGGATAACGAGAGCAATGAGACCGGCGCAGCGAACAACCGCGACGAGGGCAATGGGGAGGGCGATGAGGACGACGAGGGCGATGAGGGCGATGAGGGCGACGAGAACGACGAGGGCGATGAGGGCGATGAGAACAACGAGGGCGACGAGAACGACGAGGGCGATGAGAACGACGAGGGCGATGAGGGCAACGAGGGCGACGAAGGCGAGGAGGACGACGAGGGCAACGAGGGCAACGAGGATGACGAGGGCGATGAGGACGACGAGGGCGACGAGGGCGATGAGGGCGACGAGGGCGACGAGGGACGAGGAGAGAACGACGAGGACGACGAGGGCGATGAGGGCGATGAGGACGACGAGGGCGATGAGGGCGATGAGGGCGACGACGGGGCTGATCAGCGTTCAAGCTTGTGTATGTGACCGGCAACCGGGTCCGGTCGCACCAAACCAGGGGAAGCCCGGCTGCCCGGGCTTCTTCAGACTGATCCAAGAGAACTCCCGGGTTCGGCCGGGTTTTTATGATCTGCCAATGTCAATGAAGCGCTGACGAAGCGAGGGCTGCCGCGGTTCGCCAAGCCCTCTCTTTTTATTTGCATTCCAGTGCGGGAGCCAATGTCCGCTTTCCACCCAAAGCAGACACTAGAGCCCTACGCCAGGAGGCCGCGGCGGAGCCGCGTTTCCCTTTCGCTGAACCAGAGCGAAGCACCACTGTCGTTGCGGCCTACCTCAGCTTGGCAATGTTGAGCCGGTCGTCCTTCGCGCGCTGCTTGACCGATTCCTCGCTGCGGGTGAGCGCCTTGGCGATCGCGCGCAGCGACATGCCCTTGCCGGCGAGCAGGTGAAGCTTCTGGATCGTCCTGCCGCCAGGGCTGCCGGTGCCGCTCGAACTTCTCGCTCATTGCCGGTGGTCTCCTCGTCGCAGGCATAGCACATGAGAAAAGGGCCGCCCCGGCGGAGCGGCCCCTTTCGTAGAAGCAAGAAGCCGTCACGGGAGTAAATCCCGTGACGTCGGACGTGTCTCGCAGCGCGCCTGAGGGCGCTCGCTCGCACGCCGGCCGGCATTCGCGGTCTCGCGCAACTCGCCGATTGCGATGCAATCGGCTCCTTGCGCTCGGCCGCTCCTGCCTACCCGAGCATCTCCTGCTCGAGCTTCTTCGCCATTTCCTCGATGTTCTCCGGCGGCCAGCCGGGGATGTCCATCCCGCCGCAGCCCCATCGAGGCCAGCACTTCCTTGATCTCGTTCAGCGACTTGCGGCCGAAGTTCGGGTGCGCAGCATCTCGGCTTCGGTTTTCTGGACCAGGTCGCCGATGTAGATGATGTTGTCGTTCTTCAGGCAGTTGGCGCTGCGCACGCTGGAGCTCGAGCTCGTCGACCTTCTTCAAGAGATAGCGGTTGAGCTGGTTGGTGTCGGTCGGAGTCTCGACCGCGCTCACCGGCATTCCGGTCGGCACCGCGGCCGGGCGGACCGCGCCCTCGTCGAAGTGGACGAACAGCTGCAGCTGGTCCTGGAGGATCCGCGCCGCATAAGCGAGCGCGTCCTCGGGCGCGATCGTGCCGTCGGTCTCGATCGTCAGCGTGAGCTTGTCGTAGTCGAGGAACTCCTGGCCGACGCGGGTGTTCTCGACCTTGTAGGCGACCTGGCGCACCGGCGAATAGAGCGCGTCGACCGGGATCAGGCCGATCGGCGCGTCGGCCGGGCGGTTGGCCTGGCTCGGCACATAGCCTTTGCCGACGTCGGCCGTCAGCTCCATGTTGAGCGTCGCGCCCTCGTCGAGGTGGCAGATCACCAGCTCGGGGTTGGTGACCTCGATGTCGCCGGTGGTCTGGATCATCCCCGCGGTGACCTCGGCCGGGCCGGTCGCCGACAGGGCCTCAGGCGCTTGGGGCCTTCGCCCTCCATGCGCAGCGCGAGCTGCTTCACGTTGAGCACGATGTCGGTCACGTCCTCGCGAACGCCGGTGAGGCTCGAGAATTCGTGAAGCACGCCCTCGATCGGATCGAGGTGACCGCCGCGCCCTGGAGCGAGGAGAGCAGCACCCGGCGAAGCGAGTTGCCCAGAGTCATTCCAAAGCCGCGCTCGAGCGGCTCGGCGACGAACACCGCGCGGCGCGCATCGCCCCGCCGATCTTGCGCTCGAGCGCGTTGGGCTTCTTGAGTTCCTGCCAGTTCTTCGCGTTGACGGCCATCTGTTTTCTTGGCAGTACGGGGCTTGGAACCCCTTGTTAAAACCTGTTTTTCTTCCCTCGGCCAAAGTAATGCTTTGGCCGAAAGTCAGACGCGGCGCCGCTTGCTCGGCCGGACCCCGTTGTGCGGGATCGGGGTCACGTCGCGGATCGAGGTGATGGTGAAGCCGACCGCCTGGAGCGCCCGAAGCGCGCTTTCGCGGCCCGACCCCGGACCCTTGACCTCGACCTCGAGCGTGCGAACGCCATGCTCGGCGGCCTTGCGGCCCGCATCCTCGGCGGCGACCTGGGCGGCGTAGGGAGTCGACTTGCGGCTGCCCTTGAAGCCCATCATGCCGGCCGAGCTCCACGCGATGGCGTTGCCCTGAGCGTCGGTGATGGTGATCATCGTGTTGTTGAAGCTGGCGTTCACATGGGCGACGCCGGCGGTGATGTTCTTGCGTTCACGGCGCGGATGCGCTGGGGTGCCTGAGCCATTGGTTATTACATCCTTCAAAAGCGGTGCTGGGGCGTCGCGCCTATTTCGTCACGCCATCCGGCGGAGAAAAAGCTGCTACTTTTTCTTCCCCGCGATCGGCTTGGCCTTGCCCTTGCGGGTGCGCGCGTTGGTGTGCGTGCGCTGGCCGCGGACCGGAAGGCCCTTGCGATGGCGAAGCCCGCGGTAGCAGGCGAGGTCCATCAGCCGCTTGATGTTCATCGCGGTCTCGCGCCGGAGGTCGCCCTCGACCTGATGGTCGCGGTCGATCGCTTCGCGGATGTGAAGCACCTCCTGGTCGGTCAGGTCCTGGACCCGCCGCTCGGGGCCGATCCCGAGCTTGCCGACGATGTCGCGGGCCGTGCTCGGCCCAATTCCGTGGATGTAGGTCAGCGCAACTTCCACGCGCTTGTTGGTGGGGATGTTGACCCCGGCAATACGAGCCATTCGCTACCCTTCTTTCAGCTCCACGGGAGTGGAAGTTGCGAGAGGGAAAATCCCACGCTTTTCCACGCCCATCTCGACGCCTTGAACCCGCCTCCAGACGAAAAAGCCGACGCGCACGGGTGCGCCGCCGTCTCCTCGGATACCGGTGGATCGGGATGGCGGCGGCGATAGGAAGAGGCACGGGCGAAGTCAAGCAACTCGCCGCCGGCTCGGCGCGGCGGTACGTCGGTACCGGGCGGAAGTTCGGGCGGCCGCAGAGCGAAGGCATGGCGGCCGACGCCCTTGCAAACCAGATCCTACATTCCCAGCCTTGATTGCAGCGGCGGCCAGCGCCTCTAGGCAGCGCGCGCAATGCAGCGCTTGTACCATGACGCGGCGGTGCCCGAGGCGATGCGCGTGGGCGTCGAGATCGCGCTCGGCAATTTCGACGGGTTTCACCTGGGTCACACAAGCGGTGGTCAGCCGCGCGGTTGCGCTTGGCTTTCACTTGCGCCGGCCGGTGCTGGTGGCGACGTTCGATCCGCACCCGGTGAGCTTCTTCGAGGCCACGACGTGCGGCCGTTCGCGCTGACCAGCCTCGACCAGCGCGAGCGCGCTGTTCGCCCATGCCGGGGCCGATGCGATGCTGGTGTTCCGCTTCGGCGCCGAGCTTGCGGCGATGGACGCCGACGAGTTCGTCGGCGAGGTGCTGGTCGAGCGGATCGGCGCGGCCGGGCTGATCACCGGCGACGATTTCAGCTTCGGCAAGGGGCGCAGCGGCGACGTCGCGCTGCTGAGCAGGCTGTGCGAGGCCGCCCGGAGTCATCGCCGAGGCGGTGCCGCAGGTGATCTCGACGGGGTGCGGGTGTCGTCGGGGCGGGTGCGCGATGCGCTCGGCGCGGCCGATCCGGGAAAGGCGACGCGGCTGCTTACGCGGCCGTTCGCGGTTCAGGGCGTGGTGCAGCGCGGCGACGGCAGGGGAGGGCCGGAGCTTAACTGGCGACCGCCAACCTGTCGCTCGGCGATTACCAGCGGCCGGCCTACGGCATTTATGCGGTGCGGGTGCGGCTCGAGGATGATGCAGAGTTTGCTGGCGTCGCGAGCCTGGGCGTGTGCGGCGACGTTCGAGCCCGCGGTCGAGCTATCGAGGCGCATCTGTTCGGGTTCGACGGGCGATCTTTACGGGCGGACGATCGAGGTCGGGCTGCATCATTATATCCGCGCTGGGGAGAAGTTTTCGAGCATCGAGGCGCTTGCGGCGCGGATGGGGCAGGATGCTCTGGAGGCGAAGCGGCTGCTGGGGATTGATCGCCTTGATCCGGGATCCGCCTGTGGTTTGCATCCTCGCAGGCAGGCCGCTAGAGCGCCGCATCCATGTCCGACGCCCCGCCGAAAAACCCGATTACCGGCGCTACCGACCGTGTTCCTGCCGAAGACCGCCTTTCCGATGAAGGCGGGGCTGCCGCAGAAGGAGCCGGCGATCCTCGAGCGGTGGAGGAGCCAGGACCTGTACGGGCAGGTGCGCGCGCGCGGGCGGGGCGCGAGAAGTTCATCCTGCATGACGGGCCGCCTTACGCGAACGGCGACATCCATATCGGGCATACGCTCAACAAGGTGTTGAAGGACATGGTGGTGCGCACCCAGACTTTGCTGGGCAAGGACGCGCCCTACGTGCCGGGGTGGGACTGCCACGGGCTTCCGATCGAGTGGAAGATCGAGGAGCAGTATCGCAAGAAGAAGCTCAACAAGGACGAGGTGCCGCTGAAGGAATTTCGCGCCGAGTGCCGCGCCTATGCGGCACTGGGTCGACGTTCAGCGCGAGCAGTTCCAGCGACTCGGGATTACCGGCGAATGGGGCAAGCCGTACCTGACGATGGAATACGACGCCGAAGCGACGATCGTCGCCGAGCTGATGAAGTTTGCGGAGAGCGGGCAGATTTATCGCGGGGCGAAGCCGGTGATGTGGTCGCCGGTCGAGAAGACCGCGCTGGCCGAGGCCGAGATCGAATATGAGGACGTGGTGTCGACGCAGATCGATGTTGCGTTCGAGATCGTCGAGGCGCCGAACGATGCCGATCTGGTCGGTGCGCATGCGGTGATCTGGACGACGACGCCGTGGACGATCCCGGCGAACCAGGCGATCGGTTATGGCGAGGAGGTCGAGTACGCCCTGATCGTCGAACGGCCAGCCATGCCGATACCGTCGTTGCAGTTGATCTTGTTCAGCTTCTTATCGGCGCCTATTGAAGGACCGTCGTTCGTCGTCGCAGGCGAACTCAAGGACGACGCCGGAAGATCGCAGCGCACCCCGGATGCGCCGAAGTATCGAACTCCGGCATAAGCGCAGATCATGGTAGCGGCATGGGCTCTGACCTCGCCGGCACGGTCGCGCGCCACCCGATGCACCACCTCGGCGGCTTCTTCGCCAGGCCGCGGCCGTTCCTCGCCGCCGACTTCGTCACCACCGACCAGGGCACCGGCCTCGTCCACGAGGCGCCAGACCATGGCGAGGAGGATTTCGCGCTGTGCCAGAACCATGGCATCGGCCCGGTGTTCGCGGTGACCGACGATGGGCGGTACCGCGACGACTGGCTGTGGCTCGGCGGGCAGGGGTCGGTGATCAACGCCAAGTTCAACGCGCCGGACGGGCCGATCTGCTCGGACCTGCGCGACGCCGACGCGCTGCTCGCGGCGAGCGCGGACTTCCGGCACAGCTATCCGCATTCGTGGCGGTCGAAGGCGCGGGTGATCTATCGCTGCACTCCGCAGTGGTTCATCGCGATGGACAGGCCCCTCCTCCCCCTCGGGAGAGGGAGGGGCCCGCGGCGCTGTCCTCCAGGGCCGAACGCTGCGGGTCCCCTCACCCCTCGGCTGCCGCCGGTCGCCCCTCCCGCAAGGGGGAGGGGCTTTCCCCTGCGCGAGACGGCGATGGGGCGATCGCCGATACGCGGTTCGTGCCGGAGAAGGGGCGCAACCGGATCGGGTCGATGGTCGAGGGGCGGCCGGACTGGGTGATCAGCCGGCAGCGCGCGTGGGGCGTGCCGATCGCCTTGTTCGTCGCGCAGGACGACCGGCGAGCTCGGTGGATCTCGAGGTCAACCGGCGCATCGTCGAGGCGATCCGCGAGGAGGGCGTGGATGCCTGGGACGAAGCCAATGCGGCGCGGTTCCTGGGCAATCGTGACCCGGACGATTACGAGATGGTGCGCGACATTCTCGACGTGTGGTTCGACAGCGGGTCGACCCATGCATTCGTGCTGGAGAGCGGGCGCTGGCCTGACCAGGACTGGCCGGCCGACCTGTATCTCGAGGGCTCGAGACCAGCACCGCGGCTGGTTCCAGTCGTCGCTTCTGGAAAGCTGCGGGACGCGCGGGCGGGCGCCGTTTGCGGCTGTGCTGACACACGGCTTCACGATGGACGCGCGCGGCATGAAGATGTCGAAGAGCCTAGGCAATACCATCAGCCCGCTCGAGCTGATGAAGGAGCATGGGGCCGAT
This sequence comes from Sphingomicrobium sp., assembly GCA_030447545.1. GTDB lineage: Bacteria > Pseudomonadota > Alphaproteobacteria > Sphingomonadales > Sphingomonadaceae > Sphingomicrobium. Next base: position 58,746 of record JAUJOV010000007.1, on the reverse strand, counting down.
ATCTTGCGGCTGTGGGCGCTGTCGGTCATTCGAGCGAGGATCACCGCATCGGCAAGGAGATCGCTCGGCGGGGTCGCGGACCAGTATCGCAAGCTGAGCAATACGTTTCGCTATCTGCTCGGCGCGCGTCGAGGGTTTTTCGCAAGACGAAGATGACGCGGAGGTGGACGAAATGCCGGAACTCGAGCGGTACATGCTGCATTTGACGGCGCAGCTTGACCAGGCTGCGCCAGGCGGTCGAGGAGTTCGACTTCCCGACTTACACGCGGCTGATCGCCGACTTCGCGAACAACGATCTGTCGGCCTTCTACTTCGACATCCGCAAGGACGTCCTGTATTGCGAGGTGAACGCGCAGACGGGCTTCCAGACCGACAAGCGGCGCCAATATCGCAGCATGCTCGACCTGCTGTTCACGCGCTGGTACGGTGGTCTCGCCGGTGCTTGTCTTCACGAGCGAGGAGGTGTGGGGGACGCGCTTCCCCGATGCCGGGTCAGTGCATTTGCTCGAATGGTCGGATCTCGAAACCATGGCCCAACCCAGCATCGCTGCGGTCGATTTCGCGGTGGGCGGCGCTTCGCCAGCTTCGCGCGCAGGTGACCGAGACGATCGAGCCGCTGCGGCGCGACAAGGTGATCGGGTCGAGCTTGCAGGCCGAGGTGCGGCTTGGCGACCTGGCGCCGGTGCCGGCGGGATTCGGCGCGGCCGAGCTTGCCGAACTGTTCATCAGCTCGGACGTGGTGGTGACGACCGCGCATGATGCGGTGCAGGCCGCGCGGACGCAGAACGGCAAGTGCGGGCGCTGCTGGCGGCATTTGCCGGAGGTGAAGGCGGATGGGTCGCTGTGCGGGCGCTGCGAGGGGGTATTGCATGCGTGATGGTGCTGCAGAAACCCTCCCCGGTCGGGGGCAAAGCGCGCCGCCATGCCGGGGGCGTGGCGCGAAGCGGCGGAGGGGCTGCGTCAGCCGCGGGCTTGAGGGGAGGAATTGATGCCGTCGGGGGCTGGGGTTTGCAGTTGTGTTCGTCGCCGACCAGCTGAGCAAGTGGTTGGTCAGCGGGCCGCTCGAGCTGCGCGAGGTCGGGCAGATTTATCTGCTGCCGATGTTCAATCTCACCTGGACGGAGAATTACGGGATTTCGCTTGGCAAGTTCAACGCCCGGACCGCGATCGGCCAGTGGGTGCTGGTCGCAATCACCAGCGCGATCGCCATCGGCGTGGCGGTGTGGATCGGGCGCGAGAAGCTTCGCGGGGACCAGATTGCGCTGGGCATGATCCTGGGCGGGGCGCTGGGCAATATCCTCGACCGGGTCCGGTTTGGCTATGTCGTCGATTTCGCCGACCTCCACTTCGGGAGCTTTCGGCCGTTTTTGATCTTCAATGTCGCCGATGCAGCGATTAGCATCGGCGTCGCCATCCTGTTACTGCGGGCCTTCCTGATCAAGGAGCAGCCCAGGAGAATGCCGAACATGCGTAAGATGGTTGCTTTGGTGCTGCTTCCCGCGATCGCGCTGAGCGGCTGCTCGGTGTTTGGTGGACGCAGCACTCCCGACGAGTTCGCGGTGGCGCGCAACGCTCCGCTGATCATTCCGCCCGATTATACGCTGACGCCGCCGGTGGCGGGCACTGCCGCGCTGACTCCCGAAGGGCTCAGCAGCAGGCGATCGACGCCTTGTTCGGCGGGCCGGCTCCGCGCAGCCAGAGCGAGACCAGCCTGCTCGAGCGCGCGGGGCGCGACCGCGCGCCGGTCGGCGCTCGCTCGACGATCGGCGACCCCGATACGCGCGTGGTCGACAAGGGCCGGTGACCAGCGCCATCCTGTCGGCTCCGGAGCAGGACGGGCAGGTCGCTTCCGCCCAGGTTCCGCAGTAAGCGGCGGGGCCACAGGGGTGGGAAAGCCAATGGCTGAAGAGACACTTTCCGCGCGGCTGGTCGAGCTCGAATCGATGCTCGAGCGATCGCGCCGGCGGTTCGACGAAGGCGTCCGGCTGGTCGAGGAAGCGCAGCATTTGCTGGGCGAGATCCAGCAGGCGCTGATCGGCAGCCCGCAGCGGATGTCGGCCGAGGACAGCGAGGAAGCCGCCTCGCGGCTGCTTGCGTCGATCAAGGCTTCGGGACCGACATGCCCGAGACTTTGTGCGGCGGGCGGCTGTCGGTCGACCAGGTGCAGCGGCTGATCCGCATCGACGGGCACCCGATCGGGATTACCGAGATGGAATATCGAGTGCTCGAGCTTCTCGCTTATGCGCGCAACAATGTGGTGACTCGGGCGATGCTTCTGAAGCATCTGTACCGGCGCTCGGACGACCAGCCGCAGCCCAAGATCATCGACGTGTTCATCTCCAAGCTGCGCAAGAAATTGCGCAATGCGTCGGGCGGGGTGGAATTCATCGAGACCATTCCGCAGCGCGGGTGGATCCTGCGCGACATCCAGGCGCGCTAGCGCGGGCTGGCGTGTGCTGGATCGCCGCGTCGCTTCGCTCCTTGCAATGACGGGGCGGCGCGGGCGTTCACACTTTTTGACCGGCGGCGGCGATGGTCGGGCGGATGATCCACCTGCTTGCCATTGCTGCTGCCAATCCGGCGCCGGTCAGCGGCGGGGAAGTGGCTGCGCGCATGGCAGGGTTGAGGCGCGCTGCGGCTGCTCGAGCCGAGCGGGGCGGGCCTTCGGCGGATGCGGACGAGGTTTTCGAGTTTGCCAGCGAGGCGCATCGGCGCTGCTTCGACGGGCGGTCGGAGCGGGTGATCGGGGCTGCTTCGGCGGGGCTCGAGGCGGTGGTCGGCGTGCGTTCGTCGGGCAGCGAGCCGAACCTAGTTGCGGTGGATTTGGTGGCGGGGACGATTCGGGTTGGGCTGGGGGATCTTTCGGAATTGCTTCGGCGGTAGCTCGGTCGGGCCCTGCGGCGCTTTGCGCCACCTCCCCCGTGGAGGAGGATCAGGCGGGGCCTTGCTGTTTGGGGGTGGTGGGGTCGGCGCCATATTCGCCCCAGCTGCCGTCGTAGAGGCGGGTGTCGCAATTGCCGAGCAGGCGGCCGGCGAAGATCAGCGAGTTGGCGGTTACGCCCGAGCCGCAGGTGGCGATGAACGGGCGGTCGGGGTCGGCTCCGGCTGCGGTGAACAGGCGGCGGATTTCGTCGGCGGGCTTGAAGGTGCCGTCGGGCTTGTAGAGCTCGGCGAAGGGCAGGTTGCGCGCGCCCGGGATGTGGCCGGCGGCGACGCCGGGGCGCGGATCGGGCTCGGCGCCTTCGAAGCGCGCGCGGCCGCGCGCGTCGAGCAACGGTGCCGAGGGCCCCGAGCTCACTTCGCGCAGCGTGACGACTTGGTCGGGGCGCTCGGCCGGTTCGAAGCGGGCCTGGCGGGGTTCGGGTTCGCCGGTTTCGGTCGGCGGGCTTCGGCCAGCCATTTGTGCAGGCCGCCGTCGAGCATCGCGACGCGCGTCGCGCCGAAGTGGCGCAGCATGAACCAGCCGCGCGCGGCGGTGCGCAGCGGGCTGTTGTCGTAGAGGATGATGCGGTCGTCGCGGTTGATGCCGATGGCTTCCATCGCGCGGGCGAAGTCGGCGGGGCTCGGGAGCATGTGCGGCGCGGTGGCGGTGCATCGGACAAAGCGTCGATGTCGAGGAAGCGCGCGCCGGGGACGTGGGCGGCGAGAAATTCGTCGCGGGCGCTTCGGCCGCTTGCGGGCATGTGCCAGCTGCAGTCGAGCGGGACGAGGTCGGCGGCGCCGAGATGCTCGGCCAGCCAGTCGGTCGAGACGAGGTCGTCCATGGTGGTTCTCCGTGATGCGGCGGGCAGTTTTCCCGAAGCCTGGCTGCGCTCGCTGACTAGGTGGCCGCCGCGCGATGGAGACGACGCATCTTGGCCGCCGCGGCGCTGCCCGGCATCGCCGCAGGAGGCTCGGCTCGACTATGTGCCGAACCCGCGGGCGGGGGCGCTTTACCTGGTGCGGTTTACGGCGCCGGAGTTCACGACGCTTTGCCCGGTGACCGGGCAGCCGGACTTTGCCCATCTGGTGATCGATTATGCGCCGGGCGAGCAGATCGTCGAGAGCAAGAGCCTCAAGCTGTTGCTCGGGTCCTACCGCAACCATTGCGGGTTTCACGAGGACGTGACGGTGGGGATCGGGCAGCGGCTGACCGACGAGATGCGGCCGCTGTGGCTGAGGATCGGCGGATACTGGTACCCGCGCGGCGGGATGCCGATCGACGTGTTCTGGCAGAGCGGTCCGCCGCCCGAGGGGCTGTGGCTGCCCGACCAGGGCGTCGCCCCCTACCGCGGCAGAGGCTGAGGGCAGCCCATCAAAGTACTACTTTGATGGGAGCCCCTGAACCGACTGCCTGCGAGTCCACCCGTAGAGCAGGACTACGATTGCCGCGAACAATGCGATCCCGACCCAGCGCTGCCAGTCGGCGGCTTGCGTGATGGCCAGCGCTTCGGGATTGTCGCTGCCGGCGACGATGCCGGCGAAGGCGACGTTGAACAGGCTGTCGCCGACGATCAGGCCGGTTGCCGAGAGGACGCCCATTCGCTCGGCAAAGCCGGGGTCGGACTGGCGCTCTGCCCAGCGGTTGTAGAGATGGCCGATGACCGCGCCGGCGACGACCATCGCGGTCACGGCGACGGGCAGGTAGATGCCCATTCCGACGGCGAGCGGCGGGGCGCTCCGCGGCCGCGGCTGCGCAGGACCTGGTCGATGATCACGACGGCGACGCCGATCGAGGCGCCGAGCGCGATCAGGTCCCATGCGAGCGTGCCGCCGAGCACGCCCTGGGCGATGCCCGAGATCAGCGCGGCCTGCGGGGCGGCGAGCGCGTCGGGGCCTGCGCCGGGCGCTCCGGCGAAGCCGAAGGTGCGGTTGAGGAGGTCGAGGACGGGCGGGATGACGACTGCGCCGAAGATCACTCCGAGCACCAGCGCGAATTGCTGGCGCCATGGCGTCGCTCCGACCAGCTGGCCGGTCTTGAGGTCCTGGAGATTGTCGTTGGAGATGGTCGCGACGCCGAACACGACGGCGGTGACGAACAAGGCGAAGGCGACCAGCGACTTCGTGGCGTCGGCGTCGGAGCCGGGGAACAGCATTGCGAGGATCAGCGAGATGCCGAGCACCGAGAGGATGCCGACGCCCGAGATCGGGCTGTTGGACGCGCCGATCAGGCCGGCCATGTAGCCGCACACCGCCGCGATGACGACGCCCATGATCAGCACGTAGACGATGCTGAGCGCGATCGTTGCTCCGGGGTTGGAGGCGATCGGCTCGGCGTTGGCGAAGGTCGCCGAGCAGCAGGCCGATGGGAAGCATCGACAGCAGGATCACCGCGCCGATGATGGTGATCGGGATGTCGCGCTCGGTCAGCGGAAGGCTTGCGCCCTCGCCGGCGCCGCGGGTGCGGTTGGCGGCGAGCGCTCCGGTGATTCCGCGCGCGATCGGGCCGAGCACCTTGAGCAGCGTCCAGATCGCGGCGACCCCGATGGTGCCCGCGCCGACGTAGCGGACCTTCTGGGCGAAGGTCGTTCCGACGAAGTCGGCAAGCTCGGTGCCCGCAGGCGGCCCGCCGGCGGTGAAGATCGGCAGAAGAACGAGAAAGCCGATGACGATGCCGGTCAGCATCGCCAGACCGACCGTCAGCCCGACGAGGTGGCCGACGCCGAGATAGGCTAACGACAGGCCCGCCGAGAGCGTGGTCGCGCCGGTGCCGATCGAGAAGGTGCCGGTCGCGTCCTCGCCTACCAGCCGCATCTTGGCCAGCAGCGGATAGGCTGCACCGGCCAGCGAGCCGAGCAGCATTGCGCGAAGCCCGCGGCGGTTCTCCTCGGCTCCGCCGACGCCGGCGCCGACCTTGAGCACTTCGGCCGCGGCGACTCCTTCGGGGTAGGGCAGGTCGCTTCCCGTCACCAGCGCGCGGCGCAGCGGGACCGAATACATCACGCCGAGGATTCCGCCGATCGCGATCACCGCGACCGACAGCCAGTAGGGAAAGCCGGTCCACCAGCCGACCATCACCAGGCCGGGAAGGACGAACACGATCGCCGACAATGTGCCCGCCGACGAGGCGATCGTCTGGACGATATTGTTCTCCTGGATGGTCGAGCCGGTAAAGAAGCGAAGCACCGCCATCGATATGACCGCGGCGGGAATCGAGGTCGCGAAGGTGAGGCCGGCGCGAAGGCCGAGATAGACGTTGGCGGCGGTGAACAGCACGGTGATCAGCGCGCCAAGGACGATTGCGCGAAGAGTCAGCTCGCGGATCGCGCGATCGGCCTCCTGCTGCGCGAGCGTCGCCATGTTCGTCCCCCGTCGCTTTTCTGGTTGGGCGGGACGGGGCTCGAATGCCTGCGCACCACGCGACCAGCGCCCGTCGTCGAGCACCCAGACGTCGGTCAGAAGCACCCGGTCCTGGATCTCGGCGCCGAGATATCGCACGGTCCAGCGAGCGTCGATCGTCGCGACGATCACCTGGTCGAACACGATCGCCTCGCGGATGTCGAGGTCGATGCGGACGATCTCGCGCCGCTTGACGCTGTCGAGCCATTCGTCGCGGTCGATCGTGAACGGGCCGGCCGAGCGCGTGCCGATCAGCACGAAGCGCGGATGGATCAGCGCGCGCAGCCGCTCATTGTCCTTGGACAGGAGCGCGTCGCGAAACTCGCCTTCGAGCGAGCGGATCAGCTTGCGGCTGTCACCTGCCACGCGCGGGCCGGCTGGAAAGCGCCTGCACCAGGGACTTGCGCGCGGGCAGAGCTTGCGCGTCTTGCCGCCTTCGCGATCGTCGGGCGAGCGATCCTTGGCCTGCCCAAAGGCTCCGCGGCGAGGCTGAGGGCGTGACAGCGATCAGCGGGAGGAACGATCTGCCGGATTCGCCAGCCCTTGAGGCCCCGCCTCCGTGTGTGGCCTGACGCGGAGGCGCGCAGGGGCCGGTGGCGAGCGCGGTGGGCTAGTGTTTGACGGCGCGGCCGATCGCGTCGGCCAGCGCTTCGAGCGAATAGGGCTTGTGGAGCACCGGGAAGGAATGGTCGCCGCGGGCAAGCGCGTCGCTGTAGCCGGTGGTGAGGATGATCGGCATGTCGGGCCAGCGCCGGCGGATCTCGTGGCCGAGCTCGATCCCGCTCTGCCCGGGCATGACGATGTCGCTGAACACCAGGTCGAAGCGCTCGTCGGTTTCGAGCAGCTCGAGCGCCTGGGCGGCCGAGGCGGCGCGGCGGGTCTGGAAGCCGATTTCGCCAAGCACCTGCTCGGCGAACTGGCCGACATGGTCGTTGTCCTCGACGACCAGGATGCAGCCCTCCGCGTGCGGCTCCGCCGTCGCTGCCGGGGCGACGCGTCGGCCTTCTCGCCGCGCGCGGCCGCGCCGGCAGGAACAGGGTGAAGCTGGTCCCGCGGCCAAGCTCGCTGGTGACGTGGATCTCGCCGCCCGACTGGTTGGCGAAGCCGTACACCTGGCTGAGGCCGAGGCCGGTTCCCTTGCCGGTCTCCTTGGTCGTGTAGAAGGGCTCGAAGATGCGCTGGAGCGCGTCGGGCGCGATCCCCTCGCCGGTGTCGGACACCGTGATGCAGATGTAGCCGTGCCGCGCCGGCTCCCCGGTGCCGCCGCTGGGAAGCGCCTCGGCGCGCCCGGCGTCGAGCCGAAGCTCGCCTTCCCCATCCATCGCGTCGCGCGCGTTCACCGCCATGTTGACGAGCGAGGTCTCGAACTGCGCCGAGTCCGCCTCGACGAAGCAGTCGGGGCAGGTGCTCGCGATGACCAGGCAGATGCGCGAGCCGAGCACGGTGCGCAGCATGTCGGCGATCCCGCCGACGCGCTGCTCGACGTCGAACACTTCGGGCTTGAGCGCCTGGCGCCGGGCGAAGGCGAGCAGCTGGCCGGTGAGGCGCGCGGCGCGGTCGGCGGTGTCGGCGATCGCCTGGATGTAGCGCATCCGCCTGGCTTCGTCGCCCAGACCGCGCTGGAGCACGTCGGCCGAGCCGCGGATGACGGTCAGCATGTTGTTGAAGTCGTGCGCGATGCCGCCGGTCAGCTGGCCGATCGCTTCCATCTTCTGGGCCTGGCGAAGCGCTTCGTTGGCGGTGGCGAGCTCGGCCGTGCGCTCGGCAACGCGCTGCTCGAGAGTCTCGTTGGAGCGCTGCAGCTCCTGGTAGAGGCGGGCATTGTCGATGCTGACCGCCGCCTGCGAGGCGAGGCCGGTCATCAGCCGCTCGTGGCTTTGGGTGAACTGCGCCGGCTCGGCGTGGCCGAAGAACAGGCCGCCGATGACTTCGCCCGACCGGCTGATCACCGGCACGGCGAGGTGGCTTCGAACCGGCAAATGGCCTTGCGGAAGGCCGTGGTGGGGTGCGTTCCTGCCGTAGCGCGGGTCCTTGGTGATGTCGTCGGAGCGCACTACCGCGCCGCTGAAGGTCGGCTGGAACACCGCAGTGTTGCGCGGCAGGCCGAAGCCGAACTGCGACGAGTCAGCGCCCGACAAGGTGTAGAGCATGTAGCTCTCGCCGGCGTCGTTGGCGACATTGTAGAAGAAGGCTCGAACTCGGCGGCGGCCAGCTCGACGCCGGCATCGGTCACCATCTGCACCAGCTTCTGCAGGTCGAGCTCGCCGGCGACGGCTGCGCCGGTGCGGTTGAGGGTCTCGAGGATCCGGCTTTGCTCGCGAAGCGCGTGCTTCGGCCGTCGCGCTGAGCGCCGATCTCGGTGTTCGCACCGGCGACCAGCGAACGACGGCGCCGCTGCGAGTCGCGGATCGGCTTCGGACGCGGGACGCGGGCATTCGTGAAGCGGCCGTAACAGCGGCCATCCGCGATATTTGTGGTGGATGACGTCGTGGAGCGGCCGGCCGCATCTTCGGTGTTCGAACGCGCAGACTGGCGGTGGTCCAACGCTCCATCACCGCCGGGAGGACGTCCGGATGATGGACCGATTGCCAGCCCCAGCGCTCCATCTCCTCGAGCGCGGTGCCGCAATATTCGTGCCAGCGCCGGTTGTACCAGACGATGTAGCCATCGCCGTTGGCGATCCAGCACAGGGTTGGAATATTGTCGGCGAGGAGCTGGAACTCCTCGGTTCCGATACGCTCGGGCGCGAGGTCGGGAAGCAGGACCGGCGCGATTGGAGCAGAGCGCCAGTAGCCGTGCTCGAAATCGGAGCCGAGCGCTGGCGGTGTGCAAACGTGCCGTCCGAAGCTCCGTCAGACCCTGTGTCCATGACCACCTGCAGCCAGCAGCGAGCATCCGGCTGAACAATCGGGCAAAAAGCTTCCGGCTGCGCTGCTCAGCGGCCGCCGATTTCGACTCCGACGAAGGCTTCCGGGCGCAGTGCCGCGCTTGACCAGCAGGAGCACGCTCGAGCGGCCGGCGCGCTGCGCGGACTGGACCACCGACTGCACCTGCGCCGGGCTCGATACCGCCTGGCGGTTGATCGAGATGATCACGTCGCCGCGCTGAAGGCCCTTGTCGGCCGCGTCGCTGTTGGGATCGACCGCGGCGACGACCACTCCGCGCTCCGGCGGGCAGGTTGAGCGAGCGGGCGATGGCCGGGCTGAGCGGCTGAGCTGGAGGCCGAGCGCCGAGCTGCCGGGGATCGCCGGAGCGTTCTCGGGCGCGAGGCCGTCCTCCTGCTCGGGTTCGGTCCCGAGCCGGCGGGCGAGCTCTTCCTCGGTCGGACGCTGGCCGACGGCGACGGTCACCGTCTGGCGGCGGCCGTCGCGGATGACGTCGAGCGGGATTCGCGCGCCGACCGGAGTCTGGGCGATCAGGAAGGAGACGGTCTCGTCCGGAGTGACGTCGCGGCCGTTGACTCGCAGGATCACGTCGCCCTGCTGGAGCCCGGCGCGGGCCGCAGGCTCGCCCGGCTGGATCGAGCGGACGAGCTCGCCGCGGTCCTTGGGCAGGCCGAGCGCTTCGGCAATGCCTTCCTCGAGCGGCTGGAGGCCGACGCCGATAGCCGCGCTGCGGCCGCTGGCCGCGGCGAAGCGCGTCGATCACCGGCTTGGCCAGCTCGGTCGGGATGGCGAGCCGATTCCGACCGATGCTCCGGTCGGCGAGATCAGCGCGGTGTTGATCCCGATGACATTGCCGTTGAGGTCGAACATCGGGCCGCCCGAATTGCCCATGTTGATCGACGCATCGGTCTGGATGTAGCGGTCGTAGGCGCCGGCGCCGGTGATTCCGCGGTGAAGCGCGGAGATGATCCCGGCCGTGACGGTGCCGCCAAGGCCGTAGGGGTTGCCGATCGCAAGCACCCAGTCGCCGACGCGGGCGCGCTCGCTGTTGCCCCAGCGCACGTAGGGCAGGTTCTGCCCGTCGATCTTGAGCAAGGCGAGGTCGGCGAGCTGGTCGCGGCCGACGATGCGCGCGGTATATTCGCGGCGGTTGGCGAAGATCACGGTGACTTCGTCGACCGTGCCGGTGCCGTTGGCGCTCTGGATCAGATGGTTGTTGGTGACGACATAGCCGTCGGGCGAGATGACGAAGCCTGAGCCGAGCGAGCCCGAGGTCGCGCGAGCTACGCGGCCGCCGCCGCCACCGCCGCCACCGCCGCCACCGCCGCCCTGGCCCTGGCCCTGGCCCTCAGGCAGGCCGAAGCGGCGGAAGAATTCCTCGAGCGGGTCGGCGCCCTGGGCCCTCGCCGGCACGCGCTGCTTGGTCGAGATGTTGACCACCGCAGGCTGAAGCCGCGCGGACAGATCGGCGAACGAGATCGGGCCGCCGCCCGGCGCAAGCGCGACCGGCGCGTTCTGCGCGACCTGCGCTCCAGCGGTCCCGGTGGCGAGCGAAAAAGGCGGTTCCGCCGACAAGCAAAGCCGTTGCGACCCCATAGGCGTAGCGCACTTCCCGACTCCTTCGATTTCATCGACACCGCATGACCTCTTACTCGTCTAGCCCGACAATCCAGCTAGACCGAACGCCTGAACGCGATTTGAACGCGGGCTCAGCGTCCCCTTCCGTTGAATTCCTTCAGATAGTCGTTGTCAGGCGACAAGATGATGTTGGTTCCTGCCGTCGGCGGCTGGCCGCCCTCGCCCAGGAAGGTCCTCGTGTAGGACTGCATCGCCCGGTAGAATTCGTAGAAGTCGGGGTCCTTGCCGAAAGCGTTGGCGTAAACCCGGGCGGCCTGGGCGTCGGCTTCGGCGCGGATGATCGCCGCGCGCTTGGCGCCTTCGGCGCGGATCGAGCGCGCTTCCTGCTGGCGCGCCGTCTGCATCCGCTCGAACGCGGATTCGAGCGGGGTGCCGCTGGGCAGATCGGCCTGCTTGATGCGCACGTCGATGATCCTTGCGCCATATTGGGCGGCGACTCGGTCGAGGCTGCTTCGGACGTTCTTCATCACGCCCTGGCGTTCGGGGAAAGGAGCGCGGCGAACGGCTGCTGGCCAAGCTCGTTGCGGATTTCCGAGCCGAGGATCGGCACCAGGGCGATGCGCAGGCGGTCCTCGTCGCCGGCGCGGATGTACATCAGATAGGGGTTGACGATCCGGTAGCGGGCGAATGCGTCGACCTCGAGCCGGCGCTGGTCGGTCGAAAGCACCTGCTGGCGGTCCATGTCGACCGACTGCACGCGCTTGTCGATCCACACGATGCTCTCGGCAAAGGGGATCTTGAAGTTGATCCCCGCGCGCGTCGCTCCGAGGATCCGGTCGGGCTTGCCGAAGCGCACGACCACCGCCTGCTTGGTCTCGGGGATGATCGGGAAGGCGCTGAGGATGATGAACAGGGTGACGAGCGCGAGAATGCCGCTGAGCAGCGGGCGGCGCCGGATCAGGCCGGTCACTGGGCCGGTCACTGGGCGACTCCCTGCGGCGGCTGCGACTGCTTCCTGGACTTCGGGCAGCGGCAGATAGGGGGTCACGCCGGGAGCCTCGATGATCGTCTTGTCGACGTTCTGCAGGACCTGCTCCATCGTCTCGTAATACATCCTCCGGCGGGTGACGTCGGGCGACAAGCGGTATTGTTCGTAGACCTTGTCGAACGACGCGCGCCGCGCCTTCGGCCTCCTCGGTGAGCTGGATCGCATAGGCATTGGCCTGGTTGATGCCAGCTCTGCGCCTGCTGCTGGGCGGCGGTGACTTCCTTGAAGGCTTCGTTGACGGCCTGCGGCGGATCGGCCTGGCGGATGGCGACGCCCTGGACGGTGACGCCGGCGCGATAGGCATCGAGGATGCCCTGCATCGCGACGGTGACCCGGCGCTCGATCTCGCCGCGGCCTTCGCCGATCGCCTGGTCGAGCGACACGGTCGCGACCACCGCGCGCATCGCGCTTTCGGCGACCTCGCGGATGGTCTCGTCGGGCTGGGCGAGCTGGAACAGGTAAAGCTCCGGGTCGCGGATGTTCCAGCGCACCGAATACGCGATGTCGATGATGTTCTGGTCGCCGGTCAGCATCAGCGTTTCGGTGCTTGGCCGAGCCGAGCTCGACGTTGCGGATGTTCTCGACGTCGATCTTGCGCACGCGGTCGATCGGCGAGGGCAGGGTCATTCCAACGCCCGGCGCCAAGGTGTGGCTGTAGCGGCCGAAGCGGCTGACCACGCCGCGCTCGGCGGCCGAGATCAGGTGGAAGGAAGTGAACACGAGCCACACGGCGAGAGGCCAAGGATCGCCCACATGATCATCGAGCGGTTGGGCGTGCCCGGAAAAGCCGCCGCCGCCGCCGCCGAAGCGGGCGCGGCTCTTGCGCAGAATTCGTCGAGCGAAGTGACGTTGACGGGGCGCCCGCGGTCCGCCGCTTGCGCTCCGAACCGTCGCCCCATGGACCGGCCGGCGGAGGCGTTTCGCCCTGGTCGGGATCGGACCCGCCCGACGGACCCAGGGGCCCTTGATGTCGCTGAGCAGGCCTCGCGCCCTTTTCCCCAGCCCCGGAAAGATGGTCATCGAACCTTTATAGAGCCCCACGGGGCGAAAAACAGTGGCAAGCGCCCGGGCGGCGCCTATCTCGCGCGCGCGATGAGCACCGACAGCGATGCATCGGCCGCCCTTGCCGGCCTGCCGCACGGCGACGGATCCGCTTCGCGCAGGCTGGTCGGCGGAGTTGCGACTCTGATCGTCGAGGCAAGCGGGCTCGACGCGGCGGCGCGCTCGCGGCTCGAGCGCGAGCTCGACGAGGCGGTGGCGGCAGTGCCCGGTGTCGCTCAGGTGCGGATCGCGCTCACCGCCTCCCAGCCGCAGCGCACCTGATCGCCATCGGCAGCGGCAAGGGCGGGTTGGCAAGTCCACCGTCGCGGCCAACCTTTGCAGTCGCGCTGGCGAGCAGCGGGCGCAAGGTCGGGCTGGTCGATGCCGACGTTTACGGGCCGTCGCAGCCGACGCCTTCTTGGCAGCAGCGAGAAGCCGGAGGCGGCGACGACCGGCTGATCCCGGTCGAGGCGCATGGGCTGAGGTTCCTGTCGCTGGGGCAGCTGGTGGCCCCGGGCCATGCGCTCGCGTGGCGCGGGCCGATGGCGACCGGCGCGCTTGCCCGGCTGATCGAGGCGGACTGGGGGGATTGCGAGCTGCTGGTCGATCTTCCGCCGGGCACCGGCGACGTGCAATTGTCGCTGATCCAGAAGGCGCGGCCCGCCGGGGCGCTGATCGTGTCCACTCCGCAGGACCTGTCGCTGATCGACGCGACGCGGGCGATCGACCTGTTTCGCAAGATGGACGTGCCGGTGCTCGGGCTGGTCGAGAACATGGCGGGCTATGTCTGTCCGCATTGCGGCGAGCGTCGGACCCGTTCGGGAGCGGGGGCGCGCAAGCGGCGGCGGCGCAGGTCGGCGTGGCGTTCCTTGGGCGCCTGCCGCTGTCGCGCTCGCTTCGGGCGGCGTCGGACGCGGGCACTCCCGATCATAAGCCGGGAATGGGCCCGAAGCGGCGGCGTTCGCCGAGCTTGCGCGCAGCCTGCTTGCGGCGATGGAAACGGCGCCGCGCTGAAGCATTGGTGCGATGGTTCCCTCTTTCGAGCGCGCTCGGGGAGGAACAGGAGGACCGATGCCGCTGACCCGGGCCGATGATGTTGCCGAGCTGCTGGGGAGATGCGCGCACGATTGCCGTGGTCGGCGCGTCGGACCGGCCGAGCCGCCCGTCGCATGGCGTGATGGCGTTCCTTCAGCGCCACGGATTCAAGGTGATCCCGGTCAACCCGCAGATCGCGGGCGAGCAAGTGCTTGGCGAGACGGTCGTGAGCGACCTTGGCGGGATCGGGCAGCCGATCGACATCGTCGACATTTTCCGCCGGCCGCAGGCGGCGGGCGAGGCGGTGGACGAGGCGATTGCGGCTGGCGCGAAGGCGGTGTGGCTTCAGCTCGGCATCGTCAACGAGGAGGCTGCCGCTCGCGCCGAGGCGGCCGGGCTCAAGGTGGTGATGGACAGCTGCATCAAGATCGAGATCGTGCGGCTGCGGATCCCGGCGGTCGAGCCTGCGCGCCCATGACGGTCACGACGGTCATTTCGGGGATCAGCACCGTCGGCGCGTCGATGCCGCGGCGAAGCTCGAGATCGGACGCAAAAGGCTCGATCGCCGTTGCTCGGTGGCATGTCGATGAGGTTGGAGGCGATGCGCCGAGGCCGACGTTTCGACCGGCTCGGTCGAACCAGTATCCGCCGCGCAATTCGTCGGTGAGCCGGCGGTGCGCCCGAAGCGGCTGTAGTCGCCGGTGACGTCCGCTCACGCCAGGCCGATCAGCTCGGTCACCAGCACAGGCCTCGGGAAAGGCGGCGAGCAGATCGTCGCGGCTGCGCGCAGCCGGCGGCGAGACGCAAGTTGCTCGTAGCCGGCAAAGGCAGGGCCGCTGGACCCGGGGAGAAGGTCATGGCCGGTGGGTTGGATTTGCGATCCGCCGGGCCGCAAAGCCTGGGTGATCGACAGCGATCGATCTCCCTCAGCACTCCGTCCTCGACGTGGCGCGGAGCAAGCTTCGCCGAGCGCGAGAGCTTCGCCGTCGACCTGAACGCGACGGCACCCCGCGCGGGCGAAGCGGCTCGTCGATGATGTTCACGCCCGACGCGGTGCGGCTGCGTGCCGAGCCTGTCCTGGAGGAAGCTGGACTTGCGCGCGACCGACGCGCCGGCCATCGCGCCGATGAAATGGCTAAGCAGCGGGCCATCGACACGCGCGGGTCGAACAGCACGGGATAGCGGCCGGGGCGCGGCGCAAGTCCCGGCGGCGTGAAGTTCACCTGCGCGCTCGCCGGCGAGGACGCCCGATCTGCTCCGGCGCGAACCAACGGCAAGAACATCTAGGTCGTCGAGGTGGCGAGTGCCGTGCCGATCATGGTCGCGCTGCATGTCGGGGAGCCGGGAGCGTCCGCGATGACGCTCGCCGAGCAGCTGTGGCCGGTCGATGGCGGCACGCGCTGGCCGGCATCCCGGTCGAGGTTGCAAGACGCGATGAGGCCTGCCGACGGCAAACCCGATCGATGCTCCGCCGCCGCTCGAGTTGGTGAGGCTTCATCCCGGAACGCCGCGCGCGACGTGTTCGGCCGCCAGAGCGCGCCGGCGAAGCGCGTGCAGGGTCGGGGCGTCGATGTCTTGCGAAGCGATGTCGGGCGGGTCGCCGCGGTGGAGCAGGTCCGCGGTTCGGGCGAGGCCGGATAGGGGTCTTCGCGCCGCCGCTTGGCCCGCCGCGCCGCATTGCGAGGTCACGCCGTCTGGCGACCAGCTCGGCAAGCGCGTGGGACGAGAAGTCGGACGAGGCGGCGCTGGCCGACCGGGTGCCGAGGAACACGCGAAGGCCAAGCTCTTCGCTTTCGCGCGCGGTCGACGGTGGGGGCTCGGAGCTCGCCGACGCGCGGCGATCCTGGACGCCGTTTTCAACCAGTCAATGCGCTCGAGATAGGCTGCGTCGGCGGCGCTCGCGCCGGCCGCGCGGGCGCGCTCCACGAGCGATTGCGCGGTCGCCTGGAGCCTGTTCGGTGCTGAGCATTGGCGAGCGCCTGATCGCGCCGGAAATGGCCGACGACCAGCATCGCGAGGAACACCAGCAGGCCCGCGCTGCGCGCCGACGCGGGCAACGCGCGCTGAGCGCGAGCTCGCCAAGCGAGGTCCTCGAGGTGGCGCGCGCAAGGCCTGGTTGGCGAGGTGGACCGCGGCGGGGGCCAGCGCGAGCAAGGCGAGCCAGTCGAGGCGCACCGACCAGATCGCGGCGGCCCAGCCGGCGAGCGCGGCCGGAGTAGAAGATCGCCACTCCGAGCGGCGCCTTGTCGCCGAGGCGGCTGGCGCAGGGCGGTGGGGTCGGGCCAGAGCATCGTCCTCGACATCCTGGATCAGGTTTGCCGGGCGAGGTCGTAGCCGACCACCCCAGGCGATGCTTCCGGGTGACGAGCAGGCCAGCGCCGGGGAGATCGAGGGCGGCGGTGACCGCGGGCCAGGAAGACCCAGCCGAGCTCTTCGCCTTCGGAGAAGACCAGGCCAGGCCACGCCCAGGGCCACCAGGACGATGCGCTTCATGAACGGATAGGCGGCGACGGGCGCGATGCTGCGCGCGCGCGACCAGCGCCGCGGTGCGGTTGAGCATGGACAGGCGCCTAGGACGAAGAGGCCGATTGCGCAGAGCGAGGAAGACCAGCAGCCATGCGGTGCGGTTCGATCGAACGCCCGGCGAGAGCGCTCGCGGAGCGGCCTCAAGCGCCTGGTTGGCGCTCGACCCGCCTGTCGAGGAGAGCCTGTCGACGATGTCGTTGTAGACGCAACCGGCGCTGCGCGAGGGCGTAGAAGATGCGCGCCGAGCGGCGCCTTCGTCGCCGAGGCGGCGGGCCGAGGATTCGACCTGGACGAGGGCGTGTCCGACGTCCTGGATCGCGTAGAGCGCGTAGCCGATCCCAGGCGATGCACGAGCCACAGCAGAGCAGCCGGGGTGCCGATCGGCCGGTCGAGCCGACATCAGCGCCCCAGGAGAAGACCAGGCCTGAGGCGCTGCGGCCACCAGGTCATGCGCTTCATGAACGGGCAGGGCGCGTTGCTCGCTGGCGAGGGCGACGATGTCGGCGGTGCGGTTGAGCTGGACGAGGACGAGCGAGGATGTGCCGCCGAGCAGGGCGACCAGCGCCCAGGCGGCGGGAGCAGCGCGGCCGCTGCAGCGGCCAGAGGCGCGACATATGATTCGGGCGTAACTCCTTCTGCTTAATGCGTTTTCTAGCCGGCGCTGCGCATTGCCAAGGCGCCCAGGGCGAGCCAGGCGAACATCGATCGGCGACGCCGGTGTGCGCGACGCTCCTGCTCCGACGCTTCATCGAAGAGATGGTGCTCGCTGAGAGCCGCGGAGACTTTGCTCGAGCGGTCGATCCACCTCCAGGCGTGCCGCTATTTCGGCGACCTGCTCAACCTGAACCAGGACGAGCCCCGCGACGGGAATCCCGCGGACGGGAACGGAGCGGCCGTAGCCTAAGCGAGTGCTTTGTGGCTAAGCGCTGGTCATGCCCGCGACGCGCCGCATGGCCGCCCAGGAGCCTCCCGCGCTTGTTCGTGCGGGCGCGCCTCGGCGAGGGGGTTCGCATCGAGCTGGACCGGGGCAGGCGAACTACCTTGGCAATGTGATGCGGCTTGGCGAGGGGGCTCAGCTGCTGGTTTTCGACGGGTCTTCGGGCGAGTGGCTCGCGCGCATTGCCGAGGCGGGAAGAAGCGCATGGCGCTTGCCGTCGAGCGGCGCATGCGCGAGGCGGAGACGGTTCCCGACCTCTGGCTGGCCTTCGCTCCGGTCAAACGCGCCCAGACCGACTGGCTGGTCGAAAAGGCGACCGAGCTCGGCGCGGCTCGGCTGGTGCCGGTGATCCTCGGCGCACAAATGTCGAGCAGGTGAAGATCGAGCGCATGGAGCAGATCGCGATCGAGGCGGCCGAGCAGTGCGGGCGCACGCGGCTGCCGGACGTGTGCGAGCCGATGGCGCTCGCGCGCTTGCTCGAGGTCGAGGGGCGCGCTCTACTTCGCCGACGAGGCCGGCGGGGAGCCTGCTGCGGCGGCGTTCGAGGCGGGCGCGGCGACCATCCTGACCGGTCCCGAGGGCGGCTTTACGGACGAGGAGCGCGCCGCCGTCCGCGCCGCTGCGGGCGCGGGTGCCGATCTCGCTTGGGCCGCGCATCCTGCGGGCGGAGACGGCGCCGCGCTTGCCGCGCTCGCCGCTTATATGGCGCTTGCCGGGGACTGGCGCTAACGCGCAGGCGCAATGACCACGCGCACCGCCGACACGACCGTCACCGACCGAGCGGTCGAGAGCCGCGACGACCTGGTCGCGGTGTTCGCGGGCGGCGAAAAGGCGCGCGAGGAGTGGCTCATCGGCACCGAGCACGAGAAGTTCGTCTATCGCTGCGACGACCATCGCGCGCCCCGCCTATGACGAGCCGGGCGGGATCCGCGACCTTCTGCTCGGGCTGACCGAGTTCGGGTGGAAGCCGGTGATCGAGGCCGACCGGGTGATTGCGCTGTCGGGCGCCGACGGGACGATCAGCCTGGAGCCGGCGGGCCAGTTCGAGCTGTCGCCGGGCGCTCGAGGATTTGCACCAGACCTGCGCGGAAGCGGGGGCGCCACCTCAAGCAGTGCAAGAGCGTCGGCGACCGGCTGGGGCTCGGCTTCCTCGGGCTCGGCATGTGGCCCGACAAGGCGCGCGCCGATTTGCCGGTGATGCCCAAGGGGCGCTACCAGATCATGCTCGGCTATATGCCGCAGGTCGGCAGCCTCGGGCTCGACATGATGCTTCGGACCTGCACCATCCAGGTCAACCTCGATTATCGAAGCGAGGCCGACATGGTGAAGAAGTTTCGCGTGGGGCTTGCGCTCCAGCCGGTCGCCACGGCCTTGTTCGCCAATTCGCCGCTGACCGAAGGGCGGCCCAACGGCTATCTGAGCTTTCGCAGCCATATCTGGGAAGACACCGACGGCGACCGCACGGGCATGCTTCCGTTCGTGTTCGAGGATGGCTTCGGATACGAGCGCTATTGCGACTATGCGCTCGACGTACCGATGTATTTCGTGTTTCGCGAGGGGCGCTACATCGACGTTGCCGGCGAGAGCTTCCGTGATTTTCTCGACGGCCGGCTGCCGCAGATGCCGGGCGAAAAGCCGCTGATCAGCGACTTCACCGATCATCTCTCGACCATCTTTCCCGAAGTGCGGCTCAAGAGCTTTCTCGAGATGCGCGGCGCCGATGGCGGGCGGTGGGGGCGGATCTGCGCGCTTCCGGCCTTGTGGGTCGGGCTGCTGTATGACGACCAGGCGCTCGATGCGGCGTGGGAGCTGGTCAGGGACTGGACGATCGCGGAGCGCGAGGAGCTTCGCCGCGCGGTCCCGCGGCTCGGGCTGAGGACGCCGGTGCCGGGCGGCGGGACTCTCCACGAGGTTTCGCGGCAGGTGGTCGAGCTTGCCTCGGCGGGGCTCAACCGCAGAGCGCGGCTCAATGCGTCGGGCGACAATGAAGGCGGGTTCCTCGACCCGCTGCGCGAAGTGGTCGCAAGTGGACGCTCGCCGGCCGAGCGGCTGCTCGACAAATATCACGGGGAGTGGAACGGTGACGTTTCACATATCTATGCGGAGATGAGCTTTTGAGGGACATGATCGCGCCCGAGCAGCGGACGCTCTACCCCGAGTTCGAGCCTTACAGGTCGGGCCATCTCGACGTCGGCGACGGGCACAGCCTGTACTGGGAGCTTTCCGGCAATCCGAACGGCAAGCCGATCGTCTTTCTTCACGGCGGGCCGGGCGGCGGGTCGAGCCCGGCGCACCGGCGGCAGTTCGATCCGGAACGCTACAACATCCTGGTGTTCGACCAGCGTGGCTGCGGCAGGTCGACGCCCTATGCGAGCCTCCAGGCGAACACGACCTGGCACCTGGTCGAGGACATCGAGCGGCTTCGCGTCGAAGTTGCGGGCGTCGAGAAATGGATGGTGTTCGGCGGAAGCTGGGGCTCGACTTTGTCGCTTGCCTACGCGCAGAAATATCCGGAGCGCGCGAGCGAGCTGGTGCTTCGCGGCATCTTCCTGTTCCAGCAATATGAGATCGACTGGCTGTACCGCGAAGGCGGGGCGAGCGCCGTCTATCCCGACAAGTGGGACGAGTTCGTCGCGCCGATCCCGCAGGACGAGCGCGGCGACCTGGTCGAGGCTTATCGGCGGCGGCTGACGGGCGAAGATGCGGACGAGCGGCTGCGCGCTGCGCGGGCGTGGAGCAAGTGGGAAGCGGAAACGGTGACCATGCTTCCGCGGCCCGAGGTGATCGACGAGTTCACTTCGGCGGAGAAGGCGGTCGCCATCGCCCGGATCGAGAACCATTACATGGCGACCAAGGGTTGGCTCGAGGAGGGGCAGCTTTTGCGCGGCGCGGAGAAGCTTCGCGCAATTCCCGGCATCATCGTGCAGGGCCGCCACGACAGCTGCACTCCGCCGCGCGCCGCGTGGCAGCTCAAGCAAGCGTGGCCCGAGGTTGACCTGCAGATCGTGCCCGATGCGGGGCATCTGTACGATGAGCCCGGAATCCTCGACGGCCTCATTCGCGCGACGGACAGGTTTGCTGGGCGCTAGCGTGGCGGACCGGGAAGAGCGAACTCCGCTCCGCCGCGTCGTCGGGGCGAGCCTCATCGGAACCACGATCGAGTGGTACGACTTCTTCCTGTACGGCTCGGCCGCCGCGTTGGTGTTCAACCGGCTGTTCTTCCCCGAATATGACCCGCTGACCGGCACTTTGCTGGCGTTCGCGACCTACGCGCTCGGCTTCGTCGCGCGGCCGGTCGGCGGGATCGTGTTCGGCCATTTCGGCGACCGCATCGGGCGCAAGCGGCTGCTGATGCTGAGCCTCGTCCTGATGGGCGTCGCGACCGTGCTGATCGGGCTTCTGCCGACCTACGCGCAGATCGGCGTGTGGGCGCCGATCCTGTTGATCTTGCTTCGGCTGGTGCAGGGCTTTGCGGTCGGCGGCGAGTGGGGCGGGGCGGTGCTGATGGCCGCCGAGCATGGCGATGCCAAGCGCCGCGGCTTCTGGGCGAGCTGGCCGCAGGCGGGGGTTCCGGCCGGCAATCTGCTCGCTGCGGGCGTGCTCGCGCTGATGGCCGGGTTCCAGAGCGAGGAGGATTTCCTCGAATGGGGCTGGCGCGTGCCGTTCCTGCTGTCGGCATTTCTGGTCGTGGTCGGCTGGTACATCCGCAACCGGGTGTCCGAGAGCCCCATGTTCGAGAAGGCAGTGGGAGAGGTGCAAGCGCCGCCCAGGACGCCCGCGATCGAGGTGCTGCGCGAGCGGCCCAGGGCACTGGTGCTCGGCGCGGGCCTGCGCGTGGGCGAGAACATCTCCTATTACATCCTGACCGTCTTCTCGCTGACCTATCTGGTCGACGTCGCGGCCGAGAGCCGGAGCCTTGCGCTCAATGCTCTGCTGATCGGCGCGGCGGTGCAGTTCTTTGCAATTCCGTTCTTTGCCTGGCTGTCGGACCAGATCGGCCGGAAGCCCGTCTATGCATTCGGCGGGCTGGGGCTTGCCGCCTGGTCGTTCATGCTGTTCGAGCTGTTGGGCAGCGGCGACAATGCGTCGATCTTTCTCGCGCTGGTCGTCGGTCTCGTGCTGCACGGAGCGATGTACGGGCCGCAGGCGGCGTTCATCACCGAGCTGTTCCCGACTCGAATCCGCTACTCGGGCGTGAGCCTTGCGTACCAGCTGACCTCGATCGTCGCGGGCTCGTTGGCGCCGATCATCGCGCTGGCGCTCTACCAGCGCTACGATTCGGCCACGCCGGTCGCGATCTATGTGGGGGTCGCATGCGCGATCAGCGGCCTGTCTGCGCTGTTCGCGAAGGAAACGCGCGGAGTGGAGCTGGAGTCGATCCGCTAGCGCGGCAATGCCGGAACCTCTCTCCGGCACGGGATTTGACGGGATACTCGCTGATCCAGAGGAGGCGAACATGTCCCGTCGATCCACACTGATTGTTGCAGGCGCCGGAGCGCTCTTGCTCGCCGGCTGTGAGACCGTCGAGCGGGCGGTCACCGACGTCATCGGCAATACTTTCGCCGCGACTCTCAACGGCGCGAACGAAGTCCCCGCGGGCGACCCCGACGGTGTCGGCACCGCGACGATCTCGACCGACGATGCGACCAACCGGATCTGCACGGGCCTGGAAGTGCGCAACATCGGTGCAGTCACCGCTGCGCACCTTCACCGCGGGCCAGCCGGCGTGAACGGCCCGCCGGTGATCACGCTCGACGCGCCGGACGACGATGACAGCAACGACTGCGATGCTGTCGAGGACGCGCTGCTGGACGAGATCCGCCGGAACCCGACCAACTTCTATGTCAACGTGCACACGGCGGAATTCCCGAACGGCGCAATCCGCGGACAGATCGTCAACGTTCAGGGCTGAGCGCGTTTACCCGCCGGGGCGGTAGCGCCGCTCGGTGTGGCCCCTGAGCTGGTCGGGGTAGAAATAGACCTCGCGCAGGGCGCCGGACGCATAGCGTGCGGCCTGGTCGTTGAAGTGGGGCGATGCGGGGTTGCCGCTTTCGCCGCCGGCGGTGACGGCGCGGGCGCGCACTCGGCGGCCGAACTCGACGACCGCGACGAAGCTGTTGCCGCTCGTTCCGTACCAGCGCTTGGTGCCAGGCTTGGGTGAGGAGCTGACCGATGCGAGCGAGCCGTAGACGCCCCATGCGAAGGGCAGCGGAATGCTCGGCGCGGCGTCGCTGAACGGATGGTCGATCGCCGGGTAGATGCGCTGGAAGCGGTTGATCTCGCCCCACGGCACCTGCCAGCGGCCGAAGTCGCGGGTGAGGCGGGCGACGGCTTCGCCGAGCGAGGCGAGCTTCTGCTCGCGGCTGGTGTCGCGCGCGAGGCGCATCATCGAGACGTTGCCGGGCTCGCCGCGCGGCGGGTCGAGGCGCTTGCGCAGCTCGTCGCCGTAGAACATCGCGAGCGATTGGGCGACGGATTGGCCGCTCCAGCGGTGGTTCCAGCCGCGCAGCACCGCGACCGGCTGCGCGAGGCGGGCGCGGCGCGCGTCGCGCCTCGGGAGCGCGTCATAGGCGGCGACCAGCGGCGGGATCAGCGCCGCGAAGCCCGGCTGGAAGGGGTCGAAGGCGGCGGCCTGCAGCTTGTCGAGAGTCCAGCCGCGGCTGCCTTCGAGCAGCTGCAGCGCGTGGATCTCGCGGTAGTTGGGGCCGAACACGTCCATGTATTTCGGGAAGCGCGCGGGATCGGGGCTCGCGGCGCCGGCGGCGCGATAGGGCCAGCTGTTGGTGTTCTGCACCCAGCCGGTGCGCGGGTTGATCGCCGCGGGAAGCTCGCTGAGGCCGTGCAGCGGGCCCCAGTCGGTCGCGGGGTCGCTTGCGTCGACCGGTTTGGTGAAGTCGAAGCGGTCGTTGCGCCGCGGCACGAATTGCGGGTGGAGGTAGGCGATCTCGCCCTTCGAGCTTGCGAAGATGGTGTTGTTCGAGCTGTTCGCCTTGAGCTCGGCGACCTTGAGGAAATCGGCGAGGTCGCGGGTCTTGGTGCGAAGGAACGACTGCTGGAGCGCCGGCACCGGGCGGTTCATCATTGCAAAGGCAATCCAGCGGCCGCGATCCTCGCGAACGATCGGGCCGTGGTGGGTTCGCCAGGTGGTGAAGCTGCGCGAGGCGAGCGTGCCGTTGGCGGTGCGGTAGCGGATCGTCACCGGGCGGAGCCCAAGCGGGCGGCACACGGTGCCGTAGCGGTAGCAGGCGCCGCCCGCGCGGCGCTCGACGCGCTGCGCGAATTCGTCGACCACGTCGACCCCGCTCGAGGTGTGCATCCAGCCGGTGTTGGGGTTGAAGCCCTGGTAGATGAAGAACTGGCCCCAGGTCGCGGCGCCGTAGGCGTTGAGGCCCTCGTCGCTGGTCATCTGCAGCTCGGAGCGGAAGAAGAAGCTGGTGTGCGGGTTGATCAGCAGCAGCGCCCGCCCGTCCTGTGTGAGCGCCGGGGCTATGGCGATGCCGTTGGAGCCGCGGGGTTCGGGGTCCTCGGGCGGGACCGCGGCGGTGCGCGTGCCCGAGTAGAAGCGCTCGAGCTCCTCAAGGTCGATCCGTTCAATGTCGCCGCCGATGCTGCCTTCGGTGAAGCTCAGCGCCATCCATGGCTCGAAGCGGGTGAGCACGCGCGGGCGGACGTTCGGGTGGGTCGCGAGATAGTAGTTGAGGCCCGCGGCCCAGCTGTCCATCAGCCGCTTCAGCCAGTCGGGGCTCGCCGCATAATGCGCCTTGAGCTCGTCCTCGCTGACGTAGAGGCGGGCGCGCAGGTCCTGCCAGATCGCCTTTTCGCCTTCGGCTTCGGCGGTTCGGCCGAGCGCGGTCAGGTAATTGGCTTCGATGCGAGGGAAGTCGTCTTCGGCCTGGGCGTAGATCATTCCGAACACGGCGTCGGCGTCGGTGCGGCCGTGGACGTGGGCGATGCCCCAGTCGTCGCGGGTTATGGTGATGCGCTGCGCCTGCTCGCGCCATTGCTGCACCTCCGCTGGAGACGCGGCAGTGAGCAGGAAAAGGAGGGGGAGGAGTGCGGCGCGGGAGCTCAGTCTATGCATTGGGCAATGCTTGGCTGGCCTTGCACCAGCCGGCAAGCAGCTTCGAGCCCGCGCGGTCGATCAAGAGGTCGAGGTCGCGGATGCTGAAGGCGTTGCCGCCGGCATATTCGTCGAGCTCCGCCCAGGCGATGGGCGCGGCGACCGGGGCGCCTTCGCGCGCGCGTGCGGAATAGGGGAGCACGGCGGTCGAGCCGCGCTGGTTGCGCAGCCAGTCGAGGAAGATGCGGCCCTTGCGCTGCACCTTGCGGATGTTGGCGGTGAACATGTCGGGCTCGGCTTCGGCGATGGCTCGGCTGAAGCGTTCGGCGAAGGAGGACACGGCCGCCCAGTCGGCCGAGGCGTCGAGCGGGGCGATCACGTGGAGGCCCTTGCCGCCGGTGAGCATCGGGAAGGTTTCGAGTTTCAGGTCGGCGAGCAAGTTGCGGATGCGCAGGGCGGCTTCCTTGACCTTGGCGAAGTCGAGGCCGACGTCGGGGTCGAGGTCGAACACCAGGCGGTCGGGCATTTCGACTGCATCGACCTTGCTGCCCCAGCCGTGGAACTCGATCGTGCCCATCTGCACGCAGGCGAGCAGGCCGCGCACGTCGTCGAAGTAGAGATAGTCCTGGATGTCGCCCTTCTTCTCCTCGATCGGGACGTGCAGCACGTGCTCGCCGAACGAGCCGCTGTCGTGCTTCTGGAAGAAGCATTTCTTCGCGCGCCCCTGTGGACAGCGGATCAGGGTGATCGGGCGCCGCGCGGCATCGACCATGATCAGCGGGTCGACGGCCGCGTAATAGTTGGCGAGGTCGCCCTTGGTGAGAGCGCCCTCGGGGTAGATCTCGCGCTCGGGATTGCTGATGCGGATGCCGAAGCTTTCGGGTGTCGGGTGCTCGCGCTTCTTCCTTGCCTTGCGGAGGTGCTGGGGGACTTCGCGCACCACCTCCTTTGCCGGCTTGTCCTCGCGAAGGGCGATGAAGCTCGGGTGGCGCAGGATTCCGTCCGAAGTGAATTCGGCGAAGGCGACTTCGGCGACCAGTTCGGGCCGGATCCAGTGAGCGCCCTTGCCGTCGGCGCGCGGCACCTCGACCGCGGCTTCGTCGGCGGCGAGCGGCTGCATTCGGTCCATCAGATCGTCGATCATCTTCGCGTTGAAGCCGGTGCCGACCTTGCCTGCATAGGTCAGCCTGCCGCGGTCCCGCACCGCCAGCAGAAGCGAGCGAAAGCCGCGGCGCTTGTCGCTTTCCGACCAGCCGACGATCACGAATTCCTGGCGCTGGATGCACTTGATCTTGAGCCAGCAGCGCGTCCGGTCGCCGCGGTAGGGGGCGTCGGCGCGCTTGGCGATCACGCCCTCGCCCTTCTGGGCGCAGATCTGCTCGAGCAGGGCCTCGCCCTGGCCGATCACATGGTCGCCGTAGAGGATCGGCGGCGGCACTCCGTCGAGCAGCGCGCGCAGCCGCTCCTTGCGCTCGATGTTGGGGAGCCTGGTGATGTCCTCGCCGCGGTCGACCAGCAGGTCGAAGGCGTAGAACACGAGGTTCTTGCCGCGGCTTTCCTTGAGGGTCGACTGGAGCAGCTGGAAGTCGGGCCTGCCCTGGTCGTTGAGGGCTGCAGCCTCGCCGTCGAGCAGGCAGCCGGGCGGAAGGCTAGCGGCGGCCTTTACCAGCGCGCGGAACTTGTCGCTCCAGTCCTTGCCGTTGCGAGTCCAGGCGGTCGCGGCGCCGCTGCCGGTCGCGATCAGCAGCCGGTATCCATCATATTTATACTCGAACAGCCATTTGGAGCCGGTCGGCACTTCGTCCACGAGGGTCGCGAGCTGCGGCGCGCGGAACGGCGGGGGAGCGTCGGCGGCCTTCTTCTTCGCGCGGCCGCCCTTCTGGCCGCCGCGTTTGGAGCGCCACACGTCCTCGCCGCTGGCGATCTCGGCCATGGTGCGGCCGGTGGTGACGCTGGTCACGCAATCGTCCACCAGCGCGTCGCCGCGCGCGGCGTCGGCATGTTCGTCGGTGACCTTCTTGAGCATCCAGGTCTCGCGCTTGGCGCCGGGCCGCGGTTTCAGGCGGAACATCACCCATTCGCCTTTCATCCGCTCGCCCTCGAGCGTGAAGTGCAGATGGCCTTCCTCGATGGTCTTTCGCGGGTCCTTGTCGGGGTGGGGGATCCAGCGGCCATGGTCCCACAGCATCACCGTCCCGCCGCCATATTCGCCCGCCGGGATCGTGCCTTCGAAGTCGCCATAGTCGAGCGGATGGTCCTCGGTGCGCATCGCGAGGCGCTTCTCGCCGGGGTCGATGCTCGGCCCCTTGGGCACGGCCCAGCTCCAGAGCACCCCGTCCATCTCCAGCCGGAAGTCATAATGCAGGTGCGACGCGTCATGCTTCTGGACGATGAAGCTGTCGCCCTTGCCCTTGAGCTTGCGGCCCCTGGGCTCCTTCGTCCGGGTGAAGTCGCGCTTGCGGTTGTACGTGTCGATGTCGAGCTTGGTGGTCGCCGTTTACCGCCGCCGGCCGCCCGCCGCAACCTTCTGGCAGGCGCCTTCTTGGCGGCGGTGCTGCGCGCGGGAGCTCTTTCGCCGCGGGCTTTGCCGCCGGCTTCTTCGCGGCGGCGCCGCGGTTGTCGTTGCGCCCGATGAATCGCCGCCGAGGCTCTTCTTCAGCGCCGCCATCAGGTCGACGACGTTGGAGCCGCGGGACGGCGGCTCGTCCGCGTCCGGGTCCTGGATGACCTTCTCGCCCTTCTTGCGCTGCTTCTCGGCAATCAAGCCCCTCAGCGCATCGACGTAGCGGTTGTGGAACTCGGCGGCGTCGAACTCGCCGGTGCTGGTCGATCAGCATGGTCGCCATGTCGAGCAGCTCCGGGGTCGGCTTGTGGTCGCCGATGTCGCGGAAAAGGACTGCGCCTTGTTGACCTCGGCTCGGCGTAACGCAGTCTCGAGCAATATGCCGCGCCCGCATGGCTTGATCGCCACCACATATTCCTGGCCGCGCATCGCGAGCTGGCCGACGCCGATCTTCTTCGCCTGGCGCATCGCCTCGCGAAGGACGACGAACAGCTTCCTCGGCGAGGTCGTCGGCGGGACCGCGAAGGTAGCTTCTCGTAATACATTGCGTCGATGTCGTTCGCGTCGACGAACTGGACGAGGTCGACGTCTTCGGCTCGAGCTTGACGCCTCGATCTCCTCGAGGTCGAGAAGCAGCCGTAATGGCTCTTCGACACTTCAAAGCCCTTGACGATCTCGTCGCGGTCGACCGGGGCGACGCCGGGGACGACCTTTTCATATTTTATGCGCTTGCCGGTCGGTTCGTGGACCTGGTGGAAGGAGATGGTCGCGCCGCTCTTGGTCGCCGAATACATCTCGATCGGGATGGACACGAGGCCCAGCCGGACTTGTCCTCGCCAGATCGGACGCGCCGCCATGTTCAGCTCCTTGAGAATGGCCGGGCAGGTCAATCCACTGGGCGGGTGACTCGTTCCGTTGCGGCCGCAGATCGTCCCCGTTCGCGGGGAGCCCGCCCGGCCTTCGCACGGGCACAATCATCGGCTAGTCGCGCCGCGATGCCCTACCTTCAACCGTTGCAATCGTCGGCCGCCCGAACGTTCGCAAATCGGATGATCACCGGGCCCGAAGCCGGGATCACGCGCGATTCGATCACGCTCGACTGGCAGTGGCCAAGTCCTTCAGGCGAGCTGCGATCGGTGCGCCTGGTCGATACTGCGGGCCTGAGGAAGCGCGCGAAGGTCGACGACAAGCTCGAGCGGCTTTCGGCGATGGACGCGCGCCGGTCGATGGAGCATGCCGAAGTGGTTGTCCTGCTGCTCGATGCGACGCGCGGGCTCGAAGCGCAGGACCTGCGCATCGCCGACCAGGTGGTCGAGGAAGGCAGGGCGCTGATCATCGCGATCAACAAATGGGACGTGGCGGAAAACGCTTCGAGCCTGTTCAACGGGGTGAAGGCGGCGCTCGACGAGGGGCTTGCGCAGTTGCGCGGCGTGCCGGTGCTCACCGTCTCGGCGAAGACGGGCAAGGGGGTCGACACGCTGCTAGAGGTCGCGTTCGACCTGCGGGACTCGTGGTCGCGGCGGGTGTCGACGGGCGAGCTCAACCGCTGGTTCGAAGCGGCGGTCGAGGCGAACCCCCCGCCCGCGCCGAGCGGCAAGCGGATCAAGCTTCGCTACATCACGCAGGTGAAGACGCGCCCGCCGAGCTTCGTCGTTTTCGGAACGCGGGTCGACCAGTTGCCCGAAAGCTATCGGCGCTACCTGCTCAATGCGATGCGCCGCGACCTCAAGCTTGGGCCGGTGCCACTGCGCCTGTCGCTGCGATCACCCAGGAACCCGTTCGACGCAGGCTAAGGTCAGCCCTGGCGCCTGAAGCGCCACGCCGAATAGGCGAAGACCAGGACCGCCGCGGCGAGCATGACATACATCGCAATGCGCATGGTGTTTTACGCCTAGCAGTCAAAGCTGCCGAATTGAAGAATCTACCCGAGGGCGAGACCATCAGGAGACGGCGCCGCACCTGTACGTCGGCCGTTCCTCCGGGGACGCCGCGGTTGTCGCTTGCGTATCCGTCCGCTTGCCGCGGCCGCTAAGGCTAATTTTACCCTTGTGCCGCTAAGTGGAAGCGGGAACGTGACCGATGCACGTCGGTGCTTCGAAGGATGGCGGATGAGCGACGACGAGCTTGAAATCGTCGACTGGGTGCATTTCGAGAAAAGCCGCGCCGAGCTTGGCGCCGGCTTCATTCGCATTCTGAGCTATTTTCGCGAAGATGGCGCAAGGTCGATCGGCGAGCTCGAGCAGGCGATGCGCGAGCAGGATACGGTCGCGCTGGTGCGCCCGGCGCACACCATCAAGGGCGAGGCGCGGCAGTTCGGCGCCGAGCCGCTTGCCCAGGTCGCCGAGCTGGTCGAAAGCACTGCGCGCCTGTGCATCGAGACCCGGCGCTTTCCGGACGAGCTCGTGCCGCAGGTTGTGGAGATGAGGGGGCTGTTCAACCGCACCGTCGAGCTGTTCGACAAGGCGACCAACCCGCTGCTGACCCGTCCGGGCCGGCAGGGCGCTTTCGGCCGCAAGGTCACCAACCAGGACTTCGGGCGGATCTAGGCTTCGAGCGCCTTTGCTCCCGCGCGGAGCGGCTTTCGCATCGGCTGCAGCTTCCACCGCGCAAGGCTTCGCCACAGCCATTCGATCGGGCCGTAGGCGAAGCGGTCGAGCCAGGGCTTCGACCAGGCGAGCATCACCGCCCACATCGCGAGGACCACCAGCCACAGCTCGGCGCGGCCGAGCGAGCCGTAGAGGCGTAGGCCCCAGCCGTAGAAGACGAAGGTCATGACGATGCTGGTGCCGAGATAATTGGTGAAGGCCGCCCGCCCCGCGGCGGCGATTCGCCCGGTGAGCCAGCCGCCGTGCCGGGTGGCGAGGATGATCAGCGCGGCGTAGGCGAGGACCATCACCGGCCGGAACGGCACGCTCGCCGCGAACGAGTAAGTGAAGATGCCGGGCACGGTGAAGCCGTCGCTGAACAGGAGCGCGGCGAGCACGAGATATGCGGGGACAGTGATCGCGAGGCAGACGAGCGCGAGCTTGCGGTAGCGCGGCTCGCCCCACCCGCCGGTGAGGAAGCCGCTCTTCAGCCCGGCCATTCCGAGCAGCATATAGGCGAGCGTCTCCCAGCCGAACATGAAGGTGAAGAACAGGGGCAGCAGCGCCTTATCGGTCATCTGTTTCTCGACGATGCCGGTCCAGGGCCCGAGATGGAGCGCCATGTCCTCGCGCAGCGCGGCGGCGCCGGGCACTCCGACCTCGTTCGAAAGGCCCTTCCACGCCTGGACATCGGCAGCGCTCGGGCTCGCGCCCGCGACTGCGGCGGCGAGCGAGTGGGCGTAGGAGGCGAGGGCGCCGGAGACGGCGAGCTGGACCGCGACCAGCGCGACCGCCCAGCCGATCAGCGCGCGCGGCGCCATCCGCCGGAAGCCCCACGCGACCATGCCGACCAGCGCGTAGCCGATCAAAATGTCGCCGAACCAGATCAGGTAATAATGGGCCATGCCGAAGACCAGCAGCCAGGCGAGGCGGCGGTAGGTGACCGAGCTCGGCGAGCCGCCGGCGGCTTCGGCGCGCAGGGCGACGAGCAGCATGGAGGCGCCGAACAGGACGGAGAAGAGCCCGCGCATCTTCCCTTCGACGGCCACGAAGTTGAACACGAACACGCCAAAGTCGATCGCCTCGTCCGCGCCGTAGGCGAGCGGGTTGGCATAG
This sequence comes from Sphingomicrobium sp., assembly GCA_030447545.1. GTDB lineage: Bacteria > Pseudomonadota > Alphaproteobacteria > Sphingomonadales > Sphingomonadaceae > Sphingomicrobium. The sequence goes on along the minus strand of JAUJOV010000007.1, from coordinate 28,054 downwards.
GCCTGGAACGGCATTGCGAAGGCGACGATGTTCATCGCCAGGATGCCCATCACCGCGACTCCGCGAAGGATGTCGAGCGTGACGATGCGCCGCGACGCCTCGGTCGATGGAAGTGTCGCCATGTAGGCCCCCTTGCGGCGGGGCTTACTCTTTGGCGGGCCCGGATTGAAGCTGGATGTAGTTGGCCAGGCCCATCGAGGTGATCAGGCCGAACTGTACCTCGAGGAAGTCGATATGGCGTTCCTCGTCGGCCAGCACTTCGCGGGCGAGGTCGCGGGTCACATAGTCGCGCACGCTCTCGGCATGGGCGATGAGCTCGCGGTAGAGCTTGGCGCCCTCGAGCTCGGCTTCGAGGTCGGAGCGGAGCACTTCCTCGACCGTCTGGCCGATTCGCAGCCGGCCGAGCGCCTGGAAGTTGGGCAGGCCGTCGAGGAACAGCACGCGCTCGGCGATCCGGTCGGCGTGCTTCATCTCGTCGATCGATTCTTCGCGCTCGTACTGGGCGAGCTTGCTGATCCCCCAGCTGTCGAGCAGCCGGTAGTGCAGCCAGTATTGGTTGATCGCCGTCAGCTCGTTCTTGAGCGCTTCGTTGAGCAGCTCGATGACCCGTGTGTCGCCCTTCATTCGCAGCCTCCTGACCCTGCAACGCGCACTAGCCGATTGCGGGCCCGTGAGGAAGCGAAAAAATGGCGGAAAACCGCCATTTCCTGCACTTGATAGTCAGTTGCAGCTAGGGCGTCAGGCGACGGCGCGGAGGTTGGGCCGCGGACGCGCCTTCAGTTCCTCGTCGATCAGCTCCTGAGTATAGCACAGGCAGCTTCCGCACTGCGGCTCGCAGCCGAGCGCGGCATAGGCCTGCTCGGTCGTGCGCGCGCCCTTTTGAGCGACGGCGCGGACCTCGTCTTCGGTGATTGCATTGCAGACGCAGGCGATCATGTGCTGGCTTATAGCGCTATTGCGACGCGTTCGCAACAGTTCAGGCGCTCAGGCGAGTGCGGCGTCGGCGCCCATCAGCTTGGGGAAGAAGCCATCGTGTGCGGCGCGGAGGTCGGTGAGGGGAACCGACTGCTCGCCCATCGAGAAGGCCTCTCCGCCTGTGGTCCCGATCCGCTGCACGTTCAACGGCACTTCGATGAGCGAGGAATAGAAGCCGCTCGGGACGGTGATGACGAACCTTCCCTGGTCCTCGCCAAATGCTTCGGCCGTCGACATTTCCACGAGGGTCGCGCCGATTCCGCCGGCGAGCGCCATTTCTGCGACTGCAACCAGCAGACCGCCGTCGCTGATATCGTGGACAGAGGTCGCGTCGCCTGATCCGATCAGCATTAAGATGAAGTCGGCGGCGCGACGCTCCGCCTGAAGCGAGACGACCGGCGGCGGCCCATATGCGCGGCGGTGGATTTCCCGCAGCCACAGGGACTGGCCGAGGTGCTGGCCGTCTTCGCCTATGAGCAGGATTTCCTCGCCCTCGGCCTTGAACCCGATCGTCGCCGCCTTGCGCCAGTCGTCGAGCAGGCCGACGCCGCCGATCGCCGGGGTGGGGAGGATCGCCTGGCTCGAGCCGTCCTCGTTCTTGGTCTCGTTGTAGAGCGACACGTTGCCGCTCACGACGGGGAAGTCGAGCGCTCGGCAGGCCTCGGCCATGCCCTCGATGCAGCCGACCAGCTGACCCATGATCTCGGGCCGCTGCGGGTTGCCGAAGTTGAGGCAGTTGGTGATTGCGAGCGGCCTTGCGCCGACGGCGCTCAAGTTGCGGTAGGCTTCGGCGACCGCCTGCTTGCCGCCTTCGAACGGGTCGGCGAAGCAGTAGCGCGGAGTCACGTCGGTGGTGATCGCCAGCGCTTTTCGAGTGCCGTGGACGCGCACCACCGCCGCGACGCGAAGTCGAGCATCCACCTGAAATCGGCGCAGCGCTCTTCGGCGCGCAAATCGGCGCAGGGCGAGTCCGTCGCGTCGGTCATGGATCTGCTGGAGCCAGATGGACTGGCCGAGATGTGCGCCGTCAGCGCCGATGAGGAGGATTTCCTCCCCTTCCGCCTTGAACGCGATCGTCGCCGCGCGCCGCCAGTCCTGGAGCAGGCCGACGCCGCCGATCGCCGGGGTGGGGAGGATCGCCTGGCTCGAGCCGTCCTCGTTCTTGGTCTCGTTGTAGAGCGACACGTTGCCGCTCACGACGGGGAAGTCGAGCGCTCGGCAGGCCTCGGCCATGCCCTCGATGCAGCCGACCAGCTGACCCATGATCTCGGGCCGCTGCGGGTTGCCGAAGTTGAGGCAGTTGGTGATTGCGAGCGGCCTTGCGCCGACGGCGCTCGTTGCGGTAGGCTTCCCGCGACCGCCTGCTTGCCGCCTTCGAACGGGTCGGCGAAGCAGTAGCGCGGAGTGACGTCGGTGGTGATCGCCAGCGCTTTTCGTGCCGTGGACGCGCACCACCGCCGCGTCGCCGCCGGGCGGCTGGACCGTGTCGCCGCCGACCGTCTGGTCGTACTGCTCCCACACCCAGCGGCGGCTCGCCAGGGCGGGGGAGGCGATCAGCTTCAGCAGGTCCGCCGCGATGTCCGTGCTTTCGGGAATGTCGGTGAGCGGCTCGGGGGGCTTTGGGATTGCGTAGGGGCGTTCGTACAGCGGCGCTTCGTCGGCGAGCGGGTCGAGCGGGATGTCGGCGACTTTCTCGCCGTTCCAGACTAGCTCCATTCGGCCCCGTCCGGACCGGCTTCAGTCACCTTTCCGATGACGGCAAAGTCGAGCTCCCACTTGCGGAAGATGGCTTCGGCCTCGGCCCAGCGCCCGGGCTTGAGGACCATCAGCATGCGCTCCTGGCTCTCGGACAGCGTCATTTCGTAGGGCGTCATGCCCTCCTCGCGGCACGGCACGCGGTTCATGTCGAGGCGGATGCCGACGCCGCCCTTGCTCGCCATTTCCACCGAGGAAGAGGTGAGGCCGGCGGCGCCCATGTCCTGGATGGCGACGATCGCGTCCGAAGCCATCAGCTCGAGGCAGGCCTCGATCAGCAATTTCTCGGTGAACGGGTCGCCGACCTGGACGGTCGGGCGCTTCTCCTCGCTGTCCTGCGCGAAGTCGGTGCTGGCCATGGTCGCGCCGTGGATTCCGTCGCGGCCCGTCTTCGATCCGACATAGACGACCGGGTTCCCGACGCCGGCGGCGGCCGAGTAGAAGATCTTGTCCGTCCGGGCGATGCCGACGGTCATCGCGTTGACGAGGATGTTGCCGTTGTAGCTCTCGTCGAAATTGACCTCCCCGCCGACCGTCGGCACGCCGACGCAATTGCCGTAGCCGCCGACGCCGTGGACCACGCCTGCGACCAGGTGGCGGGTCTTGGGGTGGTCGGGGAGCCGAAGCGAAGCGCGTTCAGGTTGGCGACCGGGCGGGCGCCCATGGTGAAGACGTCGCGCAGGATGCCGCCGACGCCGGTCGCGGCGCCCTGATAGGGCTCGATGTAGGACGGGTGGTTGTGGCTCTCCATCTTGAAGATGGCCGCAAGCTTTTCGCCATTGGGGCCGTCGCCGATGTCGATCACTCCGGCATTTTCGCCGGGGCCCTGGATCACCCAGGGGGCAGTCGTGGGCAGCTTCTTCAGGGTGGACGCGCGAGCTTTTGTAGCTGCAATGCTCGGACCACATGACCGAGAAGATGCCGAGCTCGACGAGGTTGGGCTCGCGGCCCAGCGCCTTGACGATGCGGTCGTATTCGTCGGGGGAAAGGCCGTGCTCGGCGACGGTTTCAGGGCTGATGCGCGGGGCTTCGAGGACGTCCATGGGCGGGCATTAGCGGGGCGGCGGCGACGGCTAGCGGGCGCGCGAGGATGGTGGAGGGTGCTGACGTAGCGCCAGTTACCCCTCCACCAGCTACGGTTCCCCTCCCCGGCACTGCCGGGGAGGAACTTTCACACGACTGGCCGCTGTAGGTGATCGTCGCGGCCTGGGCGTCGCCCTGGAGCGAGGTGTCGCCGGCGGGGACGGCCGTTCCGACCTCGTTGCGGGTCTTCTTCACGCGGGCGCTGCCGTCGGTCAGCCAGTCGACGTAGACGAGCGTATTGTCCTTGCAGCGATAGGCCTTGCTCGCCGCGATCGACGGGGGAGGCGACGTTGCCGACATTGGCGACGGCGTCGGCCTGCGGGTCAGGCCGCCGGGTTGCTGGATGACGGTTTCGGGCTCGCAGCCGGCGAGGGCGGCTGCAGCGGCGAGGGCGATGAGGGGGAGGGTGCGAGTCATGAGTGGGCCTTTCACGGGCCGCGGACCTGACGTCAAGCCGCCAGCTTGCCCAGCTTGCCCAGCTTGCCCAACCTGCCCAGCTTGCATTGTATTTGCGCGGGCCATAGCTTGCGCCCGATGGCTGACGACGGCGGCATTACTGCCCAGCGCATCCGGATCGGGCTGACCGGCCTCGCCTTCGCCTTCCTGCTCGTGCTCCTGGGCTCGGTCATCAGCCGCTCGCGACGAGAGGCCCCGGGGGGCGCAACCGCCGCCGAGGCCAATGACGCGCAGCCCAACGAGCCGCTCGCCGAGCTTGGAGTGGCGCCCGGCGGAGCCGAGGACGCGGCCAACGCGTCCAGCAGCAACGGCCAGTGACCGGCGCGCTTCGCCGCCGCTCGGCGCGCGCGTGGCGATTGCTGTTGCTGCGGCACTGCTGGTGGGCGCGGGCGCGCTTGCGCTGGTCGGGCAGGACCGCGCGTCGCCGCTGCCCGCGCGCGCGCCGTCGAAGCGGCCGGCGCTGATGCTGGTGACATCGCTGCCGCTGATCTTCGCGGAGAGCTTCGGCCTCGAAGGCGGGGGTCGAAGGCGCTCGAGGCGCTCGAGACCCGCTACTCGGTGGCGCCGATCGGAACCACCGACGCACAGGCGCTTGCCAAGGCGCGGCTGCTGCTGATGGCGCATCCGCTGGCGCAGCCGGCCGAGGCGCTGGTCGATCTCGACGCCTGGGTTCGCGCCGGTGGAAGGTGCTGCTGCTCGCCGACCCTCGACTCGACTGGCCGAGCGAGCGGGCGATGGGCGACAATCTGCGCCCCCGCCGGCCTTTGCCGACACCGGGCTGCTCGCTCGCTGGGGGCTGAGGCTCGACGCGCCGGACAAGGCGGGGCCGGTGGAGCGCGAGCTCGGCGCGCGCAAGGTGCTCGCCTCCTCGCCGGGGCATCTTAGCGGGCGCTGCGAGGTCAGAGGGGACGGCTTCGTCGCGCGCTGCCGGATCGGCGCGGGCCGTGCGACGATCATCGCCGACGCCGACTCCTCAACGTGGCGCAGCTCGGCGGGGCCGGGGAGCAGAACCTCGACGCGTTGCTGGCCGAGCTCGCGGCGCTCGAGAGCCGCTGAGGAGGGCGGACCGTTGATTCGGCGAGTCGCGTGATGCACAGACTTATCCACAGCGGGGACCATGGAGAACAAGCGTAGAACAGCGTCCGTGATGTGAGGCAAAAAGCCGCGGATTTCCGCGCGCCGGCACTAAATCCCGTAAAATGGCATCGAAATCCATTGTCTCCCCACCGCGCTTGAGTTACCAACACTCTCTGTAGTGCGGGGACCCATTGCCTGACGAAGGGGCGGGTACCGCGGCTGGTGCCGCGTTTCCGCGAACGGGAAGCTTTGCGCTGCGAACGGGGAGTGGTCGTGGCGCTTGAGCATCTGTTCCAGGGCAGTGCGCTGAACGCGGTGGACGCGAAGGGCCGCCTGTCCGTGCCCGCATTCCTTCGTTCGGTGATCGAGCGGCGCGGCGAAGCGCGCACCATCGTCCTTGCCAAGCACGAGACCTTCCCGCGCTGAGCGCCTACGACCCCGGCTATGCCGCGCTCAAGCATTCCAAGCTCGAGCGGCTGCTCGAAGGAAGAGACCGGCCCCGACGCCGAGCTTGAGTATCAGCAGCGCAATCTGATGGCGTTCGGCGCTTCGGAGGAAGTGCCGTACGACCCTTCGGGGCGTGTCGTCCTTCCGCCGATGATGCGCCGCAAGGGCCGAATCGAGGACCTGGCGCTGTTCCTTGGCGCGGGCGAGACGTTCCAGATCTGGAACCCGCGGCTGTTCCTCGACGACCGCGCGTGCCCGAGGACCTGAAGGACATTGCGCGCTTCCGGCTCGAGGAAAGGGGCGGTCGGCATGACCGACCGCGCTTCCTCCCAGGCGCCGCACGTGCCGGTGCTGCTCGAAGAAGTGATCCGCGCGCTCGCCATCCAGCCCGGCGAGACGGCGGTGGACGGGACTTTCGGAGCAGGGGGCTATTCACGCGCCCTGCTCGAGGTGGGGGCGGGACGAGTGATCGGGTTCGATCGTGACCCCGACGCGATCGAGGGTGGAAGATCCTCGTCCCGGACCTCAGGCTGGAGCTCATCGAGGAAGTTTCAGCCAGATGGACCGCGTGCTTGCCGAGCGCGGCATCGGCCTGGTTGATGCCATCACGCTCGATATCGGCGTCTCCTCGATGCAACTGGATCGGGCGGACCGCGGCTTTTCCTTCTCGGCCGACGGTCCGCTCGATATGCATGGAGAAGTCGGGCCGACGGCCGCCGACTTCCTCAACAGCGCCGACGAAGGCGAGATCGCCCGCGTGCTTCGCGAATATGGCGAGGAGCCGCGGGCGCGCGCGATTGCCCGCGCGATCGTCGCCAACCGGCCGATCGAGCGGACGGCCAAGCTTGCCGCGATCGTTCGCCGCGCGGCCGGCTATCACCCGGGGCTGAAGAGCGACCCGGCGACCCGCACCTTCCAGGCGATCCGGATCCATCTCAACGCCGAGCTCGAGGAGCTCGAGCAGGGGCTCGAGGCGGCCGAGCGCTCGCTGAAGGCGGGCGGGCGGCTGGCGGTCGTCACCTTTCACAGCCTCGAGGACCGGATCGTGAAGCGCTTCTTCCGCGAACGAAGCGGAAGCAGGCCGGCCAGCTCGCGCCACCGTCCCGAGCTTGTCGACCCGAAGGAGCCCACCTTCGAACATGTCGCCAAGCCGGTTTCTCCCGACGGAGCGCGAGCTGGCCGGCAACCCCTGTTCGCGCTCGGCGCGGCTGAGAAGCGCCGTGCGCACGTCCGCGCCGGCCTGGCATAAGACTTCAGGAGACAGGAAATGAGCGCCCGAAGCTTCCGCTCGGTGTTCATGGTGGCAAGCTGCGCCGGCGCGGCGCTCGGCTGCTATCTCGTATCGCTCAACGTGGCGTCGGAGCGCGCCGCGCTCGAGGAGGTCGAGACGAAAATCGTGCTTGCCCAGCGCGACATCCGCCTGCTTCCAGACCGAGATCGGCACTCGCGGCCGGCTTGCCCAGCTCGAGCGGTGGAACGTCCGGGTGCTCAGCCTTTCGGCGCCTTCGGCCGACCAGTTCCTCGAAGGCGGGTTCCAGCTCGCGCGGCTCGGCCGGCCCGAGCCCCAGATCAATGTGGATGCACCGGTGGTGCTAGCCTCGGCGCCCGCGCCGCGCCCCAATCCGTGCCGCTCGTGGAGGGCGAGCGGCCGGATGACGGCGCGGGCGCCACCCCGCCGCGCGGCGCGCCCGTCGCGCAGCTGATGCGCGAGGCGAGCTTGAAGCTGCCGGAGCGCAGGCCGGTCCCGGCGGCGGTGAAGGTGACGCAGGCTCCGCGGCCGCCCGTGACCGGCCGAAGACGGCGGCGCGAAGGTTGCGACGGCTTCGAAGAGCGCTGCGCGAGCCAAGCTTCGAAGAGCGCGCCGCGCAAGGTTGCGGCGGCTTCCAAGAAGGCTCCGCCGAAGGTTGCGGCAGCTTCGAAGAAGGCTCCGCCGAAGGTTGCAGCGGCGGCAAACAAAGCTGGGGATAACAAGGCTCAAGCTGGGCCCAAGGCGGTGACAAAGCCGGTGCGCACGGCCAATCTCGACCCGCTCGCACCGCTTGGCGCGGGGCCTGGTTCCGGCAGGAAAAACACCACGGCTCGATGAACGCTCCGACGCCGCTCTCGTCGCACCCCGGCCCGAGCGGCTCCGACTCGTCGGGCAGCGGCGCCAGATCCTCGCCATGATGCACCAGCGGCTGATGTTCGGCATGCTGGTCTATGCCGGAATCATCGCCCTGATCGTGTCGCGCATCCTGTGGCTTGCGCTGTTCGGCGACCATGCGGGGGCCAAGCAGGGCCTGACCAGCCTGGTGCCCGAGCGCGCGCGACATCGTCGACCGCGAGGGCCAGCCGCTTGCCCGGACGATCGACGCCTGGACCATCGGGCTTCATCCGAAAAAGGTGATCGGCGACAAGCTCGATCTCGCGCGCAGGCTGGCCAAGCTGATGCCGGAGCGCGACGAGGCGACCTATTTCGCAATGCTCCGGTCGGACAAGCCCTTCTTCTATCTGCGCCGCCGCGCCGCTCCGGGGCTGGTCGAGGCGGTAAACGCGATCGGCGAGCCGGGGCCTTGCGCTCGAGCGCGAGCCCGACCGGCTCTATCCGCAGACCAGCCTTGCCGCCCATGTGATCGGCTATACCGATGTCGACGGGCGCGGCGTGGCGGGTCTCGAATGGGCCTATGACGACAAGCTGTCGAACCCGGCGACGCGTGGGGCAGCCGGTGCAGCTGTCGATCTCCAGCCGGATCCAGCAGGCGCTCGAGCACGAGCTGCTTGCGGCGATGACCAAATTCTCGGCCGTCGGCGCGGCCGGGATCATCATGGACATCCACAATGGCGAAGTGCTCGCGATGACTTCGCTGCCGCAGCTCAACCCCAATGCCGCGGGCCAGGGCTCGCCAGAAGCGCGGTTCAACCGGGCGACGCTGGGCGTGTACGAGCTTGGTTCGACGTTCAAGCCGTTCACCGTCGCGATGGCGATGGACTCAGGCGTCGTGAAGTCGTTCGGGCAGATGTACAATTGCCCGGGCGCGCTCCACGTCTATGGCCGCACGATCAACGACACGCACCCGTTCGGCCGCTCGTGCAGCGTCGCCGAGATCATGCAGGAAAGCTCCAACATCGGCACTGCGCAGATCGCGCAGCAGCTCGGCGCCGAGCGGCAAAAGGCTTTCCTGAGGAAGATGGGCTTCCTTGACCCGGTCGCGGTCGAACTGAGGGAAAAGGGGCGCACCTTGAGCCCCGGCTCGCAATGGGGGCCGATCGAGACGATGACCGTTGGCTTCGGCCACGGCATTGCGGTCACCCCGCTTCACCTTGCGAGCGGCTATGCGACGCTGTTCAACGGCGGGATCTTCCGGCCCGCGACCCTGCTCAAGGTCGACCGCAACCATTCGGCCGCAAACGGCCGGCGCGTGTTCAGCGAGGAGACGAGCTACAAGATGCGCGCGCTGCTTCGGCTGGTGGTGACCGAAGGCACCGGCGGGAAGGCCGACGCTCCGGGCTATCGCATTGGCGGCAAGACCGGATCGGCCGAGAAATATCACAACCGCTCGCTGCTGGTGACGACCTTCGCCGGCGTTTTCCCGATGGACGAACCCCGCTATGTGATCGTCGTGATGCTCGACGAGCCCAAGGCCACCGCCGAAACTTACGGCTTCCGCACCGCCGGCTGGAACGTCGCGCCGGTGGTCAGCAAGACCGTCAGCCGGATCGCGCCGATGCTCGGCGTGCGGCCGGACAAGAACCGCGAGCCCAACATGGCCGAGGTGCTGCCCTACATCAGCCAAGACCCGGAGCACTGATCGCCATGCGGCTTCGGGAGCTTGCCGGGACCGACGACGATTCCGAAGTGACGGGTTTTGCGATCGATCACCGCAAGGTGGCTCGCGGAAGCCTGTTCGGTGCGTTCCGCGGGAGCCTGTTCAACGGCGAGGACTTCATCGGCGACGCGGTCGAGCGCGGCGCAATCGGTGTCGTGGCGAGGGCCGAGGCCGCGGTGCCGCGCGTGCCCCACATCGCCGACGACAACCCGCGCCGGCGCTTTGCCGAGCTCGCGTCCAGCTATTTCGCGCCCTATCCGAAGACGGTGGTCGCGGTCACCGGGACCAACGGCAAGACGTCCACGGTCGAGATGACGCGGCAGATCTGGCGCATGGCAGGCCAGCGCTCCGCCTCGATCGGCACGCTCGGGGTGACCACTTCGGACGACCAGGTGAAAACGGGGCTGACGACGCCCGACATCGTCACCTTCCTGTCGAACATGGCGGGGCTCAGGCGGCTCGGGATCAGCCATGTCGCCTATGAGGCGTCGAGCCACGGCCTCGACCAGCATCGCTGCGAGGGCGTGCCGCTGAACGCCGTCGCCTTCACCAACTTCAGCCGCGACCATCTCGATTATCATCCGAGCATGGAGGCCTATTTCGAGGCCAAGATGCGGCTGTTCGACGAGCTTCTGCCCGGCGATGGCACGGCGGTGGTGTGGACCGACGACCCCAAGTCTCGCGGAAGTCGTCGAGCGCGTCCGCCGCCGCGGGATCGCGGTGATGACCGTCGGGCGCTCGGGCGAGACGATCCAGCTGGTCGAGCAGGCGCCGACCACGCTCGGCGGAATCTGGCGGTCCGTCACGGCGAGGGCACGTACCGGCTCGCGCTGCCGCTGATCGGCGCCTACCAGGCGTCGAACGTGCTGGTTGCGGCGGGCCTGGCAATGGCGAGCTGGAAGCAGCTTCGAGGCGGTGTTCGCGGCGCTGCAGCGCCTGTCGCCGGTGCGCGGGCGGCTCGAGCGGGCGGTGATCAGCCGCGCCGGAACGCCGGTCTATGTCGATTATGCCCATACCGCCGACGCGCTCGAAGCGGCGATCGCCGCGCTTCGGCCGCACGTCGACAGCCGCCTGATCACCGTGTTCGGCGCGGTGGCGACCGCGACCAGGGCAAGCGGCCGGGCATGGGCGCGGTGGCGGCGAGGCTTTCCGACGTGGTGATCGTCACCGACGACAATCCGCGCGGCGAGGAGCCGGCGAAGATCCGCTCGGAGGTTCTTGCCGGAGCTCCCGGAGCAATCGAGATCGGCGGGCGGCGAGAGGCGATCGCCGAGGCGGTGCGGATGGCCGGCAGCGGCGACATCATCCTGCTTGCCGGCAAGGGCCACGAGACCGGGCAGATCATCGGCGCCGGCGCCAGCGAGCGCGTGCTTCCGTTCGACGATGCGCTGATCGGCGCGGGAGTTCACGCGCGGCGTTTGTCGAGCGGCGGATGCGCTGGACAGGACCTCCGCCGGCCCCCTCCGCGAGCAGGGGACCCGCTGTGGACCTCTGGGAAATCGCGCTGGCCACGGGGGCAGCGCAAGCGTCGTTCGAGGTGAGCGGGGCCACGTTCGACAGCCGCGAGGTGCAGCCGGGCGACCTGTTCATCGCCATGCCGGGCACCGTCCATGACGGTCACCGGTTCGTTGCACAGGCCTTTGCCGCCGGTGCCGCGGGCGCAATCGTGTCGCAGGCGGTCGATGGGCCGCATGTGCTCGTCGATGACCCGTGCGCGCGCTCTGCAGGACCTCGGGCGCGCGGCGCGCGAGCGCTCGAGCGCGCGGATCGTCGGAGTGACCGGGATCGGTCGGCAAGACCAGCACCAAGGAGGCGCTGTACGCGGCGCTCGATCGCTGCCGGCCCGGCACGGTCCACCGCTCGGTCAAGAGCTACAACAACCATACGGGTGTTCCGCTGAGCCTCGCGCGCATGCCGCGCGAGGCGGAGCTCGCGGTGCTCGAGATGGGCATGAACAATGCCGGGGAGATCGCTGCGTTGACGCAGCTGGTCCGGCCGCACGTGGCGCTGATCACGGCGATTGCTCCGGCGCACATCGAGACTCTCGGGGTCGGAGGAAGCGATCGCCGACGCCAAGGCGGAGATCTTCGAGGCGCTCGAGCCGGAGGGAATCGCGATCATCCCCAACGACAGTCCGCACCGCGACCGGCTGCTGCGCGCGGCGCGGCGGTTTGCCGACGCCATCCTGACCTTCGGCGGCGGCGATGCCGACGTTCACGCGCTTCACGCGGTGCGATCGTCGGACGGCGGGAGCCTGATCACGGCGGCCCTGCTCGAAAGCGAGCTCACCTTCACCATCTCGCAGCGCGGCGACCATTGGGTGTCGAACTCCTTGCCGTGCTTGCCGCGGTCGAGGCGCTGCGCGAGGACGTCGCGGTCGCCGGGCTTGCCCTGGCCGACTTCGGCGCGTTCAAGGGCCGCGGCGAGCGCCACCGGCTGTCGGTCGAGCGCGGCGAAGTGCTGCTGATCGACGAGAGCTACAATGCCAACCCCGCGTCGATGGCGGCGACGCTCAAGAGCCTCGGCGCGGAGATCGGCGTCGACCGGCGGATCGCGGTGCTCGGGGGCCATGCGCGAGCTTGGCGCGCACAGCGACGCGCTCATGCGGGGCTTGCTGCGGCGGTCATCGGAGCGAAGGTCGAAGAGCTGATCCTCGTCGGCGACGAGACCCGCCCGCTCGAAGCCGCGCTTGCCGGACAGGTGCGCGTCAGCCGCGCGGCCGATGCCGACGATGCCGCGCGGGTGCTCGCGCGCGCATGCTTCGGCCCGGCGATGCGGTTCTGGTCAAGGCCTCGAACTCGGTCGGCCTTGCCAAGGTCATCGAACGCGTCTCAGGGAGAGCTCAGACCATGCTCTACCTGATCGCCGAGCAGCTCGGTTTCCCGGGCGCGCTCAACCTCATTCGCTACATCAGCTTCCGCGCCGGCGCGGCGAGCGCGACCGCGCTTGTCATCGGGCTGCTGTTCGGGCCGTGGCTGATCAATTACCTGCGCGTCCGCCAGCGCAAGGGGCAGCCGATCCGCGCCGACGGACCGCAGAGCCACCTTGCCAAGCGCGGCACTCCGACCATGGGCGGCCTCCTCATTCTCGCCGCGGTGACGTTTCGGTCCTGCTGTGGATGGACTTGTCCAACCCCTATGTCTGGGCGTGCCTGCTGGTCACCGCCGGGTTCGGGCTGATTGGTTTCCTCGACGATTACGACAAGGTCAGGAAAGCGCACCATGCGGGCCTTTCGGGCAAGACCCGGCTGGTCTTAGAGTTCCTGATCGCCGGCTTTGCGACCTGGCTGATCGTGCAGGCCAGCAGCAGCAACCTGTACCTGCCATTCGTCCAGGGGCCGGTGCTCGATCTCAGCTGGTTCTACATCGTCTTCGGTGCGTTCGTGATTGTCGCCTTCGGCAATGCGGTGAACCTGACCGATGGGCTCGACGGCCTTGCGACAATGCCGGTGATCATCGCCGCGCTGGCCTTCCTCCTGATCTCCTATCTGGTCGGGAACGCGCGGTTCGCCGAGTATCTGGGGATCCCGCACGTGCTCGGGGTCGGCGACCTCAGCGTGCTGTGCCTCGCGATCGTCGGGGCGGGGCTCGCTTTCCTGTGGTTCAACGCGCCGCCCGCCGCGGTCTTCATGGGCGACACGGGCAGCCTCGCGCTGGGCGGGGCGTTAGGGGCGATCGCCGTCGCCACGCACCACGAGTTCGTGCTGGTCATCGTCGGCGGACTGTTCGTGGTCGAGGCGCTGTCTGTCGTCATCCAGGTGTTCGTCTACAAGCGCACCGGCAGGCGCGTGTTCAAGATGGCGCCGATCCACCATCATTTCGAGCATATCGGCTGGTCCGAAGCGACGGTGGTGATCCGCTTCTGGATCATCAGCTTCGTGCTTGCGCTTGCGGGCCTTTCGACGCTCAAGCTCAGGTGATCACCGCGCGCGCCTGGGCCGGGAAGCACTACGCGGTCTACGGCCTTGCGCGGTCGGGGCTCGCGACGGTCGAGGCGCTGCTCGCGAGCGGGGCGAAGGTGACGGCGTGGGACGCGAAGGAGGAAGCGCGGGCGAAGGCGCCGGCCGGCACCGCGATCGCCGACCTCGACGAAGCGGACTTGTCGCAGTTCGACAGCCTCGTCGTCACTCCGGGCCTGCCGCTCAACCGCCACCCCATTGCCGCCCGCGCGCGCGAGGCAAATGTGGAGATCATCGGCGACATCGAGCTGTTCGCCCGCGCCCGGCCCGAGCTTGTGCCGCACAAGGTGGTCGGCATTACCGGCACGAACGGCAAGTCGACGACGACCGCGCTGGTCCACCACATCCTGAAAACCGCCGGCGTGCCGACGACGATGGGCGGCAATATCGGTCTCCCGATCCTCGCCCAGGACCCGCTGCCGGAGGGCGGCGTCTATGTGCTCGAGCTGTCGAGCTATCAGATCGACCTCACGCAGAGCCTCGACTGCGACGTCGCCGTGCTGCTCAACATCACCCCCGACCACCTCGACCGTTACGAGAGCTTCGAGGCTTATCGAGATTCGAAGCTCAGGCTTTTTGAAATGCAGCGCCCGTCGGAACCGTGGCACGCCGCTGTTCTAGGCGAGCCTGCAGATCCGACGAAACGAACAGATGATGGCCTCATAGATCTGATCCCGAATACGACCATGATGCTGGCGCTGGATTACGGCGATCGGCAGCCCAATTGGCCCGCGCTCCAAGGTCCTCACAACCATCAGAACGCCGCTTGCGCGATTGCGGTGAGTGAGGTGCTTGGGATCGACCAACGCATCGTCGAGAAGGCCCTGCGCACCTACCCCGGCCTTGCGCATCGGATGGAGCGGGTGCGCGAGAGAGACGGCGTGCTGTTCGTCAACGACAGCAAGGCGACCAACCTGACGGCGGCCGCCCCGGCGCTCGCCGCGTTCGAGAGCATCCGCTGGATCTGCGGCGGTCAAGCCAAGACCGACAGCCTCGACGAATGCTTGGGCCACCTGGGCCATGTCCAGTCGGCCTACACCATCGGCGAGGCGGCCGGGCTGTTCGAGCGGTTGCTCCGCCCGCACGTGCCGGTGAAAAATTGTGGAGAACTTGGCCAAGCGGTGAAGGAAGCGGCTGCGGACGCGAGCCCAGGTGATACGGTGCTTCTGTCGCCGGCCTGCGCGAGCTTCGATCAATTCCGCGACTTCGAGGAGCGCGGGGACAGGTTCCGGGATCTGGTGGGGGCGCTGTGATGGGGAGCATCTCGAGGAGCATCAAGGCCAAGGCCGCGCTGGTCGACCCGAGCCGCTACGGCCGCTCGGACACGTCGGCGATCGGCCGCTGGTTCTGGGAAATCGACAAGGTCCTGCTGCTGCTGATCGCCACTCTCATCGGCATCGGGCTGATCGCGGTTGCGGCAGCCTCGCCGGCGGCAGGCGAGCGATTCTCCGGCGGGTCGGTGCGCTTTTCCGAGCTTCACTATTTCTATCGCCAGATCATCTGGATCGCCGTGGGCGTGCCGGTGATGATCGCCATTTCGATGATGTCGCGCGAGCGGGCCAAGCGCCTGTCGCTGGCCGGAGCGGCCTTCTTCTTCGTGCTTCTGATCTTCGTGCCCGTGCTCGGCCCGGAAGTGAACGGGGCGAGGCGCTGGCTCGACATCGGCATCGGCCAGGTGCAGCCCTCGGAGTTTTTGAAGCCCTTCTTTGTGGTGGCGCTCGCCTGGCTGCTGTCGCTTCGCGAGGCCGACAAGTCGCTGCCGGTCTTCCCGCTGTCGGCGGCGCTGACCGCGGCAATCGCTTTCCTGCTGATGAAGCAGCCGGACTTCGGCTCGACCATCATCTTCGCCTTCGTGTGGATCGCGATGCTTGCGCTTGCCGGAGTGTCGGTGCGGCTGCTTGCGCTGCTTGGGGCCGGCGCGGTCGCGGGCGTGATCCTCGCCTATTTCTTCTATCCGGTGGCCACAGCTCGGATCGACGGCTTCCTGTTCGGCCAGGGCGACACGTTCCAGACCGACAATGCGATGCGCACGCTGACCGCGGGCGGGATGTTCGGCATGGGTCCGGGGGGCGGCACGCGCAAGTTCGGGCTGCCCGAGCCGCACACCGACTATATCTTCTCGGTGATCGGCGAGGAATTCGGCCTGATCGCCTGCCTTGCGATCGCTTTGCTGTATCTGACGATCGTCGCCCGGGTGCTGATCAAGCTGCTCGACGAGGAGTCGAGCTTCGCCATCCTCGCGGCGGCCGGGCTGGTGATACAGTTCGGGCTCCAGGCGCTGATCAACATGGCGGTGAACGTCCAGATCGCCCCGTCCAAGGGCATGACCCTGCCGTTCATCAGCTATGGCGGAAGCTCGCTTCTGGCTTTGTCGATCGGAATGGGCTTGCTGCTCGCTTTCACTCGGCGAAACCCCTATCTGACGCGCTCCCCTTATGTCGTGAAATGGAGCGGCGAGAGCCCCGGCTGATCTGATGGCGCGCATGAATTTCGTCCTCGCCGCCGGAGGGACCGGCGGGCACATGGTCCCCGCCCACGCGCTCGCCACCGAGCTGAAGAATCGCGGCCACGGCGTGATGCTGATCACCGACGATCGCGGCGCGCGTTTTCCTGGCCTGTTCAAGGGCGTGCCGGTGCATATCTTGCCCGCAGGGAGGCTTCGCAGCAGCCCGATGGGCCTGATCCGCGGCGTGAGCTCGCTGCTCGCGGGGCGGCGCGAGGCGCTGAACCTCTATCGCAACCACCCGCCCGACGCGGTGATCGGCTTCGGCGGCTATCCGGCAGTCCCGGCGCTGATGGCCGCGAGCACGAGGGGTGTCCCGAGCGTGCTTCACGAGCAGAATGCGGTGCTCGGCCGAGCCAACCGCTTCCTCGCCAATGACGCGGCGGTGATCGCCACTGCCTATGCCGAGGTCGACCGGGTCAAGAGCCGGCATGGCGGCAAGGTCGTGCTGGTGGGCAATCCGGTACGCGAGGAGATCGCGAGGCTCGGCGAGGAGCCGTTTCCGCCATTCGACGAGTTCGCGCCGTTCAAGATCCTCGTCACTGGCGGAAGCCAGGGCGCGAGCGTGTTGAGCACGGTCGTGCCCGAGGGGCTCGGGTTGCTTCCCACCTCGCTTCGCCTCAGGCTCCAGGTGATGCAGCAGTGCCGGCCGGACGACATCGAGGCGGTCCGTGCGCGCTATGCCGAGCTCGGCATCCCGGCCGAGCTTACGACCTATCTCGAGGACATGCCGGGACGGCTCGCCGAGGCGCATCTGGTGATCGGCCGCGCCGGCGCCTCGACGGTCGCGGAGCTGAGCGTCGCCGGGCGGCCGGCGATTCTGGTGCCCTATCCGTCGGCGACCGACGACCACCAGACCGCCAATGCGCGCGAGATCACCAAGGCCGGTGGTGCGCGCACGGTCGACCAGACGCAGTTCACGCCGGAGGTGCTCGCGCGCCAGATCCAGGCGATGGCGCAGGACCCGCAGGCGCTTGCCAACGCCGCGGCGCGAGCGCTGTCCGTCGGGCGGCCGCACGCCGCGAGCGACCTTGCCGATCTGGTCGAGCGGGTCGGCGGCGGCCTTGCGCCGGTCGAGGTCGGACCGGCGCTGAGCCCGCGCCGGGCGACGCCCGCGATTGCCGTCGGAGGTGTCCCCGCGTGAAAGCGAGTCTTTCGACAGGACGCCTCCAAAGATGAAGGCTTTGGGCACGGACATCGGCAAGATCCATTTCGTCGGCATCGGCGGGATCGGCATGTCGGGGATCGCCGAAGTGATGCACCAGCTCGGCTACAAGGTGCAGGGGTCGGACATATCGGACGGCTATGTCGTCGAGGGGCTTCGCAAGCTCGGCATCCCGGTGACGATCGGCCACAGCCAGGACAATCTGGGCGAGGCGGCGGTCGTCGTCTGCTCGTCGGCCGTGAGCCGCGGCAATCCCGAGGTGGAGGCAGCGGTCGAGCGGCGCCTGCCGATCGTCAAGCGCGCGGAGATGCTCGCCGAGCTGATGCGGATGCAAAAGACCATCGCCGTCGCGGGCACTCACGGCAAGACCACGACCACCTCCATGGTTGCCGCGATGCTCGACGCCGGCGGGCTCGATCCGACCGTGATCAACGGCGGGATCATTAATCGCTACGGCTCGAATGCGCGGCTCGGGAAAAGCGACTGGATGGTGGTGGAGGCCGACGAGAGCGACGGCAGCTTCCTTCGGCTCGACGGCACGATCGCGGTCGTGACCAACATCGATCCCGAGCATCTCGAGCATTACGGCAGCTTCGACGAGGTCAAAAAGGCGTTCTGCGAGTTCATCGAGAACGTGCCGTTCTACGGTCTAGCGGTGCTGTGCATCGACCATCCCGAAGTGCAGGCGATCCTCGGCCGCATCCGCGACCGGCGCATCGTCACCTACGGCTTTTCGGCGCTTGCCGACCTTCGCGCGGATAATGTCGCGCCCGAGCCGGGCGGGAGCCGCTTCCAGGCGGTGGTGCTCGAGCGCGAGGGGTCGCGGCGGACGATCGACGATTTGTTCCTGCCGATGCCGGGGCGCCACAACGTGCAGAATGCGCTTGCGGCCATCGCGGTGGCTCTCGAGCTCGGCATCGACGACGACAGGATCCGCGAGGGCTTCGCCCGGTTCGAGGGCGTGAAGCGCCGCTTTGCCAAGGTCGGCGAGATCGACGGAGTCACCATCATCGACGATTATGCCCATCACCCGGTCGAGATCAGGGCGGTGCTTGCCGCTGCTCGCGAAGGTGCCGAGGGGCGGGTCATCGCGGTGACGCAGCCGCACCGCTACACTCGGCTTCACGCGCTGATGGACGAGTTCCAGAGCGCGTTCAACGATGCCGACGTCGTGTTCGTGGCGCCGGTCTACCCCGCGGGCGAGGAGCCGATCGAGGGGGTGAGCTCCGAGGTGCTGGTCGAGGGACTGCGCGCGCATGGCCACCGCATGGCCCGCACCGTCGATGGCCTCGACGAGCTGTGCCGCGAGCTTCGCGACCTCGCCGCGCCAGGGGACCTGGTGATCTGTATGGGGGCCGGGGACATCACGAAATGGGCGGCCGCGATGGCCGACGGAGTTTGCCAGGCGAGGCGCAACAAATCCCCACTCCCGCCCGCGGGAGGGGTCGGGCCTGTATGAAGCTGCAGGAACAGTCCTTCCCCCCAACCGCCTCCCGAACGCGGCCGGGGGAGCTGCCGGTCGTTGCCGGCTCGATCGAGCCCAATGGGAGCCTTGCCGATTTCATCTGGTTCCGCACCGGCGGCCCGGCCGAATGGCTGGTCAGGCCGAGTGACGAGCAGGACCTTGCGCGCTTTCTGGCCGCGCTGGACCCGGCACTGCCGGTTACTCCCGTAGGCGTCGGATCGAACCTGATCGTGCGCGACGGCGGCGTTCCGGGAGTGGTTGTTCGCCTGCCCAAAAGTTTTTCCAAGACAATCGTTGAACCCGGCAATCGCCTTCGCTCCGGCGGCGGAGCGATGGGCATCACCGTCGCTTCGGCCGCGCGCGACGCGGGAATCGCCGGGCTCGAGTTCCTGCGCGGCATTCCGGGAACCGTCGGCGGTGCGGTGCGGATGAACGCCGGCGCTTACGGGCGCGAGGTCAAGGACATCCTGGTCGAGGCGCGGCTGGTGCTTCGGGATGGACGCGTCGAGACCTGGCCGCTCGAGCGGCTCGGCTACACCTATCGACACAGCGAGGTGCCCGACGGCGCGGTCGTGGTCGAAGCCTTGTTCGAGGGCGTTCCCGGCGACCCGGCGGAGATCGGCGCGGAGATGGACCGCATCGCCGCCGAGCGCGAGGCGTCGCAGCCGCTGCGCAGCCGAACGGGCGGCTCGACATTCAAGAACCCGCCAGGGGCCAAGGCGTGGAAGCTGGTCGACGAGGCCGGCTGCCGCGGGCTGACGGTCGGCGGCGCCCAGGTTTCCGAGAAGCATTGCAACTTCCTCCTCAACCTCGGCACGGCGAGCAGCGCGGACATCGAGGCGCTGGGCGAGGAAGTCCGCCGGCGCGTGCTGGCAAACAGCGGCGTCAGCCTTGAATGGGAAATCCAGCGGATCGGAGTCGAGGGTTGAACAAGGACTTGCACGTTGTGGTGCTGATGGGTGGCTGGGGGTCGGAGCGCGAGGTTTCGCTGACCAGCGGCCGCGGGGTCGCCGAGGCCTTGCGGACTGGCGGCTGGTCGAACGTCACCGAGCTCGACATGGACCGCGACGTTGCGCGGCGCCTTGCGGAGATCAGGCCCGACGTCGTGTTCAACGCGCTCCACGGCACTCCGGGCGAGGACGGCACCGTCCAGGGCATGCTCGACCTGATGGGCATTGCCTACACTCACAGCGCGCTGGAGACGTCGGTGATCGCCATCGACAAGGAGCTCACGAAGATGGTGCTGGTGCCGCACGGCATCCGCATGCCCGCGGGCCGGGTGATCGAAAGCGAGACCCTGTTTTCGCAGGACCCGATGCCGCGGCCCTATGTGCTCAAGCCCGTCAACGAAGGCTCGTCGGTCGGAGTGGCGATCGTCACTCCGGACGGCAATTACGGAAACCCTATCGGCCGCGACGTGCCGGGGCCGTGGAATGAGTTCGATCAATTGCTCGCCGAGCCGTTCGTCAGGGGCCGCGAGCTTACGGTCGCGGTGCTCGGCGACGAGCCGCTCGCGGTGACCGAGCTCAGGCCCAAGGCGGGCTTTTACGATTATGCCGCCAAGTATACCGACGGGCTGACCGAGCACATCTGCCCCGCCAAGGTCCCCGAAGAGATCGCCGCCGCGATGCTCGACATGGCTGCTCTCGCGCACCGCCTGCTCGGCTGCCGCGGCGCCTCGCGGTCCGATTTCCGCTGGGACGACGAGCAGGGCGAGGCCGGCATTTTTCTGTTGGAAGTCAACACGCAGCCCGGAATGACCCCGCTTGGCCTGGTGCCCGAGCAGGCGAAGGTGCGCGCGGATCGATTACGTGCAATTGGTCGAGCGGCTCATTGTCGAGGCGCTTGGGGAGCGAGGGGGCGGATGAACGCAGCGCGCATCAAGCGGGGGACCCGCAAGGCCGCGCCGAGGAGCGCCGCGAAGCGTTCAGCGTGAGCGACGCGCGGGCGAACCGGCTGGCAGCGTTCGGCTTCACCGGCTTTCTCGTGCTGATGGGCGCGGCGGCGGCAGTCGCGCTCGACCTTCCGGCGAAGGCGATGGTCCAGGCCGGCGAGTGGGTCGGCCAGGCGGGCTTCCGCGTGAACGGCTATCAGATCGTCGGCTTGAAGCAGATGGACCGCAAGCTGGTCGACGCGGTGGTGGTCGACGAGCTTCGCCGAGCGGCCGCCGTGACCCGAGCCGCGGCCAAGCGGCGCAGCCGCTGGTCGATGTCTCGCGAATCCGCGAGCGGCTGCTGCAGTTCGGCTGGGTCAGCGACGCGCGCGTGTCGCGGCGGCTGCCGGACACTTTGGTCATCGACATCGTCGAGCGAACGCCTGCGGCGCTGTGGCAGGACCGGCAGCAGCTCGCTCTGATTGATGCCGAGGGCGTGGTCCTCGACCGGGTGCCAGTGCACGACATGCCCGACCTGCCGCTGCTGATCGGCCCCGGCGCCAACACCCGCGCGCGCGATCTCAACCGCGCTGGGGGCTGTGCCGGCGCTTTCAGCCGCAGCTCGCCCTCGGCTAGCCGGGTCAGTGGCCGCCGCTGGGACCTGAGTTTCAGTCGGGCGAGACGGTCGCGCTTCCCGAAGGCGATGCGGCCGCTCGCACCGCGCTCGTCAAGGTTCGCAGATCTCGACCGCTCCAACGGGCTTCTCGGTCGCGGGCTGGTGCGGCTGGACCTGCGCGTTCCGGGCAAGATGATCGTGCGCGTGCCGCGCGCACCTGGCGAGCCGATCTTCCCCGAGGCTCCGCGCCGACGGAGGGATAAAAGCACCGCCGTGGCTTCGCCGACCGACCAGCCTGATCGCAGCGCTCGACATCGGCTCCTCCAAGGTCGGGGCGCTGATCTGCACGCTCGGCGACGACAACCGCCTGCAGGTGCTCGGCACCGGCCAGCGCGAAAGCCGCGGGGTCAAGCGCGGCTACATCACCGACATGGAAGCGAGCGAGCATGCGGTGCGCCGAAGCGGTCGAGCTTGCCGAGCGCATGTCGGAGGACGATCGAAGTATGGGCGAGGCGCGGGCAGCCTGTCGAGCGGAGTGGCCAATGTCGAGGTCGAGCTCGGCGGCCACAGGATCGAGCAGTCTGACATCAACGAGCTGCTGTCCGAGGGACGTGGGGCGATCGACCGCAACGGGCAGGTCGTTCTCCACGCCCATCCGGCGCTTTACACGATCGACGGAGTGCAGGGTGTCAAACAGCCGATCGGCCTCCATGCCGACCGGCTTGGAGTCGACATCCACGTGATCGCCGCCGACGCGGCGCCGCTGAGGAACGTGGATTATGTGATCCGCTCGGCGCATCTTGGCGTTCGGGCGATCGTCGCTTCGCCGGTGGCGGCCGCGCTCGCCTGCCTGACCGAGGACGAGCGCGACCTTGGAGTCGCTCTGATCGAGCTCGGCGCGGACGTCACCAACGTCTCGCTCCACGCGGGCGGGATGCTGGTCGACATGCAGTCCATTCCCCTCGGCGCGAAGGACCTTACCGACGACATCGCCTGCGCGTTCGTGGTGCAGCGGCGCGAGGCCGAGCGGCTCAAATGCTTCTACGGCTCGGCAATGACGTCCCCGCGCGACAATCACGAGATGATCGAGGCGCGCCACATGGGCTCGGACGAGGGCGCCGAGCCGATGCGCATTACCCGAGCCCAGCTGATGACCGTGATCCGCCAGCGCACCGAGGAGCTGACCGCGAACATCGACGATGCGCTGAAGAGCCTCGGATTTTCGGGACCGGTCGGCCGTCAGGTGGTGCTGACCGGCGGCGGCGCGGAATTGAAGAACATCGCCGATTACATGCAGGGCGTGCTCGGCCGATCGGTTCGGGTCGGCCGGCCGAGGCAGCTCTCGGGGCTCCCCGATGCGCACAGCGGGCCAGCGTTCTCGACGCTCGTCGGGCTCGCCAGCCTGGCAGCGTCGGGCAGCGGCGACATTCGCGATCTTGCGGCCGGGACGCCTGGTTACAAGAAGCCCGCGAGCGGGATGCTCGGGCGGCTGCTCGCTGCAATGCGCGGACCGTGATCTCTCGTGCAAGCATTTGAAAGGACAGACGGGTTGTACATGGAAGATTGGGAACGTTCGTTCAACGAGAAGAGCGTCCGGCGCCGTCGGCGAAGCGCGGTTCGCGACATGATGCGCTCGGCCGGCGTCGCGCTTCTGCTGACCGTGGTGATTGCCGCCGCCTTCTGGGGCGCAACCTCGCTTCTCGACATGCAGGGGAGCTAGGCTGGGCCGCAGCTTGCGCCGCACCGCCGCCGATTGACATTTGCGGGCCGCTCCCCAGCTTGAATCATTCCGCTCAAGCAACCGTTCAGCTTCGCGGGTGTTTGAGCCGCGAACCAACTTTGCCAAGGGGACCGCATGCGTGTGCTGATCGTCGAGGACGAGCCCAATCTGGGCCGCCAGCTGCGCTCGACGCTCGAGGGGGCAGGCTATGCGGTGGACCTCGCCACGGACGGCGAGGACGGCCACTATCTGGGCTCGACCGAGAGCTATGACGCGGTGGTCCTCGACCTTGGCCTTCCGGAGATCGACGGCCTCACCGTGCTCGACCGCTGGCGCAAGGAAGGCCGCAAGATGCCGGTGCTCGTGCTCACCGCGCGCGACAGCTGGTCGGACAAGGTCGCGGGGCTCGACGCCGGCGCCGACGACTATCTCGCCAAGCCGTTCCAGACCGAGGAGCTGATCGCCCGGCTGCGCGCGCTGATCCGCCGCTCGTCGGGCAATGCCTCGTCGGAGCTGATCGCGGGCGACATCCGCCTCGACACCCGCTCGGGCAAGGTCACCAAGGACGGCGAGCCGGTGAAGCTTACGGCGCAGGAGTACAAGCTGCTGTCCTATCTGATGCACCACAAGGGCAAGGTGGTCAGCCGGACCGAGCTAATCGAGCATATCTACGACCAGGACTTCGACCGCGATTCGAACACGATCGAGGTGTTCGTGACCCGCATCCGCAAGAAGCTGGGCGCGGACGTGATCACCACGATCCGCGGCCTTGGCTACACGCTCGAAGAAGTCGGAGGGTAAGAGCATTTGAACGAATATGCCGCCCCCGTAGCGGCGGCGGCTGAGGACCGACCGGCCGGAAAGGCGCGAGCCAGGCAAACGCGTGTCGGCTCGCTGACCCGGCGCATGATCGGCGTGGCGGCCGTGTGGATCGCGGCGCTCCTGCTGATCGGCGGGTTCGCGCTCGACCGGGTGCTGACCGCCTCGATCCAGAACAATTTCGACGAGCAGCTCGAATATGTCCTGAACACTGCGCTCGTGGCGGCGTCCGAGATCGGCCCCGAAGGCGAGGTCCGGTTCAACCGCCCGCCCGCCGACCAACGCTTCCTGCAGCCCTATTCCGGCCGCTACTTCCAGGTCAGCGGGGAGGGCGCCGACACCTTCCCGTCGCGCTCCTTGTGGGACCGCCGGCTGCGGGTGCTCGAGCGCCACAAGGACATCGAGGTCCATTTCTATGACAGCAACGAGTTCGCGGACGAGCCGCTGCGGATCGCCGAGCGCGACGTGGTCCTGCCCGGCTCCGACGTGCGCTGGCGCTTCCAGGTCGCGCAGTCGCGCGAGACCATCAATCAGCAGATCCGCGACCTGCGCGAGACCCTGTTCTGGAGCTTCCTCGCGCTCGGCGTCGGCCTGCTGATCCTCGCCGCGCTCCAGACCTTCTTCGGCCTGTGGCCATTGCGGCGCGTCCGCCGTGAGGTCGCCCTGATCCGCTCGGGCGCCAAGACCCGCATCACCGAGGCCTTTCCGGCCGAGATCCAGCCGCTGACCGAGGAGATCAACCAGCTTCTCGCCCACAGCGAGGAGCAGGCGGAGGAGGCGCGGCGGCACGCCGGCAACCTCGCCCATGCGCTCAAGACGCCGCTGACGGTGATTACCAACGCGGCGACCGCGCGCGCGCCGGACCTCGCCGACAGCGTGTGCCGCGAGGCTTCGATCATGCGCCGCCAGGTCGACCACCACCTCGCCCGAGCCCGAGCGATCGGCCGGCGCGCCTCGGCCCAGGCGCGGGCGTGCGTGCGGGACAGCGTCGAGGCCGTGGAGCGCGCGGTCGACCGGCTCTACGAGGAAGTGACCGTCGACGTCGCCGGCGACCGCAAGGCGCAGGTCCGCGTGGAGCGGCAGGACCTCGACGAAATGATCGGCAACCTGGTCGAGAACGCGGCCAAATATGGCGGCGGACGAGTGTTCGTCACGGTCGAGCCCAACGGGCCGATGGTCGACGTCGTGGTCGAGGACGACGGGCCGGGCATCCCCGCGCAGGAGCGCGAGGCGATCTTCCAGCGCGGCGCGAGGCTCGACACCGACAAGCCGGGCACTGGCCTTGGCCTGGCGATCGTGCGCGACGTCGCCCACATCTACGGCGGCCGGATCACGCTCGAGGAGAGCGAGGACCTCGGCGGCCTGCTCGCCCGGCTCAGCCTTCCCTCAGGCTAGGAAAAACCCGCCTCCGCGGCTAGGGCGCCAGCGTGACCGCGACCGTCGTTCCCCTCCGCAGCGCCGCAGCTCCGTCGCTCGAGCCGTTGATGAGCCTCGTCGCCGAGGACCTCAACGGCGTGAATGCGGTGATCCTCGAGCGGATGCAGAGCAAGGTTGGGCTGATCCCGGAGCTTGCCGGGCACCTGATCGCGGGCGGGGGCAAAAGGATGCGGCCGATGCTGACGCTCGGCTGCGCTGCGCTGCTCGGCTATAGCGGCACTCGGCACCACAAGCTCGCCGCCACCGTCGAGTTCATCCACACCGCGACCCTGCTTCACGACGACGTCGTCGACGGCTCGGGCCTGCGCCGCGGCAAGCGCACCGCCAATCTCATCTGGGGCAATCCGGCGAGCGTGCTGGTCGGCGACTTCCTGTTTAGCCGCGCCTTCGAGCTGATGGTCGAAGACGGGAGCTTGCGCGTGCTGAGGATCCTCAGCCATGCCTCGGCAGTGATTGCCGAGGGCGAGGTCGAGCAGCTGACCACGCAGCGGCGGATCGAGACGGACGAGGAGCAATATTTGCGGATCATCGCTGCAAAGACCGCGGCCCTGTTCGCCGCCGCCTGCCGCATCGCGCCTGTCGTAGCCGAGGCGGACGAGGAGGCCGAGCTTGCGCTCGACTGCTATGGCAGGCACCTCGGAATCGCCTTCCAGCTGGTCGATGACGTGCTCGACTATGGCTCGAGGCAGGAGGTGATGGGCAAGGGGGTCGGCGACGATTTTCGCGACGGCAAGGTCACGCTGCCCGTGATCCTCGCCTTTGCGCGCGGCTCGGCCGAGGACCGCGCCTTCTGGCGCTCGGCGATGGCCGGCGAGCGGGTGTCGGACGAGGACCTTGCGCACGCCATTGCGCTTCTTCGCGGGACCGGAGCGATGGACGACACGCTCGAGCGAGCGCGCCACTACGGCCGCCGAGCGCTCGATGCGCTGGCGCGCTTCCCCGGCGGCAAGGCCAAGGCGGCGCTGAGCGAAGCCGTCGAGTTCGCGATCGCTCGCGCTTACTGAAGCTTCGGGCCGCGCAGCGTGCGGACCATTCCCATCACGAACAGGATCACGACGGTTGCCACTGTCGTCAGGATCAGCGCCGTTTCCACCTGTGCCGGCCAGCCGGGGAGGAACAAGGCGAAGATCGCCAGGGCGCCGAGCCCCGTGACGATGACCGGCCACAAGCCGAAGTCGCGGGCGCGGAACGGGTGGATGACGAGGATTGGAGCGAAGGTCAGGCCGACAAGCGCCACGACGATTGCTGCCGCAAGCGGCTGCGATACGGGCACCAGCACGAAGTAGAAGGCGACGATGATCCACAGCGCGGGAAAGCCGCGGAAATAGCCGTCGTCGGTCTTCATGTCGCGGCGCGCGAACACGTAGAGCGAGGAGATCAGGATCAGCGCCGTCAGCGGCAGAGCGAGCGATTCCGGCAGATAATTGCCCCGCCAGATCAGCATCGCCGGGATGAAGACGAAGGTGAGATAGTCGATCACCAGATCGAGCGCGTCGCCGTCGATGCGCGGAAGCCGCGTCTTGACATGCGCGGCCCTGGCGAAGGTGCCGTCGACGCCGTCAATCATGATCGCGGCGACCAGCCACAGCAGGGCGAGGCGCTCGTTGCCGTCGAGCAGCGCGGCAAGCGCCAGAAGCGCAAGAACGACGCCCGAGGCGGTGAACAGGTGGACTGCCCATGCAGCCGCACGCGCGCTCGTGCCGATCGAATCCTGCCGCTCAACCATGGCCAAGCGCGAACGACAGCGAAGCCGCACACGTTCCACTTTTTCAAGCAGCCGTTTCGCCGCCGAAACCCGGCCCTGACTGCCGCGTTGTCTCTGCGCGTTCCCTTCCGCTGGAGGCCCGAACTCGAAGTGCTTGAGCCTGGCCGAAATTGCTGGCGGATCGAACCCGCAGGCCGAGCGAGCCTGATCGTCGACGCGGCCGACTATTTCCGGCTCGCGCGCAAGGCGATGCTTCGCGCGGAGCGTCAGATCCTGCTGATCGGCTGGGATTTCGATACCCGGATTTGCCTCGATTACGACGCCGACGACGGTGCTCCGGTCGAGCTTGGCGAATTCCTCACATGGCTGCCCAAGCACCGCCCGCAGGTCCAGATCCACATCCTCCAGTGGGATGTCGGCACGGTCTACCTGCTCGGCCGCGGGACGACCCTGCTGCGCCTCGCCCGCTGGGCGCGCAACAAGCAGATCCACTTCAAGCTCGACGGCGCTCACGCAACCGGCGCCAGTCACCACCACAAGATCGTCGTGATCGACGATGCGCTCGCCTTTTGCGGCGGGATCGATATGACCGGCTCGCGCTGGGACACGCGCGGGCATCTCGACTGCGACGAGCACCGGCGCCGGCCGACCACCAAGCGCCGCTACGATCCGTGGCATGACTCGAGCATGGCGGTCGACGGCGGGGCGGCCAGAGCGCTGGGCGAGCTGGCCCGCAATCGCTGGTCGATTGCCGGCGGGGGCGATCTTCCCCGGCCGCAGGCGCGAAGCGACCCATGGCCCGAGGAGCTGGAGCCGCAGTTCCGCAACGTCGACCTCGCGATTGCGCGCACGCGCGCGGAGCACGGGGACCAGCAATCGATCCGGGAGATCGAGGCGCTCTACGTCGACATGATCCGTCAGGCGAAGCGCTTCGTCTATTTCGAAAACCAGTATTTCGCCTCGCGCGTGATCGCCGAAGCGATGGCCAAGAGGCTCAGCGAGAGCGGAGGTCCCGAGTTCGTGGTCGTCAACCCGAAGGAGGGCAAAGCCTGGCTCGACGACGAGGTGATGAGCCCTGCGCGCGCCGAGATCGTGCGGCAGCTGCGCAAGTGCGACCATGAGGGCCGCTTCCGAATCTACTCACCCGTGACCGAGGGCGGCGACGACATCTACGTCCATTCGAAGATCACCATT
>JAUJOV010000048.1 GCA_030447545.1 Sphingomicrobium sp. | reverse complement strand
TCGGCCGCCGAAGCGGCTCTGCGCCGGTGGCGCATGTTCGCGGTGACTGCTTCGGCCGTGGCGGCCTCGCTCGCATTGATCCTGGTGACGCGGGCTCCCGCCCCGCCACCAAAGGCAGCGCCCGCAGCCGCAGCACCAATGCTCGTCGCGACGCTGCAGGGAGACGAATCCCCGGCGATCGTCACGATCAGCGTTTCCGAGGCCGGGCAACTGCTGGTGACACCGGTCCGGCTTCCTACCGACGGCCGCGTGCCGGAGCTCTGGGTCATTCCGGAAGACGGCAAGCCCCGCTCGCTGGGGATCATCCAGGCGAGCGCCCCGAGTGCGGTTCGCGTCGCGCCTGCGCACCGGCCCCACGTCCATCGGGGCGCTACTTTCGCCATCTCTCAGGAACCTCGCGGCGGTTCGCCCACCGGCGCTCCGACCGGCCCAGTCGTCGCGAGCGGAAAAATCAACATAGTTTAGGGTCTGGACCCTAGTGCATCCGGGCGGCGGATGCTCCCGTATCTCCTCGTGCATCCGGTTGCGGCTGCGATGAAGAGGATCGAATCCAGATGCCAAAACCCCTCAGGAAAGCGGTTCCCGATTGGCTGGCCATCATCATCGCCAGCAAGCTGGCAACGACCCTGGTCCTTCTGAGTTTGGGCTTCGGCTGAGCTCGCGCAGCGACAAGGAATGCGCTCCGCCGAACTTATGCTAATCTTCCCACCCGCTGAGCGAAGAAGGACGGGGCAGGATGAGCATCTTGGCGTTGATTTTGGCGGCGCAGGCCGCGCACCAGGTCGAATCCGAGCCGGTTGACGAACATCGGTTCCGTCTCAGCATCACCGGCCGGATCGACAGCGTCGAGTCTGCCCAGGCCGCGCTGATGCCGACAGTACGGCAGCTATGCGGCGCACGGCCGGTGAGCTTCGGCACGTTCCGCTTTGCCGAGACCCAAACTGGGGATCGCCCAGGCGCCGCCATGTCTTCGGCCGGCATCAAGGTCGAGCAGGAGTTGGTCTGCGGAACGGTGAGGCAGACCGTGGATGCCGCCGCGCTGCGGGCTCCCGGCTGGCAGCCTTCGGAGGCGGACCAGCAGGCCGTGCTCGCCGCCACCTACGCCTATTTCGCCGCCAGGGACCGGGGACGCTACCCGGAAGCCTGGTCGATGCTGTCGGAAAGCATGAAGCAGATCTCGCCGATCGCGGAATGGCAGCGTAACGCTGCCGATTTCAACGCCGCGGCGGGTACCGTCCGGGCCCGGCGCGTCACCGAAATCACCTGGTACAACAACCCGCCCGATGCGCCGCGCCCCGGCGTCTACGTGGCCGCCGATTATAGCGGCGAGTTCGAACGGCTCGAATTCGTCTGCGGCTATGTCATGTGGCAGGTCCAACCCGACGGCAGCTTGCGGCTGACGCGCGAGGAGCAGAACCTGCTCGACAAGACGACCGCCGCGAACCTCGCGTCGATCGATCGCCAGCCTCTCCGGGCCCAGATGGGCTGCAAGGACTGAGAGCGCGGCCTGCCGGGGCAATCTGCGGCCGGGTCAGGCGGCGCGGGCCAGGAACGCCGCCTCCCTATCGACCCAGGACTTGAAGCTCGGCCTGGCGAGGATCGCCTGGACATAGGCCTTGAGCCTGGGGTGGCGCGCAGGGTCGCAGGTGACGCCCATATGCCGGAAATTGGCGAACGGGCTCGCTACGGACAGATCGGCAAGCGTCAGCCGGTCCTCGACTAGGAAGCCGCTCTCCGGAATGACGCGCTCGAGATAGTCGAGGAACGGCGGCAGTTCCTCACGTTCGGCCTTGTCCGCGGCTGCGAGGTCCCCCTCGCGCTTCAGGAAGCGCGGCGCCATCACCCGATTGAAGAACATCTTGCCGCCGCACCCCATCAGCAAGGTGTCGGCGAATTCGTCGTACCAGATGGTGCGTGCCCGGGCCTTGGGCTCGGCGGGAATCAGCGCGGGCTCAGGCTTGACCGCCTCCAGATAGGTGACGATCGCGGTCGAATCGGAAATGGCGAAATCGCCGTCCCGGAACCCGGGCATCTTGCCGAACGGGCTCGCTTCCCGAAACGCAGGATCCTGCTCGCCAAGCGCGATCGGTTTGCTCTCCACCTCGATCCCCTTCTCCGCGGCAAAGGCGAGAACCTTGCGGACATAAGGCGAAAGCGACGAACCATAGACGATCATAAACGGCCTCCGAATTCAGTTTTATAATGAAACCTTCGCTTAGCTCAGTCCGCATCGCTGCTCAAGACGCTGTGGGCGATCGCCGGCATTTGGCTAGACATACCTCCTCCGCCTTTGCTTACGCGACACCATGCTCCAGCAGGCGAAACACGAGCAGGACCTTGGTGCCTGGCGAACGGAAGTGCGCGCCACCCTGCTGCTCGCCTATCCTCTGATCCTGACGAACCTTACCCAGGCGGGCATCCAGGCGACGGACGTGGTGCTGCTTGGCTGGGCGGGGCCCACCGCGCTCGCTGCCGGTGCGCTCGGCACCAATCTCTACAATGCCTTTCTCATCTTCGGCATGGGATTGGTCACGGCCGCGGCTCCGATGATCGCACGGGAGCTCGGCGCGCGCAGCCACAGCGTCCGCGACGTCAGGCGAACGGTTCGCCAAGCGATGTGGGCCGCCGTTGCGATCACGCTGCCGATCTTCCTCCTTCTGTGGAATGCCGAGTCCCTGCTGCTCGCCTTTGGACAGGATCCGGCCCTTGCAGCCGATGCCGCGCAGTTTCTACGCTTCTTCCAATGGGGCATGCTTCCGGCGCTTTGGTATCTGGTGCTCCGCTCCTTCATCTCCGCACTGGAGCGGCCGATCTGGGCACTGATCGTCTCCGCGGGCGGCATCGTCTTCAACGCCTTGCTCAATTATGTGCTGATCTTCGGGAAGCTGGGCCTGCCTGCGCTCGGGCTTGTTGGCGCGGGCATCGGCAGCTCGATCACCAACTTCTTGATGTTCGCCGCCATGGCCCTGGTGGTGCTTTTCCACGGCCGCTTCCGCCGCTACCATCTGTTCGGCCGCTTCTGGCGTCCGGATTGGTCGCGCTTTCGCGATCTTTGGCGCCTCGGCTTACCGATCGCGATCACGCTCGGCCTGGAAGTCACGATCTTCAGCGCGGCCGTCTTCCTGATGGGCCTGTTCGGGACGGCCTCTCTCGCCGCCCACGCCATCGCGCTCCAGATCGCGGCGCTCAGCTTCATGGTTCCCGCTCGGCATCGGCCAGGCTGTGACGGTTCGCGTTGGCCTGGCCTACGGCCGCAATGACCTTGACGGGATCGGACGTGCCGGCTGGACCGCCTTCGTGCTTGGCGTAGGGTTCATGTCGCTGATGGCAATCCTGATGATCAGCCTGCCCCACAGCCTGGTCTACCTCTTCCTCGACGAAATCCGGCCAATGCGCCGGTCATTGCCCTCGCCGTTTCGTTGCTCGGCATCGCCGCTCTTCCAGATCGTCGACGGCGCGCAGGTGGTGGGTGCCGGCATGCTGCGCGGCCTTCATGATACCACGGTTCCTATGATCTACGCCGCGCTTGGCTATTGGGTGATCGGCCTGGCAATTGGGTTGGGACTTGGCTTCGGCCTTGGCTGGCAGGGCCTCGGCATCTGGACCGGGCTCGCCGCCGGCCTCGCCGTCGTCGCCGTGCTGATGATCACCCGCTGGATGCGCCGCGAGCGGCTCGGCCTAACCCCCTGACGCTTAAATCCTTTGGGGTTCGCCAGTCGGTCGAGCGTGAGGCCAGGCCGGCGTGCTCTTGCCCTTCGGTACCGCATCCCCGCACACCGCCAGATCGCACGCTTCCCCCCTCAAGCGCTCGCAAGGAATCTCTTGCCAGTCAGGCGCATCTATAGGAAAGCGAATGAACCATAGGGGTTATAGGAGGTAGCATGATCACGCGCATCCGGGATGTTCGTCGCGCCAAGAAGATGACCCTGCAGGATGTTGCCGACCGCTGCCAGCCGCCGACAACGCCGCAGACGGTCGGCAGGCTCGAGACCGGCACGCGCACCGTGTCTGTCGGCTGGCTCAACCGCATCGCCGCGGCGCTTGGCGTCGAGGCAGCCGACCTTGTCCAGCTTCCCGAGCGCGAGGACATCCCGGTTGCCGCGGCGCTTGGCCATGACGGCGCTAACCCGCCGCGTCGCGAGGGCGTGGTCATTGCGCCGCAGGCGACGCCCGGGATGGTCGCGGTCACCGTTGCCGCCGGGATCGGCGACTATCGCAGCGGCGACGAAATCTGGTGCACGCGGCTGACGCCCGGCGAGTTCGGCCAGGCGATGAACCGCGACCTGCTCGTCCCTCGCCCCGCCGGCCGGTTCGTCTTCGGACGCCTGATCGGCCGCGAGGAAGGCAAGCTCCACCTCCTGCCGCTCGGCGCGAGTCAGCGCCAGATGGTCGTCACGAACGCCCCTTGGGCGGCGGTGGCCACGAAACTGATCCGAAATTTGTAGGCTTGGTAATCGAGCTCACTCCGCCGCAAGCGGCACGCCGGGCGCATAGTCGCAATGATAGGGACCATGACGGGAAGGAGTATCGCTACGGCGCGCCGGGCCCCAATTCGATGACGGTGAGCTCTCCCTTTCTGACGAGCTTGCGCAGCATCCTGTCGAGCAGCCACATGAGGTCATTTTTATTAAATTGCGGCGCTGAATCCAGCCGCGCAGTCGCAAACCCTTCTACATGCCGATGAGGATCAGGAATGCGGCACCGATGACGCGAATGAGCGTCTCAGCGCACGTCTGCCCGGCTCATGTGGATCACCATTGCGACTAGGAGGAGAAGCCCTCCGTAGAAACCGATATCAATCGCCAGCGCCGCCCGCGCCGGATCGGTGGCTAATGCGTTGGTTGGGATCAGCCAGGGAAAGTAGAGCCCCTCCTTGGCACTGGGCGCCGCAACGGCGACAAACGTGCCGCCGATGCCGAGCACGAGCGGCGGGACGAAGCTCCTGAACCGGAGCGCCGCCCACAGCTGGAGCATCGTCACCAGGATGCTGCCTAAGAACATCCTGCCGATGATGGTTGCCACCGCCTCCCACGGAACGGCGCCGAGAAGCTGGTCTCCCGCCTTCATCTCCTCGCCGAGCAGCCCCGCCGCCGGAATGAGCAGGGCAAGCGCCATGCTCATCACCGCGACAAGCGTCAGCACCACCAGCGCCTTGGCCGTGAATATTTGCCAGCGGGGCACGGGTAACGCGAGGATGTGGTTCCACGCACGGGGCCCATGCTCCAGCTGCGCCACCAGCACGGTGAGCGCGATGATCGTCATCGGAAGCATGAAATAGGACCACATAGCCGCGCCGCCCATTGCAAAATGGAGCCAAGCCTGCGGCTTCCCTCGTCTCACGAACATCAGGAATAACAGCAAGGCCACCAGCGTTGGAGCCGCGGCGCATAGGAGCAGGACCAGCGAGCGCCTCAACTTCAGGAATTCAGCGGCAATGAGGCGCGCAAATGTCCCGAGGCGCACGTCACGCCGCCTTTCTGTTGTGGGCAGACGCAGCGGCGGCGGTCTCCGTTCTGACCTTCTGCAGGTAGATGTCCTCGAGCGCCGGCTCTTCGACCCTCAGCCGGAAAACAGCGAATCCGGCGGCGACCAGGATGGCATTCACCTCGGCGGCGGACGCAGCGGAAGCCGCTCCGGAAGCAAGGCTCACCTCGAGCGCATCGGCCTCGATGCAGACGGCTTCGTAGCCGAACAAGCACAGTTTCGCAGCCGCCTCCGCAGCGCGCTCCACCCCGATGCCGATGCGGCGCTGGGCCGAATGCTTGAGAGCGGCGAGTTCCGTCTGCACCAGCAAACGCCCCTGGTGCATCAACCCGACATGGCTCGCCATCTGCTCAACTTCGGAGAGCAGGTGGCTGGAGATGAAAATTGTGGCTTCGCCGCGCTCGGCCAGGCTGCGGATCAGGCGCCGCATGTCCCTGATCCCGTCCGGATCGAGGCCGTTGCTGGGCTCGTCGAGCACCAGCAGCTTCGGGCGACCGAGCAACGCGCGCGCCACGCCGAGCCGCTGCCGCATTCCCAACGAGTAGCTGCCGGCCAGCTGCCCGGCCGCGGAAGCGAGTTCGACGACTTCGAGCACGCGGTCCACCTCCAGCCGCGGCAGCCCCAGCATCAGGCGGGTCAGGTCCAGATTTTCCCGGCCGGTCAGGCGGTCATAATGCGAAGGTGTTTCAACCAGCGAGCCAACGCCGGCCGAGGCACGCAGCCGGCCGGTGGCAACGTCGTGCCCCAGCAGCCGGACGCTCCCGGCGGTGGGCCGAAGCAGGCCCAGGATCAGCCGGATCGTTGTTGTCTTCCCGGCTCCATTTTGGCCGAGGAAGCCATAGACGCTGCCGGTCGGCACCCGCAGGTCCACCTTGTCCACCGCGGGGCGTCGTCCG
The DNA here is from genome assembly GCA_030447545.1 of Sphingomicrobium sp. Taxonomy (GTDB): domain Bacteria; phylum Pseudomonadota; class Alphaproteobacteria; order Sphingomonadales; family Sphingomonadaceae; genus Sphingomicrobium. The sequence goes on along the minus strand of JAUJOV010000048.1, from coordinate 327 downwards.
AAGCATTTGGTCAGGCGCTCGCTCTCGATTGCATGATCCACGTCCATCTCCGTCGCTGCGCCGATCATTCCGTCGAGCGGCTCGACCTCTGTCTGATCAGGCTCAATCAGCCTAATCTTTGGATCGAGGTCCAGGCTCATATTGAAGGGGCCTGATTCACTCCTCCGGTGGAAGCGGGTAGCGCTTCCACCTAAACCGATCAGGCTCTAGTGCTTCTACCTCTTTGCCACTATCCGGTCGCATCGCGCCGCCTGCGCCTCCTAACAGCTTTCGAACGAGGTACGATGTTCCGCGGATTATATGATTGGACGCTTCGGCTCGCCGGCC
>JAUJOV010000047.1:15748-17699 GCA_030447545.1 Sphingomicrobium sp. | reverse complement strand
CGCCCGAATTCATGCGCACGATCACCATGCCGCGATCGCGGCCGACGACCTGCACATAGGTGCCCGCGGCACGAGCGATCTGGCCGCCCTTGCCCGGCTTCAACTCGACATTGTGGACGATCGTGCCGACCGGCATCTGGCCGATCTCCATCGCATTGCCGGGCTTCACGTCGACTTTGCGGCCGGCGATCACCTTGTCGCCCGGAGCAAGCCGCTGCGGCGCAAGGATATAGGCCTGCTCGCCGCCCTCGTAGGTGACGAGCGCGATGAAGGCCGAGCGGTTCGGGTCATATTCGATCCGCTCGACGGTCGCCGCGACGTCCCAGGTGCGGCGCTTGAAATCGACGTAGCGATAGCGCTGCTTGTGACCGCCGCCGATCCCGCGCGAGGTCACATGGCCCTTGTTGTTGCGGCCGCCGGTCTTGTTCTTGCCCTCGGTCAGGGCCTTGACCGGCTTGCCCTTCCACAGGTTCGCGCGGTCGACCAGGATCAGGCCGCGGCGCGACGGTGAAGTCGGCTTGTATTGCTTCAAGGCCATCGCTTAGATCCCGCTCGTAATGTCGATCGTCTGGCCCTCGGCCAGAGTGACGATCGCTTTCTTGGTGTCCGAGCGCTGATAGGGCTTGCCCTTCCAGCGTTTGCTCTTGCCCTTGGTGACCATCGTGTTGACGCCGGTCACATTGACCTTGAACAGCGCCTCGACCGCGGCCTTGATCTCGGGCTTGGACGCGCCCGAGGCGACCTTGAACACGACCGCGTTCTGCTCGCTGAGCAGGGTCGACTTCTCGGTGATGTGGGGCGCGAGCACGACGTCATAGTGACGAGCGTCCACGCCCTGCTGCTCGGGCTGCTGCTTCTTAGCCATTGAACCGGGCCTCCAGCTTCTCGACCGCGGCCCGGGTCAGGACCAGGGTCTCGTGGCGCATGATGTCGTAGACGTTGGCGCCCATCGCCGGCAGCAGGTCGATGTTCGCCAGGTTCGACGAAGCGCGCGCGAAGCTCACGTTGAGCGCGTCGCCGTCGATCACCAGCGCGGTCTTGCCGAAGCCGAGCTGGCCCAGCTTCTCGCGAAGCTCGCGGGTCTTGCCCTCCTGAAGGTCGAGGTTCTCGACCACCACCAGCTGGCCGCCCTGCGCCTTGGACGACAGCGCCATCTTCAGGCCGAGCTGGCGGACCTTCTTGTTGAGGCTCGCGCTGAACTCGCGGGCGCGCGGCCCGTGGGCCTTGCCGCCGCCGATGAAGATCGGCGCCCTGCGGTTGCCGTGGCGGGCCGTGCCGCCGCCCTTCTGCCGACCATATTTCTTGCCGGTGCGGTTGACGTCGCTGCGCTCCCGGGCCGCACGCGCCGGTCCGCGCCGGTTGACGAGCTGCCAGGTGACGACGCGATGAAGGATGTCGGCGCGCGGCTCCAACCCGAAAATCTCGTCCTTGAGCTCGATGTCGCCACCGCCCTTGCCGGAGCCGGAGCCGGAGTCAGCCAGGGTCTGTACCTTGACCTTCATCTTTTAGCCTTCCTTGCTCTCGCCGGAGTCGCTTGGCGTCTGCTCGCCCGCAGGAGCATCCGTGGTCTCGCTGGTGTCGGCCGAAGCGCCCGCGTCCTGCTCGGCGGCGATCGCAGCGACTTCGTCGTCGCCCGGAAGCGCCGGGATCTCGTGCACCGCGGCCTCGTCGACCAGGCCGGCTTCCGGAACCTGGACCTCGTCCTGCCTGAGCTTCTCGAGGATGCCGGCGGGATAGGGCGCGCCATCGGGTCGCGGAAGCTTGACCGCGTCGCTCACCGTCACCCAGGAGCCCTTGTGGCCGGGGATCGAGCCCTTGACGAACAGCAGGCCGCGGATCGGGTCGGTGCGGACGATTTCCAGGTTCTGCTGGGTGCGGTTGCGCGCGCCCATGTGCCCGGCCATCTTCTTGTTCTTGAAGACCTTGCCCGGGTCCTGGCGCTGCCCGGTCG
>JAUJOV010000047.1:0-15648 GCA_030447545.1 Sphingomicrobium sp. | reverse complement strand
CCGGCCATCTTCTTGTTCTTGAAGACCTTGCCCGGGTCCTGGCGCTGCCCGGTCGAGCCGTGCGAGCGGTGCGCGACCGACACGCCGTGGGTCGCGCGAAGGCCGCCGAAGCCCCAGCGCTTCATCGCGCCGGCAAAGCCCTTGCCCTGCGTGACGCCGGCGACGTCGACCATCTGGCCCGGGACGAAATGGTCGGCGCTGATGTGCGCGCCGAAATCGATCAGCGCGTCCTCGGCGACGCGAAACTCGACGACCCGCGCCTTGGGCTCGACCTCGGCCTTGCCGAAGGCGACGCGCTGCGGCTTGGCGAGGTTCTTGGCCTTGGCCGTGCCCGCGCCGAGCTGGACGGCGGTGTAGCCGTCGCGGTCCATTTCGCGCCGGCCGACGACCTGCACCTCGTCCAGCTGCAGGACGGTAACCGGCACGTGCCGACCGTCCGCCTGGAACAGGCGGGTCATTCCGACCTTCTTCGCGATCACGCCGGTGCGCATGATCAATGACTCCTCAACAGAGGCCCGCGGACAATTCCGCGGGCGTGCGGCCCATGAACTCGTGCGTGCCCCGCCTGGGCTGGTGCTCCCTGATGGAAGCGGCGGGGACGCAGCCGGAGCAAGGCGCTCCGCGGTATCACCCTGTTTCCCGCGCACCTGCCGGTGCGCTGCCGGCGCTTTACGCCAGCTTGATCTCCACGTCGACGCCCGCGGCGAGATCGAGCTTCATCAGCGCGTCGACCGTCTGCGGCGTCGGCTGCACGATGTCGAGCAGCCGCTTGTACGTCCTCACCTCGAACTGCTCGCGCGACTTCTTGTCGACGTGCGGCGAGCGGTTGACGGTGAACTTCTCGATGCGCGTCGGCAGCGGGATTGGACCGCGAATGAGCGCACCCGTACGCCGAGCGGTGTCGGCGATGTCCCCAGTGGCCTGATCGAGCACTCGGTGATCGAAGGCCTTCAGGCGAATCCGGATGTTCTGCGTTTCCATACCCTGCTTACCGATGCCAAAGAGCCGGCTTCTCCCAGGCCTTGCGGCCGTTCGAAGCAATCAACCGAACCAAGGCCAGCCCGGCAGCGTTGCCGCCGCGCTTGCCAAAAACCAACGTAAAAACCGAAGCCGCCCGAATCCTCGAAGAGCCGGGCGGCTGCGGCCCTATATTACTTCGTGATCTCGGCGACAACCCCTGCGCCGACCGTCCGGCCGCCTTCGCGGATCGCGAAGCGCAGGCCCGGGTCCATCGCGATCGGGGCGATCAGCCGAACGCCGAGGTTCACGTTGTCGCCCGGCATCACCATCTCGGTGCCCTCGGGGCGCTGCACCTCGCCGGTGACGTCGGTCGTGCGGAAGTAGAACTGCGGACGATAGTTGGCGAAGAACGGCGTGTGACGGCCGCCCTCGTCCTTCGACAGCACGGACTTCCTCCTGGAAGTCGGTGTGCGGAGTGATCGAGCCGGGCTTGGCCAGGACCTGGCCGCGCTCGACGTCCTCACGCCCGACGCCGCGAAGCGGAGCGCCGATATTGTCGCCAGCCTGGCCCTGGTCGAGCAGCTTGCGGAACATCTCGACGCCGGTGACGACGGTCTTCTGGGTGTCGCGGATGCCGACGATCTCGACTTCCTCGCCGACCTTGATCACGCCGGTCTCGACGCGGCCGGTGACGACGGTGCCGCGGCCCGAGATCGAGACGCATCCTCGATCGGCATCAGGAACGGACGGTCGAGCGGACGCTCGAGCGTCGGGATCCACTCGTCGACGGCGGCCATCAGCTTGAGGATCGACTCGCGGCCCTGCTCGGCATTGCCGTCCTCGAGGGCGGCGAGAGCCGAGCCCGGGGTGATCGGAATATTGTCGCCGTCGAAGTCGCGCTTAAAGCTCCTCGCCGGATCTCGAGCTCGACCAGCTCGAGCTCGGGGTCGTCGACCTGGTCGACCTTGTTCAGATAGACCATGAATGGAACGCCGCCTGCTTGGCGAGCAGGATATGCTCCTTGGTCTGCGGCATCGGGCCGTCGGCGGCCGACACGACCAGGATCGCGCCGTCCATCTGGGCGGCGCCGGTGATCATGTTCTTCACATAGTCGGCGTGGCCCGGGCAATCGACGTGGGCGTAGTGGCGCTGGCCGGTCTCATATTCGACGTGAGCGGTCGAGATGGTGATCCCGCGCTCGCGCTCCTCGGGAGCCTTGTCGATATTGGCATAGTCGACGTAGGTCGCTCCGCCCGTCTCCGCCAGCACCTTGGTGATCGCCGCCGTGAGCGACGTCTTGCCATGGTCGACGTGACCGATGGTGCCGATGTTCACGTGCGGCTTCGTCCGCTCGAATTTCGCCTTCGCCATTTTACGCCTCTTCTTCTTGTCTGAAATTCGGGCGGCCCGCCCGTGTCGCGAGCGCGCCCATAGCTACAAAAAACTGGTTACGCCAGCTTCGCCTTCACCTCTTCAGCGACGTTCTGCGGCACTTCGTCATAGTGCGAGAACTGCATCGTGTACTGCGCCCGCCCTTGCGTGAACGAACGCAGCTGGTTGACGTAGCCGAACATGTTGGCGAGCGGGACCATCGCGGTCACGACCTGCGCGTTGCCGCGGCTGTCGGTGCCCTGGATCTGCCCGCGCCGCGAGTTCAAGTCGCCGATCACGTCCCCGAGATAATCCTCGGGAGTGACCACCTCGACCTTCATGATCGGCTCGAGCAGCTTGATGCCGGCCTTCTGGGCCGCTTCGCGCATCGCTCCGCGGGCGCAGATCTCGAACGCCAGGGCCGAGCTGTCGACGTCGTGATACTTGCCGTCGATCAGGTGAACCTCGAAGTCGATGATCGGAAATCCGATCAGCGATCCGGTCTCGGCGGTCTCGCGCATCCCCTTCTCGACCGACGGGATATATTCCTTGGGCACGTTGCCGCCCTTGATCTCGTCGAAGAATTGGAATCCGGTCCCGCGCTCGGCCGGGGCCACGCTGATCTTGATTTCGCCGAACTGGCCCGAGCCGCCCGACTGCTTCTTGTGGGTGTAGGTGAGCTCGACCGGCTTGGCGAGATATTCGCGATAGGCGACCTGCGGAGCGCCGACATTGGCCTCGACCTTGAACTCGCGCTTCATCCGGTCGACCAGGATCTCGAGGTGGAGCTCGCCCATCCCCTTGATGATCGTCTGGCCCGACTCATAGTCGGACGTCACTCGGAACGACGGGTCCTCGCGGGCAAGGCGGCTGAGCGCAACGCCCATCTTTTCCTGGTCGGCCTTGGTCTTGGGCTCGACCGCGACCTCGATCACCGGGTCGGGGAACTCCATTCGCTCGAGGATGATCGGAGCGTTGGCGGCGCACAAGGTGTCGCCGGTCGTGGTGTCCTTGAGGCCCGCGAGAGCGACGATGTCGCCGGCAAAAGCGACCTGGATGTCCTCGCGGTCGTTGGCATGCATCAGCAGCATGCGGCCGACCTTCTCCTTCTTGTCCTTGACCGAGTTCGTCACCTGCGAAGCGGTCTCGAGCTTGCCCGAATAGATTCGCGCGAAGGTCAGGGTGCCGACGAACGGGTCGTTCATGATCTTGAATGCCAGCGCCGAGAAGGGCGCGTCGTCCGACGCCGGACGGGTGTCGGTGGTCTCGCCGTCCATCTTGAGGCCCTCGACCGGCGGGATGTCGAGCGGGCTCGGCAGATAGTCGATGACCGCGTCGAGCAGGGGCTGGACGCCCTTGTTCTTGAACGCCGAGCCGCACAGCACCGGCACGAACGAGAAGTTGAGCGTGCCCTTGCGGATCAGCTTCTTCAGCGTCGCCGCATCGGGCTCCTCGCCGCCGAGATAGGCTTCCATGATGTCGTCGTCCTGCTCGACCGCCATTTCGATCAGCTCCATGCGGGCTGCGGCAGCGGCGTCGGCGAGATCTTCGGGAATGTCCTGATATTCGAACTTGGCGCCGAGCGACTCCTCGAGCCAGATGATGGCGCGGTTTTCGACCAGGTCGACGAGGCCCTTGAAGCCGCTCTCGATGCCGATCGGCAGGTACAGGACGGCGGCGCGGGCGCCGAGGCGGTCGCGGATCATGCCGACGCACATGTCGAAATTGGCGCCGGTGCGGTCGAGCTTGTTGACGAAGCACATCCGCGGCACCTTGTACTTCTCGGCCTGCCGCCAGACGGTCTCCGACTGCGGCTCGACACCGGCAACGCCGTCGAAGCAGGCGACCGCGCCGTCGAGCACTCGAAGCGAGCGCTCGACCTCGATGGTGAAGTCGACGTGGCCCGGAGTGTCGATGATGTTGATCCGGTGCTCTTCGCCCTTGCCCTCGTCGGCGCTCCAGAAGCAGGTCGTCGCCGCCGAGGTGATGGTGATCCCGCGCTCCTGCTCCTGCTCCATCCAGTCCATCGTCGCGGTGCCCTCGTGGACCTCCCCGATCTTGTAGGACTTGCCGGTATAGTAGAGGATTCGCTCGGTCGTGGTCGTCTTCCCGGCATCGATATGTGCCATAATGCCGATGTTGCGATAGTTCTCGAGCGGATGGCTGCGGGCCATTGTCGTTGTTCCTTAGCGATGTCGGGAGCCGGCGGATCCGGCTGCCGACGATATAGGTATGAAACTTACCAGCGGTAGTGCGAGAAGGCGCGGTTGGCCTCGGCCATGCGGTGCGTATCCTCCCGCTTCTTCACGGCATTGCCGCGGTTCTGCGATGCGTCCATCAGCTCGCCCGACAGGCGCCCCGACATCGTCTTTTCCGAGCGCGAGCGAGCGGCAGTGATCAGCCAGCGGATTGCAAGCGCCTGGGCGCGCTCCGGCCGGACCTCGACGGGCACCTGGTAGGTCGCACCGCCGACACGCCGGCTCCTGACCTCGATGCCCGGCTTCACGTTGTTAAGGGCGTCGTGGAAGACCTGGATCGGGTCCTTCTTGAGGCGCGTCTCGACATTTTCGAGAGCGCCATAGACGATGATGCTCTCGGCGACCGACTTCTTGCCGTCGAGCATCACGCTGTTCATGAACTTCGACAGCACCTCATCCCCGAACTTGGGATCGGGAAGGATCTCGCGCTTCTCTGGGCGGCGGCGACAGGACATGTTCTTGTTCCTTTCTCTTCAGCCTGATCCGGAATGGCTCCGGGGCCTCGCTGCGGTTGTTACTTCGGACGCTTGGCGCCGTACTTCGAGCGGGATTGCTTGCGGTTCTTGACGCCCTGCGTATCCAGGACGCCGCGAAGCACGTGGTAGCGAACGCCCGGAAGATCGCGAACGCGGCCTCCGCGGATCAGCACCACCGAGTGCTCCTGAAGATTGTGGCCTTCGCCGGGAATGTAGCTGATCACTTCGCGCTGGTTGGTCAGGCGGACCTTGGCCACCTTGCGAAGCGCGGAGTTCGGCTTCTTCGGGGTCGTCGTGTAGACACGGGTGCAGACGCCGCGCTTCTGCGGGTTCTGCTCCATCGCAGGGACCTTGGACTTGGCCTTCTGCGGTTCGCGACCCTTGCGGATCAGCTGGTTGATCGTCGGCATGAAGCCCTTCACCTTAGCATGAAAAGCGCGATAGCGTCGGCGGGCCTCGCGGCCGCCGGGCCATCACGCATCGAGCAATGTTCAGCTCTTGCCCAGCGGGAGGACGAGCGACCCGCGGACGAGCGGCCACATAGCGGGGCGGCAACACAGGGTCAACCGCAAGTCAGGCGCGAATCCGGTGCTCCGCCAGCCGCTGGTACCAGGGGCGGCAGCGCTCGGCGAGGCGGCGCGCCTCGTCCGGCAAATCGACTGGCGGTGCCTCCGGCGGGCCGAAGCCGGTGCTCGCTTCGACCGCTGCGTACCAGTGCTGCGCCCACGGGCCGTCGGTTTCGCGCCGGCCGGGCTCCCAGCTCAGCATCGCGCGATCCCAGGCAATGCCGAGCGCCGCGCACAGCCTCGACAGAATTGCTTGCGGGTCGGCGAGCAGGTCGCCGGCATCGACCACAGGGGGCGCGCGCCCGAGCCGGTCGGCCTCGCGTTCGAAGAATTGGGCCTGCCGCTCAAGACCGAAGTCCTCGAAGACGGCGCTCTCCCGCTTGCGCAAATAGGAGGCGATCATCTGCTCGGGCGAGCGGATCAGGAACGCGTGGCTGAAGCCGTCGAAGTCGTCATAGCCGATCGGCCCGACCATGTGGTGCCACATGTGCTTCTGGTACCAGACGGGGGCGCCGTCGGGCGGATCGCCGCGAAGCGCCGCCATGACGCTGTGCCAGTCGCTGTCCATCGCGGCGATCACCTCGCCGCGCATCGGGTGATCGGCGCCGCTGGTGTTGAGGAAGCAGCAGTAGAAGGGCTCGTCGGAAATGAACGTGTCCGACCTGCTGGAGAAGCTGCGCATCATCGCGGTGGACAGGTTCCTGGGACCCGACCACATCGCGATGCGCACGGTCACGGCCGCCGCTGCTCCGCAACGTCCCGATCGACCCGTTTGCGATAGAGCTGCTGCAGCCGCTCGACCATCGGCCCGCGGCACTCGAGGCTGCGGCCGTCCACCTCGCGGACGGGAACGATCCCGGCGAACGTGCCGGTGATGAAGGCTTCGTCGGCGCCATAGACGTCGGTCAGCGAGAAGTCCTTCTCGTGGGCGGGAATGCCGTTCTCCCAGGCCACCTCCAGCGCCAGCCTGCGTGTCACTCCAGGGAGGCAGTATTTGCCGCTCGAGGTCCACAGCTCGCCTTTTCGCACGATGAAGAAGTGGGTCGAATTGCAGGTCGCGACGAAGCCGTGGGGGTCGAGCATCAGCGCTTCGTCGGCGCCCGCCTGTGCCGCCTGGATGCAGGCGAGGATGCAGTTGAGCTTGGAGTGCGAGTTGCGCTTGGGGTCCTGCACAGCCGGGTCGCCGCGGCGCACGTGGACGGTGAACAGCTTGAGCCCGCGCTAGTGCACATTCTCGGGCGGCTGCTTGTACTCGGGGGCGATCACGACGGTCGCGCCGGAAATCACGACGCGCGGGTCCTGGTAGGGCGTCGAGCGCAGCCCACGCGTGACCATCAGCCGGACGTGGACCCCGTCGTCCATGCCGTTGGCGTCGAGCGTGCCGTAGAGCCGCTTCGTCAGCTCCTCGCGGGTGAGGCCGATGTCCATGGCGATCGCCTTGGCGCCTTCGAACAGGCGATCGAGGTGGCGCTCGAGGAAGGCGATCCGGCCGTTGTGGACGCGCAAGCCCTCCGACACGCCGTCGCCGAGCATGAAGCCGGAGTCGAACACCGACACAAAAGCCTCGGCGCGCGGCTTCAGCTCGCCGTTGATGTTGATCAGGACCGCGGCGTTGCGCGGGTCGGAGACGTCGTGCATCGACTGGGACATGGCGCAGCGATGGAGCCCGTGCGGCCCGTTGGCAATATCAGTCCCCGAGCCGGCAGCGCTCGATCGTCACAGCACGAAGTCGCCGGAAGTCAGCGTGTGCAACCCGTCCAGGCGGATTGCGAAATCGGCGATTCCGTCGCCGTTGGTGTCGCCCTGGACAATGGTGCTGCCGCTGACATGCTGGTAGCGCAGCTCGCCGGCCGTTCCGCTGAACGCGGCGCTGCCGATGAACGCGAACCCTTGGTCGTTCTGGACGGCTGAATTCGCATCGACCCGCCCAAGGTCGATGCGATCGCCCTCGGCCCGGTCGAAGTCATGGATCTGATCGGCAGCGGACCCGGTCGATCCGCCGAAATGGCCGTCGTCGAACACGAACAGATCACTGCCGAGGCCGCCGTACAGCCGGTCCAGGCCCGCGCCGCCCTCGATCCTGTCCGCGCCGTCACGGCCGTACAGCCGGTCTTCGCCGGCGAGCCCGAACAGCTGGTTGGCGCCCGAATTGCCCGAGATGAGGTTCGCCAGATCATTGCCCCGGCCGGTGAGAGCATTGGTCCCCGTCAGGGTCAGATGCTCGACGCTCACGCTCAGCGTGTGGCTGACCGAGGAATAGACGCGGTCGCTGCCTTCACCCGAATATTCGACGACCACGTCGGACGCATTGTCGAGGAAGAAACTGTCGTCGCCGGTGCCGCCGTAGAGCTTGTCGGCGCCTGCGCCGCCATAGATGCGGTCCGCACCAGCCCTGCCGAACACGCTGTCGCTGCCGTCGAGGCCATAAAGCCTGTTCGCCCCTTCATTGCCGTTGATGACGTTCGCGAGGCCGTTGCCCTTGCCGACGAGGTCGCCGCTTCCGGTCAGGGTCAGACGTTCGATGTTCGCGCTGAGAGCGTGACCGATCGAGGCATTAGACGATGTCCGTCCCCTCCCCCGCAGCCTCGTATGCGGCGTCGGATGAACTGTCGACGTAGTAGCGGTCGTCGCCCAGCCCGCCGTACATCGTGTCGGCACCAGGCCCGCCGTCGAGCCGGTCGTTGCCCGCGTTGCCCCGCAGGGTGTCGGCGCCGTCGAAGCCGTACAGCGCATTGGCGCCCGGATTGCCGGTGATGCTGTTGCCGAGCTCATTGCCCCTGCCGGAAAGATTGGCTGTGCCGGTCAGCGTCAGGCGCTCGAGGTTCGCACCAAGCGTGAATCCAACGGAAGACTGCACGCTGTCGCTGCCCTCACCGGAGTTCTCGACCGCGGCGTCGAGCGTATTGTCGACGAAGAAGATGTCGTCGCCGGAGCCGCCCGACATCTGGTCGGCACCCGCACCGCCGCCGAGCTCGTCACTGCCCCCGTTGCCGACCAGGCTGCCGTCGCCGGCGGCGCCGTGGAGCCGGTTCGCCGCCGAATTGCCGGTGATCGCATTGGCAAGATCGTTGCCGGTGCCGTCGATCGCTGCGGTGCCGAGCAGCGTCAGCCGTTCGAAGGTGGCGCCGAGCACGTGCCCGAGCGTGGAACGCACCTCGTCGATCCCCTCGTCGGCTGCCTCGACGATCACGTCGGCGGTCGAATGGACCAGGAATATGTCGTCGCCGAGGCCGCCGTGCATGGTGTCGGCGCCGCTGCCGCCATCGAGCCAGTCGTTGCCGGCGCCGCCGTCCAGCCGGTCGTCGCCGGCCCGCCCGTAGAGGCTGTTGGCGGACGCATTGCCGCGAAGCTCGTCATTGCCGCTGCCGCCGATCGCATTTTCAATGGTCACGCCGCGGGCGATCGTCACGTTGCCGGTGAGGCCGCCGACGTTCGAGAAGGTCTCAGGCTCGAGGTTGATCAGCTGCGGCGCGGTGAAGCCCGAATAGTCGAGCGTGTCGAGCCCGCCGCTGTCGAAGACGGTGTAGACGACGCTTGGGAATAGCGCGGCGTTGTAGATGTCGCGGCCTGCGTTGGAGTTGAAGCCGTAGGTCGTGTCTCCCGCGCGCGTCGTGGTCGAGAGGCCGTAGAGCTGCGACATGCCGATGATGTCCGCGACCATCGGCGTGACGACGAAACCGGGCGTGAAGCCGAGGTCGGCGAAGTGGGTGTTCACCTGCTGGTCGAAGTAGGACGTGACGCTGGTCGACCAGCCGTCGTTCGCAAACAACGCATCGTAGGGATAGCGGGCATCGCCGTTGTAGTTGCCGGGGTGGCCGAGCCCGAGCGCATGGCCGATCTCGTGGATGAAGGTCTGGAACGAGTAGCTGTCGAAGCTCGTGCCGTAGTCGGTCAGCCATTGCGTCGAGACGTTGATGTAAGCCTAGCTGATCGTCCCGTCGGTCGTCCAGTCGACGTCGGCGAACGCGCCCGCCTGATCGTCGTCGAACGTGATCTGCGCGCCGGTCAGCACTTCGGGGAAGTCGATGCCGATGATGTCCGACCACAGCGCCAGCGCCTCGCGGGCCAGCGCCGGGCCCGCCGAAGTGAGCCCGCTGAGGTTGACCGTGATCGAGCCGCCCGACGTGTCGAAGCTGTGCGAAAATCCGCTCCAGTAGCCGCTCACGAGGTGGTGGGCGATTTGGTCGTATGTTCCGAGCGGCGGCGGGACATATTCGCTGACGCTCAGCTGATAGTCGCCGGCAGAGGCGTCGCCCCAGGCGCCGACGTCGATGTAGTAGGTGCCGCTGTAGGAGGCGCTGAAGGCGATCAGGGAGTCGCGGTTGGTGCCGGGCGAGATGTCGTCATTCTGATAGACGACGTTGCCGGCGGAATCGCGGATTCGAAGGTACGGGTCTTCGAGCGTAATCCCCTGGAGGCTGATCGTGACCGACTGGCCCGCGGTCAGATCGATCCTGAACCAGTCGCGGTCGCCGGTGACCTCGAGCGCGCCGATGACGCTGTCGCCGATGGTCACGCTCTCGCGCGTTGAACTGTCGCCGGGAATGTCGGGCAAACCGGTCGCTCCACGTCGATCGAAGACGCCGGGGCGGCTGCGCGGCCGCCCCAATGTCTCCGATGCCGCACGAGGCGGCTCCGATTCGGCGAGGTCAGCCTAACGCGCTTTCATGCGATGTGGGTTAACAAAAATTCGGTATCTAATCCGGTGTGGAGAGACTTCAGTCAGCCTCCGTGCAACCTGTCGTCGCGATCAGCGGGCCGCCGCCTTCGCCAGCTCCGCGCCGAGGCTGTTGACGAACCTTTGCAGGGAGCCCGGATTGAGGTTCCGGTCCATGGTCGCGTGGCGCTGCTCGGGCAGCGCTCGCCCGTCCGCGAGGGTCACGCGCGCCGACAGCATCGAAGGGGAGAGGACCTGGATCTGAACCGAGTAGCCGACGCCCGGAGCCTGGGCCGCGGCGGCCTGGCGGATCGCGTCGCACAGAGCGTCCGCTCCGCCGATCTCGGGCGGGAGCTTTTCTGCGCCGTCCACGCGGCACTCGCCCGAAGATGACTGCTGCGGCGAGTTCACCGCGCACGCAGCCTGGCTGGAAAGGCCGAGCGCTGCGGCGAGCGCAAGGACGGGAATGTTTCGTGGCATTGCGGTGCCCGGCTAGCGCTGCCGGTGTTAACCTGGCCAAAACGGCAGCTGCTGCCTGCCCGCGTGATTCGAGTCCACTGACGCGGCGGCATGACTAGGGCTCGTTCTTGATGAGGTCGCCGCGCGCCATCACGAAATCGACCTCCTTGAGCACCGTGACGTCGGTGAGGGGGTCGCCGTCGACGGCGATGATGTCGGCGGACTTGCCCGGCTCGACCGTCCCGACCTCCTTCGCCAGGCCGAGGAGATCCGCCGCGTTCACCGTCGCGGCCTTGAGCGCTTCGGCCGGCGGCATTCCGTACTTGACGAGCAGCTCGAACTCGTCGGCGTTGCGGCCGTGCTTCGACACGCCGGCATCGGTGCCGTAGGCGATCTTCACTCCGGCCGGATAGGCCTTCTGAAGCGACTGGCCGGTGATGCCGATGCGCCAGTCGATCTGCTGCTTGACCGCGCCGGTATAGGCGTTAGGGTCCTTGGCGAGCCGCTCGAGATAGCCGTTCACGGTCGACAGCGTCGGCACGTAATAAGCGCCGCGCTGACGGAACAGGCGCAGCACCTCGGCGTCCATCACCGTCCCGTGCTCGATCGAATCCGCGCCTGCGCGAAGTGCAAGCTTGATCCCGTCGGCTCCGTGGGCGTGGACGGCGACCTTCCTGCCATAGGCGTGCGCGGTGTCGACCAGCGCGCGCGCCTCGTCCTCGAACATGCGGGTCGCAAGGCCCGTGCCGCTGTTGACTCCGCCGGTGGTCGCGAACTTGATCACGTCGGCGCCGCGGTCGATCTGGCGGCGGACGACCTTGCGGCACGCCTCGATGCTGTCGCAAAGGTTCTCCGGGTCGGGCAGATGCGCGACCAGCTCGTCGTTGAGAGCGCCGCGACCGTCCATGTGGCCGCCGGTGGTCGATATGGCGCTTGCCGCATCGATGATCCGCGGCCCCTGCACCCAGCCGCGCTTGATCGCTTCACGCAGGGCAAGGGTAATGCCCTCGTCGTCGCCGAGGTTGCGAACCGTCGTGAAGCCCGCGCGAAGGGTCTTCATGCCGTTCATCTGGGCTTCGAGCGCGTGCATTGCCGGCTCTTCGCGGACCGAGGCGAGCAGGTTCGCTTCGCCGCCACGGTCGGAAGTCAGATGGACGTGGCTGTCGATCAGGCCGGGGAGCACCGTCCTCGAGCGCAGGTCGACGGTGCGAGCGCCGGCCGGCGCGGGCAAGAAGCCGTCCTGCACCGCGCGGATCAGCCCGCCATCGACGATGATCGTCGAGGGACCGCGCACCGTCTGGCCGGGGACTGCGATCAGCCGTCCGGCGTGGATGTAGGTGGGTGCGGCAACGGCCGCCGAGGCAAGAAACAGCGAGCCCGCGAGGCCTGCGAGACCAGCTTTCATCTTAAGGCCTCTCATTCGGTCGTCGCGCCGTCCCATTCCTCGATGTGGTGGCGCGCCTCCGATTCCTCGGTGGTGCGGTGGACCACCCGGTCCTTGTGCTCGGGCGGGCCGTAGAGCGTGTAGAAGCGCAGCGGGGAATCGCCCGTGTTGCGCACGTTGTGGCGAGCGCCGGCGGGCACGATCACTGCGAAATCCTCCTTCACCGGTTCTCGCGGCCGTCGACGTCGACGGCGCCGCCCCCTTCCTCGAACCGGAAGAACTGGTCGCGGTCGGATGCACGTCGTCGCCGACCTGCTCGCCCGGGCGAAGGGTCATCAGCACCAGCTGCAAATGCTCGCCGGTGTAGAGCACCCGGCGGAAGTCGTCGTTGTCGATCGTCAGCCGGTCGATGTCGTCGCAAAAGCCGCGCTTCATGTGGGTTCCTTCGAACGTGCCGCGCGGGGTGAACGCCAGGATGTTGCGCCGCGTTCCGGGCCGGTGGTCAGTCGCGGTCCACGGCTTTGCCGCCCTTGATCACGGCCGAGGGGCGCTCGAGCACAGTGACGTCGGTCAGCGGGTCGCCGTCCACCGCCACCATGTCGCCGAACCGGCCGAGGGCGATCGATCCAACGTCGCTTCGGCCGAGCGCCTGTGCCGCGTTGCGGGTGGCTGCGCGGATCGCCTCGAGCGGGGTCATTCCGTACTGCACCATGGTCCGGAACTGGCGGCCGGCCTGGCCGTGAGGCATCACTCCGGCGTCCGTCGCGAACACCATGCGTACCCCGGCCTGGTGGGCGCGGCGGAAATTGTCGCGCTGGATCTGCGCGACCTCACGGTCCTTGCGCAGATTCTCCTCGAGGACCCCGTTCTTCTTGCCTTCTGACTGCGTGTATTCGGTGTTGTATATGTCCATCGCGAACCACACCGGCCGGCGGCGCTGGACCGCGAGGCGGATGCTCTCGTCGTCGGCGAGGCTCGCATGCTCGATCGTGTCGATGCCCGCGCGGATCGCGGCCTTGATGCCGTCGGCGCCATGGGCGTGCGCGGCTGCGCGAAGCCCCCACTGGTGCGCCTCGTCGGCGACCGCGCGAAGCTCGCCTTCCGAAAGCTGCTGCTGGCCCGGCGCGGTGTTGCGCGAGAAGACGCCGCCCGTCGCGCAGACCTTGATCACTTCGGCGCCGAATTTGCGCTGGCGGCGCACCTGGTAGCGGAGCTCTTCGGGGGAATCTCCGATCCCCTCCTCCTTTTCGTCCTTTTGCAGGCTCGGCGGGAGGAAGGTCTGGTCGCAGTGGCCGCCGGTCGCGCCGAGCGCGAAGCCGGCCGGAACGATCCGCGGCCCTTCGACATAGCCCGCTTCGATCGCCTGCTTCAGACCGACGTCGTTGCGGTTGGACGAGCCGACGTTGCGCACCGTCGTGAAGCCCGCCTTGAGCATTGCCTGAGCGTTGCTGACCGCCGTCATCGCCCAGAAGCTGTCGGTGAACTCGAGCCCGCGATAGCCGCCGATGTCGGCGGGGCTGTCGAGGTGGACGTGCATGTCGATGAGGCCCGGCACCAGGGTCTTGCCGGCAAGGTCGATTTGGCGCGTGCCGGCGGGGACCTGCAGCGCGGCGAGGCTGCCGATCGACTGGATCCGCCCGTCCGCGCCGACCAGGATCGCCGGGCTGTCGACATAACGGCCGGTCTCGACGTCGAGCATGCGAGCGGCGGTGATCACCGTCTGCGCCGCGGCGGGCGTAGCGAGGGACAGGGCCGCCGCGGCGGCGAGCAACAGGCGCTTCATCGAAGACCTCCGGGTCAGATGTGGATCACGCGGCCGAACGCCGCGAGCGTGCTTTCGTGCATCATCTCGGACAGCGTCGGGTGCGGGAAGACGCTGGCCATGAAGTCCTGCTCGACCAGCTCGGCGGTCTTGCCGATCGTGTAGCCCTGGATCAGCTCGGTGACCTCGGCGCCGATCATGTGCGCTCCGAGCAGCTCGCCGGTCTTGGCGTCGAACACGGTCTTGATGAACCCCTCGGTCTCGCCGAGCGCGATCGCCTTGCCGTTGCCGATGAAGGGGAATTTTCCCACTTTCACCTCGTAGCCGGCTTCCTTCGCCTTGGCTTCGGTAAGGCCGACGCTTGCGACCTGCGGCCGGCAATAGGTGCAGCCCGGAATGTTCTTGGCATCGGTGGCGTGCGGGTGCGCGTCCTTGTTGCCGAGCTGCTTCGCGATCGCGTCGGCTGCGGTCACCCCCTCGTGGCTCGCCTTGTGCGCGAGCCAGGGCGGAGCGGTCACGTCGCCGATCGCCCAGATGCCGGGCACGCTGGTGCGACAGTGCGGGTCGGTGTCGATATGGCCCTGGGTGGTCTTCACGCCGAGCTGCTCGAGCCCGATGGTCTCCGTGTTGGGTACGATGCCGACCGCGACGATCGCGTGGCTGAAGCGGACTTCCGCGGACTTGCCGTCGCTGGTATTGATCTTGGCGGCGACGCCTTGGGCGTCGGCCTTGAGGCTATCGACGCTCGCCGAGGTGTGAATGGTGAGACCCTGCTTCCTGAGGCTTTTGGCGAGCTGATCGCTGACTTCCGCGTCCTCGACGGGGACGATGCGGTCGAGCATTTCGACCACCGTCACCTTCGCTCCGAGGTCAGCGTAGAAGCTCGCGAACTCGATTCCGATCGCGCCCGAGCCGATGACCAGAAGCTCGGTCGGCATTTCGGCCGGGGTCATCGCGTGGCGGTAGGTCCAGATGCGCTTGCCGTCGGACTTGGCGAACGGCAGCTCGCGCGCGCGGGCTCCGGTGGCAATGATGATGTGCCTGGCCGCAAGCTCGGTCGCCTTGCCGTCGGCGGTGACCGTCAGCTTGCCTTTGCCGGCGAGCTTCCCCTCGCCCATGTGCACGGCGATCTTGTTCTTCTTCATCAGGCCGGTGACGCCCTTGTTGAGCTGGCCGGCGACGCCGCGGCTGCGCTCGACCACCTTGGCGAGGTCGAAGCCGATCTGGCCGGCGGACAGGCCGTAGGCGGCGGCGTTCTGGATCTGGTGGAACACCTCGGCCGAGCGAAGCAGCGCCTTGGTCGGAATGCAGCCCCAGTTGAGGCAGATTCCGCCGAGGCTCTCGCGCTCGACGATCGCGGTCTTCAGCCCGAGCTGCGCCGCGCGGATCGCGGCGACATAGCCGCCGGGGCCGGAGCCGAGGACGATCACGTCATATTGGTCAGCCATGGCTTTCCTCTTGCGCGGCCTGTCTCAGCGGCTGTGCCAGTTGAAGAAGATCCGGAAGATCACGGCCGCGCCGGTGAACACGGGGATGGAAAAGAGCAGTCCCGGCGATCCTTCGAGCGGACGAATGGTGCCCCAGCCCGCCCAGGAATCGAGCCAGATTCCCGATGACCCGCCGAAGAACAGCGGCATGGCGAAGCCGAGGATCGCGCCGATGACGAGCGCCGTCAGCCACTGCATGTCAGGCCAGCATCGCCAGCGGGTTTTCGACCAGGCGCTTGAACGCCTGCATCAGCCTGGCGCCGTCGGC
>JAUJOV010000006.1:69765-72810 GCA_030447545.1 Sphingomicrobium sp. | reverse complement strand
GACGACAAGGTGCTGTTCCTGACCGACATTCTGCCGACCGGCTGGATGGCCGCGGAAAATTGCGAGATCGAGCCGGGGGACACGGTCGCAGTATGGGGCTGCGGCCCGGTTGGCCTGTTCGCGGTGCAGTCCGCCTTCATCATGGGTGCGCATCGCGTGATCGCGATCGATCATTACCCTAAGCGGCTAGAGCTCGCCAAACGCTTCGGCGCCGAGATCCTCGACTATCGCGAGGTCAACATGGTCGAGGCACTCCAGGAGATGACAGGCGGCATCGGACCGGACGCGTGCATCGACGCGGTGGGCATGGAAGCGCACGGCCTGATGATGGACAATGTCGTCGACCAGGTGAAGGCGATGGCCTTCCTCACCACCGACCGCGCCCACGTCCTCCGCGAGGTGATCTACGCATGCCGCAAGGGCGGCCGAGTGTCGGTGCCGGGCGTCTATGGCGGCTTTGCCGACAAGTTCCCGGTCGGCGCCTTCATGCAGAAGGGGCTCACCTTGAGGACCGGCCAGACGCACGTTCAGCGCTACGTGCGGCCGCTGCTCGCCGCGATCGCGGACGGGAAGATCGACACGACCTTCCTGATCTCGCACCGGGCGCCGCTCGAGCAGGCGGCCGAGATGTACCGCCACTGGCACGACGACCAGAACGAATACACCAAGATCGTGCTCAAGCCCGAGATGGCGATGCAGAAGACGGACCTGGGGCGCGAGGCGGTCACCGCCTGATTCGTTGTTGCTGCGGAACAGCTGCGCTGCCCAAGCGATTTTGAGCGAGACGGGCAGCAGCGGAGCGCAGCGTGGCAAAGGCGGATCCAGCTCCAAACGAAACTGCGGCGTTCGTTCGCCGGGTGCTGATCGTCTTCTCGATCGCCGCTCTTTTCTTCATCGCATGGCATCTCCGGACGCTGCTCGTGATGGTGTTCGGATCGGTCGTGGTCGCAACCGTGTTCCGCGCCGTGGCCGGGCCGATCGAGCGGCACACGCGACTTCCGGATCGAGCAGCCGTCGGTGCCGCGATCCTCATCATCCTCGGACTTGTCGGCGGGCTGGTCTGGCTTTTCGGATCCGAAATTGCACGGCAGGTCCAGACCTTGAGCGAAACCCTGCCCACCGCAATCCAGTCGCTGCTGTCGATGCTCGCGAGCTGGGGCCTTGCAGAGGAGATCAAGGCCTGGGTAGCGACGGCAGGCGGCGGCGGCGGCGGCATTCTCGCTTCTGTAGGACGCTTCGTCTTGTCGCTAAGCACCGGAATCGCGGACACGCTCGTGGTGATCTTCGGCGGGATCTTCCTGGCGCTCCAGCCGGGCCTTTATCGGGTGGGCGCGATCAAGCTGGTCCCGCAAAGCAGAAGGGGAACCGTCGCCGATGCAATGGCCCATTCGGAAAAAGCGCTGCGGCTCTGGCTGAAGGCCCAGCTCGTCTCGATGACCATCGTCGGCTTGTTCACCGGGTTCGGCCTCTGGTTTCTCGGCGTGCCGTCGGCGCTGGTCCTGGGCCTCATCGCGTTCGCGCTCGAATTCATTCCATTCGCGGGCCCGATCATCGCGTCCATCCCGGCCATTCTGCTTGCGCTGGCGGTGAGCCCGACCCTCGGCTTGTGGACTATGGGGCTTTACGTGCTGGTCCAGCAGCTCGAGGGCAATGTCGTGTATCCGCTCGTCCAGCAGTGGGCAGTCCATGTTCCGGCAGTGGTGCTGCTCTTTTCGCTGATCGGCTTCGGCATGCTGTTCGGGGTGCTGGGGGTGATCTTCGCCGCTCCGATGAGCGTCGTCACCTATGTCCTCATTAAGCGGCTGTACGTCATAGAGGCGCTGCACACGCCCACGCCGATCCCCGGCGACGACAAGGAGGATTGAGCCGCAGGTGGCTCGCAGCTGCTACCGCCTCAACCTCCGTCAGATCTCGAGCAGCGCGTAGGGCCTTCCGAACTGCTCGCGCACCACGAATTGCGCAACGTTGTACACCGGCGTACCGCGCATCGTGCGGCCCTCATATTTGCCATGGTGGGCATGGCCATGGACCACCGCCTTCACATGATCGAAGCGGTCGATCGCATCCGCGAGCCGCGCCGATCCCAAATACTGGAAGATTTCGATCGGCTCGCCTTCGAGCGTCTCGACGATCGGCGCGTAATGGAGAACGGCCATGCTCCGCTCGGTGCGGAGCGTGCGCAGCCCGTTCTCGAGCTTGCGCGCCTCGTTCATCGCCTCGTCGACGAACGCCTTGATGATCGGCTCGCCGAACGGCGCAAGCTCGCCCCGCCCGAAGCCGCCGATGAAGCCCTTCACCCCCGCAAAGCCGATCCCGTGCACTTCGACCGCCTGCTCGTCCAGAACGGTCATGCCCGCCTGGTGCAGGATTTCGGCCACCTTCTCGGGCTGGCCGCACTCGAAGTCGTGGTTGCCGAGCACTCCCAGAACCGGGATGTCGCAGGCGCGTATGTCCTCGGCCAGGATTTCCGCCTCGCGCGTCTTGCCGAAGTTGGTGAGGTCGCCGCACAGGACGAGCACATCCGCAACGCGCGAAATCTCGGCGAACAGATCATGGTACGGAGTGACGCAATCCTCGGTGACGTGAAGGTCGCCGATTGCGGCGACCGTCACCGTTTCAGTGTTGCTCATAATGTTCTTCGAGATTCCCAACGGCTTCCGAGAAGCCCCATTCGCTGACGTCGATCAGATAATCGCGCGGGCTGAAGATGCGCCCGCGGCAGACCCGCATGTCGGGCGAGGGCATCTCGAGCTGCGCCTGGAGCCGCTCGAGCAGCTCGTCCATGATCCAGCGCGGCACCAGGTTGCGCTCGCTGGGATAGATGAAGCGGAAGTTGAGCAGCGCGATCAGCAGCACCTCCCAGTACATTTCCATGTGACTGAGCAGCTGGCGCCAATCGATGTCCTCGTGGCGCTTTAGGATCATGTGCGCGACGTCGGCCCCGTCGTAGCGGTAGCGGTCCTGAACGAAGATCTTCGACCAGACGAACTGGGTCGGCGGGACAAGCCGCACCTTCGTGTCGAACAGCCGCGCTTCGGGTGCATT
>JAUJOV010000006.1:0-69665 GCA_030447545.1 Sphingomicrobium sp. | reverse complement strand
GCGTAGGTGCCCGACAGCAGGAACGGAATTTCGGATTCGGCCATCAGCCGGATCACTTCCGAATAGAAGTTCTCCACCGACGCCGGCGGTTCCAGCTGTTGCGGGGGAGTTAGCGCCTGGGGAGCCATGCCCGGGCTCAACGGGGCGGCTGTGGCGCGGTTCCACCCGGGGGCATCTACATTATGCGTGGGGCGTTCGGGTTGGAAAAGCGGCGGGCGACGCGTCGCTGCCAGGCAAACAGAAGTGGCACGACCACCAGTTCCATGATCAGGGCAAGCATGTGCGGCGTGCCCGGCGGCTCTTGCACGTCGAGTGCGGCAAGGCGCGCGAGCCCGCCGACGACGACCACCCCGCTGAGCGCCGCGAACAGCTCCGAGCGACGCTCGACCGTCGGGATGGACGCGACGAATGCCAGCCCGATCCCAAGCAGCAGTCCCGACAGGTAGCGGAAATGGCTGTCGAGATCCGGAACGGCGGCAAGCTCGACGTCGATGAACCTGTGGCCTTGGACAACCCCTGCGCCACCCGCGCTGAGCGGAACCAGGGAGGCGATCGCGACCGCGAGCTGAAGGAGTCGCCGCTCGAGAGTCCGGTCCATGCGCAAGGCTTAACAGACCAGCAGCAGAGACTGAAAGCAATGGCGCTGCTCGTGGTTCTTGCCGGCCGCGACTTACACCCGGTCTCGTTTGTGTCGCCAAATGGCGTCCGCAAGCACGCCAAGGGCGGCGACGGCAAGCGCATACGCCCACATTGTCACCGATGCTTCGGGCGCAGCCACTATTCCTGCCGGCCGATTGGCCAACGTCGGCTGCGCGCCCATGATGGCAACGGGCAGCAGTCGCCAGATGTTTATTCGCCGCGCCGTCTTTACGGAACGGGGCGCCAGGTTACCCCGGGGCCCCGCTTCTTCACCATGTCACTAGAACTGAAATCCCACGCCCGCATTGGCGCCGACATTTTCGCTGCTGTCGTAGGTTATGCCGACCTTGAACACCGAGCTGCCGTTCGCGACGCGATGTGAACCACCGATGGAAAGCGCGGTGCGCCCGCGGTACGTGCCGACGCCGGCGGAGACCATGCTGCGGCCCGGATCCATGGCTTGCGGCATTGCGGCTGCGGCAAGCGCGGCGGAGGTTCCGGTGCGAGCCTCTCGGCGAGCGCGCCGCACGTCGAACTCGACGTCGTCGATGCGCACTCCGAGTGCTGCGTCCGCGGCGGCGCGTTGCTGCGTTTCGTTGTTGATCAGCCCCTCGAGAGCTTCGTCGCCGGCGATCCGCTCGTTCCTCTCGGCCGTGAGAGCAGCATTGTTCGCACCAGCCATGGCGTTGAGCTGCGCGACGTTCACCGCGTCCGTGGCGTTGATGCCGGCCGCGACATTCACGATGCGCCGTTCGCCGCCGACGGTTCCGACGGACACTGTGTTCGCCTCGGTGGCGACCGAGTTCGCGCCAAGTGCAACGCTGTTGGCGCCCGTTGCCCTGGCTTCCGCCCCGATCGCGGTCGAGTTCGCGCCGGTTGCCACGGCCGCATCGCCGATTGCGATGTTGTCGTCGCCGCGGGCGACAGAGTTCGCACCGATCGCGATTGCGCCGTTCCCCGACGCCGCGGCATTGATGCCGTTCGCAACGCTGTTGTCGCCGCGCGCCCTCGCGCCTGCACCGGTCGCAGTCGCGCCAGTGCCCCTGGCCTGCGCGAGGAAGCCCACCGCAGTGGAATTGTCGCCCGACGCGAGTGCAGCCTGACCGATCGCGACTGCAACGAAGCCGGTCGCCCTTGCCGTATGCCCGACGGCTACGCTGCCGTCACCATTGGCCTCGGCCATGAAACCCACAGCCGTCGCGAAGTCCGCAGCGTTCGAGTCTCTCCCGCATTCGGTCCCCTGGAACGCGCTGTCGTTACATTCCGGCGTTTCGTCGGCCCACGCGGCAGTAGACGAAAGAAGGAATCCCAGCGCCAGGGCTGAAGTCCTCATGATCTTCGACGGACGGTCCATAGATAATTCCTTCATAATTGAGGAGAGTTGCCGGGAAAGGATGGTCGTGCAGTCGTCGATGTTTGCCGTGATAGATTCACCCCTGAACGCTATGCGAAGTACCACCACGCCTTTGAGCCGGCCCCTGACGCGCCAAGGACGCCACTGTGCGATAATTTGTGCGCATAGCACTCAAAACAACATTTGTTGATTTCCCGCGCTGCGGTTCCTGTAGCTATAGTTCGCTTCCGTGCGCGCCAGTTCCGGCGCCTACGCGGGTGTTTGTATGCAAGTGGGAGATCATCGATGTTTCGTTCGGCTGGCATCACCTTGACCGTAGGCGCCGCCCTGCTGTTGTCTGCAGTCACTCCGGCGTGGAGCTCGAGTCACCGCGAGGCGCCGTTCATCACGGAGATGCCGAAGGTCGACAATACCGACGTCTACGCGTTCCGGAGCTACGAGCCCGGGCGGGAGGGCTTCGTAACGCTGATCTCCAACTTCTACCCGTTCCAGGAGCCGGGCGGCGGTCCCATCTATTACCCTTTGGATCCGGACGCGCTGTACGAGATCATGATCGACAGCAATGGCGATGCGGTCGAGGACACGACCTTCCAGTTCGACTTCAACAACAACCTTCGTCGCGGCACCGGCAAGACGATCACCGCCGGCGGCAAGACCTTGCCGATCGCGTTGCGCTACGATGGCCAGGTGACGGAGCTGAACGACTCGAACCTGGGCTTGATAGAACGGTACACCGTCACCCAGGTGAAGGGTGACCGTCGCGAAGGCACCAGGACCGCCGTAACGAGTACTAGGGGGGGCGCGTCGCTGTTCAAGCCGCTCGACAACGTCGGCAACAAGACCATCCCGAATTACCCGGCTTACGCGGACCAGTTCGTCTATGACATCGCGATCCCGGGCTGTTCAGGCGGCGGACGAGTGTTCGTCGGTCAACGCGAGGAAAACTTCGCGGTGAACCTGGGGCCGATCTTCGATTTGGTGAACTTCGTTCCGATCCAGGGCGAGCCCGATCCCATCTACAGCAGCGGCGACCCGTTCCCCGGCGGCATTACGCAGAGCCAGGAGAATCAGGAGCTGATCAACCACTACAACATCACGACGATCGCGATCGAAGTTCCGATCAGCTGCCTCACCGGGGACGGCAACGGAGTCATTGGCGTCTGGTCGACGGCGAGCTTGCCGCAGTCGCGGCTTCTCAAGCCCAATCCGACCTTTGAGCAGCCCGCCACCCAGGGCGGCGCGTTCGTTCAGGTGTCGCGTCTGGGCAACCCGCTGGTGAACGAACTCGTGATCGGCCTTCCGCAGAAGAATCTGTTCAACGCGGCCGAGCCGACGCAGGACACGGTGCTCGCCGACTTTGTAACGAACCCGACGTTCCCCGAGCTTCTCGACCGCCTGTTCCGTCAGCCGGTGAACGCAACGCTCGGCACGAACTTCTCGACCCTCGCGCCGACGAACTTCCCGCGCACGGACCTCGTGGCGGCGTTCCTGACGGGCATTCCGACGCTCAATCAGCAGGCATCGGTGACGCCTTCGGAGATGCTTCGCCTGAACACTCAGGTCAACCCGACAGCGCAGGACCGGCAGCATCCACTGGGGGTCGTTGCCGACGATCTGGCGGGCTTCCCGAACGGGCGTCGCCCGGGCGATGACGTCGTCGACATCGTTCTTCGTGTCGCCATGGGCCGGCTGTGCCACCCGATCCCGATCAACGGGCAGCCCACCCAGCTCGGCTTCTGCCAGCCGCGGGACGCGCCGACGGGCACGGTAGCTTACACTGACGGTGCGCCGAGCAGGGCGGGCCAGACGATGAACCGCTTCCCGTACCTGAACCCGGCGCTGCGCGGAGCGCCGCGGCCGCAGACCCAACCCTAAGCGCGGACAAGGACGATCAGACTGAAAGCTTGCATTGGACTGATCTTGGCAGGGGCGTTGCTGTCTTCTTGCAACAGCAGGAACGACAGCGAGGCCCCCGTCGATTATGGCCTCGGCGAACAGGCGGGCCGCCAGGAAGACAAGTTCGGCAAAGGCTTCGGCAAGGCTTTCAGGGCACACCCCAATTCGGAGCCGGCCAACGTCAGCGAGGGTGACGTCAAGCCGGTTTCCTACACTGCCCAACCGGAGCTGATCGACTAGTTCGAGGCGCGAGTGGCAGGAACGCGTCTGGGCAGGAATATTCCGCGCGGCTTCATGCCGGCTCGTCCGACCGGGCCGTTTCGCGCATGTGCCGGTGAGCCCGCCTTAGCCGCCGCGGGTTGGGTAGCCGAACGTCAGACTCGAAAAGGTGGTGTCGAAGTCGGCTGCGCGATCGCCGCTGATCGGCTCGCCCCAGACCACGTTCACAAGCCACTCGCCGCTCGCAGGAACCTTGAAGCGCGCGCGGCCCATCCGATCGGTGACGACCGTCGCGACGGGGCGCTCGTCGGATCTGAGATTCGTCAGCTTGACCGTCGCATTGGGCAGGCGCCGACCTTTGTAAAGAACGTGCACGGGCAGGACGCGCGAGGAGTCGAGCGCGTAAGGGTTGCGCTCCGGGACGATCTCGAGCTTGAGGCCGACGGGCCTGGTCGCAAGCGCCTGATTGGCAGCGGTCTGCGCGCCGACCTGGATCAACGCCTTTGCGCGGCGGCTGTAACGTTCGCGCCCGGCCATGTTGGTCTTTCCAGCGCGTTTGCGAGCGGCGATGATGAGCGCGAGCCCTTCTTCGCGCGCATAGTCGTTGAAGCGCGCCGCCGGCAGTTCCGAAAAGGCATAATTGGTTTGCATCGCCAGCACGTGGAGCCCGGCCGGCGCGAAGCTGGTCACAAGATCCGCCGGGCCGCCGCTGCGCAAGTGCGGACGCTTGTCACGCTGGCCGCCGGGAAAGAAATTCCTGAGCAACAGGATTCGGTTGTTGTTGCTCCACCTCTCACGAAACTTCCCATGCCCGACCTGGAAGGTGATCGGGAGAGCGGCGCCGGGCGCCACCTGGAAGCGCGAAGGCTGGATCCAGAAATCATGAGCCTGCGCCGGCACTGCGAGCAGCATCAAACACAAACTGGCAAGTTGGGTCTTCATGCAAGCTCCTTCGTGGCGGGCATCATATTGATTCGCCGAGGCTATGTTGCGCGTGTCGAAGCAAATTGAAACCCTTTGCGCAGATTGCGCAAACGAACGCACAGCGGCGGGCGCGAACAGCCGTGCCGTGGCGCTCGCATGGCTGGTGGGCGTTTTGCTGTTGCTCGTGCCCGCGCCCGCTCTGGCCCATGACGACACGGGCGTCGCGGGAGGATTCGCCGCGGGTTTTCAGCATCCTTTCGTAGGCCTCGACCATATGCTTGCCATGGTCTCCGTTGGCATCTGGGGCGCCTTTCTCGGAAGGCCGCTGGTGGTGGCGCTGCCCGTGCTGTTTCCGAACGTGATGGCGCTCGGCGGAGCGATGGGGATGGCTGCTCTTCCGGTTCCGCCGGTCGAGCTCGGGATCGGCGCGTCCGTCCTGGCGCTTGGCCTCATGATCATGCTCGGGCTTCGCGCGTCCGTTCCCGTTGCATGCGGACTGGTCGGCCTGTTCGCGCTTTTTCACGGCTACGCGCACGGCAGCGAGCTTCCGTCCGCCGCCGATCCCGTGGGCTATACGACCGGCTTCGTTCTGGCCACCGGCTTGCTGCACCTCGCGGGGATCGGGCTCGGCCTGATGAAGTCCATCAAGGGGGGAGCAATCGCACTGGGCACGATCGGCGGCGCGATCGCTTTGTTCGGCGCGTGGTTCGTCGTGGGCGCGCTGACCTCGTGAGCAACGAGCTCGTCGCCATGGCGCTGTTGTGCGCTGTCGTCGGCCTCGGCCTGACGTTCGCCGACGGACGCGCAGCCTGGCTCGCTGCCGGTGGCCTCGCGGGCACGGCAGTGATCGCCTGGTCGCTGCCGGTGCCCGGCAGCTTCGACTCAATGATCCTCAGCGTCCTCTGGTTGAGCATGGTCGTGACCGCTGCGCTGGCTCTTCTTCCGCGCGGATTTTCGCAAGGTGGCCCCGTGGTCATCGGAGTGAATGGCGGCGCTTGGATCGGGGCGCTCGGCTCGGTATCGTCAAGTCTCGCCCAGCTCGCCCTGATTCTGCCTCTGGCGCTTTTATTCATCCCCGGGAAATGGCTTAGCAGCAGAGGACATGCTATTGTTGCAAAAGTGGTTTTAAGCTGGATGATGGCCGTGGCAGCGCTGTCATTTTTGGTTTCGCTGATGCCCACTCCGGGTTACGTGCCCGATCATATGGAATGATGATGAAAAGTTCTCTCTGCGTACTCCTGGCTTGCCTCGCGACGTCCATCCCGGCGCATGCTCAAGTCATCGAGATCGACTCCTCCGGCGAGGCCCGCACCTATGACGGGCCGACGATGTTCACGGAGGAGGAGGTCAGTCCGCTTCGCCAGGAAGAACCGGTCCAGCCGACCCTTGGCACCAGCAGCGGCCCGGTCGGGTCCATGCTTGCCGATGCAGCGCGCGCATACGGGCTTCACCCCGGATTGCTCGAGGCGGTTGCGTGGCAGGAATCGCGCGGTCGGATGAACGCTGTCAGCCCCAAGGGCGCCTTGGGAGTGATGCAGCTGATGCCTGGCACCGCGGCGGAGCTTGGCGTCCGGCCGACTGACCTTGCCGAGAACATTCGCGGCGGAGCCCTCTATCTGCGCCGGCAGATCGACCGCTTCGGCAGCGTCCCCCTTGCCCTTGCAGCGTACAATGCCGGCCCGGGCGCGGTGATGCGCTATCGCGGAATCCCGCCGTATCGGGAAACGCAGGATTATGTGGCGAAGATCATGTCGCGCTGGCGCGTTCCCGCCGCGCTTCAGGCGACGCCGTCCATTTCGCTGGAGGTGCCTGGTCAATGATCAATCGCTGCTGGATGCTCGTGCTCGCCGCGCTCGCCGGACCCGCGCAGGCGCAGTATGCGGCGCCTGATCCCGCCGGCTCGGGACCGGTCGTCGGAGCAGTGAACTGGCTTCAGGGGACCTTGCTCGGCAATGTCGCGACCGCGGTCGCGGTGATTGCCGTCGCCGGGGTCGGGTTCCTCATGCTGACCGGCCGGATCAACTGGAAATATGGCGCGACCGTCGTGCTCGGCCTGTTCATCCTGTTCGGCGCCGCGTCGATCGTCGGCGGCATTCGATCGGTGGCGGGCGGCTGACGATGGCCAGCGACCGGCTGTTCAGGGCTTTGGCCCGGCCGCAGATGGTGGCTGGGGTGACCTATCCCTTTTTCGTTCTCAACGGCATCGTCGCCGCCGAACTGTTCCTGATCTTCAAGAGCCCGTTCGCGCTTCTCCCGTCCATATTCATCCACGCGATCGGTTATGCCGCGCACTTGCGCGATCCGCACATCATGGCGGTGTGGCTGACTCGCCTGCGCAAGGTGCCGCGCGTGCCGAACCGAAGCCTGTGGGGCGCCAATGTCTATCGCCCCTAGGCTTACGGATCGCGCGAGGGCCGCCGCACGCGAGAAGTCGGTGGGAGATCATCTGCCCTGTGTCGCGCAGGTCGACGATCACACGATCGTCACTCGCGACGGGCTTGCGATGCAGATGATCCGTCTCGAAGGGCTGCCATTCGAGACCATCGATGCGGCAGAGCTCGACGCGCGCAAGACTGCCCGGGCGATGATGCTGGAGTCGATTGCCTCGGCGCGCTTTGCGCTCGTTCACCACGTCGTCCGGCGCTCGGTCGCGCCTCAGCTCGAGGGTGAATTTGCCGATCCGTTCAGCGCTGCGCTCGACAGCGCGTGGCGCGAACGCCTCGCCACGCGCAAATTGTACGTCAACGACCTCTATCTGACGCTCGTCGTGCGTCCGCTCGCCGGCCGGGCTCGCGCCGCGGATCGCCTGCTCAGCATCATCTCGGGGGACAGGCGGCAGTCGGCCGAGACCAGTGCCGACCTGCGCGAGCTCAACCAGGCGCGCGAAGCGCTGCTTGCCGCGCTCGAGCCCTATGGGCCCAAGCTGCTGAGCACCTACGACCTTCCGACCGGGCTTGCCTCGGAGCCGCTCGAGTTCCTCTCGACGCTGCTCAATGGCACCTCCACCCCGATGCTTTTGCCCCAGGGCGAGCTGGCACATGCGATCGCCAAGCGGCGGCTGAGCTTCGGCCCGGACGCGATCGAGTTCGGACCCGTCGACGGCGCGGACGCGGAGGTCGCGGCGATCCTTTCGATCAAGGACTATCCAGCCGAAACTGGTGCGGGGATGCTCGACGATCTGTACCGGCTGCCGCTCGAGCTGGTTGTCACCCAGAGCTTCGCGGTGGTCGAACGCGGCCCCGCGCTCGAGCGCATGGATCTTGCCCTACGCCGGATGCGCTCGGCCGATGATGCGGCGGTGTCGCTTCGCTCGGAACTCACGCTTGCCAAAGACGAGGTGGCGGCAGGCCGATCCTTGTTCGGCGAACATCACCTCACGGTGCTGGTCAAGGCGGCGAACCTTGCGGAGCTCGACGTCGCCATTGGCGAAGTGCAGGCGAGCCTGTCGGACGCAGGCTTTGTCGCCGTGCGCGAGGAGCTCGGGCTCGAGGCCGCGTTCTGGGCGCAATTCCCCGGCAACTTCGGGTACATCGCGCGGCGCGCGCTGGTCTCGTCGGCCAATTTCGCCGGCTTCGCGAGCGCGCATAATTTTCCGGTCGGCCAGCCCAGCGGCAATTTCTGGGGTGACGCAGTGGCCCTGTTCGAGACCACTTCGGCCGGCCCCTATTTCTTCAACTTCCACCGCGGCGACCTCGGCAATTTCACGATCATCGGGCCTTCGGGATCGGGCAAGACGGTGGTCCTGTCGTTCCTGATCGCGCAGGCGCGGCGCTTCGCGCCCCGAGTAGTCTTCTTCGACAAGGATCGCGGCGCCGAGATCTTCCTTCGCGCGATCGGCGCCTCCTACGACACGTTGCGTCCAGGCGTTGCGACGGGCCTTAATCCGCTCGCGCTTCCGGACACGCCGGGCAATCGCCGCTTCCTGTCCGACTGGATTGCAAAGCTGGTGACCGGCGAAGGCGAACCCCCGACGGTCGAGGAGGCGGGCTGGATCAGCGAGGCGATCGACGCGTCCTTCGCCGGGCCTCCCGAACACCGCCGCTTGCGCTACCTCGCCGAGCTGTTCCGCGGCCGCGGGCGGGCGTCGGGCACCGATATCGCGGCGCGCCTTGCGCCGTGGCATTCGGCCGGCGAGCACGCGTGGCTGTTCGACAATCCGGTCGATTGTGTCGATCTGCATGCCGACACGATCGGCTTCGACATGACGGCGATCCTCGACCAGCCGGCGTTGCGCTCGCCGACCATGCTTTACCTGTTCCATCGAGTCGAGGAGCGTCTGGACGGAAAGCCGACGATCATCGTAGTCGACGAAGGCTGGAAGGCTCTCGACGACGACGTGTTCGTGTCGCGAATCCGCGACTGGGAGAAGACGATCCGGAAGCGTGGCGGGATCGTCGGCTTCGCGACCCAATCGGCGTCCGATGCGCTGCAGAGCCGGATTGCGTCGGCAATCGTCGAGCAGGCGGGGACGCAGATCTTCATGGCCAATGCGTCGGCCCAGGCGAGCGATTACATCGACGGCTTCGGGCTTACCAAGCATGAGTTCGATCTCGTCCGGACAATTCCGGAAACCGCGCGCGCCTTCCTCGTGAAGCATGGCAGCGACAGCGTGGTGGTGCGGCTCAACCTGGCTTCCGAACCCGACCTGCTGACCGTGCTGTCGGGCCGCGAGCGAACGGTTCGCCTGCTCGACGACATTCGCCAGCAGGTCGGCGATTCGCCCGAGGCGTGGCTTCCGCGCTTGCTGGAAGTTGCATGACTCCGAGCTTCTGCACTCCGCCGGCGGCCGACCGCTTTGCCGCGCGCCTGCTGGCCGACACCGATTGCCAGGCGTTCGGCCTGGTCGAGCGCGGCTATGCGGCGCTTGCCCAACCCAGCGGCACCGTGTCGCTGGCACTGACGGGCCTGATGACCATTGCGGTTGCCTTTTTCGGCTACCGGCTTCTGCTTGGCCGCGGGATCGTGCTGTCGGACGCGGTCGCGCTGACCGTGAAGCTCGGGATCGTGCTTCTGCTCGCCACGTCCTGGGCGGCGTGGCAGGCGCTTGCATATGACGGCGTCGCTCGCGCTCCGACGCAGATCGCAAGCGAGATGCTGGCCGGAATCGGCGCTCCCCCGCCGCTCGAAAGCCTTGAGAAAGCGCTGGACGATCTGACGGCGGCCACGGTCGGATACCGCATGCGCGCAGGGA
The DNA here is from genome assembly GCA_030447545.1 of Sphingomicrobium sp. Taxonomy (GTDB): domain Bacteria; phylum Pseudomonadota; class Alphaproteobacteria; order Sphingomonadales; family Sphingomonadaceae; genus Sphingomicrobium. The sequence continues at coordinate 59,442 of JAUJOV010000006.1, read as the reverse complement.
TTGCTTCGCCTTGGGTCGGCGGGCCGGCGGCAGCGGCAATGACTTTGAACGTGTCCGCAGTGCTTCTGACCCTGTCGATAGTCGGCCTACTCGTCGCAATGCGAGTGGTGCTTGCGATCCTTCTTGCGATCGCGCCTGCAATGGCCGGGTTCATCCTGTTCGGCGGCACGCGCGGAATGGCACAGGCATGGCTTGGCGCGATCGCGGCCGCCGCCCTGGCTCCACTGTTCGTGCTTCTCGTTGCCGCGATCGAGTTCGCAATCCTCGCCCCCATGATCGCGCGACTGCTGAGAGAGCAGGCGGCCGGGACTTTCGAGAATTCATCGGTGATGCCGATCGGCCTGGTGGCCATCGTCTTCACGATCGCAACGGTCATCGCGGTGCGCGCCGGCGCCCGCATCGGCCGCGGCATAACCCTCGGCCGGAGTCGTTCCGCGCCGGCGTCCGCGGAGACGGTGGTGGCGCAGGACCGGGTCGAGGTCAGGGACCGCCAGCTTCTGTTGGCAGGCCAGCCGGCCGCGCCGGCCGCGAGCCGAGCGCTCGAGAGCATCGCTCGGCGCGACTCGCCGACGGCGTCCGGACGCCTTCGCACGGTGGGCAGTCCGCGCGCGAGCAGCGCGGCTCGTGACTCGCGCACAGGGCCGCAGCCTGCAAGCAGCGCGGTCATCGACGTCGCGCCGACGCGGCGGTCCTCCAGCCGCGCTGCAACTCCGATGCGCCGGACGCGCGCGGCTAGCCGGAGGGACGCATGAGCGAGCGGGACGAATATTATGCCGCTGCGCGCAGCTGGGCCGATGGTCAGGCCAAGGCGACCGCCCGCGAGACCCGGCTCGCCTGGCGCGTTGCGGCGGGAGCCGCGGCCGTGGCCTTGCTGCTTGCGCTTGCGCTTGCGCTGCTCGTGCCGCTGAAGACGGTGCAGCCCTATGTGCTTACCGTCGATCGCCAGACCGGGTCGGTGGAGGCCGCGACCTGGCTCAAGGGCGGCGGGACGCTCACTCAGAACGAGGCGGTGATCCAGGCCCAGCTTGCAGGCTATGTGGTTGCGCGCGAGACGTTCGATGCGACCGACCTCGCGCAGCAATATCGCCGCGTGCAAGTCATGTCCGCGCCGCCGGTGCGCGCTGCTTACGTCGGCCACATGGCGCCCTCGAACCCCGCCAGCCCCCTGAACACGCTCAACCGCGGCGACACGGTGTCTATCCAGGTCCGCAGCGTGTCGCTCATCTCCGATGGAGCGGCGCTCGTGCGCTACACGGCAACGCGCATTCCCGCGGGGTCGGCCACGGGCCAGTCGACCAACCATGTCGCGGCGATCAGCTTCGGCTTCAACGGCCGCCCGCTGCGGCAGGAGGACCGTTACGACAACCCGCTCGGCTTTCAGGTCACGCGCTATCGCACCGACATGGAGGGGTTGAGCTGATGAAGCGCGCGCTTCCGCTGATCCTGTTGGCGCTCGTCGCCGCGCGCACGCCCGAACCGGGTGCGGTCGATCCGCACATCCAGTCGATTCTCTACCACCCCGAGGAAGTCACCCTGCTTCGCGGCGCGCTCGGCTGGCAGATCATGCTGGAGTTCGGCCCCGACGAGCGAATCGAGAACGTGTCGATCGGCGATGCGCTCGCCTGGCAGGTCACGCCCAACAAGCGCGCGCGCAACCTGTTCCTCAAGCCGCTGATCAAGAACGCGGCGACCAACATGACCGTCGTCACGGACAAGCGAATGTATTCCTTCCAGCTCGAAACCGGGCCGCGCCTGGCGACGACGCCCTGGGTCGTGCGGTTCGACTATCCGCGCGAAGTGGTCGAAGTGGTCGAGGAACCCCTGCCGCCGCCGCCGCCGCCACTCAATTTCGCCTACACCTTCGCCGGTGACTCGGGGCTGCGGCCAGCCCGGGTGTGGGATGACGGGCTGATGACCTATTTCGAGTTCGCGCCCGAGACATCCATTCCGGCGATTTTCGCCGGCGGGCCCAAGCGCGATGAAACTTTGGTCAATTCTATGATGCGCGGGCGGGTGGTCATCGTCCAGCAGACCAGCGGCCGGTTCACGCTGCGCGACGGCAGGCGTGAGGCGACGGTGACCTACGGGATCGAGGAAAAGAAATGAGCGAAGTGTTGCTCGTCAAGCGTCCGCAAGTCGCCAGTACCCCGAAGCCGGCGTCGGTCGCAGGCGCCGCCGCCTTGCTGGGCGCGCTGGGTCTCGGCGTGTTCGTCTGGCTGTCGGATGCGCGCGCGGCTCAGAGCGCGGGCGACACGGCGCTGCCGCCGCTCGTGTCGAGCACTGCGCCGGCGCCGGCTCCCCTCGCGCCGACTGGTGCGACGCAGCCGACCGCGACGCCCGTCCCCGGCCTTGCTTCAACGCAACCCTTCTCGATCCCGAACAGCGGGCCCGTGACGCTCGTTCCGACGCGGCCGGGCACGCCGGTTTTCGGCCCGGCGTCGGGGCTCGCGCCGCCGCCGCCGCCTGTCGACCGAACCAATGAACGGCTGCGAGCGCCGGCACTGGTGGTCGATCTGGCACAGGCCGAGTCGCAGCGTCCGGCTGCGCCGGGCACCAGCGGGGTTGTCACCGATGGGGGGGTACGCGTTCAGGGCGCGCCGGGCGCCAACCGTGACCTGTCGGACACCGAGCGCTTTTCCGATCGTATCGGCAACGAGGAGGTCGAAGTCGCCAAGGCTCAGCGCATCACCAGCCTCAACCGGCTCGTGCCCCAAGGCGCGGTCATCGGCGCGGTGATGGAAACCGCGTTGAATTCCGATTTGCCTGGCTATGCGCGCGCGCTCACGCAGCGCGACGTGTACAGCTTCGACGGCTCCGCGGTGCTCATTCCTGCCGGCAGCCGGCTGATCGGCCAGTACAAGTCGGGCGTCGCGCAGGGCGCGTCGCGAGTGTTCCTGCTGTGGACTCGCCTGATCCGCCCCGACGGCGTTTCGATCCAGCTCGCGTCGCCCGCGGTCGACGAGCTCGGGCGCGGCGGCATCGGCGGCAAGGTCAACCGCCATTTCCTTCGGCGCTTCGGCGGGGCCATCCTGACCTCGGTGCTCAGCGGAGCGATCAACTCGGTCGCTGGTGCGCGCTCGGGCGGCTCCACGATCATCGTCGGCAGCGCCGATCAGGCTTCGACACTCGCCAGCCAGGCCACGCAGAACACCGACATCCCGCCGACCATCACGACCCGCCAAGGCGCGACCGTGCGCATCTTCGTCGCTCGTGACCTCGATTTCTCGCAGGTCGGCCCAGCCAGATGATCAGCGCGCAACGCGTCTACCTCGACGCCTTTCTCGCGCCTTTGGCGGCGGCGCTTGCACGCACCGACGTGACCGATCTGTACATCAACCGCCCGGGCGAACTGTGGCTCGAGACGGCGGCCGGAATCGAACGGCACGACAATGGCGCGCTCGACGATGCATCGCTGTGGCGGCTTGCCCGCCAGATTGCGGCGGCGTCCGACCAGGGCATCAATCGCGAGCATCCGCTGCTGTCGGCGACTCTTCCGGACGGCGCGCGAGTCCAGATCTGCGCGCCGCCTGCCACCCGCGGCAACGTCATCGTCGCCATCCGCAAGCACAGCATGCCGGACCTGCGCCTGTCCGACTATCTGGAATCCGGAGCGTTCGGCAGGGTGGGGGAGGCGGCACGGGCTCGCGAGGCGACGGACGCGGCACTCGCGGATCTTCTCGCGTCCGGCAATACCATGCACTTCCTCTCGGCCGCCGTTCGCCAGCGCAAGACCATCGTCATTGCGGGCGGCACCGGGACGGGAAAAACCACCTTCCTCAACGCTCTTCTCAAGGAAGCGTCAGCGAGCGAGCGCTTCGTGCTGATCGAGGACACGCCCGAGATTCAGCTGCACCACCAGAATGCGGTCGGGTTGATCGCGGTTCGCGGCAAGCTGGGCGAGGCGTCGATCACTCCGGCCGAGCTGGTCGAGGCGGCGCTTCGGCTTCGCCCCGACCGCATCATCATGGGCGAAGTGCGCGGGGCCGAAGCGATCAGCTGGCTGCGTGCGGTCGGCACCGGCCATCCGGGCTCGATCACGACGGTTCACGCCAACTCGCCCGGCGGTGCAGTCGAGCAGCTGGCCTTGATGTCCATGTCAGGCGGCACCGAGCTGCGCCGCGCGGAACTGATCGACTATGTACGGGCGACGGTCGACATATTCGTCCAGCTCGGCCTTGAAGATGGTAAGCGGGTCGTGACCGAGATCGAGTTCAATCGCCGCCCAACGACTGCAGAGCAGCGGATGGAGAGCTTGCAGAGGGCCTGAGCGCCCCTTGCCTGCCGGACGCCGCCGGTTCTCCTTATTTGATCAGGCCGCCGGCGCGCTGCTCGGCAGGCGAGACGACGCCGTCCTTGTCCGCGTCGAGCCGGTCGAACGTCGCCAGGGTGAGCGTGCGATATTCGACCAATGTGACTTTCCGGTCGCGGTCGGCATCGAGCCGGGCCATCATGCCGGTGACGTCCGGCCGCTTGGCCGGCCGGGCAGTCGCCCGCAGGAACTCGCTCATGCTGATCTGCCCGTTCCGATCCGAGTCGATTCCGGCGAAGGTGGCGCGGGCGCGCTCCTCTAGCGTCGTGACCACATGGCGGTGTTGGTGCGCTTCAAGCTCGGCGTGGGACGCAAAGCCATCGCGGTTGGAGTCCATCTTCCTGAACTCCTCGTCCATCGTGGCGATGAAGTTCGCGCGCGGCAGCGGCTGCGCCTGCAAGGATGCGGGTGCGCTCGTCCTGGGCTGGGCCAGTGACGGCGTGGATGCGGCCAGTGCGAGTGCAAGAACGAACAAGACGCGAGGCTGCAAACTTTCCTCCCTCGGTTCGCGCGAGAGCCTGGGCTCAGGCGGCGACGATGCTGCACAGGCCCCGGGCAGCGGCGCTTGCGCAGCTGCCCGGGGAATCGCGCGCGATGTGCAGATATCCCTCGTCGAACCCCGCTAGCTGGCGAAGTCCCTGCACATCGACGATCGTCAACTGGTGGCGCAACCACTCGACCAGGCCCTCGGCACGGAAGCGTTGGAGGCAGCGGCTGACGTGCACCACCGTCAGCCCCATCGTGTCCGCCAGTTCCACCTGCGTCAGCGCAATGGAGTAGGAACCGTCCGGGTTCACCTGGCCGAGCGACTGCATCCGCTCGGAAATCTCGCAGATGAAATGCGCAAGCTTCTGCCGCGCATTGCGCTGGCCGACGTTGAGCAGCCACTCGCGCAGCATCGCCCGCTCGGTCACCATGGTCTCGAGCAGGGCCCGTCGAACGGTCGGGAATGCGGCCATGACCGAGGTCAGCTCGCGGATGGGGATGACAGCGACTTCGGCATCGGTGAGGAGGCCGATGTCGTGATCGAGATAGTTGCGCACGAGGAAATGCGCGTCGCACAGGTCGCCGGGAAGCAGATAGCCCATGATTTGCCGCTTGCCGTTCGACAGGTACCTGTAGCGAACGGCCATGCCTTTCAGGATAAGGAAGACGAAGCTCGATCGGCACCCTTCGCGCAGGAGCGTTTCGCGAGGCGCGAGCTTCTTGCGGCTGCGGCACACGCGCTCGAGCGCGTCGAACTCCTGCCCGCCGAGCGTCGCAAACTTGCCGAGTTTCTCGATCAAGGGATTTTTCGGGCGGCAGGTTTCAACCGGGACGAAGCAGGTCGGCGGAGTTGCGCCAGCGCTGGATTCGATGATTGCCGCCGAGTTGAGCACTCGCCCCCTAGTCCCACTCGAGCCCCGGTAAGTTTCCGTTCAACCTGGCTGTACCAGCTTCGTTCCGACGCGCGCGAATGTTCCACCCTTGTGGTATTTTTATCGCTTGGAGCGAGCCGAGGTTCGCAGGAGCGCCAGGCAGGCCGGCCGGTTGGTGAAGAAGTTGCCGCCAGCTCCAGTTTCCGATCCGATCACGACGAACATCGTCCTCTGGCCCGCAGGGATGGGGATGAGCCGGGGCCTGCAACCGCTTCGTCCAGGCAGTTGTCCTCGACCGAAGCGAGGCCCGACGTGACTTGCCGCACGAACCGCGCCCAGGGTGCGCCGACGGAGCTTGTCGCCGGGCTCCAGCCGGCGTTCCACGACGATGGCTTCGGCGATCGAGCGAGTGTCGGGCGGCGCGCGCGAGTACTGCGTTCAGCGCCGCGGAGTCCGACAGCAGCGCCTTGCTAACGGCCTCGAGCGTCATGCAACCGCTGCCTGCCGGAGCATCGGCGCCGCTGTCGGCCTCCGCCGCAGCCACCATCTGCGAGATTGGGTTTTGTTCGACGATCTTGCTTGGCATCGGCGGCGGCGGCGGGGTCGTGGATGCAGCGGCAATGGACACGACCGTCCAGAGCGCCCGGCAGCGCTTCGACCGGCCTGGTCGCGGAACGGGCGGCGAGCGCGAGGAGGATCAGGCACAGGTGCAGGGCCACGACGAAGGTCAGGGCTGCAGCGCGATTGCGGCGTGGGAGACTCGCAGCATGCACCATGCATTCAAGGGTTTAGCTTGCCCCTCCTGCTTTGGCCACGAACTTTCCGCTCCTTCACGCCACCGCGGTCCTGCCATGCTCAACGCGCAGATAGCTCGTGTCGAACTCGGCGACTGCGGCGAGGCGCTCCGGGTCCCGCACCGTCAAGCGGCGTTTGCCCAGCTCGACCAGTCGGTCGTGGCGCATCTGCTGCAATGTGCGGTTGATGTGAACCAGCGTAAGCCCGGTCGTATCTGCAAGGACTGCCTGGTCGAGCGGCAGCTCGACCGATCCGTCGCCGTTCACCATCCCGACCGCGCGAAGCCTGACCGACATCTCGCAGAAGAAATGGCAAAGCTTCTGCTGGGCGTTGCGCTGGCCGATGTTCAAGAGCCATTCGCGAAGCATCGCCAGGTCGAGCAACTCGGCAAGCGCGAAGGCGCGCTCGATTGCCGGGTGGCGCGCGAGCAGATCGCTAAGGTCGCGGACGGGGATGCTCGCGACCCGAACCGGTCCCAGCGCAGCCACGCTATAGTCGAGCGGGTAAAGCTCGGAGAGGTGCACGTCGCAAAAATCGCCGGGGACTCGGTACCCCACGATCTGACGCCGTCCGGCGGCCGGGTGCTTGAACAGGAAGGCCAGTCCGCCCAGGATCAGCGGCACATTTTCCGGCCGACTCCTCCGTCATGATGAGCTGCCCGGCAGCAAATTCCTGCTGATCGGTGCACAAGGCGTTGATCGCGGAGATTTCCTGGAGGTTGAGAGGAATGAACCCGCCGAACTTGGCAACCAGCGGATTGCCCGCCGCGTCCGCCAAAGGCGTCCCCACTCGCCTGATCTCGCACCCTGTACTGCAACATGGATTTTTTCCGTGCCCCGACGAGACAGGCTCGCACGAGCTGTCCAACAGATACTCCGGAACGGGGCAGGCGGATGCAGCTTACTGGCGCTGCTTCGTCTCACACTCGTGCCTTAATGTTTGAAGTTGGTGAGTTTTTTCTGACCCGGCCGGTGAATCAGGTGGCGCACCCGACAGGATTCGAACCTGTGACCTCTGCCTTCGGAGGGCAGCGCTCTATCCAGCTGAGCTACGGGTGCGCGTCGACAAGCCGCTTAGCCGCTTAGGTGGGCTCGCGACAAGCCGGGTCAAGGAAGCTTGCGAGCGCGCTGTGAAGCTGGCCGCGGGCCGAGCCGACCACCATTCCCACATGCCCTGCGCAGATCTGGTGGCGCTCCTGCGCGGGCGCGGTCTCGGCGGGCGTGATTCTGTCGCGCGCTGCGGTGAAGTGAAGCGCCGGGACGGGCGGGCGCTCCCTCATCGTCCGCCCGCGACCCGCCAGCTGCCGGTCCCGGGCAGATCGGCGCCGAACAAATCCTCGACCAGCTCGCGTGCCGCCGGAAGGGGCAGGGGCTCTCCCTCGTTCGCCCATTGCTCGAGAGCAATGAATCGCCGGCCTCGCGGGCTGTCGGGATCGAGGCCTGGCAAATGTCGCAAACTTGCTGACGGTGCGGTTCGGGTCGAGCGACCAGAAGGCGGCCTGCAGAACTTCCAGGGGCAGCATATCGAGCGCGGCGGCTGCCGGCGAGCCTGCCGCCACAGCGCAAGCAAAGCCGAGCGCGACTGATCGGGGTAGCGCGAGAACTGCCACGGAGCGGCGAGGGTGGCGAGGCGCTCGACCGGCACGATGTTCGCTGCGGCGAGCGCCATCGTTCCACCAAGGCAGTAGCCGACGAGCGCGGGCGGCTCCCCAGTTCGCGCACCAGCGGCACCAGCAGCTCGTCGACGTGCCCGCCCACATCCAGGTGCGAGCGTTCGCGAGCAGTCCCCAGTCGAGCAGCAGCGCGCGGCGGCCCATGTTCGCCACAGCCGACGCGAGCGACACCTCAGGGTCCAGGTCGAGTACGTGCGGCGGGTTGATCAGCGACGGCACCAGCACTGCCGGCCGGCCCTCGCCGCCGCAATCGCGCAGCACAGCCGGACCGACCCTGGCGACGATCGGCCGAGCGAGCCGCTGCGGCGACTCACCGCCGAGGCGAGCGAAACTACAGCGTCGAGGTCAAGCACGTTTGGCGGGTTGATCAAGGACGGGACCAGAACGGCTGGCGGGCCCTCGCCGCCATGATCGCGAAGCACTGCGGGTCTTGCCGACGCAATGACCGCGCGCTCCGGGCGCTTTGCGGATCGCGGCGCGCCCTGGTAGGCGGCGAGCCCGTCGAGCGCGGCCCGGGCCGTTTCAGGCTCGCTCTGGCCCACGATGCGCACCATTTCGAGAAACAGGGGCAGCGGGCGCGGTGCGCGTTCATGTTGCAGCGCACTAAGTTCCGGTAGTAGGTGGGCCCAGTCTTTGGAGCGGTTCATGGCCAACTCTTCGGGCAAGGTGACGATCAAGAAGTACGCCAACCGGCGGCTTTATGACACCGAAAGCTCGACATACATCACACTCGACCGGCTGGCCGAGATGATCCGTGAGGGCCGTGAGTTCCAGGTCGTGGACGCCAAGACCGGCGAGGACATCACGCGCCATATCTTGACTCAGATCATTGTCGAGGAAGAAGCGCGCGGCGCGACCATGCTTCCGGTGAATTTCCTCAAGCAGCTGATCGGCCTATACGGCAATTCCGTGCAGGGCATGGTTCCGCAATATCTCGACGCCGCGATGGACGCATTCCAGCGAAATCAGAGCGCGATGCGGGACGCGATGAGCCCCAATGTGCTCGCCGATCTGGCCAAGCGGAACATGCAGCTGTTCGAAGGCGCAAGCCGCGCGTTCGGCAGTGCTTCCACGAGCCCCAAGAAAGCGGACAAGCCGGCGCAGGAAAGCGAAATCGATCAGCTGCGCGCCGAGCTCGCGGCCCTGCGCGACAAAGTCGACCGGCTCTCGAAGTGACGTTCCGCAGTTCGTGCAGGATCGCGCTCGTCGCGATTGCGTCCGCAGTGGCTTGTGCTGCGGGACAGGCACAGGCGCCCGGCGGCGACTACAGCCAGGTCGCTGTGACGCCTGGCTCCTGGGTCTATGCGAGCGTGAGCGGCGGGACCGAGGCGCGCTTCGTCGATTCGACCGGCACGATCCGACTCGCGGTGACTTGCAGGCGTGCCGGGCGCCAGGTGAGCATTTCACGGATCAGTGCGGCGCCCGCCACCGCACTGTTCGTCTGGACCACCGGGGGTTCGCGCAACCTGCCCGCGCGCTTCGACCAGAATTCGTACCGGGTGAGTGCGCAACTCGCCGCCTACGACTCGCTTCTCGACGCGATCGCGTTCAGCAGGGGCAAGGTCGCATTTGCAATGGTGGGCGCGCCTGCCCTGGCCGTCGTCAGCTCGCCCGAACCGGCGCGCGTTTTCGAGGATTGCCGCGCCTGACTCCAGCGCACGCGAATTGCAAAGGATCGCCGCATTCGCGTTTGAATACAAGTCTTGCGCTTTGTTCTTCGCTGACTCATTCTTCGCTCAGCTTCAACGCAGCGAAAGGAGGTGATCCGATGTCTCATGGTTCAGCAGAGAGGTCGGAAAGGGGTGTTCGTCGGCCGTAGGCGCTGAACGGACGGCCGTCACTTCCGGCCGCTGACCATGTTCGAGGGGATCGCCGGCGAAACCGGCGGTCCCCTTTGACACATTTGGACGCATTAGGATGCGAAATCGCCGCGTTATGCGGCTCCGTTCGCCGCCGAAACGGAACCGTTGCGCTTCTGAAGTGTCTTTCGTTGCGAACCGAACAGGAGGTTTGCGATGGCGAAATCCAGCACGCGTAAACGGACGTCAAAATCCACATCCTCGTCGAGGGGCACTTCATCCTCATCGCGCGGCACGGAAAGCACGGTCGACAAGATCGCCAAGGCGGCGATGAGCCGCGAAATGCTCGCCGCGGGGCTTGCAGCAGCAGCCGCGGCAATCAGCCGCAGCCCGGCTGCCCGCGCCAAGATCCGCGACGCCGGCCTGGAGGCTGCCGACACGGCGCAGCAGGCGGCAAGCAGCGTCGTGTCGAGCGCATCGCGTCTCGGCTCGCTGATCGCCGAAGCGGTAGCGGATGCAGCGCAGCGCGTCCTGTCGGGTACGCCCAGCGACAGCGAAAGCGGCAGCTCCGGCTCAAGCAGCGGCACGTCGTCGCGAAGGAGTTCTGGCGGGTCGCGCTCGAGCAGTGGTCGTTCAAGCTCGTCGAGCTCACGCGGAACGGGCTCACGCTCGACCGGCTCTCGCTCGACCGGAACGCGCTCGACCGGAACGCGCTCGAAGACATCGGGCAAAAGCAGCTCAGGCGGCACTCGAGCGAAGTCTTCGGGCACGGGCTCGAGCCGTTCGTCGGCCGCGGGTTCGACCGGGTCGAGCAGCTCGTCCGGCACCGCGCGCAAGTCGAGCAGGGCCGGCACCACGCGCACATCCTCGAGCAGCGGTAGAACCGCCCGCACATCCTCGAGCAGGGGCGGCACCGCCCGCAAGTCGTCGAGCAGCGGAACCGCCCGCAAGTCGTCGAGCAGCGGAAAGCGGCTCCGGCCGCACCGGCAGCACAAGCGGCAGCACGGGTTCGCGCTCGACGGGCTCACGCGGCACCGCGCCGCGGTCGAGCTCGACCACCGTCACCGTCGCGCGGACCACCTCGGGCCGCGGCGGGTCGTCGGCTGGCGGGACGACCGGAGGCGCTGGCGCTAGCGGCTCGAGCGGTGCCGGCGGCGCTGGCGGCGGCGGCTCCAGCGGCGGCGCTGGCGGGTCGACGGGCGCCGGCGGCGCGAGCGGAGGCGCCGGGAGTGCCGGCGGCTCTAGCGGCGGCGGCACGAGCGGCGGCGGCGGCACGAGCGGCGGCGGCGGCCAGAGCTAAGCAGGCGTAATCCAGGCTTCCACGGCCCCCTCCCCGGCAACGCCGGGGAGGGCATCACGCCGCGCGGTCGTCGAACTGGAGCCGCGCGAGCCGCGAGTAGAGCCCGCCCCGCATCGTGAGCGTCGAGTGCGTGCCTTCCTCGATGATCCGGCCATGATCCATGACGACGATTCGGTCGGCCGCGCGCACCGTCGCCAGGCGGTGCGCAATGACGATCGTCGTACGGTCGGCCATCAGCCGGTCGAGCGTATCCTGGACCAGCCGCTCGCTCTCCGCGTCGAGCGCGGAGGTCGCTTCGTCGAGCAGCAGCAGCGGCGCGTTGCGTAGGAGCGCGCGGGCTATGGCGATGCGCTGGCGCTGCCCGCCGGATAGCCGGGCGCCGCCTTCGCCGAGGAACGTGTCGAGCCCGTCCGGAAGCGCGCGCAGGAACTCGTCGGCGTGCGCGCGCGCGCCGCCTGCCAGATCTCCTCCTCGCTCGCGTTCCAGTTGCCGTAGCGCAGATTCTCGCGAGCGCTTGCGGCGAAGATCACCGTGTCCTGCGGCACAAGCGCGATTCGCTCGCGGATGTCGGCCGGGTCGGCATCGCGCAGGTCGACTCCGTCGAACAGGATTCGGCCCTCCTGCGGGTCGTAGAAACGTTCGGCGAGCTGGAAGATGGTGGTCTTGCCTGCGCCCGACGGCCCCACCAGCGCGAGCCGCTCGCGCGCCCTTACCGCGAGGCTGAAATCGTGGAGCGCCGCGGTGTCCGGCCGCGTCGGGTAGCGAAAGGATACGCGCTCGAACAGCAGCTCGCCGCGTGCGGGTTCGGGCAGCGGGGTCGGGGTCGCCGGCGCACGAATGTCCGGCTCGGCTTCCAACAGCTCGGCCAGCCGCTCCGACGCTCCGGCAGCACGCAGCATGTCGCCATAGACTTCCGACAGCGCACCGAACGCGCCGGCCAAAAGCGCGCCGTAGAGTACGAAGGCCGCGATGGTGCCGCCGGTCATCCGTCCCGCCGCGACGTCGATCGCCCCCTGCCAGATGATCAGGGTTACCGCCCCGAACATCAGGAAGATGGCGCTCGCCGTCATGATCGCACGCAGGATGATGCGGCGCCTGGCGGTCGAGAAGACACGCTCGACGGCCTGCGTAAATCGCATCGTCTCGCGGCCCTCCTGGCCGAACGCCTGGACGATCTTCATCGCGCCCAGAACTTCGCTGGTGACCGTTCCCACGTCCGCCATCCGGTCCTGGGTCTGGGTCGAGATCACCCGCACCCGGCGCCCGAGGATGCTGATTGGCGCGACCACCAGCGGGATCCCGAGCAGCATCAGCCCCGCGAGCTTCGGAGAGAGGACGAACAGGATGATCAAACACGCGATCGCAAGCACGATATTGCGAAGCGCCACCGAAAAGGTGGTGCCCACGACATGCTCGATGATCGTCGTGTCCACGGTCACGCGCGAAGTGATCTCGGCGGGGCGGTTCTCCTCGAAGAAGCCGGGTGACAGACGAAGCAGGTTGCGGTGAACCGCAAGGCGCATGTCGGCGACGGTGCGCTCGCCGAGCCAGGTGACGAAGTAGAAGCGGAAGGCGGTCGCGAGCGCCATCACCGCGACGAGCATCAGCAGATATTCGAACCATCGTGCGAGGTCGTCGCCGGTCGCGGCGCCCGCGGCGAAGCCTTTGTCGATGATCAGCTTGAAAGCGTAGGGAATGCCCGCGGTCGCCGCCGCCGCGACCAGCAGCGCGAGTGCGGCCGCGCCAATCTGAAGCGGGTAGCGCTTCGCGAAACCCCGATCATGCGGAGGTTCCTGACCGATCGGCCGGGTGGGCGCTTGACGTTGGTGCGAACCATTGCGGCGGGAGTAGCAGTGTGGCGCTTTTCCCTCAATTGCCGCACCGCGGCGGGTGCAGTGCAGCATTGACCTTGTAGGGGGAGCGATTCGCCGCCACATCGGTTGACGCTCGGCCACTGCGAGGTCCTCTCCGGAATGCTCTATGATGCCTATGAAGTTCAGCGCTCGTTCCTTGCCGGGGCGAGCCGCCTGGCGGGGCTCGGGGCAGGGTGGCTCAACAATCCGGCGAACCCTTCGCCTATGTGTCGGGTAGCCCGCTGATCGCTGCCGCCCTCGATGTCTTCTCCCATGCCGCCGCTCCGCGCGGCAAACCGGAGTTCGGCATCGAGGAGACGGTGGTTGACCGCAAGCGCTTCGCCGTCCGCGAGGAGATCGTCCTTCGCAAGCCATTCGGCCAGCTCAAACGCTTCGTTCGGGAGGGCGCGAACGAGAACGATCCCAGGCTGCTGATCGTCGCGCCCATGTCTGGCCATTATGCGACGCTTCTTCGCGGGACAGTCCAGCGCCTGCTGCCGGGCCATGACGTCTACATCACCGACTGGCGCGACGCGAAGCTGGTGCCGCTCAGCGAGGGGAGCTTCGATCTCGACGATTACATCGATTATCTGATCGAGTTCCTCGAGACGATCGGCCAGGAAGGTGGCGAGCGGCCGCACCTGCTAGCCGTGTGCCAGCCGTCGGTGCCGGCCTTCGCTGCGACCGCGCTGATGAACGCCGACCGCAATCGCTGGCGGCCGCGGACGCTGACGATGATGGGCGGCCCGATCGACACTCGGCAGGCGCCGACGGGGTGAACACGCTCGCCACCGAGCGGCCGCTAAGCTGGTTCCAGAACAATGCCATCGCCACCATCCCGCATTATTATCCGGGCGCCGGACGCAAGGTTTACCCCGGGTTCCTGCAGCTTGCCGGTTTCATGACGATGAACCTCGGCAGCCACCTCGTCAGCCACTGGGAGATGTTCAGGCACCTGGTCGATGGCGACGAGGAAAGCGCGGATGCCACCCGCGACTTCTACGACGAATATCGCTCCGTCTGCGACATGACCGCCGAATTCTACCTGCAGACCGTCGAAGCCGTGTTCCAGCGCCACTCGCTGCCCAAGGGCGAGCTGAAGCACCGCGGCCGGAGGGTCGATCCCGCTGCAATCCGGGACACCGCGCTGCTCGCGATCGAGGGCGAGCGCGACGACATTTCAGGCCTCGGTCAGACCCGAGCGGCGCTCGAAATTGCGTCGGCCGTGCCCGCGAAGCTCAAGAAATACCACCTCGCCCGCGACGTCGGCCACTACGGCATCTTCAACGGCCGCAAGTGGCGGGAGCGATCGCTCCGGAAGTCGAGGACTGGATCGCCCGGCACGGCTGAAAAGGAAAAAGGCCGCCCGGGGTTTTCCCCGGACGGCCTTTTACATTGTCAGCCGAAAGCGGTCTGACCTTAAGCGATGACCTCCGTGGAGGCTGCGCCCACCAGATCCGCCGCGAACGGCATGTGACAATGAGACATCAGACCACCTCCTTTCAGCTGTTGAACAGTCGGGCGGAGATAGTCGCGCGGCCTGGAAAATCAAGGCCTCTCAACATGTTGCCTTAGGGGGGTCATTCGACGTCCTGCGAGAGTGCCGCCTCGACCATTCTGCGCCATGTCTCGACGTCGCCGACCGCCGCCATCGCCTCGTCGGGCTCGCGCGCGGTGTGAAGCACTGCGAGCGCCTGGTTCAAATGCTCGCGCCAGACCGCGTCGACCTTCTCGCCGGCCGAGGGGTCGCTTCCTTCGGCATTGCTGCTGTGCGCGGCTCCCGCGAGCACTCGCGCAACTCGTTCGACCAGCGGGCGATTGGATTCGGGCATCGGTGACCTCCTGCTCGCAAGCTTAAACCGACTTGCGGCCTTTGGGTTCAAGCACCCGCCGGAGCAGCCGCCGCGCGGTAAACACCAGCCACAGCGACAGCGCCACGAGCACCAGCGCAATCGCCGCGGCGGCAATCGGATTGGCGGCCGCGAGGACGAGCAGGCCGCCCGTCGCCACATCTTCCGCCGTCGATACGGCGACGTTCGAATAGGGCTCGGGGCTGGCGTTGACGAGCGTTCGGGCGCCTGCCTTGCCGGAATGCGCCATGAACGCCGCTCCGCCGCCGAGCAGAAAGCTTCCGATCTGCCACGCCGGATCGCCGGCATCGACGATCGCGAGGCTCAGCAGCGCGCCTCCGACCGGACGGATGAACGCGTGAACCGAGTCCCACGCGCTGTCCACCCAGGCGATCTTGTCGGCAAGGAATTCCGCGAGGGCGCCGACCGCGGCGATCCCGATAATCCAGTCGTTTGTCAGCACGTTGAGCGCGGCGAGCTGCTCCGGCAGGTCGATCCACCCGAGCTTCATCGCCAGCCCGGTCGCGAAAGTGACGAAATACAGCCGCCAGCCCGCCAACAGGCTGATCGAGGAGGCCAGCGCGATGAGTTCGAGGGCCGACATCAGCGCATCGCCTGGGGCATTTGCCTTGTCCCCTAGAACGGCGCCGGCGGCGCAGGCAGCTCGGAGGCTCGCACCAGCTCGAGCCCCTCGCGCTCGAGCCCCTCGAGCAGCCGGCGCATGATGCTCGACCGGTTGAGGATCAGCCGGTTGTTGTCACGCGCGCTGTCGTCATAGACGAGCTCGTGCGTGATCGCTCCGGAGCCCATTCCGGTCAGGGCGCATCGCACAAGCTTGCAGCCCTTCTCGGTCGTCACTGCATCCCCTGCGATTCGGCAGATCGTGTCCAGCGCTTCGGCAGGACCCTCGGCGCCGACGGCGAAATGGATCGCGCTGCGCCTGTTCTTGGCCTGCGCGAAGTTCTGGATCTGCCGCTCGAGCAGTTTGGTGTTGGCCATGACCAGCTGTTCACCGGTGAGCGATCGCAGCCGCGTCGTCTTGAGGCCGATATGCTCGACCGTGCCGGTGCTCTGGTCGTAGCGGATCAGGTCGCCGCGCCGAAAGGGCCTGTCGAACAGGATCGCAAGCGCGGCGAACAGGTCGGAAAAAATGCCCTGCGCAGCCAGGCCGATCGCAATTCCGCCAATGCCAAGGCCCGCGAGCAGCGCGGTGACGTTCACTCCCAGATTGTCGAGGATGACGATTATGGCGATCGCGAAAACCGCGACGCTGACCAGCACCCGCACGATCGAGATGGCGTTGCCCAGGGTCGTCTCGCCCGGCTCTTCGCTCACTCGCCGGCTGATCACGCCGAGCACCAGCTCACGCGCCCACACCGCGCCCTGAAGCGCCGCCGCGACGATGAACAGGATCTTCCAGATATCCCCGACCCGTTCGGGCGGCTCCGCGAAGGTCAGCACGACCTCGATCGCAGCGACGATCATGAAGCCGATGCTGGTCCTGGCGAGAACGCGGCCGATCACCGACTTCCAGCTGCGATATTCGGGATCCGCCGCGGCGACGCGCGCGCCCACCGCTCGAAGCACGAGCATGACGGCCACCAGCGCCGCGGCGACGATCGCGCCGATCAGCAGCGCCTCGTCATTGGCGTTCAGCCAGTCGATGAGGCCGTTCCAGCGTTCGAGCCCCCGCACCATGGCTCACGTCATGGCGTCAGGCTCGGCTGCTATCAAGCGCCCGCTTGCGCTGCTTCTTCCGCCGCTTGGCGAACCTTCTGCGGCCCAGCCGTCTCGGCAGCGGCAATCGCGGCCTCGGCGGTCCGTTCGACCTGCGCTCTCCTCTCAGGCCGGCGCTTTCCCCCGGCAAGGAAGTCGAGGAGCCCGACTTCGGCGGAGGAGAGCCACTTGCGCGCGCGCGGGGGTTCCATCCCGTTCAGCGGATCACGCGGCCGCTCGCGCGCGGCCTCGATCAGCTTGGGATGGACGTAAGATTTGCGGCTGATAGCGGGAGTGTTGCCGAGTGCTTCGGCCACCGGCTCCAGCACGGTCTTGAGCGTGATCTTCTCCTTGTCCTGTTGCTCGGCTTCGAGCATCTGCTCGAAGGCGATCGCGCTCGCTGCCCAGGTGCGGAAGTTCTTGGCGGTGAAATCGCCGCCCGTCGCCTCGCGGATATACTCGTTCACGTCCGACGAGGTGACGGCGCAGGGTTCTCCCTCGCCGGTGACGTACTGGAACAGGTTCTGCCCGGGCAGGTCCTGGCACCTCGCAACGACGCGCTTGAGGTTGCGCTCGGTGATCGGAACTTCGTGGACGATCCCGTGCTTGCCCGGAAAACGCATCAACAGCCCGTTGCCCTTGCGCGTGACGTGGCGCGAGCGGAGCGTGGTCGCTCCGTAGCTCTTGTTCGATCGCGCATATTCCTCGTTGCCGATGCGCAGATATTGGGTGTCGAGCAGCCGGACGATCGCCGCGAGCACGGCCTCCCGGCTGGTCGAAGGCTTCTTGAGGTCGGCCGCCACCTTCCTCCTGAGCTTCGGCAAGGCTGCGCCGAACTCGAGCGTGCCGGTATATTTCTTCTTGTCGCGGCGAGCCCTGAAGTCCGGGTGGTAGCGATACTGCTTGCGCCCGCGAGCGTCGATCCCGGTCGCCTGGAGATGGCCGTTGGACTCCTTGCAGAACCAGGCGTTCTCGTAGGCGGGGGGAAGTCCGATGGAGTTCAGCCGATCGATGGTTTCACGGTCGGTGATCCGCTTTCCACTCTCATCGAAATAGGCCCAGTAGCGGCCCATGCGCCGGCGCGTGTAGCCCGGCTCGGTGTCGCAGCTGTGGCGCAGTTGCGCGCGCCTTGGCTTCTCATCGCCCATCGGCTGCCTTAAGCGAGCGGCGCGCAGGCAGGTTCCTGCACCACAGGAGAATGCACGGTGCCGAGGATTGCCGAAGCCAGGGTGCTGATCATGGCGACCGACGGCTTCGAGGAATGGGAGCTGTTCGGCCCGCTCGAGATTCTGGCGGGTCTCGGAGCGCAGGTGAAGCTCGCCTCGCCGCACCTCAAGCCGATCCAGGCGACTGTCCACGACGATCCCGGCAAGACGATCCGCCCCGAGCTGACCATCGGCGACGTTCGGGTGGAGGAGTTCGATGCGCTGATCCTGCCGGGCGGCGTTCGCAATCCCGACGCGCTTCGCATGGATCGGGCCGCGATCGCGCTGATCCGCGCCTTTGCCGAGCAGGGGAAGCCCGTGGGCGCGATCTGCCACGGCCCATGGCTGCTGGTCGAAGCCGATCTCCTGCGCGGGCGCACCGCCACCAGCTGGTCTTCCATCCGAACCGATCTGAGGAATGCCGGCGCGACCTGGGTCGATGAGCCCGCGGTCGCTGACGGCAATATCGTCACGAGCCGCAACCCGGATGATGTCGAGGCCTTCACTCAGGCGCTGGTCCGGCTGGTCGAGCAGGCGCCGCGTTGCGCGGGTCCCGCACCGACCCCCGTGAGGGCCGTCTAACCGGCTGGAAAGGAATTTGCGCTAGTGCGCTCGCCATGAGCGGGCGGGGGGAAGGTTTTGGCTGGGCGCTGCTGCTCGAGCTCGTTCCGGCTGCGCTGTTCGGCTGTGCCGTTGCGTTCGCGGCCGGTGCCGCGCTCGCCGCTTCGCTCCAATGCGCGCTGTCGGTGATTGGCGGGTTGATCGGAGGGTGCGGGGCGTGGCTCCTGCTGCGCGGCTTCCGAGGCGCTCCTCAATACCGGATGCCGCAGTTCGCGCGGCTGGCGCTCGACCTCGACGCTCCGGACGATCCTCCTGCTGAACATGCCGAGTTGCTGCTCGACGATGTGCTCGCTCCGGTCGAGCCCGGCTCGCGAGTGATCAGCCTGTTCGACCGGCAGCCTGTCCGGTCCTCCAATGGGTTGCACAGTCCGGTGCCGTCACACCTGCGCTCCGCGGTCCGGCCCATCCCAACCCCACCGGACGCGACGGAAGCGCTGCACGAGGCGCTGGCGTCTCTGCGCCAGTCGCTTCGCTGATTTTCACTCTTCGATCGTCAAGGCCTCGATTCCAAAGCTGATCGAGCCGTCCGGAGCATGCTCCGGAGACCCGCTCAGGCTGACCTCGGCGACGACTTGCCGCGGGATCGCGAATTCCGCCTCTTCGAGGCCGCAAGCCAGGCACTCGAACGCGCGCTCCGCATCAGGCCCTGCGAGCCGGAAGCGGAATTCGTGGCGTTCACCGATGAACGTCATGGATTGCCAATCCGTCGATCGGTACTCGGTAAGCAAAAACCTGTCCCGGTTGACGCAGCCACGGGCGATCAGCGCCCGCAGCAGCCCGCAGCGGCGGATGACATCATCAGCCGGTTCATCGGGCAGCCTCCAGGAACGCGCGGACCCGCTCGACCGTTGCCGGCCGCGGTTCTCGGCCGCGACGCAGGTCGAACACGAACCGCGGGTCTCCGACCACGTCTCGCCCGAACCGCATTGCGGCAGTTTATTCCTATTTAGGAATTTTTCCACTTCACGAAGTATATGCACTTGCTAACCCTCTTACTCCGGTGCGACTCGGCTATCATGTAAATTCCAACACAAATCCTACTTGTCTAGCTATATACCTATGCCTATGAGTGACCTGTCATGTTGAACGACACCCGTGTGGTGCTCGAACGCTTGTGCGCCGAGCGGGCCGAGTCTTTTGCCGGCATGACTCGAATTATCGGGCGCAATCCGGCATACATTCAGCAGTTTGTGAGGCGCGGAGTGCCAAGAAAGCTGGGCGAAGCGGAGCGGCGAAAGCTTGCCCGCTATTTTTCGGTTCCCGAGTCGCTGTTGGGAGGGCCGGCGGAGGACGAGCCGGTCGCCGGTCTTGTGCCGGTGAAGCGGAGCAATGTGCGTGCGTCCGCCGGGCCCGGAGCCATTCCCTATGACGAGGTTGCCAAGCCCTATTTCGGCTTCGAGGAGAATTGGCTGAAGGGCCTGACCAGCTCGCGGCCAAATCGGCTGTCGATCATTCGGGTCGACGGCGACTCGATGGCGCCGACCCTCAACGCCGGCGACGACATCCTGATTGATCTCAACGATTGCGGGAATCGGGTTCGCGACGGGATCTACGTGCTTCGCGCCGATGACGCCTTGGTCGTCAAGCGCCTCGCGCTTCACCCGGCGGGGCGGCGAGTGACGGTTCAGTCGGACAATCCCGCCTATCCCGACTGGCCCGATTGCGACCGCGAAGAGCTGCAGTGCGTCGGCCGCGTAATCTGGGCCGGACGCAAGGTCGCATGAGCATCGCCTAGCGGCGGACGCGGTCCGCCAGCCAGACCAGGATCGCCAGGGCTGCGCCCACGGCTGTTCCGATCAGGATGCCCTTCATCGGATTGCCCGCTGCCACGCCCCACCCGGTGCCGACGAAGATCGACACCATCCACAGGAAACCGCCCGCCTTCGGGTTCTGCTTCGCCATCCCCGTTCCTTGGCAGAGCGTGGCTCCCGGCTCCAGCCCGGCGCAGTTACGTGGTGAACGGCGCGTTGCCGATCTTCGTCGCAGGTCGGGAAAGAGGTTTGTGCTTTAGCCGGAGCAATGGAGACCCTCTACATTGCCGGCCGCGCCGCGCTTGCTGAAGCATCCGACCTCGTCGAGCGGTTCGGCGAAGGCGCCCGGCGCGAAGCTGCCGCGCGGGCGGAAAGCAGCCGCGACGCGGGCAATGTGCTGCGCTTCTGCCACTGGCGCCAGATCGAGCGCGTGATCGCGACCCTTTCCACCGACGAGGTGTTCGGCACAGTCCACTGAACTGAGGATTGTTGACGCATGCCGTTGCCGCAGCGAAAGCTGGCGTGAACAGGGAGGCGCGGCGCTCATGAAAAACTGGAACGTGCGAAAGACGATGGTCGCTCGGGAGGACATGCCCGAGGAGCACCGGCTCCCGCAGTCGCTGTCGTGGCCGCACCTCGTCGCGCTCGGGGTCGGCGCCATCGTCGGCACCGGCATCCTGACCTTGACTGGTGTCGGCGCCGCCAAGGCCGGACCGGCGGTGATCCTGTCCTTCGCGATCGCGGGCATCATCTGCGCGTTCGCGGCGCTCGCCTACGCCGAGATGGCGACCATGTACCAGGCCTCGGGCAGCGCCTACACCTACAGCTACAT
Organism: Sphingomicrobium sp.; assembly: GCA_030447545.1. Taxonomy (GTDB): domain Bacteria; phylum Pseudomonadota; class Alphaproteobacteria; order Sphingomonadales; family Sphingomonadaceae; genus Sphingomicrobium. The sequence continues at coordinate 38,381 of JAUJOV010000006.1, read as the reverse complement.
CGTGTTCGGCGAGCTGATCGCGTGGATCGTCGGCTGGTCGCTGATCCTCGAATACAGCTTGGTGGTGAGCGCGGTGGCGGTCGGCTGGTCGGCCTATGCAGCGGGTTTCATGGCAAGCATCGGCGCCGCCCTCCCGCCGGACCTGGTCGCAGGCCCCGTCGCGGGCGGGATCCTCAACCTGCCGGCGATGGTCATCATCGCGGTCGTCGCCGGTATGCTCATCTACGGCACTCGCGAGAGCGCCAACCTCAACGCGATCCTGGTCGCGGTGAAGCTGGTTGCGCTGGCAATGTTCATCGTGGTGGCGCTGCCGGCGTTCAATCCGGACAATTTGACCCCGTTCATGCCCCACGGGTTCCCCAAGAGCGGGGCGGCGGGCTCGGAGGTCGGAGTGATGGCGGCCGCGGCAATCATCTTCTTCGCCTTCTATGGGTTCGACGCGATCGCCACTGCCGCGGAAGAAGCCAAGGATCCCGACCGTGACCTTGCGATCGGCATTGTCGGATCGATGATCGTCTGCGTCGCGCTCTACATGGCAGTCGCGGCGGTGGCCGTGGGGGCGCTCGTCTACACCCGCTTCGCCGACAGCGCCGAGCCGCTCGCGCTGATCCTTCGCGAGCTCGGGCACGGCTGGGCGGCGCAGATCCTCGGCGTATCGGCGGTGATCACCCTGCCAACCGTGATCCTTGCCTTCTTCTTCGGGCAGAGCCGGATCTTCTTCACCATGGCCCGCGACGGCCTGCTGCCGACGGGCCTTGCACGCGTGTCGCGGCGCAAGACTCCGGTCCGGATCACGATCTTCACCGGGATTGTGGTCGCGGTGATCGCCGGGCTGTTCCCGCTCGCGGACATTGCAGCGCTGGCCAATGCCGGAACGCTGACGGCGTTCGTCGCGGTTGCCGCGGCGATGCTCGAGATGCGCCGGCGCGAGCCCAATGCTGAGCGCCGCTTCTCGACGCCGCTGCCGTGGGTGGTGGGCATCGGCGCGATTGTCGGCTGCGCCTATCTGTTCTGGAGCCTGCCGGTGAAGACCCAGACCTACTTCCTGATCTGGAACGTCGCCGGGCTGGTCCTCTACTGGCTGTACGGCTCGCCGCGCGCCGAGAAGGCGAGGGCAGGCGCCTAGCGTTTGAGGAAGCCCTCGAGCTCGGCCCGGATGTCGGAGACTGAGCTTCGGCTCCAATTGCTGTGCCACGGAGAGTCGTCTTCCTGCGCCTTGTCGAGGAAGCTCGGCTTGACCCAATGGTGCGGCGTCACTTCGGGACGCGCCCTGGCCAGCGAGGCGAGGTCGAATGGCTCGTGGAACTTGAGACCGGCCTGCCTGCCGTGGCTCCAGCTGGCGCTGGCAGTGAGATCGCCCGCGTCGCCCAACTCGAGCAGCACCTGCGCGCCCTCGACATAGTCGCACTCGACATCGACCAGGGCGCCGCCGGCCGAGATGTTGCGCAGGCGCACTGGGTGCCTTCGGTGCGCGGAGTGGAGGACGCCATTCCAGATCAGAGGGTGGCGCTTGTCGATCCGGTGCTCGGCCTCGTCCGCATCTGCCCCAGACTCCTGCGCCTCGGCCTGCTCACCGAGCCGGGCGGCGTCGGGGAAGCTGCGGTTGATGACGTCGAGCAGGAGCGCGGCGCGGGCTTCCGGATCGCAGTCGATCTGAGTCTCGTGGGCGAATTCGAGACCGACAAGGCCGCCGCGGAGCCAGCGCACCGCGCATTCGACACGGTGGCCTGCGCCAAGCTCAAGCTCGACCATGTCCCACAGGCGCGGCGTAAAGCCTGCACGGATCATCGCTCCGCCGGCCGACAGGTTGATCAGCTCGACTTCGTGTGGCTCGCCGTCATAGCGCGCGGTCGCGGTCTCGCCGCTCAGCCGGTGGCGGTCCTTGCCGCGATGGTTGCCGCGCCGGGCCTCTGCACGCGGCACGACGCCGTCGAGCGTCTCCGGCTCGTGGCCGCGCTCAAGCCTGGGCGCCTTGTCGGTGACCACAAGCTCGGGCCGCTCACCACGAATCACCGCGGCCCGAAAAGAGTTGCGCGTCGGCTCGGCTGGCATTCATCCGTAATGGACGAACGGAAGTTAAGAAGACGTGTCGCTCCCTAGCCCGAATAGTACATGTCGAACTCGACCGGGCTCGGCGTCGTCTCCCAGCGCATCACCTCTTCCCACTTGAGATCGATGTAGCTGTCGATCTGATCGTCGCTGAACACGTCGCCCCGCGTAAGGAACGCGCGGTCGTTCTGAAGCGACACCAGCGCCTCGCGAAGCGAGCCGCACACGGTGGGGACGTTGACCAGCTCCTGCGGCGGAAGGTCGTAGAGGTTCTTGTCCATCGGGTCGCCCGGATGGATGCGGTTCTGGATCCCGTCGAGCCCGGCCATCAGCAGCGCCGAATAAGCGAGATAGGGGTTGGCCATGGCGTCTGGGAAACGGAACTCGACGCGCTTGGATTTTTCGCCAGCGCCGTACGGGATCCGGCACGAGGCCGAGCGGTTGCGGCTCGAATAAGCGAGCAGCACCGGCGCCTCGAACCCCGGGACCAGGCGCTTGTAGCTGTTGGTCGTCGGGTTGGTGAAGGCGTTTAGCGCGCGCGCGTGCTTCACGACGCCGCCGATGAAGTAGAGCGCGGTCTCGCTGAGCCCGGCATAGCCGTTGCCCGCGAACAAAGGCTTGCCGCTCTTCCACAGCGACATGTGGGTGTGCATGCCCGATCCGTTGTCCGAGGCGATCGGCTTGGGCATGAAGGTCGCGGTCTTGCCGTAGGCCTGAGCGACCATGTGGACGACATATTTGTAGATCTGCATTCGGTCGGCAGTCTCGACGATTTCGCCGTAGGTCATTCCCAGCTCGTGCTGGCCCGCCGCGACCTCGTGATGGTGCTTGTCCATGGGAAGACCCATTTCCATCATGGTCGAGAGCATCTCGCCGCGGATGTCGACTGCGCTGTCCACCGGCGCGACCGGGAAATAGCCGCCCTTGGCGCGCGGCCGGTGGGCGAGGTTGCCGCCTTCATATTCGCGGCCCGAATTGGTCGGAAGCTCGATGTCGTCGATTCGGTAGCCGCTCGACGCGTAGCCGTCCTCGAAACGCACGTCGTCGAACATGAAGAATTCGGCTTCGGGCCCGACATAGATGGTGTCGGCAATGCCGCTGGCCATCAGATAGGCTTCCGCGCGAGTCGCCGTGGAGCGCGGGTCGCGGCTGTAGAGCTCCCCGGTCGCCGGTTCGACCACGTTGCAGAACAGGATCATCATCGGAGTGGCGCTGAAAGGGTCGAGGTAGGACCGCGCAAGATCGGGCTTCAGGATCATGTCGCTCTCGTTGATCGCCTTCCAGCCGCCGATCGAGCTTCCGTCGAACATGAAGCCGTCGGTCAGCTGGTCCTCGTCGATCAGCCCCGAGGCCATGGTCAGGTGCTGCCACTTGCCCTTGGGATCGGTGAAGCGAAGGTCGACCCAGTTGATCTCCTCGTCGCGAATCTGCGACAGGATCTGCCCCGCGCCGCGGGGCGTCGTGCCTTCGGCCTTGGTCGTCGCGTCAGTCGCCATCGTGCCTTCGCCTTTCGCCTGGTCCAGAACTTCCCCGCTCATCACAGCCCCCCGTCCGTCATAAAGTGATTCGCCGCCAGTTGCGGCTCCCGGCCAAGGGATTCCGCAAGCGCGGGCAAGAGTCAGCGGGCGCGTGAACTTTTCACGGGGATGATTTTATGGGCCGCGCCGGACACTGCGAGGTTCACGCGAAGATGCGCAGCGACGGGTCGGGAGCGGACCGGGCAGCGGACAGGCCCCGGCCGCCGCCGTGGCTCCGTGTCCGGCTCTGCACGTTGGGAACTCATGTCCATTCACCACGTCCGCCGTGGAAGCGGAAAGCCGCTGATTCTGGTGCACGGCCTCGGCAGCAGTCGAGACGCCTGGAGTCTCGTCACGCTCACCCTCGCCATACATCGCGAAGTGATCGCGCTCGATCTGCCTGGTCACGGCAGGAGTCCGCCCGAGAACGACAGCGGAACATTCGCTGGGCTCGCGAGAAGTTTCGACGATTGGCTGGTGCAGGAGAAGCTGCCTGGAGCCGACATGGTCGGGAGCTCGATGGGTGCGCGCCTGGTGCTCGAGATGGCGCGCCGCGGGCGCGCTGGAGCGGTGGTTGCACTCGATCCCGGGGGATTCTGGAAGGGCTGGGAGCGCGGATTCATCAAGACGACGCTCTCCGCCTCCGGACTGCTCGTGCGGTCACTTCGGCCCGCGTTGCCGAAGCTTGCTCACAGTCCCACGGCTCGAACATTGCTGCTGGCGCAGCTTGCGGCGCGTCCCTGGGCCTTGAACGGCGATCTTGTTGCCCGGGAACTTGCGAGCATCGCCGACACCGCCACTTTCGACGCCCTGGTGCGCGATCTGGCCTACGGCCCACCTCAGGCAGGTCCAGCGGCAGCGAACACAGGCCCAGTGACGATCGGCTGGGGTCGCCACGACCGCCTCTGCTTTCCAGTGCAGGCGCGACGCGCAAAACGAGCTTTCCCGAATGCGCGCCTCGTCTGGTTCAAGCGCAGCGGCCACTTCCCAATGTGGGAGCAGCCCGGCGAAACAGTGAGAACCATCCTCGAGACGCTCGGTCAGGACCAGTGATGCTGATTGCAGCCCAAATGGACTAATCAGCACCGTTCCAGTAGATCAGGCGTGATCCGCCACCCAGGGGAGGCCGTTCTGAGGCCATGCCCGGCGGATTGGACAGAGCGGCTCGGGCGCCCTTGGCGCCGGGCCGCTTTGCTCATCGGCGATGTTCGTCGAACAACAGGTCGCAAGCAGCGCCGCCGCCGCAGCCCCGGTCGATTGCGCAATCACGAACAACGGCACGTCCTTCGGCGCGATTGGCGGCGCGCGCAGCTTCGTAAACCGGGCAAGCGGCGAGCCTTTGTCCCGGCTCGGTGCGCGCTGGTCGTCCGAGGAGCAGCCCAATTCGAATCACCCGCGAAACGGTCGGCACCGGCGAGTGGGTTCCTTCGTTGAAACTGATGCATATCAGCGTGAATCGGAGCATATTTTGCCGCGTGAGAGGATCGTCGCCGTCGGACTGCTGACCCAGCGGGAGGTCGAGCTGCTGGGTCACGGCTTCTCGCGCCTGTGGCCGGTGGACGAGTCCCCCTGCTTCAGCGATCTGCTGCAGCGGATTGACGAGGCCGATCGCGAGCTGCGGCGCGACGCCAATCGCGGTGAGGGGGCTTCGTCCGGCACCGGAAGGCGCAAGGCGGACGCTTCGGCGGTGCCCGGCGGCGGGCGTTACTGACGAAGAGCGGCTCCCTAGTAGGACCGCCTCTGCGCCGCCACGAGCATTCGAAGCAGCATCGCGATCGGGCGAGGCACTCCGACCTTTCCTTCGAGCCACAGGCTGACTGCCGAACGCGACACGCCGATCGCATTGGCAAGGTCGTTCTGCGTCCGATAGCCCAAAGTCCGCATCGCCGAGCGCAGCTCGTCGGGCGCCATCGACGCGAGCATCTGCGGGTCGGGGCAGTCAGACATCGCGCTCGCTCTTCTAGCCGCACAGGCGCTCGCGCGGAACAAAAGTCAGATCGCGTCGGCGCCCGTGTCTCCGGTGCGGATTCGAACAGCCTGCTCGATATCGTAGACGAAGATCTTGCCGTCGCCGATGCGCCCGGTCCGGGCGGCCCCCGCGATCGCCTCGACCACATTGTCGACCAGGCTGTCCTCGACCACCACCTCAACCTTCACCTTGGGCAGGAAGTCGATCACATATTCGGCGCCGCGGTAGAGCTCGGTATGGCCCTTCTGGCGGCCGAAGCCCTTGACCTCGGTAACGGTGATTCCCGAGACGCCCGCCTCGTGAAGCGCGTCCTTCACGTCGTCGAGCTTGAACGGCTTGATGATCGCTTCGACCTTTTTCATGGCCGCAGCCTGTAGCGCCTGTCACAGCTCCGCCGCAATTGATCGGCAGGGCTCGCGGCCATGAAGGCGATCATCCTTTCCGCAGGCCAGGGCTCGCGCCTTGGGCACCTCACCGACGACCGGCCCAAGTGTCTGATCGATTTTTCGGGGCGGACCCTGCTCGACCGGCAGCTCGACACGCTCGAGGCCAATGGCGTGCGCGAGGCGGTCGTGGTTACCGGCTTTCGTGACGACCAGGTCGAGGCGGCGCTTGCGCGGCGCAGCGGGGGGCCGCGGGTACGGACGATCTACAATCCGTTCTACAAGGTCGCGGACAATCTCGGCTCGCTGTTCATCGCTCGGGCCGAGCTTCGCGGCGACTGTCTGGTGTGGAACGGCGACACTCTGGTGTCGGAGCGGCTGATGGCGCGCGTGGTGGCCAACCGGCAGGACGGCATCTGCGTCACCATGGACCGCAAGGATTCGTACGACGCCGATGACATGAAGGTCGTGGTCGACGGCGAGGGCCGGCTGCGCGCGATCGGCAAGAGGCTGCCGATGGACGAGGTGAACGCCGAGTCGATCGGGCTGCTCGCGTTTCGCCGTGGGGGCGCCGAGCTGTTCGCCGAGTGGATCGAAAGGTGCATGCGCACGGCCGAGGGCACCACCATCTGGTATTTGCGCGTGATCCACCAGATCGCGCAGGAGCATGCCGTCTGGACCCTCGACATCAACGGCGAGGAGTGGGGCGAGGTCGACTTCCCCGAAGACCTCGAGGGCGCGCGTGAGCTTGCCGCGCGATGGGATTCGCACAGGAAGGCGGCCGCGGCCTAGGCCCCAGGCTCGATCAGCGGCTCGAGGCCCATGGCTTGCGCGAGGGGGGCGAGGCGGCGCTTGACCGGATCTCCGAGCAAGGCGCCTTGCCCGCTCAGGCGAAGCTTCGAGCCGTTCACCGACAGCCGGGTGGAGCGCAGCGCCGCGGCGACTCCGCCGCACAGGCGCTGGCCGAGCCGCATTGCCAGGCCCCATTGGCGTGCTCGCTCGAGATCGCGGGCCTTGCACAGGCGAGTGATCGCGGGATCGGCGAGGCGGTCGCGGCCGAACGTCGAGGACAGCGCCTGGGCGATCATCACCCGCTCCGGCGCGCTCACTCCGACCCAGTTGCCGTGAAGCGCCATTTCGACGCCGCGATCCGCGCGGAAGGCGGGGTTGGCGTCCCAGGCGATGTCGGCGAGTAGGCAGGCGGCGTGGCGGATTCGCGCGGTCTGCAGCGGGTCGTCGAAGATCGTGCCGATCCATTCGTCGAGCTCGTCGCCATGCTCGCCGAAGGGGCTCTGGCCGTGGCCCGCGCAGCGTACTTCCTCGATCAGCGGGTCCTTCGCTCGGGCTTTGGCGGAGAGCGCTTCGTACAGCAGGCCTTCGCGGATCCCCGAGGTCGAGACCACCATGCTCGACGGCTCGAGCCTCTCGGCGAGCGACGCGAGCAGCATTGCCGCGACCGGCGATGAGGCGAGGCGCGCGGCCGCGATTTCATTGCGCCACTCGGGCTTCGGCGCGGCGACGAGCTTCTGGAGCTGCTTCGCGCGGCCGGGCGCTATGCGGTACTGGTGGATGATCGGCAGCGGATAGCCGGTCGCGAGCATGTCGATGCGCGCGAGCGATCGCCACGAGCCGCCGACCATGTAAAAGTCTCGGCCCCGGCTGCGTGCGAGGAAGGGATTGTCTTCGAACGCCTGGTCGATCGCTCGGCGAACCTCGCGCTGGCCGGCCGAGCCTGCGTTCATGCGCAGCACGCCGAGGCGCAGCGACACGCCGCCGCGCGTGCGGTCGCCGCTGACGTCGATCAGCTCGACGCTCCCCCCGCCGAGGTCGGCGACCATTCCGTCCGCTCCGGGGATCGCCGACAGCACACCTTCCCCCGCCAGCCGTGCTTCCTCCGCGCCACTGAGGATCCGCGTCTTGAACCCGAGGCCGTCGACCGCGTGCACGAAATCTGCGCCATTGCCTGCGTCGCGCACTGCGGCGGTCGCGACCACGGTGGTGGTCTTCACTTCCATGTAATCGAGCAGAAGGCGGAAGCGGGCGAGCGACTGGAGCGCGCGCCCGGCGCGCTTCTCGTCGAGCCGGCCGGTCTCCGCAACGCCGGTGCCGAGGCCGGCCGTCACCTTTTCGTTGAATACCGGTGCGGGCATGCGCTCGGCGCCGGCATAGACGACCAGGCGAACCGAGTTCGACCCGATGTCGATGATCGCCGCGGGCTCGCCGTTGAGCACCTAGCGACCGCGCTGGAAGCGGAGCTTGGGAACCTTGCGGCCCTTCCTGAGCGCCTGGCCGCGGCCGGACAGCGACGGGTTCGACATGAAATAATGGTGGAGGTTGAACCCCTCGCCGGGCTTGCGGCGAAGCCGCTCGTAGCTGCCGTCAGGCCGCAGCCGCCAGCTCTGCTCATTGTCGAGCAGGTTGGCGAGCATCACCTGCTCGAGCAGCTGCGCGTGCACGGTCGGGTTCTCGATCGGCAGCATATATTCGATCCGCCGGTCGAGGTTGCGCGGCATCCAGTCGGCCGAGCTGATGTACACCTTCGCGCCCGGATGCGGCAGCTGGTGGCCGTTGGCGAAGCACCACAAGCGGCCGTGCTCGAGGAAGCGGCCGACGATCGACTTGACGTAAATGTTGTCGGACAGGCCCGGAACGCCCGGGCGAAGACAGCAGATTCCACGAACGACGAGGTCGATCGGCACGCCCGCAGCGCTCGCGTCGTAAAGCTTGTCGATGATCGCCTGGTCGACCAGCGAATTCATCTTGGCCCAGACGCCGGAGGGCCTGCCTTCGCGCGCGGCGGCGATCTCCGCGTCGATCAGCCGGATCAGCTCGTCGCGAAGCATCAGCGGCGAAATGACGAGCTGGCGCAGGTTCTTGGGCTCGAGATAGCCGGTGATGAAGTTGAACAGCTTGGCTGCGTCGCGGCCGAGCTTCGGGTCGGCGGTGAAATAGCTGAAGTCGGTGTAGATGCGCGCGCTGACCGGATGATAATTGCCGGTGCCGAAGTGGCAGTAGGTGCGGTAGCCCTTGCCTTCGCGGCGAACGACCATCGACACCTTGGCGTGGGTCTTCCATTCGATGAAGCCGTAGACGACCTGCACTCCGGCGCGCTCGAGCGCCGCGGCCCACATCAAATTCTGCTCCTCGTCGAACCGAGCCTTGAGCTCGATCACGGCGGTCACCGACTTTCCGGCCTCGGCCGCGTCGATCAGCGCCCGGACGATCGGCGACTTCGAGCCCGCGCGGTACAGGGTCTGCTTGATCGCCACCACGTCGGGGTCGGCCGCGGCCTGGCGGACGAACTCGACCACCACCTCGAAGCTTTCGTACGGGTGGTGAACGAGGATGTCCTTGGCACGGATCGCCGCGAAGCAGTCGCCGCCATGCTCGCGGATGCGCTCGGGGAAGCGGGAGTCGAACGGCGGAAACTTCAGCTCCGGCCGGTCCTCGTCGACCAGCACGGATAGGTCGGCCATTCCAAGCAAGCCGCGGCTTTCGGCCGTGATCGCGCCGGCGGCGTCGACTCCCTGCTGGACCAGGCGGACCAAGGCGTCGGGCATTCCGGGCTCGATCTCCAGGCGCACGACGCGCCCCCGGCGCCGGCGCTTGATCGCGGTTCGGAAGTAGCGGACGAGGTCCTCGGCTTCCTCTTCCACCTCGATGTCGCTGTCGCGGATCACTCGAAAGGTCCCGCCGCAAAGCACTTCATATTTGGGGAACAGATTATCGATCTGGCGCCGGATCAGCGTGTCGAGCGCGATGTAGCGCGACTCGGCGCCGGGAATGCGCAGGAAGCGGGGAAGCGCCTGAGGCAGCATGATGAGCTCGCGGATCGGCTCGGCCTTGCCCTTCCTCAGTTCGAAGATCAGCGCGAAGCCGCGGTTCGGAAGGAACGGGAAGGGGTGCGCCGGATCGATGGCCTGCGGGGTCAGGAGCGGGAAGATCTGCTCGCGGAAATATTCGTTCAGCCAGGCTTCTGCCGCTCCATCGAGCGGCTCCATTCCGACGACCATCACACCGGCCTCGGCGAGCGCGGCGCGAAGGCCGTTCCACGCTTCATGCTGCTGAGCGACCAGCCGGTCGGCGCCAAGGCTCACGGCTGCGAGCTGCTGCCCGGGCGTGCGGCCGTCGATCGAGCGCTCCTCGACTCCAAGCGCCTGGTGCGCTTTGAGGCCGGCCACGCGGACCATGAAGAATTCGTCGAGGTTGCTCGCCGAGATCGACAGAAAGCGCACCCGCTCGAGCAGCGGATGGCCGGGGTTGCACGCCTCCTCGAGAACGCGCTGGTTGAACGCCAGCCAGGACAGCTCGCGGTTGAAATAGAGCTGGTCGCGAGAGGCGATTCGCGGCTCGCCCGGAAGCTCAGCCAAAGGCTTGTCCATCGACTTGCGGTCCCGCCTCGAGTCCCGTTTGAAGCGCTCGTGCGAGTGCGCTCGCAAAGGCTTCTCGACTGTCTCGGAATTGAAACAGATGCTTGTTTCAGCCATGTGACGGCAGCACTGCTCCCGGGTGGCCTGATGGGTGAGCAAAGCCGCAGCGCTGGAAAGGTTCACGCCTTGGCCAAAGATAAGAAGAAAAAGGGCGACCGAGCGAAAAAGGAAAAGGCCGCGCCCACGGGCGAATCGCCGAAAGCCGCCGCTCGACCCAAGCGCGCCAAAGTCTCCAAAGTCGCGAAAGTCGCCAAGGCGAAGGCTGCCGAGCTTGCCTCCAACCCAGCCGTGGCCGAAGTCGTCGCCGCGACGCTCGTGGCGGCGGCGGCCGCGATGCGCAATCCCGACAAAGCGCGCGCCATGGCCACCGCGGCCGCCGACGAGCTCGAGTCGGTCGCCGCCGACGCGAAGGGGCGGGGCAGCACGTTGTGGGCGCTCGCGCTCGACGTCGCCCGCCGCAGCCTCGAATCGGCCGGGACCGCCGTCGCGTTCGACCTCGCGGCACCCAAGAAGGCCAAAGCCGGGAAGAAGAAGAAGGGCAAGACGTAGCGCACCCAGCCGCGATTGCTCTCTTCATCCGGCCCCAAGCATTCGAGAAGGCACGAGGCAGTCATGGCAAGCAGCAGTCCGCCCGCCGCACTGATCGTCGAGGACCAGCCGTTCGTTGGAATGATCGCTTCCGACATATTGCGCGAGGCCGGCTTTGCGACCTTCCATGCCTATGACGCTGACGAGGCGCTTCAACGGCTTCGCGACCACCCGGAGATCCAGGTCGTCCTCACCGAGATGGAGCTGCCCGGCGAGGTCGACGGGATCGAGCTTGCTCACCGAGTCGCGCGTGAGCGGCCGGGAACGCGGCTGGTCGTCGCATCCGACGGAAGCGAGCGGCGGCTCGCCGATCTGCCTCGCGGAGCTCGCGTGATTCGCAAGCCCTTCGCCAGCGCAGAGCTCAGCACTTTGGTGTGCGGGATGACTCTTCTTCAGGAGGCGTAAAAGGCCCGGGAAACCGCTTCGGGCGCCGGGCATTGGAGCAGCGCATGAACGCGCGCCTCACCGACCTGCCGCATGAGCTCGACAAGCACGCTTTCACCTGCCGCGCGATCGTCGAGACTCCGCACGGCTCGCGCGCCAAGTTCATTTACGATGTAAAAACGGGGCTGTTCGCGCTCGGCAAGCTGCTGCCGGTGGGCATGGCCTTTCCGGTCGACTTCGGGTTCGTGCCCTCGACGCTCGGCGGCGACGGCGATGCCTTGGACCTGCTGGTGGTGGCCGAAGCGCAGCTCCCGGTCGGCTGCCTGGTGACCGTCCGCCTGCTCGGCTCGATGGAGGTCGAGCAGTGGCGCGACGGCGAGCCCAGGGTGCGCAACGACCGGCTGATCGCCCGGCTGGCCGAGAGCCGCACCTTGCCGCAGTGGAGCGGATGGAGCAGCTCGGCCGCGGATTTACCGATCAGCTCAGCGACTTCTTCCGCACCTACAAGCAAGCGCGCGGGCAGCGGTTCGAAGTGCTTGCGCTGGGCGGCCCGAGCGCGCGGTCGAGCTGATCGAGGAAGCGGCCAACAGGCGATGAAGAGGCTCGCCTTGCTTCGCCATGCCAAGTCGAGCTGGGACGATCCGGCGCTTGCCGATTTCGACCGGCCGCTGAACGCACGCGGCGTGGGGGCAGCGGCAGCGATCGGTGCGGAGATGGGCCGGCGGGGGCTCGCGTTCGATCTGGTGCTCGCAAGTCCCGCGCGCCGAGTCGTCGAGACGCTCGAGCATCTCGAGGCGGCCTGTGGCGAGGCGCTCGAGCCGCGGTTCGAGCAGCGCATTTACCAGGCGACGGCGGCGAGCTTGCTGGACGTCCTTCGGGCTGTGGACGAGTCGGCCCGGCGGCTGCTCCTCGTCGGGCACAACCCGGGGCTTCAGGAGCTGGCCGCGATGCTCGCGAGCCCCGACGATCCGCACCGCGAGTCGGTCGGAGCGCGCTTATCCTACGGCTGCGCTGGCGCTGCTCGAACTGCCGGTGGAGAGGTGGGAGGAGCTACGGCCGGGGATCGCGCAGATCGCGGATTTCGTGAGGCCGAGGGAGCTGAGCGGGCGGTGACCGACCCAGAAATGGTAAACCCCCACCGGTTTGACCCGGCGGGGGTTCCCATGCTTCGTTACCGAAGTCCCGAAGCACGTGATCACCTTACTCCCGCGGCCGGGCCTGTCCAGATGATTCGTGCGCGCGACTCGGGCTGGAATTCAGAAAACTGTGGATAATCCTGTGGGTTGTTTGGGACCTCAGAAATAAGGTGGCTTGTCGAGCCCTGCGGGGCTCTTCGTGAAGATCTCGCAGCCGGTTTGTGTGATTCCGATCGAATGCTCGAACTGGGCCGAGAGCGAGCGGTCCCGAGTCACCGCGGTCCAGCCGTCGTCGAGCAGCTTCACGTCGGGCCGGCCGATGTTGATCATCGGCTCGACCGTGAAGAACATGCCGGGGCGAAGCTCGGGGCCGATGCCCGCGCGGCCGGCGTGGACCACCTCGGGGCTGTCATGGAACAGGCGGCCGACGCCATGCCCGCAGAAGTCGCGAACCACGGTGTAGCGGTGGGCTTCGGCGTAGCGTTGGATCGCGGCGGCGATGTCGCCGAGGCGGTTGCCGGGCCGCGCCTGCTCGATCCCCAGCATCAGGCAATCGTAGGTGGCCTCGACCAGCCGGCGGGCCTTCAGGGGCACGTCCCCGACCAGGAACATGCGGCTCGTGTCGCCGTGCCAGCCCTCGACGATCGGAGTCACGTCGATATTGACGATGTCGCCGTCCTTGAGCGCCTTGTTGCACGGGATGCCGTGGCACACGACATGGTTGATCGAGGTGCAGCAGCTCCTGGTGTAGCCGCGGTAGCCGAGCGTTGCCGGAATCGCACCCGCCTCCAGCATGTGCTTGCGTGCGATGTCGTCGAGCTCCTGGGTCGTGACTCCGGGAACGACGTGCGGGACCAAAGCGTCGAGGATCTCGGCGGCGAGGCGGCCGGCGCGGCGCATCCCTTCGAAGCCTTCCGGCCCATGCAGTTTGATCACGCCGTTGCGGGCTTCGATGCGGTCATCGGCAGCGACGGTGATGTATTCGGTCATCGCGCCTAGATAGGAAGTCGGACCTTGAGAGTCGAACGGAGCTTTGGTGGGCGGTGAGCGAATCTGGACGGCCGCGCTGCTGGTGATCGGCGACGAGATCCTGTCGGGGCGGACCCAGGACAGGAACGTCGCGCAGGTCGCCGCCTGGATGAACCGGCAGGGGATCAGGCTAGCGGAGGTCAGGATCGTTCCCGACGAGGAGGAGCGGATCGCGGCGGCCGTCAACGAGCTGAGGCGGGGCGTCGACTATCTGTTCACCACCGGCGGGATCGGGCCGACTCACGACGACATCACGGTCGATTCGATCGCCGCGGCTTTCGCAGTGCCGGTGATCGTGCATCCCGAGGCGAGGGCAATCCTCGAGGCTTATTATGGAAGCCGCGGCGGGCTCAACGACGCGCGGCTGAGGATGGCGCGCGTGCCCGAAGGCGCGGAGCTGATCCCCAACCCGCTGTCGGGGGCTCCGGGCGTCAGGATGGACAATGTCTACATGCTCGCGGGAGTGCCGAGCATCGCCGCCAACATGCTCGAGGCGCTCAACGGCCAGCTCGAGGGCGGGCGCCCGATGGTGTCGGTGACCGTCGGCGCGTTCGCCGCGGAAAGCGAGGTCGCCGATTTGCTGCGCGAGACCCAAAGGGCGCACGAGGGCGTCGCGATCGGAAGCTATCCGTTCGCCAAGGACGGCCGCTTCGGCGCGAACTTCGTGATCCGCTCCGAGCAGGGCGAGCGGGCGCAAGCCTGCGCGAGCGACCTTGCCGGGCGGCTCACGGCAGCCGGGTTCGAACCCGTGGCCGGCGGGATTTGACGCAAAGCGGCGCAGTACCTAATTCGTGGCGCGGCCGCGGGTATGATGTAGTGGCAGCCTGTCAGCTTCCCAAGCTGAACGCGCGGGTTCGATTCCCGCTACCCGCTCGTCGCGCAGCCGGTCCGGGGGACTGGCGAGCAACGAGCGCCAGCACCGCACTTGACCCGCCGGGCCCACGTCTCGACCGTGTGATAGGAGATCGCGGCCGCTCCGACCGACAGCGAGAGGCTCAACGCGGCGGTGGCGGCGAAACCGAGATCGTCGCGCAGCGCGAGCGCGATCGGAAAATGCCACAAGTAGATCCCGTACGAGAGCTTGCCGAGCCACACGAGGGCCGGCGTGCGCAGGAAGTGCAGGCTCGCCGAGGCGCCGATCAGGACGAAAGCGGCAAGCTCAGCCGGGGGCATGAAGGCGGCCGCGGCCTGGAAGTGACCCGTGACCATGATCACGCCGAACGCGCCGAGCGCTGTGAAGCCGGCGAGAGGCCCGAACCGCAGCCCTGAAAAATAGAGGATCGCGCCGAGCACCAGGCCAGTCGCATGAGTATCGAAGCGGTAGTAGCTCTGAACGGGATCGCCCGCCTGGAGCGTCCGCCAGAGAGTCAGGACAAGGAAGCCCGCCGCCAGCCAAATGAGCGGCCGACGGCTCTTCAGCATCGGGACGAGCAGCAGCGGCCAGATCAGGTAGAAATGCTCTTCGACTGCAAGCGACCAGCTGTGCCTGAGGTACAGCGGAGCCTCGAACAGGGCATAGCTATAGTCGCTGAGGTACAGCCCCGTGAGCAATGCGTCGCGGGCGTGGGCGTGGGCGTGGGCGGGCCAGACGAGCGGCGCAATCACGACATAGGCGCACAGGAGCAGGAGCAGCGGCGGCGTGAGGCGAAGCGCGCGGCGCCAGTAGAAACGCTTGAGCTCGAGCGTGCCGGTCTCCCGCCACTCGCTCGCCAGGATCGAGGTGATCAGGAAGCTCGACAGCACGAAGAACAGATCAACTCCGACAAAGCCGCCCGACACCGGGCCGCTGCCGGACGCATGGAACAGGACGACCGCCAGCACGGCGATCGCGCGCAATCCATCAAGCTCCGGCCGATAGCTTTCCACGCCTGCCGTGATGACAGGCGCGGGCAAAGCCGAGGTTAACGTCAGGCCGGCCGGTATTCCGCCAGTGCCCGGGCGAGGTCTCCTATCAGGTCGTCCGGGTCTTCAAGGCCGATGTGGAGGCGCACGAGCGCACCGCCGAAGTCGCGGCTGGTCGCGGTGCGCACCGGCTGCGGGTCGGCGGGGGCGGCGAGGCTTTCGAACCCGCCCCAGCTGAAGCCGATGCCGAACAGCTCGAGGCTGTCGATAAGTGCGTCGCGCGCGGCTTTGTCGCCGCCGCGAAGAGCGAAGGAGAACAGGCCCGACGCGCCGGCGAAACCGCGGCTCCACAAGCTGTGGCCGGGGCATTCCTCGAGCGCGGGGTGAAGCACTCGCGCGACCTGCGGCTGGTCCTTGAGCCAGCGCGCGACCTTGAGCGCGTTCTCCTCGTGCCGGCGCAGGCGCACCGAGAGCGTGCGCAGCCCGCGCGCGACGAGATAGGCGTCGTCGGGGCTTACATATTGGCCGAACGCGCTCGCGGTCCGCCTCAGCCGCTCCCAGTGCCTCGGGGCGGCAGTGACCGACCCCATCATCACGTCCGAATGGCCGGAAACATATTTGGTGCAGGCGAGGATCGCGAGGTCGACGCCCTGCTCGATCGCCGGGAAGAAGAGCGGCGTCGCCCAGGTGTTGTCGAGCAAAGTGGTGACGCCGCGGCTCCGCGCCATCGCGCAAATGCCGGGCACGTCCTGTACCTCGAAGGTGAGGGAGCCGGGGCTTTCCATGAAGATTGCGCGGATCTTCTCGCCGATCAGCGCGTCGATCTCGTCGGGCGTGGCGAGCGGGTCGTAGTAGCGCGTGGCGATGCCGAGGCGCTTCAATTCGCGGTCGCAGAACAGGCGGGTCGGCGCATAGGCGCTGTCGACCATCAGTAGCTCGTCGCCGGGGGCGAGAACCGAGGTCAAAGCGATCGACACCGCGGCGGAGCCCGACGGCAGCAGCCGCGTGCCGGCAGCTCCGGGCTCGAGTTCGGTCAGCGCTTCAGCGAGCGACCATTGGGTCCAGGTGCCATTGCGGCCGTAGCTCAGGCGCCCGTCCTCGGGCGGGTAGCCCGCGTGCAGATCCGCGACGCTGTCAAACAGCACCGTCGAGGTGCGCGAGACCGGCACGTTGACCATTCCGCGAAGCCACTCCTTGCGGCGGCCGCCGTGGATGAGGCGTGTATCCGGGCGCTTGCGGTCGTCGGTCATCGCTCCCCTCTACCGGTTGCCGAGCGCATGGCAAAAGGGCAGCCCGGAACCGGACCGCCCTTCGCGTGACGAATGGGTTGTGCGGCCTAGCGCTTGCTAAACTGGAATGACCGGCGTGCCTTGGCCCGGCCGTACTTCTTGCGCTCGACCACGCGCGGGTCGCGGGTGAGGAAGCCCGCCTGCTTGACCGCGGTGCGAAGCGCGGGCTCGAAGCGGGTCAGCGCCTGGGCGATGCCGTGCTTGACTGCTCCTGCCTGGCCTGAAAGGCCGCCGCCCTTGACCGTCGCGACCACGTCATACTGGCCGCGGCGCTCGGCCACGTCGAACGGCTGGTTGATCACCAGGCGAAGCGTGGGACGAGCGAAATAGACGTCCTGGTCGCGGCCGTTGACCTCGATCCGGCCCGAGCCCGGCTTGAGCCAGACGCGCGCGACGGCGTCCTTGCGGCGCCCGGTCGCATAGGCGCGGCCGAACTTGTCGAGCTGCCGCTCGCGGAGCGGCGCAGCCTCGGCCGGCGGAGGAGCCGCCGGAGTTTCGGCCTCAGCCTCTTCGGCAGGGGCGGGAGGCGGAGCCGGGGTCGCGCCCAGCTGGTCGGCAATGGATTCGCGTGTATCGGACATTTAGGCGCCCACCTTGTTCTT
Source organism: Sphingomicrobium sp. (assembly GCA_030447545.1). GTDB lineage: Bacteria > Pseudomonadota > Alphaproteobacteria > Sphingomonadales > Sphingomonadaceae > Sphingomicrobium. Next base: position 21,163 of record JAUJOV010000006.1, on the reverse strand, counting down.
GCGGTTCATGGCCGCGACGTCGAGGACCTGCGGGTCCTGGCCGCCGTGCGGATGCTCGGTGCCGTTGTAGAGGTGCAGGTTGCGCATCTGCTGCCGGCCGAGCGGCCCGCGCGGGATCATCCGCTCGACGGCCTTCTCAAGCACGCGCTCGGGGAAGCGGCCGTCGAGCACCTTGCCCGCGGTCACGCCCTTGATCCCGCCCGCAAAGCCGGTGTGCTTGTAATAGACCTTCTGGTCGAGCTTGCGGCCGGTGAAGCGCACCTTGTCGGCGTTGATCACCACGACATGGTCGCCGCAGTCGACGTGCGGCGTGAAGATCGGCTTGTGCTTGCCGCGCAGCAGGTTGGCGATGATCGTCGCGACGCGGCCGACAACCAGCCCGTCGGCATCGATCAGATGCCATTTCTTCTCGACGTCGGCCGGGCGTGCCGACCTGGTCGTCTTCATCAGCGCCTTCATGGCCTGTCTGCCTCTTGTCTGAAGGAATAAGGCGCCGCTCCGAGAGCAGCGCCGCGGCCGCCCCAATGGCAGTAGTCGCCGAATTCGTCAAGCAAATCCGGGCCATTGGCGGCGGGTAAAATGATACCGGTCGTAGCCCGGACGCGCGCAAGACGCTCCACATCGGAGGAATGTTTAAGCCTCCGGATGGGCGGCGCTGCTTAGCCGGGAGGCACGCGGGAAGTCACGCCGATGGGGGAGTGGCGGCGCGTTGGGACCGTGCCCGGTGAAGCCACGCGAGGAGCGGCAGAAGGTCATGGTCTCCGCCCGGATGCGCTGCGGCGGATCCTGGTCCAGTGTGTGCGTGCTGAACATTTCGAGGCGCGGGCTCGGCATCCAGGCGCCCGACCCGCCGCCGCGTGGGACTTACGTCGAAGTGTGCCGTGGTCCGGTCGTCGTCGTTGCCCGCGTGATGTGGACCAGGGGCCACCGAGCGGGCCTCTTCTCGCAGGATCCGATCTGGATCGAGGGGCTGCTGAGCGAGCCCACCGCCGCAGGCGAGCGCGAGCCGCAAGCCGGCGCACCAGCGATCCCGCGCCGCCCGGCGGCATGCGCCGCGCAGCGCCACGACACGAGCAGGCTTGCCGGGCGGGCGATGGAATTCACCTTCCTGGTCATGGCTGCTGCTGGGATGGGCGCGATCAGCTTCGGGATCGTCGAGCAGGCGCTTGCCGGGCCAATCTCGCAGATCGGCGCCGCACTGGGCGGACAGCAGGACTGAATGACTAGATGTTCGTCCGACCTGCCCGCACTCCGGCGACCAGGGTCGCGGCACCGTCGGCCTCGCTTTCCACCCACTGGGCGTAGCTCAACAGCAATTTGTCGATCGGCCAGACGGTGATGCAGGGCACGTCGTAGCTGTGGAGCGCAGCGACTCGCGCGATGAGCGCGTCCGCCTGCTCGGCACTGGTCTTGAGGATCGCCGGCACCTCCGTCGCGGTCTCGATCGCGCCCTGCCAGCGATAGATCGAGCGGCAGTCGCCCAGGATGTTGATGCACGCGGCGAGCCGCTCTTCGACGACTGCGCGGCCGATCCGCTCGGCCTCGTCCGCATCGGCAAAGATGCAATAGACCGACACCACGCTCATGCGTCTCGTCTCCCCAGGATATGCGCGCCCCACGCGCAAACGGCTACGAGAACGGCCCCCACCGCCTGATGGAGCGCCGCGAGCCAGATCGCCACGCCGGTCAGCACGGTGAGGATTCCAAGCACGATCTGCGCGCCGAAAGCCGAGTGGATCGCGACCGAGGCGGGGCGGCCGCCGGGGCGGGCGCGGATCCGGCGGGCGAAAATGACGAGCGCTGCTACGGCGATCCACGCCCACCAGCGGTGGACGAAGTGGATCAGGTACGGGTCGTTGGCAAGCGAGTGAGCAACGCCGCGGCTCCAGTCCACGCCTTCGGGGAAGAAGCGGCCGTGCATGTCGGGCCAGCTGTTGGCGACCTGGCCGGCGTCGAGCCCGGCGACCCAGGCGCCGTAGAGCAGCTGGATGCCGAGATCGCGAGCACCGCCGCCGAGGCGCCGGTGAGGCGCGCCGGCCGGTCCCGCCTGAGGTCGAGCGCGGTCCAGACCAAGGCGCCGAGGATCGCAAAGGCGAGCAGCAGGTGCGCCGAAAGTCTGAAATGGCTGACGTCGGTGCGGTCGACCAGGCCCGACATCACCATGTACCATCCCAGAGCGCCCTGCATTCCGCCAAGAACGAGCAGGCCGACGAGCTTCCAGCCATAGCCGCGGGGAATCGCGCGCAGATAAGCGAACCACAGCAGCGGGAGAGCGAAGGCGAGGCCGACGAGCCGCCCAAGCAGCCGGTGGAGCCACTCCCAGAAGAAAATGCGCTTGAAGGCGGCAAGGTCCATTCCCGCCGGGCCATTGACCTCACGATATTCGGGCGTTTGCCTGTAGAGCTCGAACGCCTGGGCCCACTCCTGCTGCGTGAGCGGCGGGATCGCGCCGCTGACCGGCCGCCATTCGGTGATCGACAGTCCGCTCTCGGTCAGGCGGGTGATCCCTCCGACGACCACCATCAGGAACACCAGCGCGGCGACGGCCAGCAGCCAGTTGGCGATTGCGAGCGGCCGCGGCCGCCGTTCTGCGGCGCTTGTGCGGGCGGGCGAAGCGAGAGCCGAGTCCATGCGTCCCGGCCATATGGCGGGGCGCTGGCGCGCGGCAAGATGTGGGAAGGCTGCGGCGGATGTGATGTTGTAACCTGACGGACGTGCGTTTATATGGCCGCCATGGCAATTGCGCTTCACACCAGCGGGCTCGACCGGATGGCGATCGGCCTGTCGGGGATATGCTTCGTCCACTGCCTCGCCAGCGCGGTGCTTCTGGCGATGCTGTCCGCTGCGGGCGGGTTGCTCGGAAGCCCGCTGGTCCATGAAGTCGGCCTGGTGCTTGCGATGCTGATGGGCGCGCTCGCTCTCGGCCGCGGGCTGGTCGAGCATGGCTTCATGATGCCGAGCGCGATCGGCAGCCTCGGGCTTGGGGTGATGGCCGGCGCGCTGACCCTGCCGCACGGCGGCTCGGAGGAGCTCTACACCGTCGTCGGCGTCGCCATCCTTGCGCTCGGCCACCAGCTCAACCGCATCGCCGAGGACTAGCCTTAAGGCTCCTGCTTGCTTGCGGGCACGCCGCCCGGAGTTTATCCAGCTGATCCCGATGACCTCCCACGAACACAAGGTGCACCAAGGCGACTCGCTCAAGGAAGCGGCGCGCGGGCAGCTGGTCGCGCGCGGTGAGCAGTGGACGGGGATGCGCGAAGCGGTGTTCGAGGCGCTCGCCGAGTTCGACCGTCCGGCCAGCGCCTATGACATCGCCGAAGCGGTGTCGGCGCGGCAGGGCCGCCGAGTCGCCGCCAACAGCGTTTACCGAATCCTCGACCTGTTCGTCGGAGCGAACCTCGCGCGGCGGGTCGAGAGCGCCAATGCCTATGTCGCTAATGCCCACCCGGATTGCCTCCACGACTGCATCTTCCTGATCTGCGACACGTGCGGTCAGGCGAAGCACATCGACGACGATGCATTGTCGGGGGGCGTGAGGAAGGCGGCGGCATCGGCCGGCTTCTCGGCTCAGCGGCCGGTGATCGAGGTGCGCGGCACCTGCGGCGACTGCGGGGACAGCTGAGCATTTCCTGAGCAATTGCTGAAATGACCGCCCGATTGGTGACAGGCAGGCGGCTTGCGCGTAAGTGCGCCGCCATGTCCGACCGGCCGCACACGCCTTTGCTCGACAGCGTCCATGTCCCCGCCGACATGCGGGCGCTCGACAGGAGCGAGCTTCGCCAGCTGGCCGACGAGTTGCGCCAGGAAGTGATCTCGGCGGTATCGGTGACCGGCGGCCACCTTGGCGCGGGGCTCGGCGTGGTCGAGCTGACGGTCGCGCTTCACTATGTGTTCAACACGCCGCAAGACAAGCTTGTTTGGGATGTCGGGCACCAGGCCTATCCGCACAAGATCGTCACTGGCCGGCGCGAGCGAATCCGCACGCTGCGCCAGGGCGGGGGGCTCAGCGGCTTCACCAGGCGCGCCGAGAGCGAGTACGACCCGTTCGGCGCGGCGCACAGCTCGACCTCGATCTCGGCCGCGCTGGGCTTTGCCATCGCCAACAAGCTGTCCGGTGCTCCGGGCAAGGCGATCGCGGTGATCGGCGACGGCGCGATGAGCGCCGGAATGGCCTATGAGGCGATGAACAATGCCGAGGCCACGGGCAACCGGCTGGTCGTCATCCTCAACGACAATGACATGTCGATCGCGCCGCCGGTGGGAAGCATGCGCAACTCGCTCGCGCGGCTCGTAAGCTCGAACAAATATCTCGCGCCCCGCAAGCTCGCTCAGAAGCTCGCCCGGGCGATGCCGGAGCCGCTTCACCGCACCGCGCGGCGAATGGAGGAATATGCGCGCGGGCTGATCACCGGCGGCACGTTGTTCGACGAACTCGGCTTCTATTATGTCGGACCGATCGACGGGCACGACGTCGACGCTTTGGTCGAGGTGCTGGAGAACGTGCGCGACGCCGACGTCGGGCCGATGCTGGTCCATGTCGTCACGCGCAAGGGCAAGGGCTACGCGCCCGCCGAGAATGCGGCCGACAAATATCACGGCGTGGTCAAGTTCGACGTGGTCTCGGGCGTCCAGGCGAAGGCGGCCGCGGGCCCGCCGAGTTATACATCGGTGTTCGCAAAGGCGCTGACCGCCGAGGCCGCGCGCGATGAGAAGGTGGTGGCGATCACTGCAGCCATGCCGTCGGGGACCGGGCTTGACAAGTTCGCGCAAAGCTTCCCCGAACGCATGTTCGACGTCGGCATTGCCGAGCAGCATGCGGTGACCTTCGCCGGCGGGCTCGCCGCGCAGGGATACCGGCCGTTCTGCGCCATCTATTCGACCTTCCTCCAGCGCGCGTATGACCAGGTGGTCCACGACATCGCGATCCAGAACCTGCCGGTCCGCTTCGCGATGGACCGGGCGGGGCTCGTCGGCGCCGACGGTGCCACGCACGCGGGCTCGTTCGACCTTGCTTATCTGTGCACTCTGCCGAACTTCGTCGTGATGGCCGCGGCCGACGAGGCCGAGCTGGTGCACATGGTCCACACCCTGGCGCTCCACGACAGCGGACCGAGCGCGGTGCGCTATCCGCGCGGCGAGGGGCGGGGATTGGCTTGCCCGAGCAGCCCCACGCGCTCGAGATCGGCAAGGGTCGGATCGTCCGCCAGGGAAAGAAGGTCGCGATCCTGTCGCTTGGAACGCGCCTTGCCGAGGCGGAGAAGGCAGCCGACCAGCTCGATGCAATGGGCCTTTCGACGAGCGTCGCCGACCTGAGGTTCGCAAAGCCGCTCGACGAGGAACTGATCCGGCGGCTGCTGACCACGCACGAGGTGGCGGTCACGATCGAGGAAGCGGCGATCGGCGGCCTCGGCGCCCACGTCCTCACCTTCGCCAGCGACGAAGGGCTGGTCGACGCGGGCCTCAAGCTCCGCACGATGCGCCTGCCCGACCGCTTCCTCGACCATGACAAGCCCGAGAAGCAGTACGACGAAGCCCGCCTCAACGCGCCGCACATCGTCGAGACCGTCCTGAAGGCGCTGCGCGTCAACAGTGCGGGATTCGAGGGGGTGCGGGCGTAACCAAGGTCAGGGCAGACCAGCTGCTGGTGAGCCGCGGACTGGCGGAGAGCCGCACAAAAGCTCAGGCGCTGATCATGGCCGGTGCAGTGTTTTCGGGCGAGAGGAAGCTCGCCAAGCCCGGCGATATGCTCGCCGAGGACGCGCCGCTCGAGGTCCGGGGCAAGGACCATCCGTGGGTTTCGCGCGGCGGGATCAAGCTTGCGCACGGGCTCGACCACTTCGGATTCAACGTGACCGGCGCAGTCGCCCTCGACGTCGGCAGCTCGACCGGCGGCTTTACCGACGTGCTTCTGAGCCGCGGCGCGGCCAAGGTTTACGCGGTCGACGTCGGCACCAACCAGCTCGCCTGGAAGCTGCGCCAGGACCCGCGCGTCGTGGTGCACGAGCAGACCAATGCCCGGCACCTGGACGCCGGCATCATCCCCGAGCCCGTTGACGTGGTCGTGTGCGACGCGAGCTTCATCAGCCTCGCCAAGGTGCTCCAAGCCCCGCTCAACCTCGCCCGGCCCGGCGCGATGCTGGTGGCGCTGGTCAAACCTCAATTCGAGGCGGGGCGGGACGAGGTCGGCAAGGGCGGGGTCATCCGCCACCCGAAGGTTCACCGGCGCGTGTGCGACGCGGCCGCCGAATGGGTTGGGAGCCAAGGGTGGAACGTGCTCGGTGTGACGCCAAGTCCAATCACCGGCCCCGAGGGCAATGTCGAATTCCTGCTGGCAGCACGCAAGGAAGGCTGACCAGGCTTTTGGAAATCCGTGTTACAAGCGGTGGCCAAGAGGTGCGGGGATGATGCGGACTTTGCCTTTCATTGCGATTCTGCTGCTTGGCGCCGGCCCGCTCCATGCCCAGACCGCCAAGACCGACCAGTACGAAACGCTTGGGCAGCCGGAGCAGGTCGACAGCACCACCGAGGCGAAGGACCTGGCGTTCAACCGTGACCGCCACCAGCGCATGACCGTGCCCGTGCGCGTCGCCGGTTCGGGACCCTATCGCTTCCTGATCGACACCGGCGCCGACCGGACCGCGATTTCGACGGACCTCGCGCGGCACCTCGGCTTGCGCGAAAGCGCACGCGCGACGCTGCACACCGTGCTTGGCCAGTCGCAGGTGGGGACGGCGAGGGTGCCGGTCCTGGATCTTGCCGCCAAGCAGGTCACCAACGTCGATGCCGCGCTGCTCGACGCTCAATATATGGGCGCCGACGGCATCCTGGGCCTCGACTCGCTGCGCTCGCAGCGCATCCTGTTCGATTTCAAGCGGCAGACCCTGACCATCGTGCCGTCGAAGGCGAGGCTCAGAGACAAGGACGCGATCGTCGTCACCGGGCGCATCCGCAACGGCCGCTTCATCCTCGCCGATACCGAGGCGGACAACAACAAGGTCACGCTGGTGATCGACACGGGTGCTGAGGTGTCGGTCGGCAATGAGGCGCTCCACCACAAGCTCAACCGCCGATCGAACCTGAAGCGCTCCGGCCAGGTCGAGCTCCACTCGGTCGCCGGCGAGAAGCTGGTTGGCGACTATATGATCCTGCGCGAGCTGGAGGTCGGCGAAGTGACGATGAAGGACCTGCCGATCGTCTTCGCCGATTCGCACGCCTTCAAGCCGCTCGGCCTCGCCGACAAGCCGGCCCTGCTGCTTGGGATGAACGCCCTCAAGGGGTTCGAGAAGGTCTCGATCGACTTCGCCCGGCGCAAGCTGCGCGTCGTCCTTCCCGAAGAGAGCATGCTCAGGCAGTCGCTGCTGGCCTCGCGATAGCCTCTCCCGCCACTGGCAGGAGCGATGACCCTTCCCTATTTGAAGGCGTTGTGCTTGGCAGCCGGGCGCGGCTGGAGGAGAGCGAGATGCAGTCCGAGAACAAGCTGTTCGACGACTTCGTGAAGATGGTGAACGGCGTCGCCGGGACCTTTGCGGGCATGGGCCGCGAGGCCGAAGCCTCGACGCGCGAGAAGCTGCGCGAGTGGATGGCGGGCGCCGACTTCGTCGGCCGTGACGAGTTCGACGCGGTCAAGGCCATGGCCGCCGCCGCGCGCGACGAGAACGAGATCCTGAAGAGCCGGATCGCAGCCCTCGAAGCGAAGGTTGCCGGCCCTCCGCCCGGCACTCGCCGGTCGGGCAAGGCGAAGGACGCAGGGGAGGCGTGAGGCTGAGCGACGAAGAGACCCAGGAAGAGCGCGACGACGGCGCTCCCATCGAGATCCTCGAGCAATATTTCGAGGCGCGCGGCTGGGCGTGCGAGCGCTCGGCCGAAGGAGAGATTGTCGCCTCGGCGATCGGCAGCTGGACCCAGTACGAGCTTCGCGGCGTGTGGCGGCCCGAGGACCAGGTGCTCCAGTTCCTCGCCTTTCCCGACATCAAGGCGAGCCCCGAGAAGCGCGCCGCGATTTACGAGGCGCTCGGCCTCATCAACGAACAGCTGTGGCTCGGCCATTTCGAGATGTGGTCGGGCTCGGGCTTGGTCGTGTTCCGCCACGCGACCATCCTCGACACGCGCGAGAGCGACGGGCTCAGCCTCGAGCAGGCCGAGTCGATCATCGAGGCCGCGCTCGAGGAATGCGAGCGCTTCTACCCCGTGTTCCAGTTCGTGCTGTGGGGCGGCAAGTCGCCCGGCGAGGCGATCGCCGCGGCGCTGATCGACACCCACGGGGAGGCTTGAGAATGGCCGATGCGAACGGGCCCCAGCCTGGGCAGGTGAATGCGCTGGACCGCACGTGGTTCGTGGGCTGCGGCAATATGGCGGGAGCGATGGTCGAGGGCTGGCGCGCGGCCGGGCTCGATCTGTCGACCGCGGTTGCAATCCGGCCGAGCGGGCGCCCGGTCGAAGGCCTGCGCGTGGTCACCAGCTTCGCCGACGCGGGTCCTCCGCCGAAGCTTGTAATCCTCGGATTCAAGCCGCAGCAGCTCGACCAGATCGCGCCGAAGCTCGCGCCCTGGGTGACTTCGCGCACGACCGTTGTGTCGATCCTCGCCGGAGTGGAGGCGGCAAGCATTCGCGCCCGTTTCCCCAATGCACGTGCGGTCCTGCGGGCGGCGCCCAACCTGCCGGTATCGGTCCGCCGCGGGGTGATCGCGCTCTACAGCGAGGATTCGCACGACCAGGTGCTCGAGCCGCTGTCCAACGCCTTTTCCGCGCTGGGACTTGTGCTGTGGACGAACGGCGAGGCCAATCTCGCTGCGATCGGCTCGGTCGCCGGCGCCGGTCCCGCTTATGTCGCGCGCTTCATCGCAGCACTTGCAAAGGCCGGAGTGAAGCGCGGCCTCCCGGACGATCTAGCCCGCACCATCGCGCTGGAAACCGTGCTGGGAACAGGCTGGATGGGCGCAACCACTCGCGAAAGCACGGACGAGATCGTCGGCCGCGTGGCGAGCCCGAACGGCACGACCGAGGCGGGCCTCGCAGTGCTCGATCCCGAGCTCGACGCTCTGGTTGCGCGAACCATCGAGGCCGCGTCGCGCCGAGGGGCGGAGCTTGCAGCCCAGGCTCGAGGTACGAACCTTGCCGAGGAGACCCCGCTGGCCTAGGCGCTGTGGCCGAGGCGTAACAGGCGGGCTTGATGGCGGAGCGCAGGACCTACGACGATCGCGACGGGTGGATCTGGTTCGACGGCCGGCTGGTCCCGTGGCGCGAGGCCGAAGTCCATATCCTCACCCATGCGATGCACTACGCAAGCAGCGTGTTCGAAGGTCAGCGCGCCTACAATGGCGTGATCTTCAAGCTTCGCGAACACAGCGAGCGGTTGCACAACAGCGCTCGCATCCTGGCTTTCGACATTCCGTGGAGCGTCGAGGAAATCGACGCGGCGTGCAACGAGGTGCTCGAGGCGAACGGGCTCACCGACGGCTATGTCCGGCCGCTCGCCTGGCGCGGGTCGGAGCGGATGGGCGTATCGCCGACGGGCACCAAGGCGCACCTGGCGATCGCCGCGTGGCCGTGGGGCAAATATTTCGATCCGGCCAAGGCCGAAAAGGGCATCCGCCTGGACATTGCGCCCTGGCGGCGGCCGGCGCCGTTCACCGCGCCGGTGCATTCCAAGGCGGCGGGCCTCTACATGATCGCAACCTTGTCGAAGAAGCATGCCGAGGACCGAGGGTTCGACGATGCGCTGATGTTCGACTGGCGCGGACAGGTTGCTGAAGGGACGGGCGCCAACGTCTTCTTCGTGAAGAACGGAAGCCTGCACACGCCCACGCCCGACTGCTTCCTCGACGGAATCACTCGCCGGACGGTGATCGACCTCGCCCGCCGTCGCGGAGCCGAGGTGGTCGAGCGCACGATCTGGCCCGAAGAGCTCGAAAGCTTCGAGCAGATGTTCGTCACCGGAAGCGCGGCCGAAGTCACCTTCGTCCAGTCGGCCGGGCCGTGGCGGTTCGAGGTCGGCGACCTGTCGCGCCAGCTGGCGAAGGATTACGACGACCTGGTCAACGGCCGCATCCCGAACCGCTAGCCCTTCCAACTGGCACGCGTGCGTCTATATCCGCCCTCGCGCTGCTGGGGCGTCGCCAAGTGGTAAGGCACCGGTTTTTGGTACCGGCATTCGCAGGTTCGAATCCTGCCGCCCCAGCCAGCACTTAGCTACTTATCCACAGCCCATTCCGCAGTTCATTCCGCAAATCAGCGGACACGGCGCTCCAATTTGGCAACGGCTGAATCACTCAAGGTGGCGGTCATTGCTTGATAGGTGTCGAGCATGTGGTTCACGGTAGATACGGTCCAGCCGATCATTGCGGCGATTTCAGAGGGCGTGGCGCCAGCTTCAGCCAACAAGGTACAGGTAGTGCCACGCAGATCATGGAAGTGGAGCCCATCCAAGCCCGCCGCCAGCGTGGCAGCTCGCCATTGGTTTCCCGTTTGGTGCGGTAAGAATAGTCAGCGCAGTACGTTTTGTGGCGTCGAGAATGGCCCTCAACGGCCCAGCAACCGGCATGTCGACCTTCCGCCGCCGTTTGCCTTGGCGCAGCGTCAGGCGCTGTCCGTCGTAGCTAGACCAGCCAAGACGCAGTAAATCGCTCTGCCGTTGCCCAGTCCAAAGTGCCAGCTCCAGCGCCAGCCGCATCTCTGGGGAGGCCACAGCCCGGAACGCGTCAAGATGAGCGGGAAGCCATAGCTTGTCGGACCTGTCGGCTTTGTAGAGCTTCTTCGGCCTGGTTGCATGGTTGAGGCCGATAAGGCCGCGGTCACGGCCCCACTCGAGTATAAGCCGGAGCACGCCGAAGACCGCGTCAGCTTGCCGCGGGGACCGCTGGTCGGGCGGGCCGCGTACAAGGATCCCGACAACATGATCATGAATGCGTTTGCGCAGACGCTGCTCTGCTTTTGCCCAGATGCGGCTGGTGTTCAGCACGCCAGTTGCAATGCAGACCCCTGCCAAAGCGCCACCGACCACCACGACCGGCCAACTGATAGCTGTCGTGATCGCAAGGCCGAAAAAAGCCTCGTGGTCGTGACGGCCATCGCTGGCAGGGCTGCGGCTGCTGCTAGTCCACCGGCCAGCGGCGCCGCAGCAACAGCCACGTCCTGCAGCGCCGGGGCCGGATCGTCTGCTTCGGTGGAATGCCTTGGCGTATCGTTCCATACGGCTTGGTGGGCGACGATCTCTTGAAGTTCGCGATTGGCCCGATCGAGAATTTTTTCGACGACTGGCTCTGATGCCTCTCGCACAGCTGGCGAAACGCGCGTCGCAATGAATTTGCCAGGCGCTATAAGACCATCATTCCAGGTGGCGCTTTTAAGTTCGTCTTCGAAGCCACAGGCCAGGTGGGTAGCAAGGTCATTGAGGACTGCCGCGGCCGCGAGCGTCTGCTCATCCCGCCATGCGTCGATCTCGTGGTGGCCGAATATGTTGAGAAAGTTGAACATGCCCAGGCGCAGGTGAGCACAAATGGTAAAGCGCCGCAACGATCTAGCGAAAGAGGGGTGGCTTGCTCCCGGGGGCCTCATGACATTTTCACGCTTTTGTCATGAGTGGCGCGCCGGCCGTATCATCGTCGTGGCTACGCTTCGTGTCCACAAGTCCGCCGTCTCCGGGTAGAACCCGGACAGTAACTGTCCAGCGCCACGAGTGAGGACCTCTTGAAGCGCCCCCACCACGGTTTCTGGCTCCGCGTGACGCGCCTTTCTCCAGATCGAGCTGATCTTCCCGCGCTCAGCCGTTACCACTTCGCTCACGGCATCGCGCCAAGTGGTAGGGTGCTCGCCCTCCTCCCATTCGCCCCGTCCGCGGCCATAGTGCGCGACGGCCAGGTAGCGCAGTAAAGCTGATCGAACGAGGCCAGCAAAGAATTCCTGTGACCATCGCACTGAATTGCTCTCGTCTCCCCGTGCCATGTTGTAGCCCCGCGCCGCGGAGCCCGCGCCAACCGCGCCAAGAATGCCGCCGACCAACATGCCCGCTCCAAGCGTCAGTCCGCCTGCAGCGAGGTCGGCCGCCAGCCCGCCCGCCGCGCCGGAGACAAGCCCGCCAAGCACGGCGGCAATGCCTTCCGACGCGGGGGCTGCTTCAGTGTAGTCGTCGCGCATGCGCTTCAGCACGTCCTGTGCGGCGCGGCCTGAGAGACCGTGCAGCTGAATGAGCCGGTCAGTCGAATCCCGGATCGCTTTATCCACTCGCTCGCCCAGGCGGCCCATTGCCCGCTGAGCTTCCGGAGAGCTATCACTTCCCATTGGGTTCATGACCGCACCGCGCGCACGGTCGTACCACTTGCGATCGCCAATCTCCTCGCGGTCGCAGGCAATCGCAGCGAGCTGGCGGGCGAGAACCCCCATGGATGCATGGAAGCGCTGCAAGTTGCGCTCTGTCCAAGCCGCAATCAAGCTTTCCATTGCCCGCTGCTGCCGGTCGTTGAGAAGCGGCGTGATAGTGCGCAGCAGCGTGCGCTCTTGGACCCAGCAACGAGCAAACGCATCGAGCGTCAGCGTCGCGCGCACGAGCCCAGTAGAGACGAGGTGCTCTGTCCATCGCTGCTCTTCGGCTTTGCCGTCTTCGCCTGGAGGCCCCGTCTGATTTAGAAGCAGCACGATGGGCTTTCTGACCCACGCAAGGACTTCCATCTCAAGCGGAATGTACGCCGCACCAGCCGGGTCCTCGCTGGCATTCACCAGGTACAGGACGACATCTGCTTCATCTCTAGCATTCCGGACCGCTTGCTGGCTCGACCAAAGTGGCCGATCACGAAGCCGGTCCCACACTTGGCTGAGGAACCAGCCGATGGGATTTCCGGACGCACGTAGGCGGCTCACCAGCCGAGCCGTGTCGCCGAAGCCGGGAGTGTCCCATAGCATAAGCGTATGGGGACCCTCCTGCACCATTACATAGCCAGTGGCGACGTCCGTCACGTGTGCCGCATCACGCACCTCGCCAACGTCCTGCTGCAGCAAGGTCCTGACCAAAGTGGTCTTGCCCGCATTCGTGTGGCTGATCAGGCTGAGGTTGATAATCTCCGCAGACGCTTTTTGAGGAGGCGGAGGGCTGCTCATCCTGCCCCCGTGCTACGCAACAGCGCCTGCTCCAACTCGCTGGCGCCCTCGCTACTCGTGCTGGGGTCGAGGCTCACTCGGATTGGGACGATTTCAAAACTCGCTAGCATGGTCCTCCACCCTTGCAGTCGCTCCTCGAGCCGTCGGGGCGCGTACGCTTGTCCGCGCACCTTGTGCATGAAGCCGCTATCATCGAGCAGCACCATTAGCTCTGGGTTGTGATTGAGCTGCTTTTGCAACCGAGCCACGAAAGCACCGTGATTTTCCGCCTCTGGCGTCGAGGCAAGGTTGAACAGGACGATGAGCTGATCTGCGTTGCCCGCCTGACTCGCCTGCTGCGCGACCCAGTCGTCCTCCTCTCCGTAACGAACCAAGGCGTCGGTGTGGACGGTAGTCTTCTCGCCCAGGCCGGCGACAAGGAGACGCTTGAGCTTGTCTCCCGACTGACCTGCCAACTTGAAGCCGTAAGGTACCACGCGGACAGTGCTTGTCCGGCCTAGCGCGTCCCGGAGCACGCGTCGGACGTAGAGATCGCGCGCGATCTCGAAGCGGCGACTTAGCTGCCTGCATCGCGACAAGCTGCCGAGAGCCAGAACCAGACGCGGCGCGATCACAAACAGAGCGGCAGTGACCATCCACAGAACCAGCCAGTCGCCCGCGTTCTCGCCTGCTCCTCGGAGTTCACGCAGTCGCTCAATTGTTGGCAGAGAGATGCCCGTGAGGGCGCTCGCAGGGCCAAGCACGAGCTTTAGAAAGGCAGCAATTTCCGTCTCAGCGCCTGCCCACGTGCCAGCCCAGCCCGCAGTGTACGCCGCCGTGTACCGTGCACGTGCAAACATCCCCGCAATGATGCCCAACGCGAATGTGGCGGCACTTAAATGGAGTGTGCGGCTAGCTCTGCAGCGGGTGAGGGGCGTCGCCAGGGCCGCCCAGTCCCGCCCAAATCGGGTGACCGCGCGCTCGAGCGTCGGGTGACCTGCCAAATGCGCATTTGCGGTACGCAACATCCAGTTGATGACGGGAGGGGACGGCGTGGCGCGCTTGCCCCCACCAACCCACGCGCGAACAGACCTGAGTAGCAGCAGTGCGTAAACGGCCAAGTTCCAGGCGATCATTCCCAGCAGTGGGAACGCCAAAATGTTCAGCCGATCCCCTTCGATGGCATTGCTGGCCAGGCCAATGAGCAGCGCGCTCAGCGGCAGTGCCCAATTCAGGAACAGCGGCCAGCGCGCCAAATTGCGGGCCCGCTGCAGCATCGGATATCGACCCACGAGCCGATCTAGCGCCAGGCCAGCGCGGCGGGTCAGGAACGCCGCCGTGTGCCGCGCGTCGGCAGTCTCTCCTAGCCGGGTCGAGTTTAGAGCTACGGTCGTTGCATACTGCCGGTCGTCACGCGTCAGCACTACCGCTTCGGCGTCCTCGCTTTCGATGGCGCGCACGAGCAGGACGTCGCGCGCTGCCTCTTCATCGAATCGTAGTCCGGCCACACCGTGCTTTCGCTGCAAACCTGCGCCAACAATAGCCCAAGCCCTAGCGAGATGCAGCGGGGCGAGAAAGTTGATCCGCGCCGCGCGTCCGCCGCCGGTTGGCCTCGGGGCGGGTGTCCGGGCCTTCGTATTCATGACATTTTGTCATTTTTGTCATGAGTTGTGGACCGGCATGATAAGTGGACGCGGTGCTGAGCCTCTTAACCTTTGACGCAGTTGGGGCTGCGGCGCTTGCGACTTCCAGCTGATTGGTCGGTCATGCCAGCAACGCGCACGCGGAAGCAGATCCCGGATCCACAGCCTGGGGAGCTGAGCGCACAGATTAGGGATATTTCGCGCACCTACTTCATCAGTCGCTCGGAAGTGGGGGAGGGGGCGTTCATCGACGATGAGGCAGAGTTGGTCATTCAAGCGGTTATCGAAACCATCAACTGTCGACACGGTGACCATGTTGGCCAGCCGACTACTATCCACCTGCTGCACGCGGAGCGTTACTCGGAAACGCCTCACTCATCGTCGTTCTTCGGATCGGTTACGATCCGCGGCGCCCAACGATCGGCCCTCGCTTACCTCCCGAGAGCGCCGTTTTGGGAGCTGCCGCACATGATTGAATCGGGCGCCTCTCGCCTGGAGCTTCGTTTTTTGCCGCTGCGCCGCGGCTATGGCGAGTTGCTCAGCATCAATGTTGGGAGCGCCGGCCGCGCCCTGTCGCCAGTCCGCTAATGTTCAATCATGACGTCAGCAGATGTGGTTCGCGCGCTCTCTAGCGCCCAGGAAGCGCCGGTCACTCGCTAGTTGGCGCGAGCGCGGGAATTCGATCAACTAGCTAATGTCTGCAACGGGTGGAAAGCAGACGCCAGAATGTAAGGAATGGCGCTGCCGACAGGAATAGGGCCGCCCGAGACCCGACTCAGGAACTAAGCGTTTGTTGTGACTTGTCTTTCCCGATGCTGACGCTACGCCTAGTGTCATACTCGGGGGCGAGGCCGGCATGACGGTGAAGGAAAGAGTTCGGAGCTTCGTGGAAGTGCGGGCTCCGCGTGCGGTTTGTGACGAGTGCATCGCTGACCATCTAGCACTTAGCCGCAAGCAAGTGTCCGCGGCACATCCGATCCTAAAGCGCCAAGGCACTGTCGGGCGATATGCAGGCCAATGCTCAGGCTGCTGCACACATCGGAAGCTGACAGTTCTTCTCGCTTGATGGCTCTCGCAAGGCGCGTGTTGAATGTCTGCTTTGGGTGGAAAGCGGACATTCGACTAATGTCTGGTTTGGGTGGAAAGCGGACAGTGTTCCCGAGTAAATCAACCGGTTGCCAAGGTGTTCGAAGGGTGGCCGCAAAATGCCGATCCAGCCCTTCCAGAACGGGAATGAGGAGCCGTTAACTCTCGTTGTCCAGCCGTGGGGCGACGAGCACGAGCTTCCTTTTTTGGCTGAGGCAGGCATTCGCTTCACGCTAAGCGAAGGTGCCGAAGAGTATTCCTCCTGCGCCATCTCCGAACGTCGCGGGAAATTGCCCCGGGCGCTCTGCTGGTGAACCTTGACACGGGCGACATCGAGGACGTGGTCCACGGTTTATTCTGGTAGACAGCGACCGTACCTCGTCGAAAGGACGTTGCGCGGCTCGCCCGTGAGGGCTAGCTGTCTTGCGCCCATAACACAGCCCGTCAGGGGGAGCTTTTCATGACGTTTCGCAACGCGCTTGCCGCATTGCTTCTGGCCGGCGCGGCCGCCGGATGCGCGACCGTTCCTCCAGCGCCCGTGACCGTCGCAGCGCCGGCGCAGGCGGTGACGCAGCAAGCCCCAGCGACGCCGCAAAAGAGCGCTCACGACCGGCTGTTCGAGCTGTTCAAGGCAAGCGACGAGGCGAGCCTCCGGCGCAATCCGATGAGCGCGATCTACCGCGGCGATCTGCGCTACGCCGACCGCATCGGCGACCTGTTCACCGACCAATATTATGCCGCCGAGCGCGCCGTATCCGAGCAGGAGCTTGCCGCGCTCCGCACGATCCCCCGCGCGGAGCTGAACGCGGTCGACCAACTTGCCTGTGATGTGTTCGAGTTCGACAACCGGGACACTCTCGAGGCGCTTCAGCCCGACATGCTCGCGCTGACCGCGGTTCGGCCGTTGAACCACTTTTTCGGCTTCCACACCTCCTATCCGACCTTCGCTAGCGGCAAGGGCGCGGCGCCGTTCAAGACGCTCGCCGACTATGAGAACAATCTGAAGCGGCACGCCGAGTTTGTTGCGATCATTGACCGAGCGATCGGCCGCTTCCGCCAGGGACAGCAGACGGGCGTTGTCGAGACCAAGCTGACGGTTCGCAACATGATCGAGCAGCTCGACAACCAGCTCAAGATGAAGCCGGAGGACTCGCCCTATTACGGCCCGGTCAAGCAGTTCCCGGATTCGATCGGCGCGGCCGACCGCGAGCGGCTGACCCGGCTGCACCGCTCGGCAATCACCGACCAGCTGTATCCGGTGCTGACTCGCCTTCGCGACTTTCTGAAGACCGAATATCTCGCCAGCGCGCGCGAGGGTGCGGGCCTGTTGTACATGAAGGGGGGCGACAGGCTTTACCGCCACCGCATCCAGTCGACCACGACGCTGCCGCTCGGCCCGGACGAAATCCACCAGACCGGACTTCGCGAGGTCGAGCGAATCACCGCCGAGATGGCAAAGGTGAAGCAGGAGGTAGGGTTTAAGGGCACGCTTCACCAGTTCTTCAACCATTTGCGCAGCGACCCGAAGTTCAAGATGAAAACCCGCGAGGCGCTCACCGAGCGCTATTACGAGATCGGCAAGACGGTCGATGCGAAGCTCCCGGGCTTCTTCTCCACGGTGCCCAAGGCGAGCCTGGAAATCCGGCCCTACGAGCCGTTCCGCGAGAAATTCCAGGCTGGCGGAAGCTATCAGTCGGGGACGCCGGACGGCAGCCGCCCGGGGATATTCTACTTCAACGCCTACGACCTGCCGTCGCGGACGACGACGGGCATGACCACGCTCTATTTGCACGAGGGCGCGCCGGGGCATCATTTCCAGATCAGCCTCGCGCAGGAGAACGAGGCGCTGCCGCCGTTCATGCGCTTCGGCGGCAATACGGCGTTCGTGGAGGGCTGGGCGCTGTACGCGGAGACGCTCGGCTATGAAATGGGCCTGTTCGAGGACCCGTACCAGCGGTTCGGCACATTGTCGGACGAGATGCTTCGCGCCATGCGGCTGGTGGTCGACACCGGCATTCACTCGAAGGGTTGGACGCGCGAGCAGGCGATCGAATACATGCTCGGCCATTCGGACATGGGAAAGACCGACGCGACCGCAGAAGTCGAGCGCTACATCGCAATTCCCTCGCAGGCGCTGGCCTACAAGATCGGCGCGCTCACCATCCAGCGCCTCCGCAAGAAGGCGGAGGCCGAGCTTGGCAAGAGGTTCGACGTGCGCGACTTCCACGCCCAGGTGCTGATGACCGGCGCGCTGCCGCTCCCGATCCTCGAGCAGAAGATCGACGCCTGGATCACTCAGCGCAAGGCGAGCTGAGCGAAGCGCGCGCGGCGAGGGGCGCCGGCAGGAGCCGTGCTCAACCGCCCTCGGCCAGCTCCACGAAGGGCGCGAACTTCACCTCGCGCTTGACGAATATGTTTCGTACCTGCGCACCGTGGGATCCGCGACGAGCACCGCTTCGGCGACCTCGTTGAACTCCGACATGGCCGCACAGTCGAACAGCAGCACCATGTCGTGCGCTCCGGCGAGCTCTGCCGTAACCCGACTACGCAAATCATGGGGCCGCCTCGAGCCCCCCCCGGCGCCCCGTAGCGAAATCAAATGCGCTCCAGACAACAATTGAGGCGACGATAAAAAAGATCAGGCCGGCAAGGAAATACCAGCCCCACTTCTGACCACTTCTATTCAGCAGGTAGGTCGCGAAACCAACACCGCAGAGGATGGCTATCAACGACCCAATTGCTAGGCCCGTAAGAGGCATGGAGCGGGTGGTACGCCATGGGAGTGCACATGCCAATGTCCGCAATGGGTCGAAAGCCGACATTGGGAGAGATCGCCGCGCGTCTCCAGATGCCATTAAAGGCTTTCACCGAACACTGCGTAAAGAATGACGAAAGCGGACAAAAACCCCAGCACGAGCATCGACAGGAACACTAGCGCTGCATGGGCGGATGGGAGCGGTCGTAAACTTAGAACAGCGCCGAGTGAAGCGACTACTAGCAAGGCCCAGTCGAACAAACCGCCGTCGCCGATGCCCAAGTAGCGGAAGCCTGTAAACGCCGTGATATACGCGGCCAACGCTAGCAGCATCCGTGTCAAAATGCGCATAGTGTCCCCGGCCGCTGCCCTCAGGGTCCTTCCTGACGCAGCGCGCTAATGTCCGCTTTGGGTGGAAAGCGGACATTGACCCTCATAGTCTGACCTCGTGGACCATCGAGAGTTTACGAGACGCTACCTGCGGCTCGTCGAGAGTTGGATGAAGGTGTCCTGCACAGGCATCGTCATCATCGTGCTTGTCGTGATCGCCACAAACCTCCTTTGGTAGCTGCGGCTCCTAACGTCCGCTGGGTGAAAACCAGAGATTCCGCTAATGTCCACAATGGGTGGGAAGCGGACCTAAGTCGATAATGGCGCGGTTTGTCGAAAGCTACAGTTGGACAATCCGGCGGTTATAGCGGGCGCACTGCTCGAGTCCGGTCAATGTACACCACCGCATCGAATTGCGCCGACAGCTGCGCAGGCCCGTAGTGGCTCTGCAGTTCGGCATGCGGGATATAAACGACGCCGACAGCACGCTGCAGCATCCGGGCCGACAGGCTCGCCGCCAGCTTCGGATCGCCCCTCAGCACTAGCAGAAAGCTGTCGAACCCGGTGCGGTGGAACAGATCTGCGTCGCTGTTGGCCATAGCCGGCTTGAGCGTGAACTCGCGGCTGGGCTGATCCCATGCAGGCGCGGCCTGGACGGTGCCCGAATGGGTGAGGAAGCCAACCAGCATCGCCTTGTCGGCGTGGCGCTGCTTCATGAGCTGGCCCAGGTTCAGCTGGCCCTTGAGCGCGGCAATCGTTGCCCGCGCGTCGCCGGTATGGCTGTTGTGGCTCCACACCACGACTCGGCCTTCGCGGCCGGTCAGGCGCGCAGCGTAAGCGGCGATCGCTTCGACATTTTCGGCCATTTGCTGGTCGCGCAGGTTCCACGCGTCGACGTTCGCATGGATGGTACGGAAATACGCTTCCGAAGCGCTGACCGACTCCGCGGCGCCAGTCGCGGCGAAATGTGCTTCGGCCGCTTCCAGGGAGGCGGGCCGCGGCAGCCGCTTAACCTCAGCCAGAACCGCAGCGGCTTCGTCAGCGCAGACAGCGGAGCGAGCCTGCGCGGCCGCGCCATAGCGGTGCTCGTCGCGGTCGTGCCTGGCGAAGCAGGCGTAGTGGCGCCTGGCGCGGCGGGCCGCGGACTCATCAACGGTGCCGAGATGTCCGACGACCGCATCGGCCGCGTCGAACATGTCGTAGACATCGACCCCGAAAACGCCGATCCGTTTCGGCCGGGGAAGCGTCAGATTGTAGGCGCGCAGCTGCTCTACGAAGTCACGGAACTCGCTGTTGCGCCACATCCATTTTGGAAAGCGCTTGTAGTCTTGCAGCGCTTGTTCGGCCGAGCGATCGTTGCCAAGCCCGCGCACGTAGAGGTTCACGCGATAGGTCGGCGACCAGTTGCCCTCGATAGCTATCGCGTTGAACCCCATTTCGCTGATCAGCCGCTGCGTGATGCGAGCGCGCTCACGATAATACTCGTGCGTTCCATGCGTGGACTCTCCCAGCAAGACGCGGGTGGACCCCGCCGCTGCCGCAATTAAGCGGTCGTAATCGGTCGGCGTGCCGCGCAATGGGAGAGCGGCCTCACGGACTACGGCGAGCGCGTGCGTGGACGTACCCGCCAACTGCGAGGCGCCATTGATGCGGCTTTCGGCGGTGCAGCCGAACAGGACTGCCGCGGCAGCGCTCACGGCCGCTGGAGACTTCAAAGAAAGCATTGAGGTTAAATGAGTATTCTCTTGTCCTCATTCAACTCGAGGCAGGCGGCTAAGCTCACCATATTAAATACCAGAAGAAAGCATCGATTTGGGCTCAGCCGAACCAGATGCGTGTGGGAGGTTTTGGACGTGCTCCACGCCAGGGGCGCAACGAGCCTACGATCAAGAGCGGGAGACCTCGATGGAATGTCCGCAATGGGTGGAAGCGGACGTAGGCCACCACGGCACAAGCGGGTCATGGCTTCACCTGCTGTGGCCAACTGGCTTACGACTTGGCCAGCGTGGCGAGTAGTACCGAATCCGAACTGTATGTCCTGACGCAATGATGGCGCCCGTCAGGCGGCTATTGGCTCTTACGTTCGCGGCGAGGAAGGATACGCCGACAGCACATCAAGATTGCCTACTGTCCATGTTGCGGCACAAGCTTCCATTAATCGGATGGGCTTCATGCGACCGTGTCCGTTAGTGGCACGGGACGAAAGAACAGCAGCAACAGCAGGCCGGTTGCGAGGACGGCCACGCCGACGAGCGCGCCGACGCCGGTGCATTTTCGGACG
>JAUJOV010000046.1 GCA_030447545.1 Sphingomicrobium sp. | reverse complement strand
CCTAGGCCGCTTCGCCCACTCCGCATTGGCATCCGCTCGGCGGTCCCAGTTGATCCGACCCGCCACAGCCTTAGGTTGGTTGGCCGTTCCTCCAGCATGTTTCTCCGCTTGGCGAGCCTCAGCCTTGCCGAGCAGGAATCCCGCGAGAGCCGCGCTATTCGCCAATTTGCGCAGATGGCTGCGGCTTAGCTGCATTTTACCCGCATCCTCGTCACCATCTTTCGGGAGGAGCGCGTTCAACCTGAAAAAGGCGCGGTGGGCATCCTGCGCCGCTGCCAGCGCCATGTCTTCCATCGACAAACCCCAGAACTGCATGAAGCTAAAGTCGGCTTTCAGCTGGGGACTACGCTCATATAAATCAGCAAGCCGGGCTTGCTTGGTAATTCGGCCTACAACATGATCGAAGGTCGTCCGTAAAGCGCCCTGCCGAATCTGCGTGACTCCATAAAATGTCAGTGGATCGGCAAGATGGACAATCTCTCCAGAGGCCCGCTTAATCTTAAGGAATGCCAGCCGTTCTTGGGCATCATGTGGGTGATCGAACCTTCGATCCTCAATTTTCGGAACGACCTGATGCACGCTGACCTTATCGCCGGCATGGACGGGCACGACCGGGCAGGGTTCTTCTGCTTCTCTGTCGTTCTGCAAGCGCTCTTTCTCTAGGTGTGCAGCCTCTCCCGGAAAGACAATTCCAGCATGGCACGGGGAGTTGTGGGCGACATGCCAGAAGGGTCTCGCTTCCCAATCATCGGGGGGTAGATCAGGGTGCGTGAAATCTACCTCCACCCCATCGATCACCCCCCGCCGCTGCTCCCCAGCTATAGCGGCTGCAATTAGCGCGGTTTCGCTAGTTCCTACATTCGGCTTTGTAATCCTCTTGTGGGTCATGCCCGCCGCTCCGCCAGTAAGACGACATTGGAGCCGTCCCCCATGACGAACGACGCCCACGCCGGCATCAGCTTGTCGCGGCGTTGCGCGTAGAACGTCGTTCGCTTGTAAGCCGCCTCTGTTTTGTCAGGGTTGCCGTGCGCCAAGGCCGCTTCCGCCCACGCATCGGCAAAGCCGGTTTCCGCAGCCCAATCGCGGAAGGTCGAGCGGAAGCCGTGAACGGTGAACGCGCCGCCGCCAGCGACTCGCAGTGCCTTGGACAGCGTTGCATCGCTCAGCGGCTTGCCCTTGAGGCCAGGAAACACCGGCTCGGAGGCCTTGCCCCCGAAAAGGCCGCGCATCTCGTTGAGAATGTCGATCGCCGCAGGAACGAGCGGGACAATGTGCATCTTACCCGTCTTTGTCGTTCCAGCCGGTATCTTCCACTCGGCAGCGTCCAGGTCGATTTGTCCCCACGTCGCGTTGCGGACTTCGCCCGATCGGGCGGCGGTCAGGATCGTGAATTGGAGCGCCAGCCGTCCAACTGACGCCTCGCTTTCCCGTAGCTTCGCCATGAAGGCCGGAAGCTCGGCATAGGGCATTGCCGCGAAGTTTCCGCCGCCCGGTTGCTTGATGCCCCGCATGAGCTGACCGACTGCCCGCAGCGGCGCCTCTGCCTCGCGCCAGCCCTTGCCCTTGGCATAGTCGAGAACGACGCCGATGCGCTGGCGAACCCGCCGCGCTGTCTCGGGGATCGTGAGCCAGATCGGCATGAGAACCGACTGCACGGCCGAGGCGTCCACCTGATCGACCGGGCGCGACCCGATGAGGGGAAACGCATAGGTCTCGAGCGTCGAGATCCATTGCGCGCCGTGCTTGCCTTTGCGCCAGCCGCTGGAAACGTGCTTGTGATATGCCCGCGCAGCTTGCTCGAATGTCGGCACCGTTCGCTCGACTTGCCGCCACTGTACCGAGGGATTGATGCCGGCCTTTGCCAGGCCGCGGCCGAGCTTAGCTTTGTCCCGCGCCTCGTTGAGGGTCAGGAACTTGCGGCGGTGCAATGGCAGAAGGTCATAGTCGGCACTGATCGGCTTATCCGTGACTGATCCCAGCCCATAGTCGCGGCGCTTGCCTTGGTACTGGACCCGAAGCACCCACGATCGCGAGCCGGAAGGCATGACGAGGAGATAAAGGCCACGACCGTCAGAGTGGCGACCCGGCTTGGCATTGAGCACTTGTTTGGCAGTAAGGGGCACCGGGGCATCCCCCGCGTTTCTTCCCCCACAATAAAGCGGTAGCTGGCGAATGTCAACGGAAGCGAGCGGAGGAACAAGCGGTGAACCGCCGCAGATTACCAGGAATTATCGGAAGCCAGCGGACGCCGCCGAATGTCGCGGTGGCGGATGGGGTGGGATTCGAACCCACGGTGGGCTTGCACCCACGGCGGTTTTCAAGACCGTTGCCTTAAAACTTCACTCGGCCACCCATCCCGCGTTCAGCCTGACTGGGTTATCACGTGTCGGGACGGGATGCGTGTGCTGGGCGTGCGCTGAACCCGGCTGGTGCCGGCGCACGCCTTGGCCCTAGCGTCCTGTTCGGAGGGAGTGTTCGCTTTTGCGTTCGATCAGCGGTTGATGACTGCGGCTGCGGCCGCGATGGCGTGCTCGGCCCTGGCCGCAGCAGGTCGATCCGCTCGCGCCCAGGCCCGCACCTCCTCAAGCCGCTCCCGCAACCCGCCTACTCCATTCCGTCCGCAGGCGGTCACCAGCGCCCAGCCCACACCTTATCGGCCGACCTATTCCGCGCCGACCAGCTTCGCGTCGTACACGACCTATCTCGCCGCCCGGGCTGCGAAGGCGTGCGCGAGCCGACCATCCAGGCCGTCATACCTACCTGCGCTTCAATTCACGAGCGATTTCGACCGCGACGGCGGCCGACGTCGACCCGCAGCGGCTACCTGCCGTCCTTCCGGCCCTATCTCGACCGGCACGTCACCGCATCGCTGATCAACCGCGGCCAATCGCGCTACGCCTGCACTGGGCCAACCTGTCGGGCATCCAGGCGCTCTACGGCGTCGACCCGTCCGTGATCATGGCGATCTACGGCAAGGAGACCAGCTACGGCTCGGTCACGGGCAGCTTCGACCTGCTCGACGTTTCCGCCACCCTTGCCTACGAGGGCCGGCGGCGGGCGTTCTTCGAGGATGAGTTCATCGCCGCCCTGAAGCTGCTCCACCAGGGCGTTCGGCGCGGACAGCTCAGCAGGCGCTATGCGGGCGCGACCGGTCTACAATTCATGCCAACGGTGGCGCTTCGGCTTCGCGCGGACGGGGATGGGGACGGCCACGCCGACATCTGGCGCAGCGAGGCCGATGCCTTCTCGCCTCGATCGCCAACTATCTTCGCAATGCCGGCTTCGGAAGCGAAAACCTCCCTGGGGAACGCCGGTGGATCCCGCCCAACTGCGCGGCATCCAGGTCGCGACCGGTCGCGCCGCGCTGTCCGCAGGTCTACCGGCGTCACAGCCGCTGGCTGACGGTGCGCGAATGGCGGTCGCTCGGCGTCGTGCCGACCGGCGGCTATCTGCCCGACACTGAGCTGGTGGCGCTGATGGAGACACCCGGCGCCTATGCGCAGGGCTATCTGCTGACGACCAACTACCGCGCGATCCTCGACTATAATTGCTCGAATTTCTACGCGATGGGCGTGGGATTGCTGGCGAACGCCATCGCTCGCCGATAGGCTGGGGCATCGCCACCCAGCAGGACAAGTCCCCGAGTCGATGATCCGCGCATCCCTGTTCGCAACCGCCGCCGCACCCTCCTTACCTCCGCCGCACCGGCCCAGACGCTGCAGCTCGAGACGCAGGCCGAGATCGCCTATCTGATCGACCTGTCCTCGGGCGCCGAATTGCTGGCGAAGAACGCCGACTAACGGATCCCGCCCGCCTCGATGGCCAAGATGATGACCACCGAGCTTGCGTTCGAGCTGATCGACAGCGGCAAGCTCCGCCTACAAGATGTGCACGGTGCGCCCCGAGACCTGGCGCCAATGGCATTCAGCTGGTCGACCATACCTTCGCCGCGAAACGGAGCAGGTCAGCGCCTGGCGACCTGCTTCACGGCATCGTCATCCTGTCCGGCAACGACGCCGGTCGCCCTCGCCGATCGCGTCGCCGGCTCAGAGGTCGGCTACGTCGCGCAGATGAACGCCCACGCGCAACGCCTCGGCCTCAACAACAGCCGCTTCGGCAACACCGGCTGGCCCGACGAAGGCCGCACCTATGCAACGGCGCGCGATCTCGCCACGCTCGCCCGATCCTCGATCGAGCGCCACCCGAAGCTCTACAAGGCTCCGAGTTCTCGGCGGAGGCCAGCCGATCACCCAGGCCAACCGCAACCCGCTGCTCGAAAGATCCAAGGCGCCGACGGCCTCAAAACCGGCCACACCGAGGAAGCGGGCTACGGCTTCACGGCTCCGCCGAGAACGGCCGCCGCCCAGTGATGGTGGTCGCCAAGCTGCCCAGCTGGAACGCCCGGGTCGAGGAGTTTCCAGAAACTGGAGCTGGGGTCAACGCCTGGGAAGCCAGGCCCTTGTTCAACTCCGGCCAGCAGGTCGGAACCGCGCAGGTGTACCAGCAGCGACAGTGAAGTGCCGCTGGTCGCCCGCGCAACCTCGCGGTCACTCTGCCCACTGGGCTCGGCGGCGATGCGAAGCTGCGGATCCGCTACAATGCACTGGTCAAGGCGCCGACTGGCCAAGGGCCATTGCCGACCTCGTCGTGACGACCGGCAGCACTGCGCCGCAGACCATGCCGCTGGTCGCCGCACAGGCGGTCGGCGAGGCCGGCTTCTTCACCCGCGCCTGGACGGCCTCGCTGCTCGGGATGGCGTGACGGCGGCGCCGGTATCCGGGCGCGCTTCATCACGCTGGAAGGCGGGAGGGGTCGGCAAGCGACTCAGGTGCAGGCGCTCCACTCGCTCTAAACGAGCATGGCATCGACTGTCTCGTCACTCGCGAGCCCGGCGGGAGCGAAGGCGCGAAGCCATCCGGGAGTTCCCGTTCGAGGCGAGGAATCGCGCTGGTCGCCCGCGGCCGAGGCGCTGTTGCCCGCCGCCGCCCGCGCCAATCAAGGTCGGCACTATCCGCCCCGCGCTCGCGCAGGGCCGCTGTGCTGTCCGACCGCTTCCTCGACCTTCGCTCGCATACTCAGGGGCGGGGCAGGGGGCCTCAGCATCGAGCGCGGGTGCGACATCTACCGCTTTCGCCTGCGGCGGCATCCTGCCCACCGAACGCTGGTCCTTGCACTGGCCGACGGCGGCGTGAACGCTCGCGCCCGCGACATCGAGGGCAGCGACCGCATCGGCGGCCGCTCGGCGGATTATCATGCGAAGGCTGAGGCCGCCTTCCGCATCATCGCCGCCGAGGAGCCCGAGCGAGTCCGGCCTGTCGACGCGTCCGGCCCCGCCCGAGCAGGTGACCGAACGCCTGCTCGAGGCAATCGCGGACCTGTTGGCGATGCCGCCGCGATCCTGGGCCAGGACCGAGCCGTCGAGCAGTTCGCGAGCGCCTGACCTGCCGCACGTTCCACCACGCATACTGCCGGCCCCAGGAGTCGGCAAGGCCAGCTTCGCGCGCGAGGCGGCAACGTGCGCCTGCTTCGCCGAGGGCCGGCCTGCCGATTGCCGCGCCCGGCCTCGTCACCTGAGCGACCACCCGACGCTGCTGGTCGAGGCCGGCAGCCATCCCGACCTGCGCTGGCTCCAGCGTCTGCCAAGGGAGAAGGGGGAGGGCTCGCCCGAAGCATCACCGTCGACCAGGTGCGCTCGCTCGGCGACCTGTTCGACCTAACGCCCGCGCCTCCGCCGTGGCGCGGTGGTGATCGATCCACCGACGACCTCGAAAATCGGGCGCCAATGCGCTTCTCAAGATGCTCGAGGAGCCACCCGCCGCTCCGTTCCTGATCGTCACACCCGGGCGCCTTCTGGCCGACCATTGAGGTGCAGAAGGCTGATTTCCAGAGCCCTGGGCGATGACGACATGGCGGCGGTGCTCGAACGCCAGCCGCCCCAGCTCTGCCGCAACAGCGCGAGCGCATCGTCGCCGCGGCGGGCGGCTCCGCGGGCCGCGGCATTGCGCTTGCCGAGTTCGACCTCGTCGCCCTCGAGGAGGCGGCGC
This sequence comes from Sphingomicrobium sp., assembly GCA_030447545.1. Lineage (GTDB taxonomy): Bacteria > Pseudomonadota > Alphaproteobacteria > Sphingomonadales > Sphingomonadaceae > Sphingomicrobium. The sequence continues at coordinate 7,208 of JAUJOV010000046.1, read as the reverse complement.
TTCGCATCCTGCGCGAACTCGACCAGCGGCCGCCGCTCCGACCTCGCGCTCGAGCTCGGCAAGCGGCGCCGGGCGATCGCTACGCGGCCTTCCTCGATTCCTGGTCGCTCGTCGCTCGCGAGGCCCGCGATGAGCGGAGCGCCGCTCAGCCGCGCGCCTGACGCCTATGCCCGCACGCGCGAGCTTGCCGCGCTTGCTCCGCGCCTGTCGCTCGACCCTGCCCGACCGTGTTCCAGCTCGGCGAATCCGCCTCGATCTGCCGCTTCCTTGAAGCGCTCGCCGCCCGCCAACGCCCCAGCCACATGGCCGGCTCCTACATCACCACCGCGATCAGCTATCCCAACGGCCCGCCCCACATCGGCCACGCCTATGAAGCGATCGCCGCGACGTGATCGCCTGCCCAGCGTGCCCAGGGCCGCGACGTGCGCTTCCAGACCGGCACCGACGAGCATGGGCTGAAAATGGCCCAGGCGGCCCGCACGGAAGGCCTCGACCCGGCCTTCATACTCCGACACGATGGCGGCGCTTTTCAAGCAGATGCGACGCTCTGGACGATCGTTTCGCACGACCGAGCCTGCTCACTACCGCGCCAGCCAGGCCATCTGGAAGCGCGATGGCCGACAAAGGCGACCTTTACCGCGACCGCCGCCAGCGGCTGGTACTGGTCCGCGCCTACTTCGATGATGAGAGCGAGCTGTGGCACCGGGGAGGGGGCGAAAAGCTTTCGCCCCACGGAACTCCAGTCGAATGGACACGAGGAAAGCCGTCTCTTCCGCCTCTCGGCCTATGGCGGGAAGCTGCTCGGACATTATTCGGCACACCCCGATCATCCAGCCCGAGAGCCGCCGCAACGAAGTGCTTCGCTTCGTCGAGGGCGCCCGTCCGATCTGTTCATCTCGCACCAGCTTCTGACCTGGGCGTACAGCCGGGCAGCGAGGGCCATGTGATGTATACCGCTCGACGCGCCGACCAACTACATCACCGGCCTCGGCTACCCCGGGCAAGAGACGGAGCTGTGGCGGCGCTGGCTGGCCCGCCGACGTCCATCTGATCGGCAAGGACGTGGTGCGCTTCCACGCGACATCTACTGGCCGGCCTTCCTGATGTCGGCTGGGATCGCGCTTCCGAAGAAGGTCTACGGCCACGGCTTCCTGCTGAGCCGCGGCGAGAAGATGTCGAAGAGCGTCGTCGACCTTCGCCTGCGCTTGCCGACAGCTTCGAGGTGGACGCTTTGCGCTATTTCCTGATGCGCGAAGTGCCGTTCGGGCAGGATGGGAGCTATAGCGGGCAAGCGATCGTCACGGCGTCAACGCCGAGCTCGCAAACAGCTTCGGAAATCTCTGCGCAGCGCACATTGTCGATGGTCTTCGGGCGAATTTGGGCGGCGTTCTTTCCCTGCGACAGGCAAAGCCCCAAGGACTGTGAACTGCTAGAGACCGAGCGTCTGCTCGGAAATGACCGAACGTTTCGACCGGTTGGCCTTCTCCGTGGGCCTGGAGGCGTGGATGGCCGCAGTGTCTGCGTGCAATGCCTATGTCGATGCCGAGGCGCCCTGGGCGCTGAGGAAGACGGACCTGGACCGCATGCAGGCGGTGCTCGGCACGCTCGCCAGCGGTACGCCGGCTGACCCAGGCCGTCGTTCCGGTAATCCCCACGGCGGCCGACAAGCTCCTGACGCCTTCATCGATAGGCGGACGGCGGCTCGGCCCATCGCCCAGCCGCAGCCAGTTCTTCCCACGGCTCGAACTCGAGGAGGAAGAGGCGGCGTGAGGCCGATCGACAGCCATTGCCATCTCAACTACCCGGGGCTTGCCGAGCGGCAGGACGAGGTGCTCGAAAATGCTCCGCGCGCGAGGGGCTGTCGGCTTCCTCAACATCTCCACGCGCCAGAGCGAATGGGCGAAGTGCTCGGCGCCGCCGAACGAAACCCCGACGTCTGGGCAGCGATCGGAACCACCCGCATGGCGATCTGCACCCGGACCCGGCAGCGCTGGCCGAAGCTTCGCCAACTGCGTGATCGCGATCGGCGAGTGCGGCCGACTATTACTACGACACCATGAGCGTTCCGCGCAGCGATCGCTTCCAGGCCCATCGAGGCGGGCGCGTGAGACGGGCCTGCCGCTCAGGTCCACGCGCGACGCGGAAGATGACACGGCCGAGATCCTTGGGGTGCGGTGAGTGGAAGGGGCATCACCGGCGTGCTTCACTGCTTCACCGGAACTGCGAGCTCGCGCGTAAGGCGCTCGACCTGGGTTTCTCTATCCGCTTTCGGGCATCGTCACGTTCAAGAACGCGCGCGACCTGCAGGAGACCGCGAGGACATCCTCTCGCAGATCGGCTGCTGGTCGAGACCGACTCCCCGTTCCTCGCGCCGGTCCCGCACCGCGGCCGCAACCTGCGAGCCCGCGTTCGTCGCCGATACCGCATGCTTTGTAGCGAGTCCGAGGTGAAGCCCTCGAAGCGCTTGCCGAGACCACCACCGCCAACTTCTTCCGCCTGTTCTCCCGGGCTTCGGCTACGAGTGAAAATCCGCATCCTGGGCTGCGGCACGTCCTCGGGCGTGCCTCGATCGGGAACGACAAGGGTGATCCCGCGGAGGCGCGCAATCGCCGCCTGCGCTCGTCGATCCTCCTCGAAAGCGCGGGCAAGCGCCTGCTGGTCGACTGCGGGACCGACCTGCGCGAGCAACTGCTTCGCCGCGGACATCGCCACGCTCGACGGGGTCATCGTCACTCACGACCATGCCGACCATTGCCACGGATCGACGAGCTGCGCGCGCTCGCCCAGAACGCCGGCGAACCCATCTCGATCACGCAAGCGCCGACGTGCTGACCCTTGTCTCCAGCATCGCTTCGCCTATATCTTCCAGAGCGTGAGCATCTATCGCCAGGTCGCGCGACCGGTCGAACCTGAACGAGCGCCACTGGGACCGTTCGCATACGCTTCTGCGGACCAGCCGCACGGCGCAATGACTTCGCTAGGAATGCGCTTCGACGAGGATGGCCGTTCCGCGGTTTATGCTATCGATTACAACAGCCTGACCGACGACATGAGGACATTGTACGAAGGATCGGATGTGTGGATCAGCGACTGCCTCAGCCGTCAGCCGCACCCGACGCACATGCACCTCGATGCCGTGCTCGCCTGGGCGCGCGAGCTTGGCGTCGGGCGCCTCTATCTGTCACACCTCAACACCAGGATGGACTATCGAACGCTCCTCGACGAGCTGCCCAAATGGGCTGCGCCAGCGCATGACGGGCTGGAGATCCTGCTCTGATGGACGATACGGCGCCGAACGCCCTCTATCTGGCGCTGCTGCTGGTGCTGGTCGGCAGCTCGCTCATCGGGATGCGCCTGCCGCTCGCCAGGGCGCTCAAGATGGCGCTCGCCTGGGTGGCCATCTTCGGTGTCGTCTTCATCCTGTTCGCCTTCCGCGACGATTTCTCCGCTCTTGGACAGCGGCTTCGCGCAGAGGCGACCGGGGCGCCGATCGAGCAGGGGGAGGAGCTGCGGGTCCCGATTGCGAGCGACGGGCACTTCTGGGTCGAAGCGGCCGTCAACGACCACAAGGCCAGCTTCCTGGTCGACAGCGGCGCCTCCACCACCACGATCTCGCGAGCGACGGCCGAGGATGCGGGGGTTGAGGTGAGCTCCGTCCAGCGTCAGGTCAACACGGCCAACGGCGTCGTGCGCATGAACCGGGCGCGCGTCGAACGCCTGCGCATCGGCGGGATCGAGCGCGCCGATCTCGGCGTGTTCGTCAACAATTCCGACGATACGAACGTTCTGGGCATGAATTTCCTCTCGTCGCTGTCGGGCTGGCGCGTGGAGGGAAACTATCTGGTGCTGCGTCCATGACGAACAGCCTGCAGCTCGGCGGCCTGTACCTGCTCATGGCTGGGATGCTGATTGCGGGCATGCTGATGGGCCGCCGCGGCCGGTTCTCGACCAGGCTGAGCATGGCGCTTGCCTGGATCGCGATCTTCGCCGGGGGCTTCGTGGTTTTTACGTTCCGGGACGACCTCGGCTATGTCGTGCAGCGCCTGCGCTCCGAAGCCACGGGAGCACCGGTCGCCGCTGGGCAGGAAATCCGAATCCCGATGGCCATCGACGGCCATTTCTGGGTCGATGCCCTGATCAACGGCGAGAAAGTGAAGTTCCTGATCGACAGCGGGGCCACCATGACGACGGTCGGCCGCGACACGGCTGCGCGCACCGGCGTGGAGGTGAGCGCGACGCGCAAGCAGCTCGTTCGCACCGGCAACGGCTTCATCCGCGTTGCGACCGGCCGCGCGGACGAGCTGCAGGTCGGCCCGATCGAGCGGCGCGACATGCCGCTCCACGTCGCCGATCACGAGGATCTGAACGTGCTCGGCATGAATTTCCTGTCGTCGCTTCAACGCTGGGGAGTGGAAGGCCGATGGCTGATCCTGATCCCCTGATCTCAGCGGCACTTTACATAATGTATATTATCATACATCTGGCATGTCGTGATCGGATCACCTTTGCCTAACCTTTCGCGCCTCGTTGAGATCATGAAGCGCCTGCGCGATCCCGTGAGCGGCTGCGAATGGGACCGCCAGCAAAGCTTCGCCACGATCGCCCCCTACACGATCGAGGAAGCCTATGAGGTCGCCGACGCCATCGCCCGCGAGGACATGGACGCGCTCGCCGACGAGCTCGGCGACCTCCAGCTCCAGGTCGTCTTCCACGCGCAAATGGCCGACGAAGCCGACCATTTCACCCTCGAGGACGTCCTGACCCGCATCTGCGACAAGCTCGAGCGTCGCCATCCGCACATCTTCGGGTCAGCCGAGCACTCGCCCGGCTGGGAGGAACTCAAGGCCGCCGAGCGCCAGGGCAAGGCCGACGAGAGCGCCTTGGCCGGCGTTGCACTGGCCCTCCCGTCGCTCGAGCGAGCGGCCAAGCTGCAGCGCCGCGCAGCGCGCGTCGGCTTCGACTGGCCCGACAAGTCAGGCCCGCGCGCGAAGATCGACGAGGAGCTGGCGGAGCTCGACCGCGAGACCGACCACCACCGGATGCTCGACGAGCTCGGCGACCTTCTGTTCGCGGTCGTAAACCTCGCACGCCATCTTAACATCGAGCCCGAAGCGGCGCTTCGCGAAGCGAATGCCAAGTTCGAGAAGCGCTTCCGCGCGATCGAGAAGACGCCCGGCTTTGGCGACATGCCGCTCGAACAGAAGGAAGAGCTCTGGACCGCGGCGAAGCGCGATCAGGCGGATTCGAGCGCCTGAAACCGCTCCCAGTTCTCGGGCGACAGCCGAACGCAAACCTCCATTGAACCGCCGTCCATCCTCTGGTCGATCACCTCGCCTCGAGCGTGCAGCCAGGCGAGCCGGCTGCCTTCGTTCATGTCGATGCGAATGCGGTGCACCTGGGCCCCGGCCTGGAGCGTCTCGGCCATTCGCTCGAGAAGCTGATCGACTCCCCAGCCCGTCGCCGCGGAGATCGGCACCACGTCGTGGCGCCGCTCGGATTCCGCGAGCAGGGCCTGTCGTTCGTCCTCGTCCATCAGGTCAACCTTGTTCCACGCCTCGAGCCGGGCGGGGCCCTCCCCCTCCTCGACCCCGAGCGAGGCGAGCACGTCTTCGACGTCGCTCGCCTGGGCATCGCGGTCGGGGTGCGCCATGTCGCGCACGTGGACCAGGAGGTCGGCCGAAGCGACCTCCTCGAGCGTCGCACGGAACGCCGCGATCAGCTCGGTCGGCAGGTCCGACACGAAGCCGACCGTGTCCGACAGGATCGCCTTGTCGAAGCCCGGGATCCTGACGTTGCGCATGGTCGGGTCGAGGGTGGCGAACAACATGTCCTCGGCCAGAACGCCGTCGCCGGTCATGATGTTGAAAAGGCTCGATTTGCCGGCGTTGGTGTAGCCGACCAGGGCAACCACCGGCCATGGCGCCCGCTGCCGCCGGTCGCGGTGAAGCGCTCGCGTACGCTTGACCTGGTCGAGTTCGCGCCGGATTCGCGCCATGCGGTCGCGGATCAGCCGGCGGTCGGCCTCGATCTGGGTCTCGCCCGGACCGCCGAGGAAGCCGAAGCCGCCGCGCTGGCGCTCGAGGTGGGTCCAGGTGCGGACCAGCCGTCCCGCCTGGTAATCTAGGTGCGCGAGCTCGACCTGCATGCGCCCCTCGGCGGTCGCGGCGCGCTCGCCGAAGATCTCGAGGATCAGGCTGGTCCGGTCGATGACCTTGGTCCCAATCTCCTCCTCCAGCGACTTCTGCTGGACCGGCGTCAGCGGCGCATCGACGATCGTCAGCCCGGCGTCTTGTTCCCTGGCCATCTGGGCGATCTGCTCGACCTGACCCTTGCCGAGCAACGTCGAAGGTCGAAGCGAGCGCAGCCGGAACGTGCGCCGCGCGACGACTTCAATTCCGATGGCTCTGGCCAGTCCCTCTGCTTCGTCGAGCCGCGCCTCAATGGAGCGGCGCGACCCATCCCCTTGCCTTTCGGGCACGATGACGATCGCGCGTTCGCCGCGGGCGACGTCGGCCACAGGATCGTACAAGGCGTTCATTCGCCCGCCTCCTCGGCCGCACCGCCCGAGCTGCCCGATCCGTCACCCAGATCGAGCGCATGGGGCGGCTGGAGCGTCGAAATCGCGTGCTTGTAGACAAGCTGCACATCGCCTTCGCGCTCCAGAAGAACGCAGAACTGGTCAAAGCCCGCAACGCTGCCCTGGAGCATCACTCCGTTGACAAGGAACAGGGTCATCGCCGCCTGCTCGCGCGCTGCGGCGGCAAGGAACAGGTCCTGAAGCGCCGCGCGCGCGCCTGCCTGCGTCGCCGCCGGCTCGCCGAGCAGGTCGGCGGGCGTTCGCTGCGGCGCGATGGTGGAGATCGCATGCTTGTAGACCAGCTGCGACGAGCCATCGCGGCGGAGCAGCAGGGAAAAAGCATCGAACCAGGTGATGACCCCCTGAAGCTTCACGCCTTTGACAAGAAAGATGGTCGCCGGGGATTTCGACTTGCGAACGCTGTTCAGGAAAAGCTCCTGAAGGCTCAGCGGCTTGTCAGCCATTCCTGCTCTGTCCCGGCTCAATCCTCTTCGTCGCGCTTGTCGGCGATGCCCAAAGCCTTGAGCTTGCGGTGCAACGCCGAGCGCTCCATGCCGATGAACGATGCGGTGCGCGAGATGTTGCCGGAGAAGCGGCGAATCTGAATCTTGAGATATTCGCGCTCGAACGA
>JAUJOV010000005.1 GCA_030447545.1 Sphingomicrobium sp. | reverse complement strand
CGACTATCTCGACGAGGGCACCTTGGCCCAGGCCTTGCGTGCAAGGCGTCCCATCTCCTGATGCCGCTGCCTGCCCGTCGCGCGGTGGCTTGACGCTCACCCGCGCCCCTCCTAGCTCCCGGCCATGTCTCTGCTGCCAATTGTCACCGTTCCCGATCCCGTCCTTCGCGCCCAGTCGGCACCCGTCGAACGGGTCGACGACGACCTGCAGCGCCTGATCGGCGACATGTTCGAAACCATGTACGAGGCGCCCGGAATCGGCCTCGCCGCGATTCAGGTCGCCGTTCCGCGCCGGCTGCTGGTGATCGATCTGCAGGAGCCCGACCCGGTGGCGGAAGGGGAGGAGGAAGGGCCGCCTGTCAAGCGCCCGCACGTCTTCATCAACCCCGAGATCCTGCATCGCTCGGACGCGCGGAAGACCTATAATGAGGGCTGCCTGTCGATCCCCGACCAATATGCGGAGATCGAGCGGCCCGACACCGTCCGCGCCCGCTGGACCGACCAGCAGGGCCGCACCCAGGAGGGCGAATTCGGCGGGCTGATGTCGGTGTGCCTGCAGCACGAGGTCGACCATCTCGACGGCGTGCTGTTCATCGACCATCTGTCGCGGCTCAGGCGCGACATGATCGTCAAGAAGGTCGTCAAGGCGCGCAAGGACCGCTTGGGCCACGTCCTTTAGCCGATGCTGAGCGCCGCCTTGCGGCAATCCTCAGCGCATTCCCGGCACATCTGCGCGCATAGCCGGCAATGCTCATGCTCGTGCTTCTCGCACTCGGCCGCGCAGGCGTCGCAAACCCGCGCGCACAGCTCGAGCATCTCGCGAAGCACGGCCTCGTTCGATCCCGACCGGCGGACGGAAAGCTTGCCGGTCGCCTCGCACACGTCGGCGCAGTCGAGGCACGAGCGGATGCACTGGCTCATGTCCATCTCCTCGGCTGCGCAGGCGTCGGCGCAGCTCAGGCACATGCGCGCGCAGTACATCAGATGATGCGCGGCATCGCCGAGCGGCTGGTTGACGTGGCCCTCAACGTCGGGGTGCAGGGCAATCATCTTGCGGATGGACATGGATTCTCCTCGCGTCGCACAAGTGCCAACGTTCCGCTTGAGCAGCGGCTCCGCCAGGCTTAAGGTTCACACTTCGTTCCGCGGGGGAGTCGATCATGGACGTGGGCGTCATTGCCTTCATTCTCGTTGCGCTGCTCGTCGGCGCTGCGGTCGGCTGGCTGCTCGGCAGCCGGGACGGCGTCGGCGCCAGGCAGACGGTCGAGAACCTGCGGCTGCAGCTCAACGAGGTGGTCATGGAACGCGACGAGGCACGGACCAACTGCGACGCGGCCTCGAAGGAGCTCGCGGCGCTCCAGGCCGACGCTCGTAATTTCGACCAAAGGCTTAAGGACCTCACCGATTCCCGCGACGCGCTGATCGCTCAGTTCCGAGCGGTCGGCGACCAGCTGCTCGAAAAGGCGCACAAGGACTTTCTCGAAAAGGCAGGCGAGCGCTTCTCCAAGGCCGACCAGCAGAGCGAGGCCAGGCTGAAGGAGCTGCTGCAGCCGGTCGAGACCACGCTCAAGCGCTACGAGGAAGGTCTTCAGCGGGTCGAGAAGGAGCGCATCGACCATTATGCCGGACTCAAGGCGGTGGTCGAACAGGTGCGCGAAGGCCAGGGCAAGGTGCGCGACGAGACCCGCAACCTCGTCAACGCCTTGCGCTCATCGCCCAAGGCCCGCGGCCGCTGGGGCGAGCAGAGCCTGCGCAACGTGCTCACTCAGGCGGGGCTGACCGAAGGCGTCGATTTCCACATGGAGGTGTCGGTCGGAACCGAGGAAGGCCGGCTGCGCCCCGACGTGGTCGTCAACCTTCCCTCGCAGCGCAAGCTGGTGATCGACGCGAAGTGCTCACTCAATTCCTATCTGGAAGCGTGCGAGGAAGTCGACGACGACAAGCGCATGGCCTGCTTCCGTGCCCACGTCGCCTCGATGCGCACCCACGTCCAGCAGCTCGGCTCGAAGGCCTACTGGGCGCAGTTCGGCGACTCGGCAGACTATGTCGTCATGTACATCCCGGGCGAGCATTTCCTCACCGCCGCGCTCGAGCAGGATCCCGGCCTGTGGGAATGGGCGTTCGAGCGCCGCGTTCTGCTCGCGACCCCGACCAACCTGGTCGCGATCGCCCGCACCGTCGCCACCGTGTGGAAGCAGGAAAAGCTCGCCGCCGAAGCGGGCAAGATCGCCGAGCTCGGCCGCGAGCTCCACTCGCGCCTCGCGACCATGGCCGAGCATGTCGCGGCGGTCGGGACCAACCTGGGCCGCGCGACCAACGCCTACAACAAGATGGTCGGAAGCCTCGAAAGCCAGGTCATGACCCAGGCCCGCCGCCTCGAGGAACATGGCGCCGCAAGCGCCAAGACTCTCGAGAGCCCGCCGATGGTCGAGGCCAGCCCTCGCCCGCTGACCAAGCTCGCGCCGCCCGCACCCGACGACCCGCCGCAGCTCGCGGCGGAGTAGCCCGCGCGATTGCGCACTGGCGCGGTGAGTTGCGAGCACTGCGCTGCGAAACGACGATTTGCTTAGCACTTCCGATGTCGCCGTTCGTTCAGCGACAAAATGCCGAAGTTCCGCATCCTTTACCTGCGCCACAATGTCCTCGAGCAGTCGGAAAGCGTCGAGGCGCCGGACATTCTGGGCGTCATCAAGAAAGCGTCAGGACGCCCCTCCGACGTCACTGTCGAAATCTGGTCCGACAAGGGCAGGGTCGGCATCATCAGACCCTCGCCCGTTACAAACCACTAGCATCGCGTCTGCCGCCGGAAGCGGATATTTTTTTATGCCTCAGCGCTGCAGCTCGAGCTGGAGCGAGCCGGCCCCGTTGCTGAGCGTCAGCTGGCGGTCGGAGTGCCAGGTCGTGCGCATCGGCTGCTGGAGCACGGCAGTGCCGTTCCGCTCGAACGTCCCCGCGGGCTCGGGGCAGCCCATCAGCGTCTGGGCGATGTCCGTCGCGACCATCACGTCGCCCTGGACGCGGTAGGTCCCACCGAACTGGTTGCAGCCGAACGCGCCGCCGATGCGGCCGCGTTCGAACTGGAGGCGATACTCGTCGGTGCGCGGAGTCGCCTGCGCGTTGATCGCAATCACCTGCCAGCGAGTCCCTTCGAACGTGGCACCCGTCGAGCTGACGCTGGTGCAGCCGGCCGCGAGCAGCGCAGCTGCGGCAATTGCGACGCGCCTACAGCCCGCCGCAGCCCGTATGGAGCCGCCGATCGACATAGACCTGCACGCTGTCGGGGTAGATGCGGTCGGTGCGCCTGTCGTTGCACGGGCTGTGCACGACGTTCACGTTGATCCGCTGCGTCTGGTAGATATCGCCCGCAACGCCGCTGATCGGCCTCACCGCCGGCTGCAGGACCGGCTGCTGGCCGGTCGCTGGAATGAAGGTGATGTTGCGGTCGTCGATGATCAGGGTCCAGCTTGCTGCTCCCTGGCCGACCGCGCGGTAGGGTGCTGCCGGTGGCGGCGGGTGAGGCAGGCAGGCGCCGAGCAGCGCGCCCATGGCAATTACGGTCAAGTGCTTCATCATGAAGGAACAACCGCCGTGCGCTTCTAGCGGTTCCCTCAGCCGCGCCAGCTTGCCTTGACCTGGAACGCCATCACCGCGGCGGCGACCGCGGCGTTGAGGCTGTCGGCGCGCCCGGCCATCGCGATCTTCACCAGAAGGTCGCATTGCGCCTCGTAGGCGTCGGGAAGCCCCTGCTGCTCATTGCCGATGAGCAGGAAGCAGGGCTGCTCATATTCGGCCTCGAGATAGTCGGTGCTGGCCGTGAGGCTGGTGCCGACGAGCTGCCCCGGGCCCGAGCGGAGCCAGTGCACGAAGTCGCTCCATGGCGCTGCGGCGACCTGCTGGGTGAAGATCGCGCCCATCGAGGCTCGCACCGCCTCGACCGAAAAGGGGTCGGCACAATCGTCGATCAGGATGAGCCCGCCGGCGCCGACCGCATCGCCGCTCCTCAGGATGGTGCCGATGTTGCCGGGGTCGCGCAGCGCCTGGACCGCGAACCACAGGGGTGCCGCCGACCGGTCGACCTGCTCGAGCGCCGTTGCCGGCTGGCGGTAGGCGGCGAGGAGCATCTGCGGATTGTCCTTGCCCGACATCTTGGAAAGCACGTCGGGCGTCGTCTCGATGGCCTCGGCCCCGGCGGCTTCTGCCGCGGCGATGATCTCGGCGGCGAGCCTGTGCCTCGCGCCTTGCGCGGAAAAGGCGATGATTTCGGGCAGGCGCCCGCTGTCGCGCGCCTCGGCGAGGATCCGCAGCCCCTCGGCCAGGAACAGGCCCTCGGCCCGGCGCGCCTTTTTGTCGCGAAGCGAGCGCAGCCGCTTGACCGTCGGGTTCGAAAAGGCGGTGACCTCGCGGGGCATCGCCTAGTCTTCGCCGAAGCGCCCCTCAACCAGCGCAGCGAGCTCTTCCAGCGCGGCTTGCGCGCCTTCACCCTCGACGTGGATGGTGATCAAATCCCCCTTGGCGGCGCCAAGCATCATCAGGCCCATGATCGAAGTGCCGGACACGCGGTTGCCGTCCTTCTCGACCTGAACTTCCACGGGCAGCTTCGTAGCGATGTTCACGAACCTGGCGCTCGCCCGCGCATGCAGACCCCTGACATTCTCGATCCGGACCTCTCGGCTGGCGCAGGTCAAGCAGCCGCTTCTCCGAGGATTTCCGAGGCGACCGAAATATACTTGCGGCCCGCTTCGCGCGCCGCCGCGACGGCGGCATGGACGCCCATCACCTTGCGTGCGCCCTCGATCCGGATCAGCATCGGCAGGTTGACCCCCGCAATGACCTCGATGTTCTCGGTCGTCATCAGCGAGATGGCAAGGGTCGAGGGCGTGCCTCCGAACAGATCGGTGAGGATGATCACGCCCTTGCCGCCCTCGACTCGGGAGATCGCGTCGGCGATGTCGCGGCGGCGCGCCTCCATGTCGTCATCGGGGCCGATGCAGATCGCCTCGACGGCTTCCTGCGGCCCGACGACATGTTCCATGGCGATCACGAACTCGGCCGCAAGACGGCCATGGGTGACCAGCACTAGTCCGATCATTCGTTCAACTCGCTACCCGTACCACCGCCGTCTTCGTCATTTGTGGGGTGCCCCGGCCCTTCCTCGATCGTGTCGCTCGGCCGCGAGGCGAGGTCGCGGTGGCGGATGATTGGCGAAAATCCCGAACTTCGCAATCTTAGCGCAATTTCCTCTGCGGCGCAGACCGAACGATGGCGGCCCCCGGTGCAGCCGAAAGCTACCGTGACGTAGCTTTTGCCGGCTGCCCAGTAGCGGGGAATCCAGTCGGTGAGAAGCGCTTCGAGCCGCTCCATCGCATCGCCCCAGGCCGGGTCCTTGCACAGATATTCCCGCACGGCCGCGTCTGCGCCGGTCAGCGGGCGAAGCTCGTCGATCCAGTGCGGATTGGCGAGGAAGCGCATGTCGAAGGTGAGGTCGGCAGTTCGCGAGACGCCGCGGGCGAAGCCGAACGAGGCGATGGTCAGCACCGGCTCGTCGCTGTCCCCGCCGAACCGGCGCCTGAGCTCGTCGCGAAGCTCGGCCGGCGTGAGGTCGGTCGTGTCGAGCACGCTGTCGGCCGAGTTGCGAAGCGGCGCCGTCATCGAGCGTTCGCGGGCGATGCCGTCTTCCGCCGGCCGGTCGAGGGCCCGCGGGAGGCGCCGGCGAGTTTCGTTGTAGCGGCGCATAAGCTCTTGCCCTGAGCAGTCGAGGTAGAGGATTTCGGGGTTTACTCCGGGGATCGAGCGGACGATGTCGGGCAGGGTGCTCGCATCGAAGCCGCGGCTGCGCACGTCCATGCCGACCGCGGCCGGCACCAGCCGGCACTCGCTGCGGTCGCCGGACACGAAGCTTTCGAGCAGCGGGACCGGCAGATTGGCCACGCAATCCCAGCCCATGTCCTCGAGCGCGTCGAGCACCGACGCCTTGCCGGCGCCGGACAGTCCGGTGACGAGGAGCAGGCGCGGCGGGGACTTCGGCCGAGCCCCGGCGCGGTCCATCAGAACTTCAGGCCCAGCCGATCGAGCGCGAGAGCGACCTTCGAAGCAGCGGAAGCCGTCAGCGCGTCGACGCTGACCAGTGGCAGCGGAACGCCGAGCACGGGCCGCTCGCGGCTGTCGTCTGGAAGCCGGTGGATCTCGCTGGTCAGCTCGACCAGAAGCGCGACCGGAACCTCGCTGACGGTCTTCATTTCGACGATTCCGATCCCGCGAATCTCGAGCTTGCCAGCAATCGCCGCCGGCGCAGCCGCGATCAGCCGGTCACCGTCCCGGCGGACGAGAGTCTGGTCGTCGCTGACCAGAGTGAAGCCGTGGTCGAGCAGGCGAAGCGTCAGGTCCGACTTGCCCGAGCCCGAGGGACCGGTAATCAGCACTGCCCGCCCTTCGAGCGCGACGCTGCTTGCATGGACCGTTTTGGATGAAAGCAGGCGCGTGCTCATGCGTGATCCGCCGCCGGCAGCTTGATGGTGAAGCGGGCGCCCGAAGGCGCGTCGTCGCGGTCCTGCACGTGAATCTCTCCGTCGTGGCCTTCGACGATTGCCCGGGCGATCGCAAGGCCCAAGCCGGAGTGCCGCCCGAACTGCTCGTCCTGCGGCCTTACTGAGTGAAAGCGGTTAAAGATCGCTTCACGCGCCTCTTCCGGAACTCCCGGCCCTTCGTCGTCGATGCGGATGCGCACCTCATCGCCGGCCTTCGCCGCGGCGACCTCGACCAGTCCGCCCGGCGGCGAGAAGCTGATCGCATTGTCGATGATGTTGTCGATCGCACGAGCAAGACGGCCCGGGTCGCCCATCACCACCGCGGTCGAGCGCAGCGGCCTTGCAAAGGCAATGGCCGCACTGCCTTTCTCGCGGCGCCCATCCCATCCGGTGACGATCTGCTCGATCAGCTGGCCGAGGTCGACCGGCTCGAACTTCGCGCGCGCGAGCTCCGCGTCGGTGCGAGCCGCCTCGCTGATGTCGCCGATCAGCCGGTCCAGCCGCACCACGTCGTCGCGCGCCACGCCAAGCAGCCTCGAGCGAAGCTCGGGATTCTCTACCCGCTCAAGCCCCTCGATCGCCGACCGAAGCGAGGCCAGCGGGTTCTTGAGCTCGTGAGTCACGTCCGCGGCGAAATGCTCGATATTGTCGATCCGCTGCCGCAGCGACTGGCTCATGTCGGACACTGCGCGCGCGAGGAGCCCGATCTCGTCGCGGCGCGACGGGAGGCGCGGCACCTTCACTTCGCGCGCCTTGCCGAGGCGCACCCGGTGAGCGGCAAGCGCGATGCGCCGAAGCGGCCGAACGATCGTTCGGGCGAGGAACAGCGACAGCAGGACCGACAGCAGGATCGCGATCGCCATTGCGCCGAGCAGCCATCGGCGCTGGATGCGCACGGTCCGCGTGTAGTCGCGGTCGTTGGTGGTGATCAGCAGCACCTGGTCGCCAAGCGGCGCGGCGGCCGACCAGACGGGGGTCAGGTCCGGAGCGTTGCGGACCTCGGTCACCACGCTTCGCGTCGCCTTCGCGCGGCGAGCTTCCGGCCATGCGGCAAGGTGATCGCGCGAAGGCTCGGAGAAATCCTCCACCGGCTTCGCTCCGACCAGCGCGTTGAAAGCGCGGTCCGCGGCGCGGGCAAGGTCCTTGGTCCAGCGCTGGCCGGCCGGGTCGCGGAGCGAGTAGCTCGGGCCCGTGAAACGCCAGCTGTCCATGCGAAGACTTCCGTCCGGGCCGTACACCCGCACCCGGCTGTCACTCGCAGAGGCAAGCGCCTGAAGCACCGGGGGCCGGGCTGGGGGGGCGGCGGCGGCGAGGGCTCTAGCGCTCATGCTCGCCTCGCGGCTGATCAGCTCCAGCCGCTCCTCGGCGAGCTGGTTGCGGAAGGCGTCCAGGTATAGCACCTTGAAGCCGAGCAGCAGGATCGTCAGCAGGTTCACCGCGAGAATTCGGTACGCCAGCGTTCGCTGGCCGATCCAGCGCGTCGGCGGCTTACTCATCCTCGAACTTGTACCCGACACCGTAAAGCGTTTCGATGGCGTCGAAGTTGGGGTCCACCGAGCGGAACTTGCGCCTCATCCGCTTGATGTGGCTGTCGATCGTGCGGTCGTCGACATAGACGTCGTCCTGATAGGCAATGTCGAGCAGCTGGTTGCGGCTCTTCACCACCCCGGGCCGCTGGGCGAGCGCTTCGAGGATCAGAAACTCGGTCACGGTGAGAGTCACGTCGTTTCCGCCCCAAAGCACCTTGTGGCGCGCAGGGTCCATGGCCAGGCGGCCGCGTTCGAGAAGCGCCGGTTCGGGCTGCTCCGGGCCGGCCGAGGAATCACTCTTGGCGAGATCCTGCCGGCGCAGGATCGCGCGGATTCGCGCGATCAGGAGCCGCTGCGAGAAAGGCTTTGCGATATAATCGTCGGCGCCCATTGCCAGGCCGAGCGCCTCGTCGAGCTCGTCGTCCTTCGACGTCAGGAAGATGACCGGCATGGTGCTGAACTCGCGCACCCGGCGAAGCAGCTCCATTCCGTCCATCTGCGGCATCTTGATGTCGAACACGCCAAGGTCCGGCGCCTTGTCCGCAAAGGCCTTCAGAGCGGTCGCTCCGTCGGTGTAGACGCGCGTGACGAAGCCTTCGGCCTGAAGCGCGATCGAGACGGACGTCAGGATGTTGCGGTCGTCGTCGACCAGCGCGACCTCATGGGTCATTCGTGGTCTTCGAGCGGCGGTCGGTCATCGCCGCAGCGCTTAGCACCACGCGTCCCGGGGGCAAAAGGGGCGGGTGTCCCGGCTTTGGGGGATTGGCGATGGCGCAAGGCAGGCGGCTGAAACGCGCCCGGAGCCCCTGCGCGAACGAAGGCAGGAAGCGCGGGCGTCACAACCGATGAGCTAACGTCTGCTTTGGGTGGAAAGCGGACATTCACTCCGTGGCATAAGGCTTGAACGCGCTTCGGCTTCCGAGCCAGCTCAAGAGCTGCCGCACGTCGCGGAGTGCGGCTTCTGTTGCCACTTGCTGTGCCATTTGGGCCAACAGGAGCTGGCAACGTGACAAGCATAACCCAGGTTAATGGCAACGCGCGTTGCCGTGGAGCCAGGCGGTGGATACCAATCTCCGCCAAGCTCCCGTGTTCCGGGTGGCTGCTGTCCGTGTGACTTAGGGGGCATCCTAAAGAGTCGCGGGTCCGGCGTTGCCTGCGGGTGCGTACAAGCCAAGGGCCGCAGATGCGGCGAACGAGGGGAAATCATCAATGACCACCTACCAGTATCGTTTTGCGCTTCTCGCTGGCGCTTCGGCTTCCGCAATGGTGCTGACCGCTCCAGCACAGGCGCAGCAGGTGCGGCCGGGGCCGGAGGCTCCTACGGGTCGGGTGGTCATCGGCGAGAACGTCGAAGACACTCTGGTCATCACCCTTGCCGGCGAGGAAGCGACGTTCGGCGTGATCGAAAGGGGCACGCCCTTCGCTTCGGCGTTCGTCTTCGATCCGAGCACGGGCCAAGTTCGCCAGGTCGGCATTGCCACCGGGACTCCGCCCGACGGCGGCAACGTCGACCTGCTGATGACGAATGCCGGCGACGTTGAGGTCGTTGCAATCGCGGAAGCCGAGTACGACGCCGGTGGAGCGACTGCGGAGGCAATCATCTTCCGCGGCTATCGCCAGGACGCCGAGGGCGCGGGCGACGTCACTGTGGAGATCCGGAACACTGGAACCATGGGGACGAATGCGCTTGCTACGGCCAATGCCGCAGGTCATGCCGACGCATTCGCGTTTGCGCCGCGGGACAGACGCTTCAGGCGACCTTTACCAACGGGGTCGATGCCGAGGTGAACGTAACTGCCGCGGCCATCGCCGAGGGCGCCAGCGGATGCGAACGTGCTGGTGTCGGCTTGAACGTCAGTCAACTCTTGTTTGCCGAGGATGTGAGCGCGCTCGTCGACAATGACGCGCCATTACCATCGGCGGTCTCGCCGCTGCGAATGCGACCGCCGGGCCGGCCAATGCTGATGCGGGCGGCAATACCGCCGTCAATCAGTTTGCCGACGTCCGGGATGATGTCGACGTTGATGCTGAGGCTGGTGCTGTGAACCTGGCCATCGAGAACGACGGAACGATAAGCCGCGACATCATCGCCGCTGCAACCGCCGAAGGAGTGGGCCGAACGCGCATGCCCGCGCCTTCCCCATCGTGCGGCAGTTTGCTTTTGCGGACACGGCTGCCCAGGTCGTCTTCACCAACAACGGCGGTGTGTCGCGAACCTGTCGGCTGTTGCGAACGGCGACACGGCGACCGCCGCAGCGACCATGCTTCAGCCCAACGTCGTTCAATTTGCTTTCGGCACCGACGCCGCTGCGACCCTGGTCAACAACGGAACCATGTCCTTCGCCGTGAGCGCGCAGGCAGAAGCCGATGATGGACCTGCCAACGCGTTCGCCCTGAACGACGGCGTCGAGCAGTCCGTGACCGGTGAGAATGGCGCTACCGCGACCTACGACAACGAAGCCGGTGGCGCGCTGGTCGTCACCGCGACGGCCGATGCGGTCTCACCGACCGTTGCGGTTGCAGATGCCGAGGTCACTTTTGCCGTCGCCCAGTTCGTGACCGTCACCGGTGACGGAGACGGCCTGGCGCTGATCGACAATGACGGGCTGATCACGGCCCTTGCGTCGGCAAACGCCGTAGGCGGCACCGCAGCATTCGCCGCCGCCGAGGTCGAGGATGGTCTGCTCCAGATCGTAACCGTGGCCGGCGAGGGCAATGCCGCCGCGCAGATCAACAATCAGGGGACCGTCAACGTTTCGGCCCTGTCTGATGCGCAGGCGGGTGCGGGAGCCGTGGCTCCGGCTCCGGACCTCGAGAATGCACCGGAAGCCGTTGCTACCGCTTGGGTGGACCGCGGTGTAAGCCAGACGGCGACGGCCAACGACGATCCTGCAACCGAGGATGTCGCCGCGCTTGCTTCTGTCGACTTCAACAACGGCGGCACCCTCGCCATCACCGCGAGCGCGAACGCGGACGTTGTTGCGGACGCGGACGTCGGAGCCGCGCAGTTCGGCAACGCTTTCGCAACCGCTGGGGTCGGTACGGCGGTTGAACAGGTGGCCATCGGAAACGATGGCGCCGATGCAGACGCGTCGATGAACAACGACGGCACGCTTACCGTCAATGCCATCGCCGATGCCAGTGGGCTTGATCGAATGCATTCGCGCTCATCAACAACGGCGTCCGGCAGGACGTTTTCCCCGGAGAGATCACCGTCGTAGAAGGCGAGGCCGCCGTCACCTTCGTCGGCGATGGATCCGCAACCCTGACCAACCGGCACGATGACGTTCGCCGCTACGGCGAATGCGGCCGCCACTCAGGGCCGGGCGGAAGCCGTTGCGGCAGTCGGTACTGTCGACCCTGACGACATCACCAACATCGGCGACCTTGATCTCGCCAATCCGCCCGAGATCGAAGGAGCCATCCATCAGCGGGTCGACGCTGCTGGCGACGGTTCCGCGACAGTGAACAACAGCGGTGCGCTGAGCGTGACCACCGCGATCACTCAGGATGGCGGTGAAGCCCAGGCCAACGGCATCCTCATCGTCGGCAACGGCACGGGCATTGCTCCGGCCGCCGGCGACGTCGTGACGATCACCAACAATGGCGGCACCATCACCGCTCGCGAGAGCGACGATGGCGGCGCCACTTTCCGGCCTGGAATGGCGATCGACGTTGCGGCTGCTCCGAACGACGCGGTCATCAACCTGCTCGGCGATGGCGCCATCAACGGCAACATCGACATCCGGGCCGATGATGTGATCCTTGTCCAGGACGGCGAAACCAGCCTCGACGGCATCGTCAATCCGGAGTGCATGCCGGCCGGCGGGCCCACGGCGCTGACCTTCGACGACCCGGCGCTCAGCGCCTGCGGCCAGGGCACGCTGACGATCAACGAGGGCGGCACCCTGTTCCTTCTGGACGGCACCGACAGCGTGTTCGACGGTGAGGGCCCCTCCTACGTGTTCGTCGACGTGTTCAATGTGGGTGACAATGGCACGCTGGCGCTCGAGCTCGATCGCGCGGACGCGGGCGTTCAGCCGATCGGCAGCTATCCGCAGGTGTTCGCGGAGGTCGCGAACCTCGACGGCACGCTGGATGCTCGGATCGGCAGCATCGCCGCAAACGGCTTGTTCCCGGACACTTTGTTCTTCAACAACGTGATCGACGCGAACCAGCGCAATGGCCAGTTCGACCAGTGCCTCGTCAACGGCGTCGACGTCGATGCCGCTGCGCTGATCGAGTTCGGCTGCATCTATGACGGTCAGAACAACGTCGACCTCGGGCTTACGCGAATCGCGTTCAACGCGGTCGAGGGGCTGCCGGCAACCAGGAGGCAGTCGGCACGGCGCTCGAGAACGTCTACTCGACCGACCTGGACGGACCCTTTGCCGGCCTGGTCGCGCAGTTGTTCACGCTCAACGATGCTGACTTGTTCGATGCTTTCGATCAGTTGAGCGGCGTCGAGTATCCGAACTACCTGCATGCAGTTCGGAACAACTCGTTCGTCACCAACAACTTCGTCGGGGACCAGCTCGACTGCGCGATCAACATCCGCGGCATCGATGCGTGCCGGGCGCCCGAGCATCGCGCACGCGTCTGGGTGATGGGCACCTACAACGACGCGGAGCTCGACTCGAACCGGAACGTACGATGCGAAGAGCTGGTCGGCGATGCTGGGCGGCGACGTCCAGTTCGGCAACTTGCTGCTTGGCGGGTTCCTTGGCTATCGCGACATCGACGTCGCCTTCGCCGATGCGATCGTCGGCAGCGAGGCCGAGGCTTCGGGCTGGCAGCTCGGCCTCACCGCGGCGTACGACGTCGGCAGCTTCTACATCCGCGGTCTTGGCAGCCGCGCCAAGCTCGACGGTGACCTTGAACGCCGGTTCGACATCGGGACGCTGGCCGGCGAAAGCCGCGCCGATCCTGCCCTGACGGTGTGGTCGTTCTACGGTGAGCTGGTGGCCGCTTCAACATGGGCGGCGCATCGTGGCTCACTCCGTTTGCGGCCCTCGACCACACCAGCCTGAAGCTGGATGGCTTCGAAGAGTCGGGAATGGGTGGCGCGAACCTTCGGTTCGACGACCAGACCGAGAGCCAGACGTCGGGCGTGCTGGGCCTCAAGTGGGCCGGCAACTTCGGCGGCATCATCCCGGAGGCGAAGATCGCTTACCGTCATGACTTCGGGTCGGATCTGGGCGTGCGCATGGTAGGGGCAGCCGCTAGGCCCGGCCTGTCAATAGAATCAGAATAACCGGTTAGCTGCCCCGGCGGCCAAAATGACCTAGGCCGCTAATGTCCGGAATGGGTCGAAAGGGGACATCGGCCCGACTGTTCTGAGTGGTTGAAAGGCAGACTCGCCGAGGCACCGGCGAAACGCAGAATCACTTCACCACAAGCCTATGCGTGCCGCGCTGACGACCGGCCAGCATCGGCAAGCGGAGCCGGCTGGCTCGACAGGATCTCGGCGATGCGTTCTGCCTGCTTCTGGAGAACAGCCACCATGGTTCGAGCGCTGAGCGCTCTTGGTTCTCTGTCGATCGCGCACAAAGTGCCATAGAAGCTGCCGTCTTCCAGAACGATCGGAAACGAGGCGTAGCTCTGAAAGCCGTAGAGCGCCGGAACAGGATGGTTGCGCCATTCGGGCTCTGCGTTGACATGGTCGATCACGATTGCGCAACCGCAGTCCCTGATCTCCTTGCAGATCGTGGTTTCGATCTCGAGCTCGTCGCCCGGTCCGATCCCGAACTCCATCTCGTCACTCACCTGGCACGCGATCCAGCGATCTTCGGTGACTCGCGCGACGGCCACGAAACCGGCGTGGGTGATCCGGGCTACCTCCGCGAGAATGGCGCGAATGTGGTCGTCGCGGCCCTGAGCTGCGACTGCCCTAGCGAAGGAGTCTTTCATGTCGGGTGACCTGTACGCCCCCTAGCGACATGTCCGCAATGGGTCGAAAGCGGAGATGGCCGAATTTCAATCTGACCTGCTGACGGACCGGCCGCTGCTTTGACCGGGCGAGATTTTCCGGTCTATAGCGCTCCCGCGCAAACCTAAGTGGCTGCAGCCTCGTGTCGGGCGCCGCGGCTTTATCCATGCGAAAGACAATTGAGGAGCTGGATTTGACCGACCGGGTACCGCAGCACGGCCTTGACGCACAGGGCATCGTGAGCGGCGCAGACATTCACTGGAACCTGACCACGGCGCCGCTTGTCGAGCATTCGGTGCGCCGCGGGGAGGGCCTGCTCGCCAAGGACGGGCCACTCGTCGTCAGGACCGGCAAGCATACCGGACGAAGCGCCCAGGACCGGTTCATCGTCCGCAACCCGGTTTCCGAGGGCGCCGTGTGGTGGGGCAAGACCAACAAGCCGATGGACGCGCAGGCGTTCGACCGCTTGTACGAGGACTTCCTTGTGGCGCTGGGCCAGAAGGACACGCTTTACGTCTCCGACCTCTACGGCGGCTCGCAGAGAGAGCATCGCGTTCGAGTACGCGTGATCAACGAGCTTGCCTGGCACAATCTGTTCATCCGGACGCTCCTGGTGCGGCCGGAAGCGGGCGAACTGGCGGACTTCGTCCCCGAATATACGATCATCGACCTGCCGAGCTTCCGCGCGGACCCGCAGCGGCACGGCTGCCGCAGCGAGACGGTGATCGCCGTCAACGTTGAGAAGAAGCTGATCCTGATCGGCGGCACCGCTTATGCCGGCGAGATGAAGAAGTCAGTGTTCGGCCTGCTGAACTTCATCCTGCCGACGAGCGGGATCATGCCGATGCATTGCTCGGCAAACATCGGACCGAACGGCGATTCGGCGATCTTCTTCGGCCTCTCGGGGACGGGCAAGACGACCCTGTCGGCCGACCCCAACCGGACGCTGATCGGGGACGATGAGCATGGCTGGTCGGACACGGCGGTGTTCAATTTCGAGGGCGGCTGCTACGCCAAGATGATCCGCCTGTCGGCCGAGGCGGAGCCCGAGATCTACGCGACGACCAGGCGCTTCGGCACGGTGCTCGAGAATGTCGTGATGGACCCGGTCACGCGCGAGCTCGACCTCGACGACCCGGGCCTCGCCGAGAACAGCCGCGGCGCCTATCCGATCGACTTCATCCCCAATTCTTCGGCCCAGAACATGGGGCCGGTGCCCAAGAACATCGTGATGCTCACCGCCGATGCGTTCGGGGTTCTTCCGCCGATCGCGCGGCTGACTCCCGACCAGGCGATGTACCATTTCCTGTCGGGCTACACGGCCAAGGTCGCGGGCACGGAGATCGGCGTGACCGAGCCCGAGGCGACCTTCTCGACCTGCTTCGGAGCGCCGTTCATGCCGCGCCATCCGTCGGTGTACGGCAACCTGCTCAAGGAGCGGATCGCGCGCGGCGGCGTCACGTGCTGGCTGGTCAACACCGGCTGGACCGGCGGCAAGTACGGCGTCGGCAAGCGCATGCCGATCGCGGCCACGCGCGCGCTGCTCAACGCGGCGCTCGACGGCAGCCTCAACAATGCCGAGTTCCGCAAGGACCCGAACTTCGGCTTCGAAGTGCCGGTGGCGCTCGAGGGCTGGACGCACCTGCTCGATCCGCGCAGCACTTGGGCGGACAAGGACGAGTACGACCGCACCGCCGCGAGGCTCGTCGATCTGTTCGTCGAGAACTTCGCCGAATTCGCCGACCATGTCGACGAGGGCGTGCGCCAGGCGGCGCCGCGGCCCCGGCAGCCTCAACAGGCGCAAGGCCAGCCTACGCCCGCCTGACCGCCCGGTCTTGTTGATCGGGCTTCCGCCAAGGACCCGATCGAATGACCGATTTTTCACCGCGACTGTTCGCAAGCGACGATGAGGTTGCGCGCATCGGCGAGGGCCTGCTTGCGCGCACCCTGCCGCGGCCGGAATGGACTCACGAGGCGCATCTCGCCGCGACGATCTGGTTTCTGCTGCGGCGGTCGGACATCGACCTCGACTCGGAGCTTCCCGAGATCATTCGCGGCTACAATGCGAGCGTCGGAGGGGTGAACAGCGACAGCGAAGGCTATCACGAGACGATCACGCGCACCTTTCTGCGGGGCGTTCGCCTGTTCCTCGCCGGCGCCGACGTCGAGCGGCCGCTGGTCGAGCTGGTGAACGCACTGCTTGTCTCGCCGATGGGCCGACGAGACTGGCCGCTGCGGTTCTACAGCGCGCAGCGGCTGAACTCGGTCGAGGCGCGGCGGAGGTTTGTCGAGCCCGACCTGGCGCGGCTCCCCTAGGTCCCGGTACGTGCAGTCGCGATATAGGCGTCGACGTTCCTGGCGAGCACGTCCATCGGCACGTTGCCGCCGAGCACGACGGCGTCGTTGAACGCCTTGATGTCGAAGCGGGGCCCGAGCGCCGAACGCGCCTTTTCGCGCTGGCGATTGATCTCCTGGTGCCCGACTTCATAGCCGAGCGCCTGAGCGGGCCAGCTTGCGTAGCGGTCGACTTCGCTCGCGTTGGGATCGCCGACGGCTTCGAGGAAGAACTGCCGCGCCTGCTCGCGAGTCCACCGCTTGTGGTGGAGGCCGGTGTCGACGACGAGGCGAGCGGCGCGAAAGGCGATCGAGTTGAGATAGCCGAGGCGGCCCACCTCGAACCCTTCATAGACGCCGAACTCGTCGGCGAGCTGCTCGGCGTAGAGTGCCCAGCCTTCGGAATAGGCGTTGAACGAGAGGAGGGTGCGGATCAGCGGAAGCTTGTTGGCATATTCGCCCTGCCAGACGTGGCCCGGGATGGCCTCGTGATGAGTCAGGCTCGGCAGGTCGTAGCGGGTGTGCTCGAACCCGGGCTTGAGGTTGATCCAGAACTTGCCCGGAATCGTGCCGTCGATCGAGCCGGCGCCGCCATAGGCGCCGGGCGCCCCGGGCTCCTCCTCCGGCGGAAGTCGCCGGACTTCGACATTGCCGCGCACCTGCGTGTTGAATGCCTGGGGCATCTTGGCGCGGATCATCGCGAGCCGCTCCTGGATGAACGCCATCACGTCCGCGCGGCCCTTGTCATTGTCGGCGAAGCGGTAGCGCGGGTCCTTCGACAGCGCCTGCATCCGGGCGCCGACGGAGCCTTTGGTGTAGCCGATGCTCCTGAGGATAGGGTCCATCTGCGCGTGGAGCGTGCGCAGCGTGTCGATGCCGAGCTGGTGGATCTCGTCGGGGCTCATGTTGGTGGTGGTCGAGGCCTTGACCGCCCAGCGGTAATATTCTTCGCCGTTCGGCCGCGCCCATATGCCCGGATGATTGTTGGCCATTCCGCGCTGGAGGGTGAGCTCGGCGAGCTGGCGCTCGAGCGCCGGCACGACCTCGCGAGTGACGATCGCGCGGGCGCGTGCGCTCCAGTCGCCGGCGATGCCCTTTTCCTTGGTTCGGCGCTCGATCGATTCGACCAGAGTGCCGCCCTTGCGCGCGCCTTCGGCCGACTGGCGCATCTGCGAGATTGCGGTGTCGAGCAGGAAGGCGGGCGGGATCAGCCCCTTCCAGCGGGCCATCATCACCCGCCCCAGCTCATTGTCGAGCTGTTTGGGGTAGGAGGCGAGGCGGGCGAGATAGGCCTCGGCATCGGCCGCATTGTTGATCTGGTGCTCGCTGTCGAGGAAGCGCGGCACGTCGATGTACGCGCCGACGTTCTGGATCACGACATAGGGCGTGTTGCGCCAGCCGCCGACGGCGACGTCGCCATAGGGCAGCATGAACCCCTCCAGCGCCGTCGCATAGGCGCTTCGGACAACCTCGACGCTTGTGCGCGTGGCGTGGCTCAGCCCGGAAGTGTCGATGGCATTCGCGCGGGCGAGGTCGGCGCGGATGGTCTGGGCGAGGCGCTGCTGCCCGATTCCGGAGCGGTCGCTGAGCCTCCAGCGGAGCGGCGCGCGATTGCCCTTGTCGATTCCGAGCGAAGTCGCGCTTTCGGCGAGAGCCACAGGAGGTTCTCGGCAATGGAAGCGAGCAGGGCAGTGGCCTGCGCTTCGCTGGTGGATCCTGCCGCCTGCGCGAATGCCGGTACGGACGCGAAGGGGAGGGCAGTGGTCGCGGCGAGGCCGGCAAGCGCCTCGCGGCGGCTCAGTGGGAATTGGGACAAGACGCAGGCTCCGTCAGGTGGGTGGAAGTCGGCGGTCAGGCTCGACCAGAAGGCAGTTTCCTTCAACCCCCGTTATGCGCGCTCCCCCGCGTCGGCAGGGCCCCGCGAGCGCTCCATTCGCCGTCGCCGACGCGCACTCGGCCGCTGTGCTCATCGACCGCCGTGATCACATGGACGCTCCGGCCGACCAGCTGCGCTGCCCGGTCGTTGAGCAGCGGATCGCTGCTTTCGACGCCCTGGTTCGCGTAGACTCGGCGGCCGACCATCAGTGCGATGATGCTGTACAGCGCGAACAGCGCGAGCTGAGGCGCTATGCCGAGGTCGAACAGCAGGGTGAACAGCCCTGTCGCAACCGCTGCCGCGCCGATGAAGACGAGGAAGAAGCCTGGCGCGAGCAGCTCGGCGATCAGCAGCACGACGCCGCCGATCATCCACAGCCACCCGGGATCGAGGTCTTCGAAGAAAGTCACCCTTCGATCCTCGGCACGCCCGAAATCCCTGGAGGAGCGCCGCGCGAAGCGACCGCCTCCCGCTTGGGCTTGCCTTGCGGCGCCGGCGGGGAATCGCCGCCGAAGACATCCCGGGCAAGCTCGCCGATGCCGCCGAGCGTCCCCATCAGCTGGGTCGCTTCCACCGGGAACAATATCGTCTTGGCGTTGGGCGAAGTGGCGAACTTGCCGAGCGCCTCGACATATTTCTGGGCGACGAAATAGTTGATCGCCTGGCCGCTTCCGCTTTCGATGGCCTCGCTGACCGACTTGGTCGCGGTCGCTTCCGCCTGGGCAGCGCGTTCGCGCGCCTCCGCCTCGCGGAAGGCGGCTTCCCTCAGACCCTCGGCCTGCAGGATCTTGGCCGGCTTCTCGCCTTCGGCGCGCAGGATCTCCGATTGGCGCATGCCTTCGCTCTCGAGGATCGCGGCGCGTTTTTCGCGCTCGGCCTTCATCTGCCGGGTCATCGCGTCGACGATGTCCCGCGGCGGACGGATGTCCTTGATTTCGACGCGGGTGATCTTCACGCCCCAGGCTTCGGTCGCCTGGTCGACGACTACGAGGAGCCGGGCGTTGATCTCGTCGCGCTTCGACAGGGTCTCGTCGAGGTCCATCGAGCCCATCACCGTGCGAAGGTTGGTCGTCGCCAGCGCGAGCAGCGAGGGATAAAGCTCGCTGACCTCATAGGCAGCCTTCGCAGCGTCGAGGACCTGGAAGAAGACCACTCCGTCGACCGCGACCATCGCATTGTCCTTGGTGATGATCTCCTGACCCGGGATGTCGAGCACCTGCTCCATCATGTTGATCTTGTGCCCGACGCGGTAGAAGAAGGGCGGCACGAAGTTGAAGCCGGGCTGCGCAACGCGCACAAAGCGGCCGAAATGCTCCACCGTGTAGCGATAGCCCTGATGGACGATCTTCACGGCCATCATCACGTAAAGAAGCGCGAGGACCGCGACCGCGGTCATGAATGTCGTGAGCATCTCTTTCTCCGACCGAAACTGTCGGCTCATCATGCGTTGAGAGACATGGGAACGAAAGGAAAATCGAGGTGAGTTCCGACCTGTTTGCGGTGCGATCGGCGCTGTTCCTGCCCGCGTCCAACCCGCGCGCGATCGAGCGAGCGCGGGCAAGCGCGGCGGACCTGGTGATCCTCGACCTTGAGGATGCAGTGAAGCCGGCCGACAAGGACGCCGCGCGTGACGCGGCCGCCGAGGCTGTCGGTGACGACTGGCCGATGCCCGTAGCGATCCGGATCAACGGATCGGGCAGCGAATGGCATTCGCTCGACATCGACGCGGTCGCGCGGTCGCGCTGCGCGTTCGCCGTTCTGCCCAGAGCGGCTTCGGCGCACCTGGTGCGCGAGGTGCGCGAGGCGATCGCCAAGCCGCTGCTGACGATGATCGAAACCGCCGTGGGCGTGCTCGCGGCGGCTGAGATCGCCAAGGAATCGGCGGCGCTGATCGCCGGCACGAACGACCTTTCTGCCGATCTGCGCTTGCCGGCCACGGGCGGACGGGCCGCGCTTCAGACGGCGCTGCAGATGATCGTGCTGGCGGCGCGCGCCGCGGACATCCCGGTGTTCGATGGCGTGTTCAACCGGTTTACGGACCTCGAGGGCCTCGCTGCCGAATGCGAGGAGGGGAGGCGGCTGGGCTTCGACGGCAAGAGCCTGATCCACCCCGACCAGATCGAGCCATGCAACCGCGCCTTCGCTCCGGCCGCCGAGGAGGTCGAGCGCGCTCGGCAGCTGGTGGAGAGGTTCGGCGGGGGCGCCGAACGGTTCAGGGACGAAATGATCGAGCGCATGCACGTCGAGGCCGCGCGGCGCCTGCTGGTCAGAGCGGGGGAGGCGTGATCGACCCGATACTTCGCGTTGCATTCACGGCCGCTCACAAGCTGCTGAAGCTCGGCTGGTTCGTGCGCCGTCCAAGGACCTTTGGAGCGCATGCAGTGGCGCTGACCCGCGAGGGGCGGCTGGTGCTGGTGAAGCTCCGCTATGCGCCCGGCTGGCGGCTTCCAGGCGGCGGCAGGCACCCCGGCGAGCCGGCCGTTGAGGCGGCGCTGCGCGAGCTGCGCGAGGAGATCGGAATGACGGCCCACGGCGCAGCCCAGCTCGCCTGCGAGCTCGAGGAGCCGATCGACTTCAAGCGCGACACCTGCTCGCTGGTGATCGTGCGCGACGTCGAATACCGGCCGCATCGCTGGAACTGGGAAGTGGAAACGGTCTGTGAAACCGAGCTCCACGACCTCCCGCCGGACAGCTCGCCCCAGACCGTCCGCTGGCTCGAGACGGTCGCGCCGCACCTCTAGCCGCACTTGGCGAATCAAGCGGCTCCTGCCATGGGCCGATATGGCCGCGCCCCCTCGCTCATCCGACATCCCGCTGGGCCTGACGTTCGACGACGTGCTTCTTCAGCCGCTCGAATCCTCGGTGCTCCCGAGCCAGGCCGACACGCGCACCCAGCTGACCCGCGAAATCCCGCTCAACATCCCGCTGCTGTCCTCGGCGATGGACACGGTGACCGAAGCCGACATGGCGATCGCTCTTGCCCAGCTCGGCGGGATCGGCGTGCTTCATCGCAACCTGACCCTCGAGGAGCAGTCGGCGGCGGTCCGCGCGGTCAAGCGCTTCGAAAGCGGCATGGTGGTCAATCCGATCACGATGACCCCCGACCAGACGCTTGCCGAGGCGCTCGAGCTGATGGAGGCCAACCGGATCAGCGGCATCCCGGTGGTGGAGAAATCGGGCAAGCTGTGCGGCATCCTGACCAACCGCGATGTTCGCTTTGCCGAGAACCCGCGCCAGCGCGTGTCCGAGCTGATGACGAGGGACAATCTGGCCACCGTGCCGATCGGCACGAGCCAGGAAGAGGCCCGCCGGATCCTCCATCAGCGGCGCATCGAAAAGCTGCTGGTCGTGGACGAGGACAACCATTGCGTCGGCCTGATCACCGTCAAGGACATCGAAAAGTCGGTTGCAGCGCCTTTTGCCACCAAGGATGCCGAAGGGCGGCTGCGGGTCGCTGCAGCGACGACCGTCGGGGATTCGGGGTTCGCGCGGTCCGAAGCACTGATCGATGCGGGTGTCGACTGCGTCGTCATCGACACCGCGCACGGGCACAACACCGACGTGGCGCGCGCGGTCGAGCGGGTGAAGACCTTGTCGAACTCGGTCCAGGTGATCGCCGGCAACGTCGCCACCGGCGAGGCCGCAAGGGCGCTGGCAGATGCCGGCGCGGACGCCGTGAAGGTTGGCATCGGCCCGGGATCGATCTGCACGACGCGCATCGTGGCGGGCGTGGGCGTGCCGCAGCTGACGGCCGTGATGTCGGTTGCGGCTGCGCTGGAGGACGCCGGCGTTCCGCTGATCGCCGACGGCGGAATTCGCAGCAGCGGCGATGTCGCCAAGGCGCTTGCGGCGGGAGCATCGACGGTCATGGTCGGATCGCTGTTCGCCGGGACGCAGGAGGCTCCTGGAGAGACGTTCCTGTACCAGGGGCGCGCCTACAAGAGCTATCGCGGCATGGGCTCGGTCGGGGCGATGGCTCGCGGCTCGGCCGATCGCTACTTCCAGCAGGATATCCGCGACCAGCTCAAGCTCGTGCCCGGAAGGCATCGAAGGGCAGGTGCCGTTCAAGGGCGCGGTTCTCGAGATCGTCCACCAGCTCGTCGGCGGAGTGAAGGCGGCGATGGGCTATACCGGCTCGCGGACGATTGCCGAGCTCCAGCAGCGCGCGCGCTTCGTGCGGATCACCAATGCCGGCCTGTCCGAAAGCCATGTCCATGGCGTTTCGATCACGCGCGAGGCGCCCAACTATCCGTCGCGCTAGGCGATGACGCCGCCCGCGCGCCTGCAGGCGGCCCTCGAGGTGCTCGACGAGGTGGTCGCCTCGGCGCGCGACGACGGCCCGCCGGCCGACGCGATCGTCACGCGCCATTTCAGGCAGCGCCGCTATGCTGGGTCGAAGGATCGGCGCGCGGTGCGCGAGCTGGCGTTCCGAGCGATCAGGCTGATTGCGCAGCGGCCGGACAGCGGTCGGGCGGCGATCCTGCGTTGGCGGAGGAGGATCGCTCGCTTGCCGAGCTGTTCGGCCAGCCGCGCGGGCCCGAGCCTCGGGCGAGAGGAGAAGTCCCTGCCGAGGCGGGCATCATTGACTGGCTTGCTGGCGAACTGTCACCGTTGGTGAGCCCCGGGGAGTGGCCGCGCTGCTGGAGCGCGCGCCGCTCGACCTCCGGGTGAACGCCGCCCGCGCGAGGCGCGATGAGCTGCTCGGCGAGTTTCCCGGGGCCGTGCCGACGCCGCTCAGCCCGTGGGGCATCCGCTTGCCGCCGGACAGCCGCGTTGACGATCATCCAGCCTTTGCCGAGGGGTTGGTCGAGGTGCAGGACGAGGGCAGCCAGCTGATCGCCCTCGCGAGCACGCCCGAGGCCGGCCAGCGCGTGGTCGACCTGTGCGCGGGGGCCGGAGGCAAGTCGCTCGCGCTGGCGGCGGCGGCGCCGGGCGCAGCGATCCTCGCGACCGACAGCAATCGCGCCCGCCTGTCGAGACTCGCGCCGCGCGCCGACCGGGCGGGTGCGGCGATCGAAAGCCGGCTGCTCGACCCGCCGGGCGAACTCGACGCGCTCGCCGACTGGCGCGGCGAGGCCGACCTGGTGCTGGTCGACGCGCCATGCTCGGGGAGCGGGACGTGGCGGCGCAACCCGGAAGGTCGATGGCGGCTGACTCCGGAGCGCCTGCAGCGGCTGGTCGAAGTGCAGGCGCGGCTGCTCGACATTGCTGCCGGGCTCGTCCGGCCGGGCGGCCGCATCGTCTATGCGGTCTGTTCGCTGCTCGAGCGCGAGGGGGCCGGGCAGGCCGACGCATTCCTCAAGCGTCATTCATCCTGGGTTCCTGAGGAAACGCCTATCGCGGCGGGGCGTTTGGCAGGGGTCGGTCGGCTTCTGACTCCTGGTCACGACGCGACCGACGGCTTTTTCGTCGCGCGGCTGGTTGGCCCATGCTAGAAACCGCGCGGCCGAGGAGATGAGAATGCGTTTGTTGCCTCCCTTCGTCGTCGCAGGTGTTGCCGCGGCACTGCTCGCCACTCCGGTTGTCGGCCAGAGGCCCGACGACCAGATCGCGCCGCGCTCGGTCGATCTGCTTCGGCAAGGCGAGGCGCATCTTGCCGCGGGCCGGTTCGTCGCCGCCGACGAGGCGCTCGAAGCAGCACTTGCGGTCGACCCGCGCAACCGTGCAGCCTACATCGCGCTGTCCCGCGTCGCGCTGAGGGAAAAGCTCTTCGGGCAGGCCATCCGCTACACGCGCAAGGCCCTGGCGCTCGAGCCCAATGACGCGCAGGCGATCGCGCTCCAGGGGCAGGCGATGGTCGAGCTCGGTGCAGGCGCCCGGGCGCGCGAGAACCTCGCCAGGCTCCAGCAGCTGTGCCCGCGCGGCTGCGCGCCGCTGACGGAACTGACGGCGGCGATCAGCCGCGGCCCGACGGTGGTGGCGGCCTCGAGGCCTGCTGCAGTGCCGAAGTCGAACTGATCAGTCGCGCGCGCCAAGCTCGCGCGCAATCGCAACGAAGTCCGGAACAGTGACGGTTTCCGCGCGCCGCTCGGCATCGACCCCGAGACTGGCCAAAGCGTCGAGCGCGCCGGGCAAGGCCTTGAGGCTCGAGCGAAGCATCTTGCGTCTTTGACCGAACGCGGCCTCGGTCAGCCGCTCGAGCACGCGCGGCTCGACGCCCTCGGGCATGTTGGTCGGCACGATGTGGACGACTGCCGAGAGCACCCTGGGCGGCGGGACGAAGGCCGAGCGATGCACGTTCATCACGGTTCGTGCGCTCGAGCGCCACTGCGCGAGGACCGACAGCCGCCCGTAATCCCTGCTTCCAGGCTCGGCGACGATTCGCTCGGCGACCTCGCGCTGGAACATCAGGGTCATGGAGCGCCACCAGGGCGGCCACTCGACGGTCAGCCAGCGCAGCAGAAGCGCGGTGCCGATGTTGTAGGGCAGGTTGGAGACGATGTGCGCGCCCTGGCCGACCTGCTCGCGCTCATCGATGGTGAGCGCATCGGCGTCGATGATCTGCAGCCGCCCGGCATGCTCCCCCTCGAGCTCCGCAAGGGCCGGCATGCACCTTCGATCCCGCTCGACCGCGACAACGCTTGCGCCTGAATCGAGCAGCGCTCGGGTGAGGCCGCCCGGCCCCGGCCCGACCTCGTAGACCGTCTGACCCTCGAGCGCCCCCGGGACGGCCGCGATGCGCGCGAGCAGCTGGCGGTCGAGGATGAAGTTCTGGCCAAGCGACTTGCTTGCCTGGAGCCCGTGCCGCGCAATCACGTTGCGCAGCGGTTCGGGCTCCGGGGTCATTCGACGAGCTCGCGATTGGCTGCGCAGAACGCGGCCATCTGGATCGCTGCGGCCATGGGTCTGGGATCTGCGCGGTCCTGGCCGGCGATGTCGAACGCGGTACCGTGATCGGGCGCCGTACGGACGATCGGCAGGCCGAGGGTGACGTTGACGCCTTCCTCGAAGTGAAGCGCCTTCAGCGGGATGAGCGCCTGGTCGTGGTACATGCAAAGCGCTGCGTCGTAGCGGGCGCGGGCCGCTGCATGGAACATCGTGTCGGCGGGGTGCGGGCCGGTCACTCGCCACCCCTCGGCGCGAAGCGCGGCGATCGCCGGCTCGATCAGCTCGATCTCCTCGCGGCCGAGCATCCCGCCTTCGCCGGCGTGAGGATTCAGGCCGGAGACGGCGAGCGTCGGCTCGGGAATCCCGAAATTGCGCTGCAGTCCCCGCAGGGCCGTGCGGCCGCGCGCTTCGATCAGCGCTGCCGAGAGGCTTGCAGGAACATCCGCGACGGGCACATGGGTCGTCACGGGGACCGTCCGCAACGTCGGCCCGACGAGCATCATTGCGACATTGCCGCGAGAAACGCCGCAGCGCTCGGCCACGAACTCCGTCTGACCGGGATGCACGAAACCGATCGAGTACAGTTGCTCCTTCGACACGGGTCCCGTCACGGTTCCGGCCGCCGAGCCCGACCTGGAAAGCCCCACCGCAATCTCGAGCGCGTCGAGCGAGCAGTGCGCACCGGTCACGGTCGGGCGGCCGGGAAGGTCGCAGTCCGTCGCGGCGATCTGCAGGAGCGGAAGCGCATGGTCGAAGACGCAGTCCGCCTGCCGGGGGTCCTCGATCAGCTCAACCGGACCGTCCCAGACGTGCGCGAGCGATCGCGGGTCGCCGATCGCGACGAACACCGGCAGATCGCATCCCGAGCGGTTGTCCCAGCACTTGGCCACCACCTCCGGGCCGATCCCCGCCGGGTCGCCGAGCGAAACCGCCAGGGGGCGGGAGGGGGAGCGCGCCATCGGCCGCGCTTATCGAAATTCAGGCCCTAGCGATATTCAATCACCGCATCGCGGCGAAGATCGCGAAGATAGCGCCGGGCGCGCAGATTGACCCGCTCCTCGCTCAGCTGGTCGAAGACCTGCTCGAAGGTCGGCGCAGTCGGGTCCGCCTCGTCGCGGCCGCAGATCACGAGGATTCGAACGCCCTCCTCGATCGAGCCGAACGGGCGAGTCGCCTGCCCGACCTGCATCGGCAGCATGATTTCCTGCAGCGCCAGCGGAAGCTCGCGCAGCCGGATGCTGTCGCTCTGCACCATCTCGCCGTTGAAATCGGCAGCGATCTTGTCCGCGCCGCCGCAGCCGCCGACGTTGCGCGCAGCGTCGGCGAACCTCGTGACCTGCGCTTCGGCGGCCTCGCGAGTGGTCCCCTTCGGGAAGGTGATCGACACCTGCTTCAGGCTGAGAACCGCGTTGCGCGGATCGGCGGTCAAAATCTTGCGCGTATCCTGCACGGCAATGATCGAAAGACCTCCGGGAACGGCAATCGGCTTGCTCACCTCGCCCGGAGCCATGTTGCGCAGCGCCGCCGCGATCGGCGTGGGAAGCTGCTCCGGACGCACCCAGCCGAGGTCGCCGCCCACGGCCGCCGTCGAGGCTTCCGAGAACTGGCGCGCGTAGCCGGCAAAGGATCCTCCACCGCGAAGCGCCTCGAGCACCTTGTTCGCGTTGGCGGTCGCCTGCGGCATGGTCGCGCTGGTCGCCGCAATGAAGATTTCGCCAACTCGATATTCTTCCGTTCCCTTGGCCGCATTGAGCCGCTGGAGGACGTCCTTCACTTCCTCGTCGCCGACGCTGACCGAACTTTCGATCTTCGCCTGCTGCAGCCTGCGCCAGGCGATCTCGCCGTGGATCTGGCGCCGGATCGAGCGGATCGACGAGCCATTCTCCTTGAGATATTCCGCCATCTGCTCCGGCGTCATCTTGGCATTGCCCGCGACGCGCTGAAGGGTGCGGTCGATGTCCTTTTCGGTGACCGAGATCTCGGATGCCTTTGCCGCCTGGATCTGGAGCGCCTCGTCGATTAGGTTGCGAAGCACCTGCTGGCGAAGCTGGTCCATCTGGTCGGCCGCCAGCTTGCCTTCGTTCGCCACCGCCAGCAGCGCCAGGCGCTGCTCGACGTCGGTCTGGGTGATGACTTCGCCGTTGACCATCGCAGTGGCCTTGACGACCGACGGCATCGCAGTGCCGAACAGCTGCGGGTTTTCCGGGAGCTTGAGAGCGCTTGCGCTGCCCTGCTCGGGAGCCTGCGCCTGGTCTGTCGCAGTCTGCGCTGCAGCCGCGGTTGCGAGCGCCAGCGCAATCGCTGCCGCCGCGTATCGGACGCGTCCCGGGAAGAGTTCAGAAGCTGCTGCCACGTGCAAAAACCCCTTGATTGCGAGCAAAATGATTGGGTGTGCCTTTATCCAGCCCCGCTGAACGCAGGCTTAGCGGCCGAGCCCCTTGAGCGACAGTCGGAACGAGAAGGTGCTTCCTTCGCGGAACCCGCCGATGCGTTCATAGTCCCTGCGCCACGAGACTCCAAGCAGGATGCATTCGTCCTCATAATCGAGGCCGAGGCGGTGGCGGACCGGCTCGAACCCGTCGCGGGCCGAAAGCGGATCCTCCTCCTTGCCGGTGAGGTCGAGCACCGTGGCTCCGAACAGCGCCCAGTTGCGCAGGAACTTGATTCGCCCGGCAGCCCGAAGCTCTTCCTTGTCGCGCAGGTCCTCGAAGGCTTCGTCGACGTCGCGGTTGAGCAGCAGATAGCCGATCTGCACATAGGTCTCCTCGCCCCCGAGGGTGAGGTCGAGCTCGTTGCGCCGGAAAGCGAAATCGTCCTTGTCGATGCGGAAACGGTGGGTCACGTCGACCAGCCGGCCGTAGCGCACACGAGTGCGGCCCACGAAGTCCGACAGCCGGTCGGCGAGCCCCGTGCCTTCCGGGAAGATGTCGCGCTTGCGCGAGATCCGGTAGCTCTGGCCGATCGTGGTCAGCACCGACAGGTGCGGCCGGTCTAGCGCCCAGTCGAGGCCGTAGGTGATCCGCGATCCGTCCTCCCAACGATCGTAACCGGGGAAGCGGTTGAGCGCGAACAAATTGCTGTCCTCGAGGTCGACCGAGCGCGCGTCCTCGTTGGGGATGTCGAGGTTCGGCGTGGGCGGAGTCACCACCAGCTGGACCCGCGGGACGAGCCGCTGCACGCCGCCGAACAGCGGCCCGATCAGCGGCCATTTCGCGTCCGCCGCGAGCGCGCCGATGCCGCGGAAGTGCCAACCGTCCTCGCCTCGGTAGAGCGGTGCCTCGCGGCTGTCGGAGGTGTCGGTATGATAGGTGTCCGCGCGCCCGTAGCCGGTCAGGATCAGTTCCTGCCCCCAGCGCGTGAGGCGCCGAAGGTCCCACCGTGCACTGGCAAAGGCGCGCTGCGTGTCCTGCCCCTGGAGCCTGAGGATCGAAAGGCTATTGCCCTGAAGCTCGAGCGAGCCGCCGACCACCGGGGGCTCGAGCAGGAACCGGGCGTCGATCGCCGGAAGGGCGATCGGGATGCGCCTCTGGACGTCGTTGACGCGAAGGCCCTGGAACGCCCAGCCGGCGATCGACACATAGCTGTCGGGGCTGATCCGCTCGGCTTCGACCAGGCTTCGCAGCCGGTCGTCCTCGGTGATGTCGTAACGGCGAGTCACCGTCTTGTCGCTCGCGACCCGGATCGAGCTCGTGATGCTCCACAGCGGGTTGAGCTGGGCCTTGCCGTTGCCGCCGAAATAGGCGCGGATGCCCTTGCGCTCGGTTTCCTCGGCCTGGCCGAGCTCGGTCAGCCGCTCGATGTTGCCGTAGGTCAGGAACCCGCCGAGCTGGAACGCGCCGAGGCGGTTGAGCTCCCGGTAGCGCGTCTCGAGCGCCGGAAGCACTCCTGTATAGACATGCGGAGTGATGGTGAGATCGCGGTTGGGCGAGAAGCGCTTGTAATAGGGAAGCGCGAGCTTGAGCCCCTTCCTGGGCGAAATGCTTATGTCCGGAACCAGCCAGCCGGTGATGCCGCCGGCCTCCCCGCCAGTGCCGAGGCTGAAGATCGGAAGGATCGGCAGGGTCACCCCGAAGATCCGCATCCGGGCGCCCTGGAAGCGCGCCTGCTGGGCGAGTGGATCGTAGACGACCTGCGCGGCGGTGATCGACCAGCTGGGATTTCGCGGGCAGCCGGTCTCGGTCGTGACCGGGCAGGGCGAATAAACCGCATTCTCGAGAATCGTCAGGTCGCCGACCCGCCGCCCGCTGGTCGCTGCGATGCGGCCGCCGGTTTCGAGCACTACGAGCAGGTTCTGGACAGTTCCGTCGCGAAGCGCGTCGGTGAGGACGATGCTGTCGCCCACGAAGCGGTCGCCCTGCGGGTTGAGCACGACCACATTGCCCTGCGCGACCACCTCGCCGGTCCGGCGGTTCCAGACCACTCGGTCGGCAGCGAGGTAATTGCCCGCGTTCTCCATGCGGACCGAGCCCGAGGCAGTGATCACCTCGCCCTCGCTGTCGTAGGTCACCTGGTCGGCGCTGAATTCGACCTGCTCGCCTGGCTCGACGATGGCTGAAGGCACGGGCTGGGGGTCGGGCTCGGGCGCCTGCGCAGCGGCCACGCCGGGGATCAGCGCGAGCGGAAGCGCCGCACAGCAAAGTAAAGACTTGACCAAACCCAGTCCCGCCGCTCGTACCCGTCCCTGCCTTCCCAAGCCTAGTGGCAGCTTGTCCGCGCGTCCACAATCGCCCTAAAGGCCGGTGCACACCCTTCAGCCCAGCTTCCAGGATTGCCGTCCACATGCAGATTCGCTTTGCCGACAGCCGCCCAGCTGGGGAGTTTGCGCTTGTTCTCGCTGTCGCCGGCAAGAACCGCGCGACGCTCAACGGGCTCGGCCCGCAGAGACCCGCGGTCGACGCGGCGCTCAACCGGCAAAGGTTCGAAGGCGAGTCGGCCAGTTCCGCCGAGCTGTTCATTCCCGCCGACGGCGGCGGCGTGCGCCGGCTGCTGGTCGTGGGCACGGGGGAGGGTTCCAGCCCGGCCGACGCCGCCGAGAAGCTCGGCGGCACGATCTCCGCGAGGCTCCTGACCTCTGGCGAGAGTCATGCGGTGGTGGATCTCACCGGGCAGGGCTTCGACGCCGACGCGGGCGCCCGCGTGGCGCTGGCTTCCGCGCTCAGGGCGTGGCGCCACGACCGGTACCGGACTCGGCTGACCGACAAGCAGAAGCCCACCTTTGCCGAGCTGACCATCATCGGCGCGGCTGCCGGTGCGCAGGAGCGCTGGGAGCAGAGGTGGAGACCGGTCTACGAGGGCGTCAGCTTCACTCGCGAGCTGGTCACCGAGCCTGCCAACATCATCTACCCGGAGGCGTTCGTCGAGCGCTGCCAGGGCATGCGTGATCTCGGGATCGAGCTCGAGGTGCTCGACGGGAAGGCAATGCGCGGGCTCGGCATGGGCGCTCTCCTCGGCGTTGCCCAGGGCTCCGTCCGCGACCCGCGCCTGCTCGTCATGCGCTGGAACGGCGGAAGCGATGGGGAGGCCCCCGTCGCCTTCGTCGGCAAGGGGGTGACGTTCGACACCGGGGGAATCTCGATCAAGCCCGCGCAGGGCATGGAGTCGATGAAGTGGGACATGGGCGGCGCCGCGGCGGTGGTCGGAGCGATGATGGCCATCGCCAAGCGCAAGGCCAAAGCGAACGTGGTCGCCATTTGCGGGCTGGTCGAGAACATGCCCGACGGCAATGCCCAGCGGCCCGGCGACGTGGTCACAAGCATGTCCGGCCAGACGATCGAGGTGATCAACACCGACGCCGAAGGGCGGCTCGTCCTGGCTGACGCCATCACCTACGCCCAGCGCAACTACCGTCCGAAGATCGTCGTCGACCTCGCGACGCTCACCGGCGCGATCGTCGTCAGCCTGGGCCATGAGTTCGGCGGCCTGTTCGCTCCGGATGACGAACTCGCCGGCCAGTTGCTCGCCGCAAGCGCAGCCTCGGGCGACAGGCTCTGGCGGCAGCCGCTCGACGAGGCATTCGACAAGCTGATCGATTCGCCCATCGCCGACATGAAGAACGTTGGCCCGCGCGAAGGCGGCTCGATCACTGCCGCTCAGTTCATCAAGCGCTTCGTCGAAAACGGCACGCGCTGGGCGCACCTCGACATCGCTGGAATGGTGTGGTCCGACAAGGCGGACACGACCTACGACAAGGGCGCGACGGGCTTTGGCGTGCGCTTGATCGACCGCTTTGTCGAGGCGGCGGTCGAAAAGGCCGCTTGATACGGGCAGGGAAGCGCGTCCGTGCGGGTCGATTTTTACCAGCTCGGCGGCACTCCACTCGAGCAGCTGATCACCAGCCTCGCCGAAAAGCTGCTGGCGGAGGGATCGCGCCTGCTGGTCATCGCGGAGGACGAGGGGCTGCTCGCGCGGCTCGACCGGATGCTATGGGACCAGGGGCCGTCCAGCTTCATCCCGCACGGGCTCGCCGGCGGCAGCGACGATGCCCGCCAGCCGATCCTGCTTGCGACCAGCAGCGACGCCCCGAACCTGGCGCGCAACATCCTGATCGCCGATGGGCAGTGGCGCGAAGCAGCGCTGGGCTTCGATCGCGCCTTTTACGTCTTCGATAGCTCGACGCTCGAAGGAGCCCGGCTGGCGTGGAAGCTCCTGGCCGGCAGGGAAGGGGTCGAGCGCCGCTATTGGGCGCAAGGCGAGGACGGCCGCTGGAAGCAGCAGGCCTGAGGCTTGCCGCGACGCCCACGCGCCGCTAGGCGCTCCGGCAAATCCCAACCCCGACATGTAAACAGGAGACCGCTCGGCCATGGCCGCCACGCGCACCTTTTCGATCATCAAGCCCGACGCCACCCGCCGCAACCTCACCGGCGCGGTCACCAAGATGCTCGAGGAAGCGGGACTTCGAGTCGTCGCCTCCAAGCGCATCCGAATGACTCGCGAGCAGGCCGAGGGCTTCTACGGCGTCCACCGCGAACGGCCCTTCTTCAACGACCTGGTCGCCTTCATGACGTCAGGCCCGGTGGTGGTTCAGGTGCTCGAGGGCGACAACGCCGTACAGCGCAACCGCGACGTGATGGGCGCGACCAACCCGGCCCAGGCCGCCGAGGGGACGATCCGCAAGGCCTATGCCGAATCCATCGAAGCCAATTCGGTCCACGGCTCGGACAGCGACGAGAATGCGAGGATCGAGATCGACTTCTTCTTCAGGGAAGAAGAGATCGTCGGCTAGCGACGAACTGAGCGAGCACCCGCGGGTAGAGCTGGTGCTCGGCCGCGCGGACTCGCTGCTCCAGCGCTTCAGGCGTGTCGCCGGGCTCGATCGTCACTTCGGCCGAGCCGAGGATTTCGCCTGAATCGAGCTCTTGCGTCACCTGGTGCACGGTGCAGCCGCTTGTCGTGTCGCGCGCGGCAATCGCGCGTGCGTGGGTGTCGAGGCCGCGGTACTTGGGCAGCAGCGATGGATGGATGTTGACGATCCGCCCGCTCCACTCCTCGACGAACGCAGGGGTGAGGATCCGCATGTAGCCGGCAAGCGCGATTGTCCCAATGCGGTGGTCTTTCAGGACGCTGCTGACCGTGCGATCGAACTCGTCACGAGACACGCCGCGGCTGTCCATCGTCCAGGTCTGCAGCCCTCGCGCACGGGCCCACTCGACACCGGGTGCAGCCGGCCTGTTCGACGCGACGAGGATGACCTCGTAGCCGCGCGCTTGTTCGACGAGTGCGCGCATGTTGCTGCCGCGGCCGGAAATCAGGACGGCGACCCGCTTCGGGTCAGGCATTGTGAGTGGCGGTCCAGGCTTCCGAGGAGCCCCAGGCGCCTGCTGCGCCCACGACAGTGCAGCCGCGCTGGCCCTGGTCGATACGGCCGATTGAATGGACCGTCTCGCCCGCACGCTGGAGCGCAGCGGTGACCTCGTCAGCCGCTGCCGGGGCGACGATCACGGCCATGCCGATCCCGCAGTTGAAGGTGCGCGCCATCTCCTGCGGCTCAAGCGATCCACCCTGGCGAAGCTGGTCGAAGATGGGCGGCAGAACCCAGCTGCCGCTTGCTATAATGGCATGGCAAGTTTCAGGCAGAACCCTCGGAATATTATCCACAAGTCCTCCGCCGGTGATATGCGCCAAGCCCTTGATTCGACCTGGCTGGACCAGGGGCAGGAGCGATCGCACGTAGATGCGAGTCGGCTCGAGCAGCCTCTCGCCGAGGCCTTGCTGGCGCAGATCCCAGCCGCGATCGGCAATGATCCGCCGAACGAGCGAGAAGCCGTTGCTGTGAAGGCCGGAGCTGGCGAGGCCCAGCACCACGTCGCCGGGTGCGATGCTCTCGCCGGTAAGCAGTTTGTCGCGCTCCACGGCGCCGACGCAGAAGCCGGCGAGGTCGTAATCGCCGGGCGCGTACATGCCCGGCATTTCCGCAGTCTCGCCGCCGATCAGCGCGCAGCCCGCCTGCCGACAGCCCTCGGCAATCGAGGCGACGACCTCGGCCGCGACCGCTTCGTCCAGCTTCCCGGTCGCGTAATAGTCGAGGAAGAACAAAGGCTCGGCGCCCTGGACGACCAGGTCGTTCGCGCACATCGCGACAAGGTCGATGCCGACGCCGCGGTGATATCCCGCGTCGATCGCCAGCTTGAGCTTGGTCCCGACCCCGTCGTTCGCAGCGACCAGCAAGGGATCGTCGTAACCTGCTGCCTTGAGGTCGAAAATGCCTCCAAACCCGCCAAGCTCCGAATCCGCCCCGGGGCGCGCTGTCGAGCGCGCAAGCGGCGCAATCGCCCTGACCAGCGCATTTCCGGCATCGATCGACACGCCCGCGTCGGCATAGGTCAGCGGCTTTTGCGACATGGGATGCGGGCCTAGCCTAGAAGCCGCTTGGATTTCCACGCCGTTGTCGCCAAAAGGCGGCCCGAATGGCTCGCCGCCCAGGGTTCCTCCTTCTGCTTCTGTTGCTTGTCGGCATCGCAGTGCCGGCAGGCCTGCTCGCGCAGATGGAGAGCGGCGAGCGCGGCATCATGCCGATCGACAGCTCGGGCACGCTCGAGATCACCGGAATCAACGTCGACGCCTCCGGGCCCGATGCGCAGAGCGCTCGGCTCGCCGGCTGGCGCATGGCCCAGCGCGAGGGCTTCAAGGCGCTTTGGGCCAAGACGAACAACCGCCCGGCTTCGGAGGCTCCGACGCTTCCCGACCCGGTACTCGACGGCCTCGTCAGCTCG
The DNA here is from genome assembly GCA_030447545.1 of Sphingomicrobium sp. Taxonomy (GTDB): domain Bacteria; phylum Pseudomonadota; class Alphaproteobacteria; order Sphingomonadales; family Sphingomonadaceae; genus Sphingomicrobium. The sequence goes on along the minus strand of JAUJOV010000005.1, from coordinate 44,050 downwards.
ATCGTCGTCGAACGCGAGCAGATCGGCCCGAACCGCTACATCGCCACATTGGGCCTGCTGTTCGACCGCGCCCGCTCGGCCGCGCTGCTTGGGCTCGGCGGAGAAATCCGGCGCTCGGTGCCGATGCTCCTGATTCCCGTGCTGGAGACAGCCGGCACCGACATGACGGTCGAGCTGCGCAATCCCTGGCAGCGCGCCTGGGCCGAGTTCCGCGCGTCGGAGAGCCCGGTCGATTACGTCCGGGTCACCGGGCTGGGCATCGACCCGCTGCTGGTCAACGCGGCGCAGGTCGACCGGCCGGGACGCGGCTGGTGGCGCAATATCGTCGATCTCTATGGCGCGGCGGACATCCTCGTCGCGGAAGTCCAGCTCCACCGCCTCTATCCAGGCGGCCCGGCTTACGCTCGCTTCATCGGCTATCATGGCCCTGATCGGGATCCGATCGGGACCTTCACGCTTCGAGCGCGCGACAGCGCCGATTTGCCGCGAATGATGCGCGAAGGGGTCCAGCGCATGGACCGGCTGTTCACGCTCGCCCTTCAGGCAGGCAGGCTCGTGCGGGATCCCACGCTCGACATTCCCGAGCCGCCGCCGCCTCCGCCCGAGGAGATCTTTGAGGTCGAGCAAACCAGGGACGTCGCCGCGCCCCGGCGGACCGAGGCCGGCCGCGTCTGGACCTATCAGGTGCAGATCGTCTCGCCGGATGTGACGGTCTACAACTTCGCGGTCGCGCACCTGCGCACCAGCCCGGGCGTCGAGCAGGTGGCGCCGGTCAGCATCTTCCCGGGCGCAGTCAGTTACGTGAACGTCACCTATCGCGGGGATCTGGGCAATCTTCGGGCAGCGCTCGCCGCCCGCGGCTGGAACGTCAGCCAGTCCGGCTCCGTGTTGCGCATGTCCTCGGCGAGTGCGAGGCCGCCGGCGATTCCGCCGCCTCCGCCGCCTCCGCAGCCGCAGCCGCCGCCGCAGCCGCAGCCGCAGCCGCAGCCGCAACCCGCCCAGCCGCCGCAGCAGCCGCCGGGGGAGGGGCAGTGAAGCGCGCTGCGGACCAGATCGCGCTTCCGCTCGACTGGCCGCAGACGGACGGCGAGGCACGGTTCATCGTCTCTGAGGCCAACCGCGAGGCATTCGAGCATTTCCGCAGCTGGGCGATGTGGCCGGTCAAGGCGGCGATCCTGACCGGCCCGCGCCGCTCGGGACGAAGCCTGCTTGCGCGCAACTTCGTCGAGCGGGTCGGCGGGCGGCTGGTCGACCGCGCCGATGCCCACGACGAGGAGGAGATCTTCCACGCCTGGAACGAGGCGCAGGAAAGCGGGCGGCCGCTCGTGATGGTGTCCGACCTGGTCCCCCCGTCATGGTCGCCGGCCCTTCCGGACCTGCGCACCCGGCTTGCGGTCACCCCCGTGGTCGGGATTCGCCAGCCCGACGACGCCTTGTTCGAAGCGCTGATCGAGCTGTTCTTCGCCGACCGCGGGCTTCATGCGCCGCGCGAGGCGCTGCGCTTCATGTCCGTGCGGCTCGCGCGGGAATATTGGAACGCCGAGCGGGCCGTGGAGGAAATCGACCGCTTTGCGATCGCGGAGCGGGCGCGCCTGTCTCTGCCGACGGTTCGGTGCGCACTGGCCGAGGCGCGGCTGATCGGAGACTCAGCCTAGGCGTCGACCGGCTCGCCTGCGACCCGGCTCATCTTGAGCTTGCCGTTCTCTATCGCAAAGGCGAGGCGGCCCTCGACCAGGTCCACCGCGTCGCGGCCGAATTGCTCGAACCTCCAGCCATGGAGGATGTTGAGGCGGTCCCGCACTCCGGCGGCGAGGGCCTCAAGCTCGTCGGAGCGGGCGATCAGCCGCGGGGCGACGCCCGATTCCTTGGCGCGGATCTTGAGCAGCAGCTTGAGCAGGTCCGCGACCAGCACGCCCTCCTTTGTGAGGCCGGGGCGGCGCGGCTCGCGATCCGGAAGCTCATGCGGCTCGAGCGGTTTTGCAGAATTGATCGCAGCGACCAGCCGAGCGCCGATCTCGTTGGTCTTCCACCCGGCGGACAGGCCGCGAACGCGCCCGAGATCTTCCTGCGACCTCGGTGGATGGCCGGCGAGCTCGCCCAGCGTATCGTCCTTGACGATCCGGCCGCGCGGGATGTCCTTGGTCCGCGCCTCGGTCTCGCGCCAGGCGGCGATCGCCTTGAGGCGGCCGAGCACCGCCGGGTTGCGGCTCGGAAGCTTGAGCCGCTTCCACGCGTCCTCGGGCGCGAAGGCGAAGCTCGACGGTTCGGCGAGCCGCTCCATCTCCTCGTCGAGCCAGCCGCCGCGGCCGGTCTTCTTGAGCCGGGTCAGGAGCTTGGGGAAGACGCTGGCGAGATGGGTGACGTCGGCGATCGCATAGTCGATCTGGCGCTTGTCGAGCGGCCGCCGGCTCCAGGTCGGTGAAGCGCGCCCTTGTCGATGTTGTGGCCGAGCATCGATTTCGATCAAATTCGAATAACCGACCTGCTCGCCATGGCCGAGCGCCATCGCCGCGACCTGCGTGTCGAACAAAGGGTAGGGGACCTTGCCCGTCAGGTGGTGGATGATCTCCAGGTCCTGCCCGCCGGCATGGAAGACCTTGAGCACTTCCTCGTGGCCGACCAGCAGGTCGAGCAGCGGCGACAAATCGATGTCGGCCTTGGGGTCGATCGCCGCGGCCTCTTCGCTGCTCGCAATCTGGATCAGGCACAGGTCGGGCCAGTAGGTGTTCTCGCGCATGAACTCGGTGTCCACGGCGATGAACGGGTGTGTGGAAAGTCGCTCGACCAGGGGGACGAGGTCGTCGGTTTTCGTGATCAGGGGGTGGATATGCATGAGTCTCGTGGGGCATTAGCCGCCCGCCTGCGGGTTGACAAAAGCTGAGGGGGAAGGGAAGCGCCGCGGCGATTTTTTCACAGAAATGACCATGCACCCCTATCGCACCCACAATTGCGGCGAGCTGCGTGCCGCCGACGTCGGCAACGCCGTTCGCCTGTCCGGCTGGATCCACCGCAAGCGCGATCATGGCGGGGTGCTGTTCGTCGACCTGCGCGACCATCACGGGATCACCCAGGTGGTCGCCGACGTGGACAATCCAGTGCAGGGGCTGCTCGATTCGCTCAGGCTGGAGTCGGTGGTGACGATTACCGGCGAGGTGCTCGCCCGCGCAGCCGAGGTGGTGAACCCGAGGCTTCCGACCGGGGAGATCGAGGTCGCCGCGCGGCAGATCGAGGTGCGGTCGAACGCGGCCGAGCTGCCGATGCCCGTGGCGGGCGAAGCCGAATACCCGGAGGAGATCCGGCTCAAGTACCGCTATCTCGACCTTCGCCGCGAGCACATGCACCGCAACATCATGCTTCGCTCGGCCGTGATCGCATCGATCCGGCGGCGTATGATTAGCCAAGGCTTCACAGAATTCCAGACGCCGATCCTGACCGCCTCGAGCCCGGAAGGGGCGCGCGACTATCTGGTGCCAAGCCGGGTCCATCCAGGCAAGTTCTACGCGCTCCCGCAGGCGCCGCAGATGTTCAAGCAGCTGATCATGGTCGCGGGGTTTGACCGCTATTTCCAGATCGCGCCCTGCTTTCGCGACGAGGACGCGCGCGCCGACCGCTCCCCGGGCGAATTCTACCAGCTCGACCTGGAAATGAGCTTCGTCACCCAGGACGACGTGTTCGCAGCGCTCGAGCCGGTGCTTTCGGGCGTGTTCGAGGAGTTCGCGGATGGGCGCAGCGTGACTCCGGCGGGCGAGTATCCGCGAATCCCGTTCCGCGAGGCGATGCTCAAGTACGGGAGCGACAAGCCCGACCTCAGGAACCCGCTTGTGATCCGCGATGTCGGCGAACATTTCCGCGGCTCCGGCTTTGGCCTGTTCGCCAAGATCGTCGATGGCGGCGGGTTCGTGCGCGCAGTCCCGGCGCCGAATACTGCGGGGCTCAGCCGCAAGTTCTTCGACGACATGAACGACTGGGCGCGAAGCGAGGGCTTCGCGGGGCTGGGCTATGCGACCCGCAAAGGCGGCGAGTGGGGCGGGCCCATCGCCAAGAACCATGGCGCCGAGGGCATGGACCGCATCGCCGACGAAATGCGTCTGGGGCCGGACGACGGCATTTTCTTCGCTGCGGGCAAGGAAGCGGACGCGGCGAAGCTCGCCGGCGCTGCCCGCACCCGGGTCGGCGAACAGCTCGACCTGATCGAGAAGGACTCGTTCCGCTTCTGCTGGATCGTCGACTTTCCGATGTTCGAATATGACGAGGAGGCGAAGAAGATCGATTTCTCGCACAATCCATTCTCCATGCCGCAGGGGGAGATGGAGGCGCTCGAGACCAGGGACCCGCTCGACATCCTCGCCTGGCAGTACGACATCGTCTGCAACGGCGTGGAGCTCTCCTCGGGCGCAATCCGCAACCACCGCCCGGACATCATGTACAAGGCGTTCGAGATCGCCGGCTACACGCGCGAGGAGGTGGACGAGAACTTCTCGGGCATGATCAATGCGTTCAAGTTCGGCGCTCCGCCGCACGGCGGATCGGCGCCGGGAATCGACCGCATCGTGATGCTGATCGCCGACGAGCCGAACCTGCGCGAAGTCGTGCTTTTCCCGATGAACCAGAAGGCCGAGGACCTGATGATGAACGCGCCCGCGCCGGTCAGTCCCAAGCAGCTGCGCGAGCTTCACATCCGCGTCGTGGACCAGGGCTGATTGCCCTCACCGCTGGGGTCTGAAGCAGACCATGGCCGCCGCCAATGTTCGGAATGGGTGGAAATCGGATAGTGGCTTCAGACGCCTGCAGGTCGTTCGTCGACGGCGCCCGCCCATGCGCTTGATTGGCCGTTTACGCCTAAACTTAAGCTGCAATAATGCCGGCCCTTGACCTGTGTGAGAGGGGTTGCGAATGACCAAGGCATTGCGAGCGGTCGTTGGCGCATTGTTCGTTGCCTGGTGCTGGCACGTCGCCGATGCCCAAGTGCCGCCCGGAGCCAGCGATCCACTCGAGTATCTTGATGCTTCCCGCCGTGCCGACGAGCTTCTCGCCCTCCGCGATTATGCGAGGGCAGCCGCCGTTCTGAAGCCGATCGCCGAGACCTCGCAGGATTCCGACGTGTGAGCTCGGCTTGGCATCGCCCGCTATCGAGCGGGTGATTACAGGGGCAGCATCTCCGCCTTTGAACGCGCGCTGTCGCTCGGTGGCGCCTTCGAGCAACACAGCTCCGCCTATGGAGCGCGGGCTCATGCGCAGCTCGGGCAGGTTCCAGAGGCAGTCGCGTGGATCGAGCGAACGTTGATGCGCGAGCGGTTCGAGAATCGGGACGCCTTCATCGCGGACTCCGCGTTCGACCAACGGCGACGAGCGCGAGGCCGAGGACCGGCCGTCGATCTTCGCCGCGCCCTTCGACGACACGAATGCGCTCGACGGCGTCAACCGCAACATCAAGGCGGCCTATGGCGAGCTGTTGTTCCCCGTGATCGACAATCTCGAGATCACGGCCGCGGCGCGGATCGATGATTATTCGGACTTCGGCACGACGGTGAACCCGCTGGTGTCGTTCAAGTTCCGGCCGATCGAGATGCTGATGTTCCGCGGCAATTACAACACGGGCTTCCGTGCACCGGCGTTCAACCAGGTCTACAACGGCCGGACCGAGAGCCTCTATACCGGTGCCGACCTGTTCGATCCCGCGACCTGCCCCGGCGGCGCCGTAAACCCCGATATTCCGGGTTGTCAGGTGCTGGACCGGGAGGTCGACATCATCACCGGCGGCAATCCGAACCTCGGGCCGGAGACCGCCAAGATGGCCAGCGTCGGCGTGGTGTTCGAGCCGGGGCGCAACTTCAGCGCGGCGATCGACTGGTGGATGATCAACCGCGACAACAACATCGAGACTCTCGAGCTGCGCGACCTGCTCGCAAACTACTCGACGTTCGAGAGCCGGTTCATTCGCGACAGCCAGGGCAGGCTCACCGACATCGACCGGACCTGGATCAATGCGGGCGCGTCGAAGACCCAGGGTATCGAAGTCATGCTGCGCGGTGCGCTGGACGCGCTTGGCGGCAATATCGCCGCGGGTCTCGACGGCACCTATCTGTTGCAGAAGAAAGACAAGCTCATCGAGGGCCTCGAGTTCGAGGACGAGATCGGCGAGTTCTCGTACAGCGGCGACCTTAGCCTTCGCTGGAAGCACAATGTCTTCGTCAGCTACGGCCAGGACCGGTGGCGCGTGGCGCTGACCCAGCTGTTCCGCTCGGGTTACAAGAACCAGGAGCTGCCCGGCGTCACCAACGGGCTGGTCGACCCGCCCAACCTCGACAAGCGCGTCAACCGGTACATCATCTACAACCTCTCGGGCACCGTGGACGTGTCCGAACGGATGCGGTTCACGGCGGGCGTGAAGAACCTGTTCGACAAGGATCCGCCGTTCGCGATCAGCTACGACAGCAACACCGGCGGCGGCAGTTCGTGGGAGCCGAGGGTCGCCGACCCACGCGGCCGGGCATTCACGATCGTGGCCGACGTCAAGTTCTAAGCCGGAGCCGGGCTCGCGCGGGCGGCCCGGCTGACCTGGCTTGCCGCAGTCGAGGGAGTGGTGGACGCACTAGGGCTCGAACCTAGGACCCGCTGATTAAGAGTCAGCTGCTCTACCAACTGAGCTATGCGTCCCCAAGAAAACCTGCGCTGCCGTGTGGCGGATGCTCCGGCGGTTTCCGTAAGCCCGCGAAGCGGCCGGGCCGGTAGCATGCTGCTATCTGGGGCGCAACCGCCGTGGGTTCAAGCGTCAGGCGAGGGTGTTGCGGGTGCGCTGCTGGCGCTCGAGCGCCATCAATATTCCGAGGCAGAACATCACGGTCATCACCGCCGAGCCGCCGAAGCTGACGAGGGGAAGCGGGATTCCGACGACCGGCGCGAGGCCCATGACCATCATCAGGTTGATCGACGCGTAGAAGAAGATCGTCGCCGACAGTCCGGCGGCCGTGAGCTGGGCAAAGCGGGTCCTGGCGTTCAGCGCAACGCGCATCCCCCAACGGATCACTGCAGCGAATGCGAGGATCAGGATCGCTCCGCCGACCAGGCCCCATTCCTCGACCATGGTCGCAAAGGCGAAATCGGTGTGACCCTCGGGCAGATAGTCGAGGTGGCTCTGGCTGCCGTTCAAAAAGCCCTTGCCGAAGATTCCGCCCGAGCCGATCGCGATCTGCGACTGGGTGATGTGATAGCCCGAGCCCAGCGGATCGCTCTCCGGATTGAGGAAGGTGTCGATCCGCCGCTTCTGATAATCGTGGAGGAACTGGTAGACGACCGGAATCGCAAGCGCGATGGTGATCCCGGGAACCAGGAAGATGCGCAGCGGCACTCCGGCGACGAACATCACGACGAGGCCGCTCAGCAGGACCATCGTCGCAGTCCCGAGGTCCGGCTGCACGAGGATCAGCGCCCAAGGCATTCCGATCAGCAGCCCGGCCGGCCATATCGCTCGCCAGCTGCGGACGCTGCCGGCCGGAAGAAGCTCGTAGAAACGGGCGAGTACGAGCACGATTGCGGGCTTCATGAACTCGCTCGGCTGAAGCCGGATGAAGCCGAGGTCGAGCCAGCGCTGCGCGCCCTTGCCGACGAAGCCGAGCATCTCGACCAGCACCAGCATCACCAGGATCGCCGCATAGGCGGGGAACACCGCCGCCTTGATGGTGGATTCCTTGACCCAGGACATGGCCACCGCGGCCGAGAGGAAGAAGAGGAAGGTGATGCCCTGCTTGAGCGCCCAGGGCTGGAACGAGCCGCCAGCGGCCGAATAGAGGGTGATGAACCCGATCCCGCCGATGCCCGCGATGAGGAACAGCAGCCGCCATGGAAGCTTGGCGAGCGGCTGCGGGATGATGGCGGAGGAGATCATGCCGTGTTCCGCGCCGCAGCGGCGGCCTTGATTGCAGCGGCGCGGCGGGCGTTGCGCTCGGCAAGCGTGCCGCCCCACTGCTTCTCGAGCTCGGCGAGCGACTGAAGCGCCTTGGGCCGGTCGAACAGGAAGGTGAGTGCGTCCTTTGCGACGGGGGCCGCGGCCTTGGCGCCGCCCATGCCGTGCTCGATCACCACCGCGCCAGCGTAGCGCGGCGCATGGCTCGGCGCGAAGAAGACGAATAGGCCGTGGTCGCGATATTTCCAGTCGCCGCTTTGGCCGCGCTGGCCGCCCGCGATGCGGCGAACCTGAGCGGTGCCGGTCTTGCCGCTCATCTGGATGCCTTCGAGCGGCAGCCGGCTTGCGCCCGCGGTGCCGTCGCCGTTGACCACTTCCCACATTGCCTTGCGCACCGTCTCGAGATGGTCCTGCGGGATGTCGAGCATTGGCGCGGCCTTTCTGCCGACCCCGATCAGCCGCGGTTCGACGTCGCGGCCGAGCGCGATCCGCGCCGCCATTACGGCGAGCTGGAGCGGGTTCACGATCAGGAAGCCCTGGCCGATCGAGGCGTTGAGCGTGTCGGACGCGGTCCAGTCGGGCCGCTCGACGATGCGGCTGTTCTGCTCGTACTTCTTCGCCTTCCACGCGCTGTCCGGGACGGTGCCGTAGTTCTGGCTCACCACCGGCAGGTCGAACTTGTCGCCGAGCCCCAGGCGCTTGGCCATCGGCGCGATCTTGTCGTAGCCGATGCGGTGGCCCATCGCGTAGAAATAGGTGTTGCAGCTCTTGGCGATCGCCCGGTGCATGTCGGTCGACCCGTGGCGGCCGAGGCAGCGGAAGAAGCGGTTGCCGAGCCGGTAGCCGCCCGGGCAGAAGATCCGCTCCTTGGGGTCTATCCCGTGCTTGAGCAGCGCCAGCGCGCCCATTGGCTTGATTGTCGATCCAGGCGGGTAGAGCGCGTTCAGCACCTTGTTGAGCAGGGGCTTGCGCGGGTCTTCGGAAAAGCTCTTCCACTCGGTGCGGCCGATGCCGTCCGAAAAGCTGTTCGGATCGTACGCCGGCATCGACACCATGGCGAGCACGTCGCCGGTCAGGCAGTCGAGGATCACCGCTGAGCCCGATTCCTCGCCCATGCGCCGCGCCGTGAATTCCTGCAGGTCGGAGTCGATCGCGAGCTGGACCGTTCCGCCGCTCCGGTCGGGCTTGGGCTCGAGCTCGCGCACCAGCTTGCCGCGCGCGGTGAGCTCGACCCGCTGGCCGCCCGGAACTCCGCGCAGGCGCTGCTCGAGCGTCTCCTCGAGGCCCTCCTTGCCGATCTAGAACCCGGGAGTGATCAGCAGCGGGTTGTTCTCCTTTTCATATTCCACCTTCGAGGCTGCACCGACGTAGCCGATGAGGTGCCCGACCGCCGGACCGTCGGGATAATAGCGCGAGAAGCCGCGCATCGGCTGAACCCCCTCGAGCTCGGGCAGGCGCACGGTCACGGCCGCATATTGCTCGTAGGGCACGTTCTCGGCGACTTGGACCGGGCGGTAGCCGTCGGCTGCCTTGAGCTCCCCGAGGATGCGGTCGACCTCGTCTCGGTCGAGCTTCAGGATCTGCGCGAGCGTGCGAAGCGTCGGCTCGGGGTTCTCGAGCTCGTCGGGGATGATGTCGATTCGAAAATCGCTGCGGTTGATTGCGATCGGCTTGCCGTAGCGGTCGACGATCCAGCCGCGCCGCGGCGGCACGATGATCATCTGAACACGGTTGCTTTCGGACAATAGCTGGTACTTCTCGTTCTCGGCGACCGACAGCCAGCCGAGCCGCGCAAGAAGCACCCCGCCGAGCGCGGCCTGGGCTCCGCCGACGAGCATCATCCGGCGCGAGAAGGTCATGCTCTGGTGGACCGAGGTGAAGCGGCGGGCGCTCTCGTGCTTCATCGGCCGAGCCTCCACTGGTCGAGCGCCGACACGAACCATGCCGCGACCGGGAAGGCGAACACCGCAATCAGGAACGGCGGGATGATGGACAGGAACGGCATGGCGGCACCCGTGACTCGAGCGACGTTCCACTGCGCCGCTTCCCAGCCAAGCAGAAGCACGGCCGCAAGCACCCATTCGAGCCAGTAGCCACGGAACATGGTGCGGCGGTCGGCGATGTCGAGCAGGAGCATTGCCGCGGTCCACAGGCTGACCGACAGGCCGATCGGATTGCCGGTGACGAGGTCGTTGAACAGGCCGAGCGGCGCTGCCCACCAGGTCGGGAAGGCGTCGGGGAGCTAAGCAGCGGCCTGGCTATCAGCACGAGGAAGCCGAAGTCCGGGTACCAGCCGCTGGTCGAGACGATCGGCACGGCAGCGAGCAGCGACGCGACGAGCACCGAGGCCTTGGGCACGTAGCGCGCGCCCACGACCGGTCCCTGCCCGATTCTGCGTTTCGAGGCGAGCGCTGCGCGGACCATGGCCTTACTCTACGCCCGCTGCAGCTTCTTCGGCCACGGCCATCGGCTCATAAGCCCGCTCGACGACCCCGAAGCTCGTCCGCGTCGGGTCGGCGAGCGGAAGCGCGATTGCCCCATCGTCGTCCAGACGCACCACGCGCGCGATCGGCACCAGCGGCGGATAGAGGCCGCCGGTTCCAGAAGTGATCACCACGTCGCCCGGGCGGAACGGGTTGCGGCCGACCTCGAGCGGCCTCAGGTCGACCGTTCCGTCCCCGCGCCCCTGCGAGATGACCGGCTGGCCGCTGCGCAGGATCTTGGCGGGGACGATGCTTGCGCGGTCAGACACCAGCAGGACTCGCGAGGCGAGTGCGCCGGCGTCGACCACTCGGCCGATCAGCCCGTCGGACGAGCGCACGGGCATTCCGACGCGCACGCCGTCCGAGCGCCCGGCCGAGAGGATCGCGAAGCGGCGCGGGCTGCTGAACGAGGAGCCGACGATCCGTCCCGTGGCGACGGCCTGCGTGCTGCGCTCGCGCAGCTGGAGCGCGGCCTTCAATTCGCGGTTCTCCTGGAGCACGGCGCGCGCTTCGATGATCCGCTGGAGCATGATCTGGCGTTCGCGCTTCAACCGCGCGTTCTGGTGGACCGCGTCCCAGTAGTCGCCGGCGCCGCTGAACAGCCCGTTGAACGTCGCGCTGACCTCGTGAAGTGCACCCGACAGCGGCGCGGTCGCGTCGAGCGCGGTGCCGCGCACCGAGGAATAGGCGTTGGGCGCGACGAGCGAGAGGCCGAGCAGAATCACTCCGATCACTAAGCCGGCAATTGCTGCAAGGAAGCTGAAGAACAGCCCATATTGCGCTCGGCGCGACCAGCCGGGGCGCGCGGTCGCCACTGCTCAGGACCTTTTCAGGCAGTCTGCAGGACGCCGCGGAACTGCTCTTCCTCCAGCGCGCGGCCGGTGCCAAGCGCGACGCAGGTCAGCGGGTCCTCAGCGACCGTTACGGGCAGGCCGGTCTCATCGCGAAGCACCTCGTCGAGGCCCTGAAGCAAGGCGCCGCCGCCGGTCAGCACGATGCCCTGGTCGCAGATGTCGGCGGCAAGCTCGGGCGCGGTGTTCTCGAGCGCGATCCGAACGCCCTCGACGATCGTTCCGACGGGTTCGGACAAGGCCTCGGCGATCTGGCCCTGGTTGATCGATATCTCCTTGGGAACGCCGTTGACCAGGTCGCGGCCCTTGATGTGGACCGTCTTGCCGATGCCGTCGGTGGGCGGCTTGGCAATCCCGACCTCCTTCTTGATCCGCTCGGCCGTGGCTTCGCCGATCAGGAGGTTGTGGTTGCGCCGGACGTAAGAGCTGATCGCCTCGTCCATCTTGTCGCCGCCGACGCGCACCGAGGTGGTGTAGGCAAGCCCGCGCAGAGACAAAACGGCGACTTCGGTCGTGCCCCCGCCGATGTCGACGACCATCGACCCGATCGGCGCGGTCACCGGCATGTCGGCGCCGATCGCCGCGGCCATCGGCTCCTCGATCAGATAGACCGCACTCGCGCCGGCGTTCGAGGCTGCGTCGCGGATCGCGCGGCGCTCGACCGAAGTCGATCCGGACGGGACACAGATTACAATTTCCGGAAACCTCCAGGCGCGCATCTTGCCGCCATGCACCTTGTGGATGAAATGCTTGATCATCTGCTCTGCGACGTCGATGTCGGCGATCACTCCGTCGCGCAGCGGACGGATGGCCTCAATCTGGTCGGGGGTCTTGCCCATCATCAGCTTGGCGTCCTCGCCGACGGCCTTGACCTTCTTCACGCCGTTGATGGTCTCGATCGCGACGACCGAAGGCTCATTGAGGACGATCCCGCGTCCACGGACATAGACGAGCGTGTTGGCGGTCCCGAGGTCGATCGCCATGTCGTGCGACATCCATTTGAACCAGCGCGTCCAGAACATTCTTTTCCCGTCTCTCGCCTCTGGTCGGCCAGAGCGGCAGAGTGGGCCTCCACCACTTCACCGACGTTTAACCCCATGCCTTTGAATGCGGACTGAATTCCCGCGATAAATCCCCGCTTCGCGGGCTGCCTCGGAATGGGCTAGGAACGGTTAACATGTCAATAAGAAGGCTGCCCTCGGACCTCGTCAATCGCATCGCCGCGGGCGAGGTGGTCGAGCGGCCCGCGAGCGCTCTTAAGGAACTGCTTGAAAACGCTCTCGATGCCGGCGCGCGAAGCGTACGGATCAGGCTGATTGCCGGCGGGCTCGAGCTGATCGAGGTGGCGGACGACGGCTGCGGAATGGAGCCAGCCGACATGCGCCTCGCGCTCGAGCGGCACGACCTCGAAGCTGACCGAGGACGGGCTCGATCGCATCACCAGCTTCGGCTTTCGCGGCGAGGCGCTTCCCTCGATCGCCAGCGTCTCGCGGCTGACTCTCGACAGCCGCGTGCGCGGCGGCGCCAAAGGGGCAGGAGGGGGCTGGCGAATTGCGCTCGACCATGGCGCCGCGGCGGGGAGGAGCCGGCCTCGCTTCGCCAGGGACGTGCGTGCGCGTCGAGGGCCTGTTCGACAAGGTGCCCGCAAGGCGCAGGTTCCTGCGCAGCCCGCGCGCCGAATATGCGGCCTGCCTGGACAACGTGAAGCGCCTCGCGATGGCGCGAAGCGATGTCCTTTCACGCTCGAACATGACGGGCGCCGGATACTGTCGCTGCAGCCGACGCTTCCGCCCGCGCGCGTGGCCGAGCTGCTCGGCTCGGCACTCGACCCGTAACGGCATCGGCATCGACTGCGAGCGTCCCGGGCTCGGGCTCACCGGGGTGGTCAGCCTTCCAACCCACAACCGCGGAATGGCCGACCAGCAATATCTGTTCGTCAATGCGCGGCCGGTGAAGGATCGGCTTCTGGTCGGTGCGCTCAGGGCCGCTTACCGCGACCTGATCGCCCGCGACCGCCACCCGATCGCAGCTTTGTTCGTCTCGGTGCCGCTCGAGGAGGTGGACGTGAACGTCCATCCGGCCAAGACCGAGGTCCGCTTCCGCGACGCGGCGGCGGTGCGCGGCCCTGATCGTCGGCGGGATCCGAGCCGCGCTCGACGAGGCGAGCCAGCGCAGCGCGACGCGGGAACAGGCGGCGGCACCGGTGCTGTGGACCACGAGCGAGGACTTCGGCCCGGCCCCTGGCCCGGACGACGCGGTCGCACTTCTTGCAGGAGTGGCCGCGGCCGGCGGCGTGTTCGAAGTGTGCGCGAGGAGCGCGCGCTTTGTTCAGCGGCATCAGGGTCGAGCCCGCGGGTCGCCGAGCCCGCGACTGCCGAGGTGCCAGGCTACCCACTCGGAGTCGCGCGCGGGCAGGTGGCTGCGACCTACATCATTGCCGAGGCCGAGGACGGGCTGGTGATCGTCGACCAGCATGCGGCGCACGAACGGCTGGTGCTCGAGCGCATGCGCGCGGCGCGAAGCGGCGGCTCGGTCGCTCGCCAGCCGCTGCTGATGCCCGAGGTGATCGAGCTCGACGAGCCCGAATGCGACCGCATCGAGGCCGCGGCCGACGAGCTTTCGCAGCTCGGGCTCGACCTCGAGAGGTTCGGCCCGAGCGCAGTGCTGGTGCGCGCCACGCCCGCGGCGCTTGGGACAGCCGACGTGCGCGGGCTCGTCGCCGACCTCGCCGCCGAGCTTGCCGAGCTCGGGTCGGCGCTCTCGCTCCAGGAGAAGCTCGACCATGTCGCGGCGACCATCGCCTGCCACGGCTCGGTTCGGGCGGGGCGGGTGCTTTCGGTCGCCGAGATGAACGCGCTTTTGCGCGAGATGGAGGTCACTCCGCGCTCGGGCCAGTGTAACCACGGCCGCCCGACCTGGGTGAAGCTCGGCCATTGTGACATGGAGAAATTGTTCGGGCGCCGCTGATTTGCTAGCCGTCGCAGGCGACATGGCAGGACAGCGGTGCTATGGCGCGCCGTCCGGAGGAGACGGGTGATGGACGATCTTGCAGCAGTCGCCGGCGACCGCGCCTATTTCGCGCAGCGTGCTGCCGAGGAGCAGGAGCTCGCCCTTGCCGCAGCGGATGACGACGCCGCGGAGGCGCATCGCCGGCTGCAGCGTGCCTATCTCGAGCGCGCGTGCATCGGCGCCCGGGTCACCGAGCTTCCCGAACAGCTCGGCTAGGGCTCGCTCAGCTTCCTCAACTGTTCGAAGATCTGCTCGATCGCGTGGGCGCGTGAAGCCGCGCGTGCCTGGCTGAGCCGAGGGTAGCCGCCTTTCGCCTCGCGCCGAAGCTCCTGCGCGAACCGGCCGCTGCTGACGTCGGCGAGCACGTCCTGCATCCGGCGACGGACATGTTCGTCGATGATGCGCGGGCCGCCCATCACTGCGGCCAGCTCGGCGGTGTTCGAAGTCGCTTCGCGCATGCCGGCGATGCCGCGCTGCTCGATCAGGTCGGCGATAAGCCTCAGCTCGCCGACGCATTCGAGGAAGGCGACTTCGGGCGCGATGCCGGCGTCGACGAGAGTCTCGAAGCCGGCGACCAGCAGCTCGGGCACGCCGCCCCACACGACCGCCTGCTCGTTGAACAGATCGGCCTCGCATTCTTCGGCAAAGGTCGAGGCGATCAGGCCGGCCCGGGCGCAGCCGACCGCCCGGCCGTAGGCGAGGGCAAGCTCGCGCGCCGAGCCGCTCGAATCCTGCGCGATTGCCCATAGGGCGATCATCCCCTTGCCCTCGCGATAGAGCGAGCGAAGCGCGGTTCCGGGCCCCTTGGGCGCGATCAGGAAGACGTCGAGGTCGGCGCGAGGCGCGATCAAGCCGAAGCGGATCGCCAGGCCATGGCTGAACCCGATCGCCGCGCCTCGGCGGACGCGGCTTTCGATGTCCCCGTAGATGCCGGCGTGTGTCTCGTCGGGAGCAAGGAACATGATGACGTCGGCGGATTGGGCGGCGTCCTCGATCGAGCCCGTCGCGAGGCCCGCTTCCTCCGCCGTGAGCTTGCTTCGCGAACCGCTGCGCAGGGCGACGACCACGTCGATCCCGCTGTCGTGCAGGTTCAGCGCCTGCGCTCGGCCCTGGTTGCCGAAGCCGACGATTGCGACGCGCCTGCCCTTGAGCGGCGCCGGATCGATGTCGCTTTCGCGCAGCAATTCCATCGCAGGTGCGACTAGGACTTCGCGCCGAGCAGCGCCAGCGCCTCAGCCACCGGCCGGCCTTCCAGCGCTTCGCGGAACCGCGGCCAGTCCGGCGGCAGCTGGTGGGCGAACCAGGTGTACTGCCGCTTGGCATAGCGCCGGGTCGCTTGGCTGCCGGCGGCGATTGCCTGTTCGCGGCTGGTCTCACCGCCCAGCCAGGCGGCGATCTCGCGCACGCCGATGGCGCGCATCACCGGCAGGTCGGCGTCAAGGCCACGGCCGAGCAGCGCCCGCACCTCGTTCGCCGCGCCTTGCTCGATCATCTGCGCGAAGCGTTCGTCGCAGCGGCGGTAGAGCCAGTCGCGCGGCGGGAGGAGGATCAGCGGTCGAAGGTCCACTTGCCCGCCGATGCCGCCCTCGCGCTGCTGCTGCCACTCGCGCAACGGTTGCCCGGTCGAGAGCATGACCTCGAGCGCGCGGGCGATGCGCGTCGTGTCCGCGGGTTCAAGCCGGTTCGCAGCTTCGCTGTCCAACTCCATCAATTGGCTGCGGTTTTCTTCGACACTGGAGCCGCGCACTCGCCGCCTCAGATTGGGGTCGATCGGCGGCACCGGTGCAATGCCGTCGAACAGGGTGCGCAGGTAGAGGCCGGTCCCACCGACGAGAATCGGCAGCTTTCCCGACGCATGGATGTCAGCGATCTCGCGCCGCGCCATCCCCGCCCAGTCGGCCGCCGAGCAGGCCTGTGCGCCGTCGATCACTGCATACAGCCGGTGCTCGGCGCGCGCGAGCTCTTGCCGCCCGGGCGCGGCGCTCAGGACGGCCAAGTCGCGATAGATTTGCGCGCTGTCGGCGTTGACGATCACCCCGTCATTTTGCTCTGCAAATTTGAGGGCCAGTGCCGACTTGCCGCTTGCGGTCGGGCCGGCAATGAGCGCCACAGGAGGTTTGGACTTCGTACCCATGGCCATTGTCACTTTGATAGCAGCCGGACGGCTCGATGACAGGCTGATCGACCGAGCGCTTGGAGCGCTTCGCGAAATTGACCCGAAGGCGCGCTTCGCCGGCTGGATCGACGAGGGCGACGCGGTCGACCTCAGCGTCTCCGGCGATGGGCGTGCGATCCGCTGGGGTCTCGAGAGTCTTCCGCAGGTCGACGTCTTCGTCCAGCCCGATGAACCGCGCTTCAGGCGCCTGCTGGTCGCCGACATGGATTCGACCATCGTCGGCCAGGAATGCCTCGACGAGCTTGCCGATTTCGCCGGCCTCAAGTCCGAGATCGCCGAGATCACCGAGCGCGCGATGCAGGGCAAGCTCGACTTCAAGGCGGCGCTTCGCGAGCGCGTCGCACTGCTGTCGGGCCTCGACGAGGAGGCGATCGCCCGTTGCCTTTCCGAGCGGGTGATCCCAGAATCCGGGCGCGGCGACGCTGGTGCGAACGATGCGCGTCGGCGGAGCGCGCGATCCTGGTCACCGGCGGCTTCGTCTCCTTCGCCGAGCCGATCGCCAAGATGCTCGGCTTCCACTCGTGCGTGCCAACCGGCTGCTGTTCGACGGCCGGCAGCTCAGCGGCTCGGTCGAGGACCCGATCGTCGATGCTCAGGCCAAGCGCGACGCGCTGATCGAGGCGCGCGAGGAGCTTGGCGTCAGGAACGAGGACGTGCTTGCCGTCGGCGACGGGGCCAACGACCGGCTGATGGTCGAGGAGGCGGGGCTCGGCGTCGCTTTTCGTGCCAAGCCCGCGCTTGCCGAAGTCGCCGACGCGCGGCTCGACCACCACGGGCTCGACGCCTTGCTGTGGGCTCGGGAATCCGCAAGCGCGACTGGGTTACGCGTTAGGCGCTCACTTCGAGACGACGAAGCAGGCCTGCCCCTTCGCCGACAGCGCCTTGCACGCCTCGGCCGCGGCCGCGCGACTTGCGAAGGGGCCGACCTGAAGCCGGGTTACTGCGCCCGCTGGAACCAGATGGAGCTGCCGCCCGGCGACCGGCGCGCTGCTCGAGAGACGGCGGAACAGGGCCTCGGCCGACGAGCGGTTGGAAAAGGCGCCAAGCTGGATGCGAAACTTGCCGGATGCGGGAGCGGGCGAGGGCGCCTTGGCAGCTCTCGCCGCCGGCGCCGCGCTCACCGAGGGTCGGCGGGCCACGGGCTTGCGAGCCGCGGCTTTGGCCTTCTCCATCGCCAGCGCTAGACCCCTCCTGCGCTGCTCGAGCGGCAGGATCTCGTCCATCTGCGCGGGCGTCGACTTGCCGGCGCCAGTCCCTGCGCCGCTGCGCGGCTCACATAGGCATAGGCTCGGACCGGGTCCTGCGGCATTCCGTCCCCGTTGAACAACGCAGTCCCGTAGATCAGCATCGCGCGCGGTTCGCCCTGGTCGGCCGCCTGCCTCAGCCAGCGCAGTCCGCCGGTGCGATTGCCATTGTGGAAGAGCAGGAGCCCGAGCGTCGTCTGCGCGTCCACGTGGCCGCCGCGCGCCGCCTGCTCGAACCAGACCTGCGCCGTGGCGAGGTCGATCGCGACTCCTCGGCCAAGCCGATACGCCTGGCCGGGGTTGAACGCCGCGTCGGCGTCGCCGGCCTGGGCGAGCGGCCGCCAGATTTCGACCGCACGTGCGTGATCTCCCTTCTGCCACGCGAGGATTCCCGCACTGACGCTTTGCCCATGGGCGGGCACAGCGCAGGCGATTGCCGCGCCCGCCGCCAGCCACTGCAACAGCTTTCCTCGCATCACCGGGCCTCCCGTGCGCGAGCGTACCGCAAGCTGCGCGACCGGCAACAGCGTCTTCGCCATGTTAACCTGATTTTCGAGCCTTGGTTGCCACTTCGGCTGCGTAACCTGTGGGCTTGGGTGAGGGGACAAGCATGCGCGTTCTGGCAATGGCATCGCAGAAGGGCGGGTCGGGAAAGACGACCCTGTCCGGGCATCTTGCGGTGCAGGCGCAGATGGCCGGGGCAGGCCCCGTGTGCCTGATCGACATCGACCCGCAGGGCAGCCTTGCCGACTGGTGGAACGAGCGCGAGGCCGAGATGCCGGCCTTCGCCCAGACCACGGTCGCGCGCCTTGCATCCGACCTCGAAGTGCTCCGCCAGCAGGGCTTCCGCCTTGCCGTCGTCGACACTCCGCCGGCGATCACCATGGCGATCCAGAGCGTCATCGCGGTTGCCGAGCTGATCGTCATCCCGACCCGCCCGAGCCCGCACGACCTTCGCGCCGTCGGCGCCACCGTCGACCTTTGCGACCGCGCGGGAAAGCCGCTGATCTTCGTGGTCAACGCGGCGACGCCCAAGGCCAAGATCACTTATGAAGCGGCGGTCGCGCTTTCGCAGCACGGCACGGTTGCTCCGGTCACGCTTCACCACCGCACCGACTTTGCCGCCTCGATGATCGACGGTCGCACGGTGATGGAGATCGACCCCAACGGCCGCTCGGCCAAGGAAGTCGTCGAGCTGTGGGAATATATCTCCGACCGGCTCGAAAAGAATTTCCGCCGCACCGTCTTTGCAGCGCCCAATGCGGCGCCCGGCGTTGGTTCGGCCAGTCCGCGTCCAGTCGGGGGCTTCGGCCGCCGAGTGGTCGGTTGAGCAGGGGGCGCGCCAAGTGAAAAGCGAACCCAAGGCTTTCGCATCGCTCTCCTCCGGCCTGCTCGCCCGCAAAGGCGCAGCCAAGCCCGCCATGCGGCCTCAGGGCTTCGGGCAGGTCGGCGCCAACCTCGAGGATCTCGGCTGGAACGACATGGGCTTCGAAGCGCCCAAGCCCGCTCCAATCGCCCGCGACGATGAGCATGATGCGTTCGGCGAGACGATCGCCGAGCATCCGGTGCTCCACGGTCATGCCGGGCTCACTCCGGTGGAGTCGCCGGTGCATTCGCAGCAGGCCCACATCGCCGGCCGATTCGTCGCCGACTCCGACGAGCATGCGGCTGAGGAGAGTCCCCACGTTGTCGATGCTCCGGCACAGGCAGAGGCTCCGCAGATCGTCGCAGTGGCGGCTCCGGCACCCGCGCCCCGACGCGCTGCCAAGCCGCGCTCGGCTCCGGGCAGCAAGGGCAAGGCGGCGTTCACGCTTCGACTCGATCCGCAGCGCCATCTTCGCCTGCGCCTCGCATGCGCGGTCAGCGGCCGCTCGGCGCAGATGCTGCTTACCGACGCGCTCGACCGGCTTCTGGCCGACATGCCCGAGGTCGATGCGATGGCCGACAAAGCCAAACGAAAGGCATAGCCATGAAAGCGCTTCGTTTCGGATCCGCCGTTTCCGCAGTCGCGCTTGTCGCTATTCTCGCGGGATGCGCCGGGCCGATGGCCCGCGAGGGCTCCGCGGTCAGAACCAATCCCAACCTCGCGTTCGCGCTGAGGGCGCAGATGGCGCTTGGCTCGGGCGACTACGCCTCGGCCAGCAATTTCGCTGAGCGAGCGGTCGAGAACAGAGCCGACGATGCGGCGCTGCGCACCCTGCTTGGCAATGCCTATTTTGCCGCGGGCCGGTTCGCCTCCGCCGCGAGCGCTTATCGTGATTCGCTGACGCTTGCTCCGGCCCAGCCCCAGGTCGTCCTCAAATTGGCGCTGGTCGAGATTGCGCAGGGCAGGAATGCTGACGCGCTCGCGCTGCTCGAATCCGGGCGCGGGATGATCGATCCGTCCGATCACGGGCTTGCGCTGGCAATTGCCGGCCGGCCCAATGAAGCGGTTCAGCTGCTCGACATGGCCGCACGCGCGATCGGTGCCGAGGCGCGCGTCCGGCAGAACCTTGCGCTTGCCCACGCGCTTGCCGGCGACTGGATGGCCGCCCGAACCATCGCCGAGCAGGATCTTTCTCCGGGCCAGGTGGACCAACGGATCCAGCAGTGGATGGCGCTCGCCAAGCCCGCGCGGCCGTCCGACCAGGTCGCCGCGCTTATCGGAGTCACTCCGGCGGCGTCGGATCCCGGGCAGCCCGTTCGGCTCGCGCTCAGCCGGAGCAGCGACACGCGCTATGCCCAGGCTGCACCCGTCGTTCCGGCTCCTGTATTCGCTCCGCAGCCGGTGCCGGTCGCTGCACCGGTTCCCGCTCCGCCTCAAGCGGTCGCTGCGCCCGCCTTCACGGCTCCCGAACCGGCTCCGATCGCGGTCGCCGCGGCCGAGCCGGCTCCCGCGCCCGAGCCCGAGCCTGCAAAGCCCACGCCCAAGGCCGAGTCGATGACCTTCGTCCAGGCGATGATGGCGGCCGAAGCGCCTTCGGCATTTGGCGCTCTTGCCCCGCGCGAGCGCGTTGCGCCGGCCAAGCCGGCTGGGAACAAGGCCAAGCCCGCGTCACTTCGAAAGGCGGCGATGCCGGTTGCTCGCGGCAGGTCCAATGCGGTCGTCCAGCTGGGCGCCTATGGCTCGCCGCAGCGCGTGCAGCTCGCCTGGCAGCAGCTCACCGGCCGCTATCCGGCGCTGCGCAACTACACGCCGCGGCGCGCCCGCTGTGCCGGCCCGCGCGGCAGGGTGTGGCGCCTGGCGATCATGTGCTTTGCACGCCAGCGCGCAGCGATCGCGCGCTGCAACCAGCTGCGCGGCCGCGGCGGCGGCTGCTTCGTGCGCACGGCCGCCGGCGACGCTCCGGTCCAGCTCGCTTCGCGCTAGGCCAGAAGCAGCTCCAGGCAGGCCATCCGCAACGCTACTCCGGCTTCGACCTGAAGCAGGATTAGCGAGCGCTCGGGATCGTCAGCGATTTCGTCGGCGATCTCGACGCCCCGGTTCATTGGCCCGGGGTGCATCACGACCGCACCGGGGGCCGCGCGCGCCAGCCGCTCTGGCGTCAGGCCGTAGCGCTCGAGATATTCGCCCGGAGCGTCGCCGAGCTCTTCGGCAAGCCGCTCCCTCTGGACGCGAAGCATCATCACCACGTCCGCGCCTTCGATCGCCTCGTCGACAGACGGCGTCGCAAGCAGCTCGTCGGGCATCAGCATCGCTGGCCCGGCGAGGCGCACCGTCGCTCCGAGCCTCGGCAACAGCAGCGCATTGGAATGAGCGACCCGGCTGTGCCGGATGTCGCCCAGGATTGCGACCTTCAGCCCCTCGATTCGCCGAAAACGCAGCCGGATCGCAAGTGCGTCGAGCAGCGCCTGGGTCGGATGCTCGTTGGTTCCGTCGCCGGCGTTGATCACCGGGCACTCGACCATGCCGGCCATGCGCGCCGGCGCCCCGTTCTCGCGGTGGCGCAGGACGAGGCAGTCCGGCCGCATCGCGCCGAGTGTTCGCGCGGTGTCCTCGAACGTTTCGCCCTTCTTCACCGACGATTGCTCGACGGGCAGGAACAGGGGCGAGGCGCCCAGCCGGTGCGCCGCGGCCGCGAACGACATCGCAGTACGCGTCGAGTGCTCATAGAACAGGTTCAAGACCAGCCTGCCCTTGAGCGGCTCGGCCGGCCGTCGGGCGCGGTTCTCTTCGAACCAATGCTCGCCGCGCTCGAGGAGCGTTGCGATCTGCTCGTCGGATAGTGAATCGATCGACAACAGGTCCACGAACTCGCCGCCTAATGGTCGCGCGGCAGGTTGGCCAGCGCGTCGATCGCGCCCTGGAGGATGTGTGCGGCGGCGAGCGCATCGACTTTCTCGGCGCGCCTCGCCCGACTGACGTCCGCCTCGATCATCGCCCGCTCGACCGCCTGGGTCGACCAGCGCTCGTCCCACAGCAGCACCGGCAGGCCGAGCGGAGCGAGGTTGCGAGCGAACGCGCGCACCGACTGCGTGCGCGGGGAGTCGCTTCCGTCCATGTTGAGCGGCAGCCCGACGACCAGCCCGACGATGCCGTTGCGCGCAACGAACTCGCGCAGCTGTTCGAGGTCGGCGGTGAACCTGGTCCGGCGGATCGTCTCGGCAGGCCCGGCGAAGCTCCAGCCGGCATCGCAGGTCGCCAGGCCGATGGTCCTGGTGCCGACGTCGAGCCCCGCGAGCTTGCCGTGTGGGACGCTGGCCGCGAACTCGGCCGCGCTGGCGCTGATCAGCGGCGCCGCCATGCCGCCAACCGCCGCTCGGCATCGCGCCGGACCGCCGCCCAGAACAAGGCATAATCGTAGACGTGATAATTATTGCCCGGGAGCACATAGGGCCCGAGCGGCGGGATATCGCCGAACACCGTCAGGAACCCGTCCTCGCAGCGCGCTCCGACCCGGCCTGGCTCGAGCGTGCCGCTCGCAAGGTCCGGCGTCGGCACGAGCGTCCCCGGGTTCGCCTGCGGCAGTGCGGCTCCGCCGGCTGTGCCCGTCAGCGGATTGACGCACAGCATGTCCTCCCGCTTGCGCTTCACGCCCGCTGGACCCTCGCTCCCCTGCCACGCATCGAGCACGATGTCGGGGTTGCCGGGCTCGCCGAAACTTTGCCAGGATAGCACGCAACCCGCCTCGTCGGGTGCCGCGCAGCCGCGCAAGCCCATCGGCGGCAGATCGGCGGCAGTGCTCAAGGGCCAGCCGACCACATAGGCCGCGACGAGCCGGTTGCGCAGCTCGCCCCTTCGTTCTTGAAGCAGCCGCGACAGATGCAGCGCGCCCTGGCTGTGCGCTGCGAGGATGATCGGCCGTCCGTTCGGAACCTGGCTCAGGAAGCGATCGAAGGCGGCTTTCACGTCGGCATAGGCGAGGTCCAGCGCCTTTTGAGCGTCCTCGTTCTTCAGCAGGAACGCTCCATAGGCTGCCTGCCGGTACCGCGGCGCCCAGACCTCTCCGACATGGTTGAACGCGCTCGCCTGGCTGCGCACGAACAGCGCCGCACGGAACTCGCTGTCGGAATGGCCGCTGAGCGGACCGTTCCAGCGATCGCGCAGCAGATAGGTCGTCGGGTGGACGTAGAAGACCGCTGCGCTCCCCTTGCGCGTGTCGGCGAAGCCATCCGGCAGCCAGTGCGAAGGGTTGTCCGGGAGTTCGGGCCTGGCAATCCAGCTTTCGAGCTTTGCATAATCGGGCCCGCTTCCCGCCTCGGCGGCTTCGAAGCGGCCCTTGGGCACGGCCTGGCGCATCAGCACCTCGGTGCCCCACTGGTGGACGGCGAAGGCGGCCCCCACCGAGAGAAGGATCAGGACGAAGATGAAGAGGAGGAAGCGGCGCGCGCACATGGGCGAGCCGCCCTATTGACCCGCGTCCTGCCCGGCAAGGTGCGGCTTTTCACCAAATGCTCAGCACTTGCTCATGGCGCTCATCACGAAGCGGGGCAGGGTGGCAGGCGTCACATGAAGGGAGCACCGCCTTGTCCGCCACCCGATCGACTGCCACACAGCTTCCCGATGTCCACCGCCGGGGGAGGGACTCGATGAGCCTGCGCCAGGAACAGGATCTGGCCGACTGGCCGGGCAGGCCGTGGGTCCTTGCCGCAATCTGCTCGGCTGCGGGGCTCGCCTTCCACTTGCTGACAGACGCCCGCGAGCTTGCCCCGTCGCGTCAGGCGCTCGCCTCCTTCGTCGCCATCGTGACCCTGTCATTCGCGCTCACGGTCGAGCTCAAGCGGCTGCACTGGGCTACGATGTTCGCGCTCGGTTGGGGCGCTGTGATCGCGCTCGTCGGCTGGTTCACCGCCGGGTACAACGCAAATCCGACCATCTTCGAATGGCCGTTCCTCTCCGGCGTCTTCGCGGTGCTGCTCGCCGAGCCCTTGTTCCAGACGGTGCGCGACGAAGGGGGCTGGCGCTTCCCCTATCCCAGGCTCCACCGCCACGCGTGGACCGACGCCGTGATCGGGGCTGCAACCTCGGCTTCACCGGCATCACCTTCCTGCTCGCATTGCTCATCGCGGGCCTGTTCGGCCTGATCGGCGTGGAGCTCCTCGAGGAGTTGCTCGACGAGACCTGGTTCGCGTGGATGCTCGGCGGCTTCGCGTTCGGCTCGGCCGCCGGCCTGCTGCGCGAGCGCGACGGCCTGCTCACCACGCTCGAGCGGCTGGCGATGCTGGTCCTGTCGGTGCTCGCGCCGGTTCTCGCCGCGGCCCTGCTGCTGTTCCTTGCGTCGCTTCCGTTCACCGGGCTCGGCGGGCTGTGGGCCGCGGACGTGCCGACCACGCCGCTGCTCCTCCTCGCCGGAGCCGGGGCGGTCCTCCTCGCCAATGCCGTGATCGGCACGGGCGTGGAGGAGCGTTCGCGCAACCCCGTGCTGCACTGGTCGGCGCTTGCGCTGGTGGCGGCGGTCCTTCCGCTCGCACTTCTTGCCGCCGTGTCGATGGGCTTGCGCATTGGCCAGTATCGCTGGACGCCCGAGCGGATCTGGGGAGCGATCGCGGTCGGAGTGGCGATCGCCTATGGCCTTGCCGGCTGGTGGTCGATCTGGCGCGGGCGCGCACACGCACATTTCGACGATCGGCTCCGCCCGATGCAGACGTCGCTCGCAATCGGGCTCACCGGGCTCGCGCTGTTCCTTGCACTGCCGATCCTCGACTTCGGGGCGATCAGCGCCCGCTCCCAGCTCGCTCGGCTCGAGGCCGGAAAGGTCGAGCCGGCTGAGTTCGACTGGGCGGCAATGGCGTTCGACTTCGGCCCCGCGGGCCGCGAGCGGCTTTCCAGGCTCGCGAGCAGCGGGCCGGCATAGTGGCGCTCGCTCGCAGTGGAAGCGTTGAAGTCGAACGACCGCTGGGCTCTGCAGGAAAGCAGCCGGGCGGCAAGCGCGGCGGAGGATCTGTCGGGCCGGGTTCGTGCACTCTCCGGCGACGTCCAGCTTACACCCGACCTCCTGCGCCAGATTGCGGCGCGCCGGCTGTGTCCGGAGGAGAGCCGGTGCGCGCTCCTTCGGCTCGACTCGAACCGACTGATCCTGCTCGTCAGCTCAGGCGAGGAGCGCAGTCTTGGCTCGCACGTCCTGGACCTCCGCGAGCCGGTCGGCAGCGAGGCCGTTCCCCCCGCCCCGGCGGTGCAGGGGGTCGACCTTGGGCGTGCTCGGATCGAGCTTCGGCCAGTCACCCGTCGGCAGCTGTACGTCGACGGAAAGCCCGTCGGCCAGCCGATCGCGTAGCGCGCTTGAAGGGGCGTAATGCCCCTGCTAGCCGCGCCCAGGCATTGCTCGGCAATGCATCGCAGCTGGGAGATTTATGTCCGTTACCGCCGAACAGGTGCGCCATATCGCCCGCCTGGCGAGACTGGAGATGAGCGAGGAGGAGCTCGAACGCCTTGTGCCCGAGCTCAACAACATCCTCGACTGGGTCGAGCAGCTGGGCGAGGTGGACACCGCCGGCGTCGAGCCGTTGACCGCGGTTGTGCCCAACGCGCTGCGCCTGCGCGACGACCAGGTGACCGACGGCGAGTGCCGCGACGAAATCCTCGGCAACGCGCCGGTCGCCGAGCACGGCTTCTTCGCGGTGCCCAAGGTGATCGAGTGATGGCCGCAGGACAGCATTCGATCATCCCGGGCCGCGACCCGGGCTCCAGGAACAAAGACTCGTGACCGATCTGACGACCCTCACGATCGCCGAGCTTCGCGACGGCTTCCGCTCCGGTGAGTTTACCGCGCGGGAAATCGCCGAGCAGTACAATTCGGCCGTGGCGGCCGCCCGGTCGCTCAATGCCTATACGGTCGAGACCCCCGACGACGCCCTGGCCGCGGCGGACGCTGCCGACAAGGCGCGCCAGTCGGCCGAGTTCGGCCCGCTCGCAGGCATCCCGCTCGGCATCAAGGACTTGTTTGCAACCCGCGGCGTCGACACGACGTCGGGCAGCCGCATCCTCTCGGGCTTCAAACCACCCTACGAAAGCACCGTCACCGCCAATCTGCGCAGCGCGGGCGCGGGCATGCTCGGCAAGTTGAACATGGACGAGTTTGCAATGGGCTCGTCCAACGAGACCAGCGCCTATGGCCCCGTGATCTCGCCGTGGAGGCGCAGGGAGGGCAGCAATGCCGCCTTGACGCCCGGCGGTTCGTCCGGCGGTTCGGCGGCCGCGGTCGCGGCGAACATCGCGGCCGGAGCGACGGGTACCGACACCGGCGGCTCGATCCGCCAGCCCGCCGCATTCGCCGGCATCTGCGGGATCAAGCCGACCTACGGACGCTGCTCGCGCTGGGGCATCGTCGCCTTCGCAAGCTCGCTCGACCAGGCAGGACCAATGGCGAGGACGGTGCGTGACTGCGCGATCCTGCTCGAGGCCATGGCCGGGTTCGATCCGAAGGATTCGACCTCGTTCGACGTGCCGGTGCCGCCGTGGGAAGGCGAATTGTCTGGCGATCTCAGAGGCAAGCGCGTCGGTATCCCGAAAGAATATCGCATCGATGGAGTCCCCGCGGAGATCAACGCTTTGTGGGACCGCGGCATCGAGTGGCTCAGGGACGCTGGAGCGCAGCCGGTCGAGATCAGCCTTGCGCATACCAGATACGCGCTTCCGACCTATTACATCATCGCGCCCGCCGAGGCTTCGTCGAACCTCGCGCGCTATGATGGCGTCCGCTACGGCCTCAGGGTCGAGGCCGACGGCCTCAACGGCATGTACTCGGCCACCCGAGCCGCGGGCTTCGGCGCGGAGGTCAAGCGCCGGATCATGATCGGCACCTACGTTCTCTCGGCGGGCTTCTACGAGGCCTATTTCACCAAGGCGCAGAAAGTGCGCAGCCTGATCAAGCGCGACTTTGCCGCCGCGTTCGAACAGTGCGACCTGATCCTCACGCCCACTGCGCCCTCGGCCGCGTTCGGCATCGGCGAGACGACCGATCCCCTGGCGATGTACTTGAACGACGTATTCGCGGTCCCCGCCAGCCTTGCCGGCCTTCCCGCAATGTCGGTGCCCGGCGGGCTCGACGCGCAGGGCCTGCCGCTCGGGCTCCACCTGATCGGGCGCGAGCTCGACGAGCAGGGGGTGCTGAACGCCGGCCTTGCCATCGAGGAGCGGGCCGGGTTCACTGCAAAGCCTCAGAGGTGGTGGTGATGGCTGACGCTACAGCACCCTTCTGCATCAGCGGCGCGACGGGCGAGTGGGAGGTCGTGGTCGGCCTCGAGGTGCACGCGCAGATTACCGCGACGGCCTCGAAGCTCTTCTCCGGCGCCGCGACGGCCTACGGGGCCGAGCCCAACACGCAGGTCAGCCTGGTCGACGCGGCCATGCCGGGGATGCTTCCTGTGCCGAACCGCGAATGCATCCGCCAGGCGGTGCGCACCGGACTCGCGCTCGATGCGGTGATCAACCGCTGGAGCCGGTTCGACCGCAAGAACTATTTCTACGCCGACTTGCCCCAGGGCTATCAGATCAGCCAGCTGTTCCACCCGCTCGTCGGCGAGGGCGAGGTCGAGATCCTGCTCGACGAAAACGACGAGGCCACCGCCAGGCGCATCGGCATCGAGCGCATCCATGTCGAGCAGGATGCGGGCAAGCTGATGCACGACCAGCATGCGACGATGAGCTACGTCGACCTCAACCGCTGCGGCGTCGCGCTGATGGAGATCGTCTCGCGCCCGGACATGCGCTCGCCGGCCGAAGCAGGAGCTTACCTACGCAAACTAAGAGCAATCCTGCGCTACGTCGGCTCGTGCGACGGGAACATGGAGGAAGGCTCGATGCGCGCCGACGTCAACGTGTCGGTGCGCAGGCCCGGCGAGCCCTTCGGCACCCGGACCGAGACCAAGAACGTCAACTCGGTGCGCTTCGTCATGGCGACGATCGAGCATGAGGCACGGCGCCAGGTCGACCTGATCGAGGAGGGCGGCACAATCGTCCAGGAGACGCGACTGTTCGACCCGGACCGCGGAGTCACGCGTGCGCTGCGTTCCAAGGAAGATGCGCACGACTACCGTTATTTCCCAGACCCCGACCTTCTGCCGCTCGAGCTCGACGAGGCGTTCGTCGAGGAATGCCGCGCCAGCCTGCCCGAGCTGCCCGACGCCAAACGCAAGCGCTACGAGGGGGTCGGCATCACGCCCTACAACGCGGCGGTGCTCACCGCTGAGGTCGAGACCGCGCGCTGGTTCGACGCTCTGCTCGAGGCGGGCGCGGCTCCCGCTCAGGCCGCCAACTGGGTAGCCGCCGAGCTGTTCGGAGCATTGAACCGCCTCGGCAAGAGCATGGAGGAATGCCCCGTCGCGCCGGCGAGTGCGTCCGAGCTGCTCGGCCTGGTTGCCGACAAGACGATCTCGACCACGCTGTCCAAGCAGGTGTTCGAGATCATGCTCGAGACGGGTGAAGGCGCCGCCGAGATCGTAGAGAAGCGCGGCCTGAAGCAGACCAGCGACACCGGCGCGATCGATGCCGCAGTCGACCAGGTGCTCGCGGCCAACACCGACAAGGTCGAGCAGTACAAAAGCGGCAAGCCGCAGCTGTTCGGCTTCTTCGTCGGCGAGGTGATGAAGGCGATGGCCGGCAAGGCCAACCCGCAGGTCGTCAATGAACGGCTGAGGGCGAAGCTGGACTGAACTCACGCACCTGCTTACGCAGGAGCAATGAGCAAGCTCGTATTCGCCCTTGCCGCGGGGCTCGCCGCTACGTCTGCCACAGCCCAGCCGCACCGCGCCGCAGCGCCGCCGCGTCTCCTCATCGTCATTTCGGTCGATCAGCTCTCGAGCGACCTGTGGGACGAATATCGTCCGCACTTCACCGGCGGCTTCGCGCGGCTGTCGAGCGGCACCGTGTTTCGCAATGGCTATCAGGCGCATGCCGCGACCGAGACCTGCCCCGGCCATTCGACCATCCTCACCGGCACGCACCCGGCCAGGAACGGGATCGTCGCCAACAACTGGGTCGATCAGTCGGTCGCGCGGCCGGAAAAGAGCGTCTATTGCGCCGAGGACGAGCGCATCCCGCGGCCCGCCGGGACGACGGCCGG
This sequence comes from Sphingomicrobium sp., assembly GCA_030447545.1. Lineage (GTDB taxonomy): Bacteria > Pseudomonadota > Alphaproteobacteria > Sphingomonadales > Sphingomonadaceae > Sphingomicrobium. The sequence continues at coordinate 14,904 of JAUJOV010000005.1, read as the reverse complement.
CACCGCCGGAAGCTACACGGTTTCGCCCTACCACCTGCGCGGCTCGACGTTCGGCGATCTCCTCAAGGCGCGCTGGCCCGGCAGCCTCAACGTCGCCGTCTCGGCGAAGGACCGGGCGGCGGTGATGATGAGCGGCCACCGCGCCGACCAGCGCTGGAATTGGGACGGCAAGCAGTTCGTCACCGACCTCCGCTCAGCCCGCGTCCCCTCGACGATCCCGAGCGCCAACGCGGCGATCGCGACATCGCTCGCAAGCGTGCGCGAGCCGCTCGTGCCGCCGCCGCTGTGCCGCGGCAAGGCCGCTCCGATCGCAGTGACTCCGACGCTCACCGTTGGTCCCGGCAATTTCGCTCGCGCGGCCGGCGACGCGCGCGCCTTTCGCATCTCGCCCGAGATGGATGCGGCGACCCTCGCTCTGGCAGCCGGGCTGGTCCAGGAGCTGCGCCTTGGAGCGGACGCTTCCCCCGACCTGCTGTCGATCGGCCTGTCCGCCACCGATTACGTCGGACATACCTATGGCACCGGCGGGCAGGAGATGTGCCTCCAGCTGCTGTCGGTCGACCGCGACCTGGGCGATTTCTTCCGCCTGCTCGACCGGCAGCGGCTCGATTATGCGGTGGTGCTCACCTCCGACCATGGCCAGCCCGATATTCCGGAGCGGCTTCGGCTCAAGGGCATCGCCCAGGCCGCGCGCGCCGATGCCGCGCTGTCCACCGGGGTGCTCGGCAAGGCGATCGGCGCGAAGCTCGGCCTTGCCGGGCCCGTGCTGCTCGGCGATCTCGCCGCCGACGTCTATATCGACCGGTCGCTTGCCGCCGCCGACCGCTCGCGGGTCGAGCGCGAAGCGCTTGCTTATTACCAAACGCATCCGCAAGTCGCGGCGGTGTTCACCGAGCGTCAGCTTCGCTCGATGCGCATGCCCACCGGCCGCCCGGACCGCTGGACCATCGCCCAGCGCGTCCGCGCCTCGTTCGACCCGCAGCGCTCGGGCGAGCTCTACGTGGTGCTCAAGGAATTCATCATGCCGATCCCGTCGCCGGGCGCCGGCTATGTCGCGACCCACGGCAGCCCATGGGACTATGACCGCCGAGTGCCGATCCTGTTCTGGCGCCCGGGCGCAGCGGGCGCGAACCGCAGTGAGCCCGTCTCCGCAGTCGATATCCTGCCGACGCTCACCGCGATGTACGGGCTTGGCCGGGTGCCGGGCAGCGACGGCGCGTGCCTGTCAGCCGTTCCCGGCATCGTCTGCCCGGATGAATAGTCCGTTCATTTCGTTTGCTTTTTCACCTCCCGTTCAGGGAAGTGATTGCAGGTGGAATGCTAGCGGGGCCGCCGCTTTCTAATGCCGTGCGCCTGGGGAGTATTCGAATGCGCAAAATCGGAATCGCGCTTGCGCTGGCGCTCAGCGTCGCGTCGAGCGCCTGCGTGCAGACGCGGCAGTTCGCCGATGTGACGTTCACGCCGCCACAGGGCGATTACCGGCTGCTGGTGATGCGGCCCGACGTCACTGTGAACGCAATCACCACCGGCGGAATGTCCGAGCCTCGCGCTGACTGGACCGAGGCGGCCCGGCAGCACATCGTCAACGCGGTGCGAGCGCAGCAGAGCGGAACCGGCGGCAAGGTGCAGGTGCTCGCGCGCCGAAGCGAGCTTGCCGGCATCAGGGAGGAGCAGGTGGCCGAGCTCGAGCGGCTGCATTCTGCCGTCGGCCAGTCGATCGCCCTGCACAAATATGCGGGCGCTGCGCTTCCGACCAAGCGCGGCAGGGGCCTCGAATATACGCTTGGCCAGGATGCGGTCGAGCTCGGGCGAAGGACGGGCTTCGACTATGCGCTGTTCCTCACCGCGCAGGACAATATCGCGACCACCGGCCGCACGGCGCTGCAGGTGCTTGGCGTCGCTGGATGCATCGTCGGTTTCTGCGCTCCGCAAGGCGGAAGCAATCAGTTCGCTTATGCTTCGCTCGTCGATCTGCGCACCGGGGAAGTGGTGTGGTTCAACGTGTTGCAGACCGGGAGCCAGCTTCCCGGAGTCAAGTTCGGAGACATCCGCACGGCCGAAGGCGCTGCGCAGATGGTGGACAGACTCCTCGGCCGGATGAAGGCCGGCCGCGAAGTTCGCCGCACCCAGGCAAGGCAGGAGACTCGATAGATGTGCATGCGCTGCGTGGAAGTTAGCAGGCGCTCGATGCTTGCGGGCGGCGGCGTGCTCGCCGCTTCGCTGGCGACCGGAGCTGCCCAGGCGCGGATCAGCCCAAGGGCGATGGTCCCGCTGATCGGCCCCGGCTACCATCCTACCGACCAGGACGAGAAGGGCCTGTGGGCGCAGATGGACCGCGTCGAGGAGGAGGTCGCGGGCTCGAACCTGATGATCAAGGACCCGGCGCTAGTCTCCTATCTGCAGGACATCATCGGGCGGGTCGGCGGACCGGCCGCCAGGGACATGCGCATCTATCTCGCGCATATCCCCGATTTCAATGCGGTGATGTTCCCAAGCGGTTTCACCGTGATCTTTTCCGGGCTGCTGCTGAGGGCCCGCAACGAGGCGCAGCTCGCGGGCGTAATCGCGCACGAATCGGCGCACTTCCTGCGCCGGCACATGATCCGGCTGTGGCGCGACATGAAGCGCAAGAGCGACATCTTCGCGATCGGGTCGATGATCGCGGGCGTCGGCGGCGCGGGCGCCGGGGTGGCGACCGGCGACCTTGTCCAGCTCGCGCAGCTCGGCACGATCCTGTCGCTGTTCAAATACAACCGCACCATGGAAGCGGAAGCGGACGCGATGAGCGCGCTGCTGATGGCTCAGGCGGGCTACCCGCCGATGGAGGCCGCGAACGTCTGGCAGCAGCTGATCGGGGAGGCCGACGCCACCGCCCGCTACCGGCGCAAGCAGCGCCGCCGCGGCTCGTTGTTCGACACCCACCCCTCGCCGCACTCGCGCATGGCGGATCTGAGGGCGTCCGCCGCCGAAATGACGGTGCCGGGCCGGGTCTATGACAATCACCGTGCCCGTTACCTTTCGAAGATCGCGCCGATCCGGGCGATGCTGCTCGACGATCAGGTCAAGCTCAACGATCCCGGCGGAAGCCAGTATCTCATCGAGACTCTGGCGCAGGACGGCTGGAACGGGCTGTTGCGTTTCTACGAGGGCGAGATCTGGCGGCTTCGCAACCGCTCGGGCGACGATCGCCGGGCCGCGCAGAGCTATGCGATTGCGGTCGCCTATCCCGATGCGCCGGCGGAGGCATGGCGCTGGCACGGGCTCACGCTGCACAAGGAAGGCCGCAGAGGCGAGGCGAGTGCGGCTCTGTCACGCTACCTGCAGATGAAGCCCGCCGCGCCCGACGCGCCCTTTATCCGCCAGATGATCGTCGGTTAAGGAGCGGCTGAATGGCAAAGCACAAGCTCCTCGCCGCGACTCTCGTTGCGGCCACGCTGACCGGCTGCGCCGGAGGAGCAGGCGTCGACGGCGCCGACATCGGGCTTTACCAGCTCGTCCGGGTTCGCCCGACCAGCGTCGGCAACGGCTCGCTGGTGGTGACCCCGCCAAGGCCGTGGAACCGGCAGCGGCGATTCTTCTTCGACAGCGTCCGCTGGGTCGAGGACTGGACTCTCAACGGTCCCTATCTCGACGGCGTCACCTTCGTCAGCGGCCTGCCGAGCGGCGAATATCTGGTCGAACAGCGGCGCAGCGAGGAACGCCAGGTGCCTAAGTTCCGCTCGGACATGCTGGCGCCCGAGATCGCCGCGTTGCTCGAGAGCGCGTTCCGGGTGCGCGGCGGGGCCATCGAGTTCCGCACGCTCGGCCTCTCGCCTCGGCCGTTCGCCGGGTATCCGGGCTTCCAGTTCGATTACGAGCACCTCGACACCGACGAGGTGTGGCGCAAGGGCCGCGCGGTCGGCGCGGTGATCGGCGGGCGCCTCTACCTGATCCTGTTCGACGCGGCGCGCTCCCACTAGTATGCGAACGCGCTCCCCGATTTTGAATCGCTGGTCACCACGGCGCGCGTGCGCCGCTAGGCTAGCCGATCGGGTTTGCCGGGCCCGGCGAAGGTCCGGGCGACGGGTTCGTTCCGGGCACTGGCACGTCGACGTCGGGCTGGGGCGGGACGGCTTCCGGTGGAACCGGGTCAGGCTGGCCCGGCAGCGACGGCTCGGGTGTCTGCGGCGTCGGCGATTCAGGAAGCTGGGGCGATTCAGGAAGCTGGGTGGCCATGGCTGGTCCTCCTAAAAACCAACCAACGCGAGCGGCGGCCCCCGGTTGCTGCAGCTTGCCCCTGCGGCCATCCTTGCTATAGCGCCGCGGCTCGTCCGCGCGCGCGTGGCGGAACTGGTAGACGCGCTGGATTTAGGTTCCAGTGTCGCAAGACGTGGGGGTTCGAGTCCCTCCGCGCGCACCATTTCCGAGCGCAGGGCATCCGGGGGATGCCCGAGCACGGAAATCACGCAGCCGGTCCGGGGGACCGGCGAGCAGCGCAACCCGCGCCAAGATTAGGGAAGTTCAAAAGTGATCAAGACGGTCGAGACGGAAAACCAGGGCCTCAAGCGGGCGTTCATGCTGACCATTCCCGCCGAGGACATCGACAAGCGTGTCGACCAGGAGGTCCGCCGGATGGCTCCGCAGGTGCGCATGCCCGGCTTCCGTCCGGGCAAGGTCCCGCCCAATCTGATCAAGAAGATGCACGGCGATGCGCTCCAGCGCGACGCGCTCTCGGGTGCGGTCCAGGATGGCGTGCAGCAGCTCCTTCAGCAGCAGAAGCTGCGCCCCGCAATGCAGCCCGAGGTGGAGCTCGGCGAGGATTATGAGCCGGGCAAGGACGCGCAGGTGCAGGTCCGGATCGAGGCGCTGCCCGATGTACCCACGCCCAACACCGACGGGCTGAAGCTCGAGCGACTGACGGTCGACGTCGACGACGCCGCGGTCGAGGAGCAGCTGCAGCGGCTCGCTCAGAACAACAAGAGCTGGACCGATGCTTCCGAAGGCAAGCAGGCCGAAAATGGCGATCAGGTCGTGGTCGACTTCGTTGGCACTGTTGGCGGCAAGCCGTTCGATGGCGGCTCGGGCGAGGACATGGGCGTGGAGCTCGGCTCCGGCCGGCTCATCCCCGGTTTCGAGGAGCAGCTCGTCGGCGCCAGGGCCGGCGACCAGCGCGAGGTCAAGGTCACCTTCCCCAAGGATTATCCCGCCGACGCGTTGCGCGGAAAGGCGGCAAGCTTCGCGGTCACGGTGAAGGCGGTGAAGGTCGCGGGCGAAGCGAAGGTCGACGACGATTTCGCCAAATCGCTCGGACTTCAGGGCCTCGAGCAGCTGCGGCAGATCCTGCGCGACCAGGCGCAGCAGGAATTGAACAATCTCACCCGCACGCACATGAAGAGGCGCTTGCTTGACGAGCTTGCCGCGCGCCACGACTTCGCAGTTCCGGAAACCATGGTCGCGGCCGAGTTCGAGAACATCATGCGCCAGCTTCGGCACGAGGCGAGCCATGAGGGTGACCCTGACGCGGCTCTTGCGGAGATCGAGCGCGATTCCGCGGATTATCGATCGATTGCCGAGCGCCGGGTGCGCCTCGGCCTGCTGCTGTCGGAGATCGGGGCGGCAAACGGCGTTGAAGTCACCAGCCAAGAAATGAACCAGCTGATCGGCCAGGCCGCGGCCCAGTATCAGGGCGAGGACCGGAACCGCTTCATCCAGTACGTCCAGCAGGAACCGATGGCCGCCGCCCAGCTGCGCGCGCCACTGTACGAGGACAAGGTCGTCGACTTCCTCTTCTCCAAGGCCGAGGTGAGCGATCGCAAGGCCAGCCGAGCCGAGCTCGAGGCCGACCTTGAGTCCGAGGAAGGTCATGTCCACGGACCGGGCTGCGGCCATGACGTCGCGCAGGCGAAGCCCGCGAAGGGGAAGAAGGCGGCGGCGAAGAAGCCTGCCGCCGAGGACAAGGGCCCGTCCGGCCCCGGCGCCGAAGTCGGCACGAAGCCGGCCAAGAGCGCGAAGGGCAAGCCTGCGCCGTCCAAAGTGAACCTCAACGAGGAGAAGTCGGAGGAACCCAAGCCCGCCAAGCCCTTGAAGAGCGAGCCGGCGAACAAGGCAGCTGCCAGGGCGGCCGAAGAGGGCGAGAAGAAGCCCCCGAAGAAGGCTGCTCCGAAGAAGGCCAAGTGAATCGTCATTCCCGCCAAAGTGGGGGCCGGAGGCGAACGAAGGACAATCCCGCTTTTGCTCCATCCGGGCTAGACAGGCAGCGGGACCCCCCCATTCGCGGGGGTGACGAATGGGGGTCTATGTCGACCAGCGGCCATCCCAGCATTGCCGTGCTCCTGCCGTGCTTCAATGAGGAAGCGGCGATCGGCGCGACCGTCGAAGGGTTCCGCCGAGCGCTCCCTGAAGCGACGGTCTACGTCTATGACAACAACAGCCGCGACCGCACCCGCGAGGTCGCGGCTGCGGCGGGCGCCGTCGTCCGCAGCGAGGCGCAGCAGGGCAAGGGCCACGTCGTCCGCCGAATGTTCGCCGACATCGATGCCGACGTCTACGTGATGGCGGACGGCGATCTCACCTATGATCCTGCTTCCGCTCCGCAAATGGTGAGAATGCTGCTCGCCGGGCAGCTCGACATGGTCGTGGGCACCCGGCTGCACGAGGCGACCCAGGCCTATCGCGGCGGCCATTTGCTTGGAAACCGGTTGTTCACGCGGCTTCTCGGCCGCCTGTTCGGCCGCAGCTTCACCGACATCTTCTCCGGCTACCGCGCCTTTTCGCGGCGATTCGTGAAGAGTTTCCCCGTGCTCTCCGAGGGCTTCGAGATCGAGACGGAGATGAGCGTCCACGCGCTCGAGCTCAGGATGCCGGTCGGCGAGATCCAGACCCGCTACGCCGCGCGGCCCGAGGGCTCGCACTCGAAGCTTTCCACCTATGGCGACGGCTGGCGGATCCTGAAGACGATCCTCACCCTCTACCGCATCGAGCGGCCGGTCCTGTTCTTCGGGGGAATTGCGGCGCTCCTCCTGCTGGTGGCGATCATCCTTGCGGCTCCCCTCGTGCCAACGTACCTCGAGACGGGTCAGGTCCCGCGCTTCCCGACCGCGATCCTCGCGACTGGAATCACGATCATCGCCGTGCTCTGCTTCTTCGCCGGGCTGATCCTCGACACCGTCACCCGCGGCCGTCGGGAGGTCAGGCGTCTTGCCTATCTCGCACTACCCCCGCCGCCAACGGGTTGAAACCGGCGGCGATTTTCGCGCCTGTTACAGAAAAGCTGCACCTGCCGGCCGAACAGCCTTGGCCATATTCTAAAAAGCGGCAGGTTTGTTACTGTCCCGACACGCCTGTTAGCGTTGAATTCATGGGCGTCTACGGGGGGATTTAACATGACCAGCCAGCACTTCGCACTTCGTGCCAGCGTTTCTCTTGCGGCGATGCTCGTCGCATCCAGCCCGGCCGTGGCGCAAAGCACGCAGCCGCCGCCCGACGTCCAGGAAGCCCAGGCCGCGCCGACCGACGAGGCGACGCAAAGCGGCGAAATCGGGGCTCGATCACTCCGGAAATGCTCGATTTCGTCGCCTTCGAGCAGAACGACAGCAGCCGCCAGAAGCTGTGGGGAGTCACCGGCAACGTCTCGGGCAGCCTGTTCGAGCTGCCGGGCGGGCCGCTCGGCGTCGCCGTCGGCGTCGAGCACCGCGACTATTTCGGCCGCTTCGACCCCGATCCCGTAGTCGCCGCGGGCCTCGGCTCGGACATTCCGGCGCTCCCGACCAAGGGCGGCTACAATGTCGACGAGGCCTATGGCGAAATCAACGCTCCGCTGCTCGCCAACCGGCCGTTCTTCGAGCTGCTCGAGCTGAGCGGCGCGGCGCGCTATTCCGACTATTCGGAATCGGGCTCGACGACGACCTTCAAGGGCGGCGCCAACTGGAAGCCGGTCCGCGACCTCAGGTTGCGCGCTTCCTACTCGGAAGGCTTCCGGGCGCCGAGCGTCGGCGAATTGTTCGGAACGCCGTCGCGCTTCGACCAGGAGCTTCTCGACCCCTGCTCGGCCGACCAGAACCCCACCCCTGCGATCCTCGCCAACTGCGCGGCCCAGGGCGTGCCGGCGGGCTACACCCAGCTCAACCCGCAGCTTTCGGTGATCACCGGCGGCAACCGCAACCTCGAGCCGGAGACATCGAAGGGCTGGAACGTGGGAGCGGTCTACAGCCCGGCGTTCCTGCGCGGCTTCTCGGCCGAGGCCAATTACTACAAGATCGACATCGAAGGCGCGATCCAGTCGCAGGATGCGGCAACGACCCTGCAGCGCTGCGTGATCCAGAACGATGCGGCCGCCTGCGCGCTCGTCAACCGCGTCGCCGGCGGGCAGATCTCGAACATCCAAGGCGTGCTCCAGAACATCGCCGGGATCGAGACCAAGGGGCTCGACCTCAACTTCGCCTACCGCGGCCTCAGGACAGGCTTCGGCACGTTCGGCCTGATCTTCAACAACAGCTTCCTGTTCGACTATGACGTGATCGCGCCGACCGCGACCGGCACCGAGACGATCAGCCGCGAGGGCACCGAACAGGGCAGCCCCGACCAGGCATTCCCCAAGCACAAGGCGATCGGCATCGTCGACTGGAACGGGCGCGACGTCGGCCTGTCGCTGACCGGCCGCTACATCAAGAGCGTGAGGGAAACGCAGGCCGACAACAGGCTCGAATCCCGCTTCTACACGGACGTGCAGATGCGCTTCATTTCGCCGTCCTTCAACGACCGGTTCGGCTTTGCGCTCGGCGTCAACAATCTGTTCGACAAGGACCCGCCTGGGTGCATCAGCTGCGGCCTCAACAACTTCGACCCGACGACCTACGACGTTCCGGGCCGCTATCTGTACGCCCGCGGTCGGTAAAGATGTAGCCTTTCAAGGGCTTGGCACGAGGACGGGCGGCGGGGCATCCTCGCCGCCCGTTTCTCGTCGGGAAAGCCGGCTTGAACCTTGCGCCTTTCCCGCCGATGTAGGCGCGGCCAGTCGCTTGAAGGATCAAGACCCGATAATGGACCACCAGGACATCGTCTCGCAGCTCGTTCCGATCGTCATCGAGCAGTCGAACCGCGGCGAGCGCAGCTTCGACATCTACTCGCGGCTGCTGCGCGAGCGGATCATCTTCATCACCGGCCCGATCGAGGACCATATGGCCTCGCTGGTCACCGCCCAGCTGCTCTTCCTGGAGTCCGAGAACCCGAAGAAGGACATCTTCATGTACCTGAACTCGCCGGGCGGAGTGGTGACGGCGGGCCTCGCGATCCACGACACGATGCAATATATCCGGCCCAAGGTCGCGACCGTGTGCATCGGCCAGGCCGCCTCGATGGGCAGCTTCCTGCTGGCCGCCGGCGAACCCGGAATGCGGATTGCGCTGACCAACAGCCGGATCATGGTCCACCAGCCCTCGGGCGGCGCCCAAGGCATGGCCGCGGACATCGAGATCCAGGCGCGCGAGATCCTGCGCATGCGCTCGCGCCTCAATGCGCTCTACTCGAAATACACCGGCCAGCCGATCGAGGAGATCGAAAAGTGGATGGACCGCGACAAGTTCATGGAAGCCGATGAAGCCAAGGAATTCGGGATCATCGACGAAGTGTTCGAGACGCGGCCCGACCAGGGCCAGGGCGACACCACCGGCGCCGCCGAGATCACGCCGGTCTAGGTGCAGCGGAGGGGCAGGGGAGTGAAGGCCTGGCTTCTGCTCCTCCTGCTCGGCTTCCTCATGACCCCCGCTGAGGCCTCAGCCCAGCGCCCGCGCGCGCGAGATGCCGGCATCCGCATCGGCATCCTCGAGCCCGGACCGCTCAACGCGATCACCGACGTGGCGGGCGTTGCCGTGGGGCACGTGACGCTGATCGAAGGCGCGAACATCCGCACCGGCGTCACTGCCGTGGTCCCGCACTCCGGCAACCTGTTCCAGGACAAGCTGCCGGCCGGCTTCGACGTCTTCAACGGCTTCGGCAAGTTCGCCGGAAGCACCCAGGTCGAGGAGTTGGGCGAGCTCGAGACTCCGATCCTGCTGACCAACACATTGTCGGTGCCCGAAGCGGTCGCAGGCGCGGTCGAATGGACGCTCCGCCAGCCCGGGAACGAGCAGGTCCGCTCAGTCAACGCCGTCGTCGGCGAGACGAACGACGGAACGCTCAACGCCATCCGCCTGCGCCGGGTCACCAAGGAGGATGCGCTTCGCGCGATCGCCGCCGCGCGTCCCGGGCCGGTGGCGCAAGGCAATGTCGGCGCCGGCACGGGCACGGTCGCCTTCGGCTGGAAAGGCGGCATCGGCACCAGCTCGCGCCGGCTTCCCGTCAACCTCGGCGGCTACACGGTGGGCGTCCTCGTTCAGAGCAATTATGGCGGAGTCCTCAACGTCGCCGGAGTGCCCGCGGGCCAGCTGCTCGGCCAGCATTTCCTCAATGATCAGCTCCAGTCCTCGTCAGGCGACGGATCGGTGATCGTGGTGATCGCGACCGACGCCCCCTTGTCCGAGCGGAATCTCAAACGCCTTGCCCGCCGGTCCTTCGCCGGAATCGCCCGCACCGGCTCGGCCTTCACCAGCGGCTCGGGTGATTATGCGATCGCCTTTTCAACGGCCCAGTCGGTGCGCCGAACGGCCGCCCCGCGCGGTTCGGCAAGCACCTCCGAGGAGCTTCCCAACGACAAGATGTCTCCGCTTTTCCAAGCTGTCGCCGAAGCGACCGAAGAAGCCGTGCTGAACTCCTTGTTCAAGGCCGAGACGATGGAAGGCAATGGCGCTCGCATCGAAGCGCTGCCGCTCGACCCAGTGCTTCGCGAATACCGCCGCCGAAGCGGAGCTCAGAACGGGAAGTAGAACTGGATGGCGATGATCCCGGCCGCCCAGGTGATGAAGTTCAACGGGATCCCGACGCGCACGAAGTCCAGGTAGTTGTACCCGCCCATCTGATAGACCAGCACGTTCGTTTGGTAGCCGAAGGGCGTCGCGAAGGCGGCGCTTCCGGCGAGCATCACGGCCACCAGGAATGGCCGCGGGCTGACCCCCATGGCCTCGGCCATCGACACTGCAACCGGCGTGAACAGCACGGCCACCGTCGCGTTCGACAGAATCTCGGTCGCGAACAGGGTCGCGCCATAGATGATGATCAGCGCAAGCAGCGGGCTCATGTCGTCGACCGTGCCGATCAGCTGCTCGGTGACTTCCGCAGCGAGCCCCGTCACGTCGAGCGCGATTCCAAGCACGACCATTCCGGCAATCAGCATCAGCACTTCTGGCCTCAAGCCCCGATAGGCTTCATCGGCGGTGATGATGCGCATCAGGATCAGCAGCACCGCACCGGCAAAGGCTGTTGCCGCGATCGGAGCGACCTCGAGCGCAGCCAGCGCTACGGCGCCGACGAACACCGCCAGGCTCGCGAGTGCCCGGACCGGCTGGAACGGGGAATGTTCAGCGAACGATATGGCCGAGCCGAGCTGCGCTCCGGCAAGACCCGGCTCGCCGAAGCGCTCGAGCGCCTCACGGGTCTTGACTTCCTCATGCTTGTGCCCGGCCTTCACCAGACGCCCGCTGAACAGCAGAAGGTAAAGGCCACCCGCAGCTGCGACCCACAATCCAGCCGGGGTGATTTCGAAGATGCCGAACCTCGGCTGCCCGGCGACTGCCGCCATGTCGTTGACCAGCAGGTTGGTGGATGTGCCGATGAGGGTGACGCAGCCGCCGAGCACGGCTGCGTAGGACAGCGGGATCAGGAACCGCTTGGGGGACAGGCCGAGCGACTTGGCGACGTCACGCACGACCGGAGCGCTGAGGACGACGATCGGCGTGTTGTTGAGGAAGGCCGACGCGGCGCCTGCAAGCGCGATCCTCACCCACAGCCCTGACCGCCCGATATGTTTGCAAAGCGCGACCACCCGCCGGATGGCTGCGTCCAGCAGGCCGGACAGCTCCATCGCGTAAGCAATCACGAACAGCGATGCCAGGGCGATGATCGCCGGGCTCGCGAACGCGCCCTGCACCTCGACCGGGCGCACGACGCCGCTCATCAGGAGCACGGCCGCGCCGCTCAGCGCGACCACGTCGGAGCGCATCCTGTCTGAGATGAGCGCTGCAACCACAGCGGCCAGCACCAGCAGCGTGATCACCTGGCTGGGTGTCATGCTGCCCCTATGCTGGGGTTTGCGAGGTCCGCCAAGGGCGAGCGCGTCGCGGCTCGCGCTTTGCCGCCCTTTTCGCTATTCCGGTCGTCCAATGACGAGCGCACGGACATTGTGCGGGCTGCTGTGGGCTGGGCTGCTTGTCGCCGGCTGCGGGCGCGACGCGGACCAGGCGGAGCAGCCGACTGCAGTGGTGAACAATAGCGCGGCCGAGCGGCCAGCTCTCCCCGCCGCCGAGTCGCTGGGCCGAGCGGCGCTGCTGCAGGCCGCGGCACGGGCCGCAAGCGCCGCTGCCCTGGGCAGCGATGACGGGGCCGCCCAGAAGAGCCTCGAGGGGAAAGTGTTCGAGCTGCGGATCCGGTTCGGCTGTCCCGGCGCAGCCCAGCCTGAGGCGCCCGGCCCATTCCGAATCCGTTTCGAGCCCGACAGCCGCACCCTGCGGCTGAGCGCCGCGCCTCATCTGACGCTCGAGGAACCGTGGATCGCGAAGCTCGCCGGGGAGGGCGTCGAAGCGGTCGAGGGGTTCTGGATGCGGCGGCCGTGGCTGCTCGAACCCGGCTGCCCGCCGACTCCCGCACCCCCACCCGCTCCGGCTCCGGAGGAAGCCGCACCGGCCGAGCGCGCCCAGGCCGAGCCGCCCGCCGAGCCGCCGGCGTCGGGCGAGCGCGTCGGCATTGCCCAGTTCTTCACCGACGCCGACTCGCGCACCCGTCGCCGCGACCGTCGAGCCTATGAAGCGACGGTCACTCTGCCCGAAGGGCAGCAGCCGTCGCCGCAGGGCTATGACCTCGTGCTGTCCGGGCGCCTGACGGAGCTCCCCGGAGGCCGCGTCATCGCCTGCAACGTCACAAGCGCCGATGCTCCGCCCGATTGCGTGATCGCGGTCCAGTTCGATCGGGTGCGCTTCGAGCGGCCCGACACGAAGGAAGTGCTCGCCGAGTGGGGCGCCGGCTGACCTAGTTTGTCGCGAACGCCCAGATCGCGACCGTAAGCGCGGCCGACCCAAGCGAGATCGCCGCCGCGAACAGCCTCATGTTCATCGGCCGTGCAGTAACGATGATGTGCGCGCTCAGCCGCTCCATCACTGCAGCCGAGCGCCGCTCGGCAAGCACGATGACGAGGATCGCCAGCAGAAGGAAACCGGTCGCAATCGCGCGCGCGACCCACGGCGGGTCGATTCGCTGAAAGAGCTCGGGGAACACCGCCCCGATCGCTACGCATGCGAGGCTGGTGCGCATCCAGCCCGCGAAGGTCCGCTCGTTGGCGAGGATCGTGCGATCCTCGGCGAGGTCCGTCCGCGAGTGCGCCGAATCATTTGCTTGCTGGTTCAGGGGCGGCTGAACGCGCGTGCGCGCCGCGTCGTGCCGAAACCCCTTACCGGCACCGGGTCCACGTTCTAAGGCGCCGCACGAATGCGCCCGGCGACCGCGGGCGCCCCTCACGGAGAACCGCATGTCCACACTCGCCGAACCAGGCCCAGCACAGACCCGGCAGAGCGATGTGAAGGTCAAAGCCTATGGCGCCTTCGCCGCCGACCAGCCGCTCGAGCCGCTCGACATCGACCGCCGCGCGGCCGGCCCGCGTGACGTCGAGATCGAGATCGCCTTTTGCGGCGTCTGCCACTCCGACCTCCACACCGTCCGCTCAGAATGGGAGGGCACGCTCTATCCGTGCGTTCCGGGCCACGAAATCGTCGGCCATGTGACCGCGGTCGGAAGCGCGGCCGGCAAGTTCAAGGTGGGCGACACGGTCGGCGTCGGCTGTCTGGTCGACAGCTGCCGCACCTGCAGCGCATGCGAGGAAGGCCTCGAGCAATATTGCACCGGCGGCTTTACCGGCACCTACAACGGCTCGACCCAGGACCCGCCGGGCCATACGCTCGGCGGCTATTCGCAGCGGATCACCGTCGACGAGGATTTCGTGCTCAGGATCAGCCACCCGCCTGAGCAGCTCGCCGCCGTCGCGCCTTTGCTCTGCGCGGGCATCACGACCTACTCGCCGCTCCGGCACTGGAACGCCGGCTCGGGCAAGAAGGTCGGGATCGTCGGGATCGGCGGGCTGGGCCACATGGGCGTCAAGCTCGCGCATGCGATGGGCGCTCACACGGTCGCCTTCACCACGTCGGAGAGCAAGCGCGAGGATGCGCTGAGGCTCGGCGCCGATGAGGTGATCGTATCGCGGGACGCCGAGGAGATGGCGGCCCATGCCGAAACGTTCGATTTCATCATCGACACGATCGCGGCGAGCCACGACCTCGACACCTTCACCCAGCTGCTGAAGCGCGACGGCACATTGTGCCTGGTCGGAGCGCCCGAGCACCCGCATCCGAGCCCAGGCGTCGGTGGGCTGATCTTCCGCCGCCGCTCGATCGCGGGTTCGCTGATCGGCGGGCTGGCCGAGACTCAGGAGATGCTGGATTTCTGCGCCGAGAACGAGATCGTCTCGGACGTCGAGATCATCCCGGCGCAGGCGATCGAGGAAGCCTACGAGCGGATGGTGCGAAGCGACGTCAAATACCGCTTCGTGATCGACATCGCGTCGCTAGGCGGCGCGGACCAGGCCAGCTGAGGGGAGGCGGGGCTGGAGCGGGCTACTTGTTCCCGCCCTTGCCGCTCTTCGATCCGCCCTTGTTGCCGCTTCCGCCCTTGCCGCCGCCGCCGCGGCCGCCCGAGGCTCCGGCATCCCCCTTCTTCGACTGACCGCCCGGGTTACCGCCTGCCGATTTCTGAGCCATCCGATCTCTCCTTCACCCGCGCAACCGGCTGGGG
>JAUJOV010000045.1 GCA_030447545.1 Sphingomicrobium sp. | reverse complement strand
GCGACCCCAGCGAAAGCGAGTGCGATGAAACTGAACGACCTCCACGACAATCCCGGCGCCCGCAAGGCGCGCACGCGGGTGGGCCGCGGCATCGGTTCCGGGCTCGGGAAGACCGCCGGGCGCGGCCAGAAGGGCCAAAAGGCGCGCTCGGGGGTTTCGATCAACGGCTTCGAGGGCGGGCAGATGCCGCTCCACATGCGGCTGCCCAAGCGCGGCTTCAACAATATCTTCGCCCGCGACTATGCCGAGGTGAACGTCGGGGCGGTTCAAAAGGCGATCGAGGCCGGCAAGCTCGATGCCAAGGGCACGCTCGACCATGAGGCGCTCAAGGCCGCGGGCCTGGCGCGCGGCGGCAAGGACGGCGTGCGCCTGCTCGGCAAGGGCGAGCTCAGCACCAAGCTGAGCCTGCGCGTCGCCGGCGCGTCGAAGGGCGCGCGCGAGGCAGTCGAGAAGGCCGGCGGCTCGATCGAGATCGTCGAGCGCAAGGACCCCGCGGAGCTCGCTGCCGCGAAGAAGGGCAGCGCCAAGGGGCGGGCAAAGGCCGACGCCTGACGGGACGTCAAAAGCCGGCGTGGGGCTTCGCTAAGCCCCACGACCCACTATATCGGCGTCGGGGAACAGCTTTCAGCCGCCGACGTGCACTTTCAGGGACGTATTGAATGGCATCCGTAGCCGAACAAATGGCCGCCAACATCAGCCTTGCGAACTTCTCCAAGGCAACGGAGCTCAAGAAGCGGCTGTGGTTCACGCTGGGCGCGCTGATCCTGTTCCGCTTCCTGTCCTACGTGCCAATGCCCGGCATCGATCCCGGCGCCATGGCCTCGCTGTTCGAAACCCAGCGCGGCGGCGTTCTCGACTTCTTCAACACCTTCTCGGGCGGAAGCCTCGAGCGGATGAGCATCATCGCGCTCGGCGTGATGCCCTACATCACCGCCTCGATCGTCGTTCAGCTGGGCGCCACGCTCTACCAGCCGTGGGCGGCGCTCAAGAAGGAAGGCGAGACCGGGCGCAAGAAGCTCAACCAGTACACCCGCTACCTGACCGTGGCCCTGACCACCGTCCAGGGCTACTGGATCGCCGTCGGGCTCGAGAGCCTCGGCGCCGCGCAAGGCATCCAGGCGGTCGTCGAGCCCGGAATGATGTTCCGGGTCGCCGCCACCATCAGCCTGGTCGGCGGCACCCTGTTCCTGATGTGGATCGGCGAGCAGATCACCAGCCGCGGCATCGGCAACGGCGTGTCGCTGATCATCATGGCCGGCATCGTCGCCACCCTTCCCACCGCGCTCGCCCAGCTGTTCGAGGGCGGCCGAAGCGGGACGATGGACCCGCTGATGGTCGGCACGATCGTTCTCCTGGCGATTGGCCTCGTCCTGTTCATCTGCTTCATGGAGCGGGCTCAGCGGCGGGTGCCGATCCAATATCCCAAGCGCCAGACTGCTCGCGGAACGATGCAGGCCGAGCGCAGCCATTTGCCGATGAAGATCAACATCTCGGGCGTGATCCCGCCGATCTTCGCCTCCTCGCTGTTGCTGATGCCGCTGACCGTCCTGCAGATGGCCGGTTCCCAGACGGACCCCGACTCGAGCGGCTTGCTGATCACGGTCAGCACCTGGCTGCAGCACGGATCGCCGCTCTATTTGTTCCTTTACGGCGCCGGAATCGCCTTCTTCTGCTTCTTCTACTCGGCAGTGCAGTTCAACAGCGAGGACACCGCGGAGAACCTCAAGCGACACGGCGGCTTCATCCCCGGCATCCGGCCCGGCAAGGCGACCGAGAATTATTTCGACTATCTGGTCGGTCGGATCACCGTCATCGGCGCCGCTTATCTGGTGCTGATCTGCCTGATCCCAGAGATCCTGTTCAGCCAGGCCGGAGTGCCCTTCTATCTGGGCGGGACCAGCCTGCTGATCGTGGTCAATGTGACGATGGACACGGTCGCCCAGATCCAGAGCCATTTGATCGCCCACCAGTACGGCGACCTCATCAAGAAGGCGAAGCTGAAGACCAGCCGCAGGCGCTGATCCTCGGCCTCGAGCGGAGCTGCGGATAATGAACATCATCCTGCTGGGCCCGCCGGGAGCCGGGAAGGGGACGCAGGCGCAGCGGCTGGTCAACGGGCGCGGCATGCTCCAGCTGTCGACCGGCGACATGCTGCGCGAGGCGGTGGCGAGCGGATCGCCCGTGGGCCTCAAGGCCAAGGCGGTGATGGACGCGGGCGAGCTGGTCAGCGACGCGATCGTCAGCGCGCTGATCGGCGAACGGCTCGATCGGCGGGCGATGCAGGGATCATCTTCGACGGCTATCCGCGCACGCGTGCCCAGGCCGAGGCGCTCGACCTGCTTCTGGCAGAGCGCGGCCGCAGCCTCGACTGCGTCGTGGAGATCTGCGTCGACGCGGACGCGCTGGTTGAGCGGATCACCGGCCGATTCTCCTGCGCGCGCTGCGCCGCCGGCTATCACGACCGCTTCAAGCAGCCGCGGCGCGAGGGCGTGTGCGATGTGTGCGGCGGACAAGAATTCTGCCGCCGGCCCGACGACAATGAGCAGACCGTGCGCACGCGCCTTGCCGAATATCGCCGCAAGACCGAGCCGATCCTGCCCTATTACAACGAGCGCTCGCTGGTCCGCCGGGTGGACGGCATGGGCAGTGTCGACGAGGTCGCGGCCGAGATCGACGCCGTGCTCGACAGCTAGGAGCTGCGCTCGAGGGTGACGAAGCGGAAGGCGGGCGTCTCCCCGTCGGCGGGATGATCTTCGCTCGCCACGTCGCGCCAGCTGCCGCTGGAGCGCGGGTCGGGCATGAAGGTGTCGCCTTCCACTTCCTCCAGCACCTCGGTGAGCTCGAGCGCGTCGGCGACCGCGAGGACCAGGTCGAAAATGTCGGCCCCGCCGATGATCGACACCGGTTCCCTGCCGGCGAGCGCCAGCGCCTCCTCCATGCTGTGCGCGACCTCCACGCCCTCAGCCGACCAGGCGCGATCCCGCGTCAGGACGATGTGCCGCCGACCGGGCAGAAGCCCCGGCAGGCTGTCGAACGTGCGCCGGCCCATGATCATCACGCTGCCCATGGTCAGCGCCTTGAAGCGCTTGAGGTCCGCGGAAATGCGCCACGGCAGAGTGCCGTCGCGGCCGATCACGCCGTTCACAGCGCGGGCGACCACGATCGTGATTCGAGGACGGGCAGCGTCGGTCACAAAGCGGGATTTGCCCCCTCGGCGGGCGGATGCCAATACGCCGGCGCATGAGCGCGGCAGCCAGGCTGATCGAGGAGGTTCGCGAGCGGTTCGGCGCCAAGGCGGTCGTCACCGATCCCGCGGACGTCGAGCCCTGGCTGACCGACTGGCGCGGGCGCTTCCACGGCGCGGCGGAGGCGATCCTGTCGCCCGCCTCCACTGGTGAGGTCGCGGCGATCGTTGCCCTTGCCGCCGAGCACAAAGTGCCGCTCGTGCCGCAGGGGGGGAATACGTCGATGGTCGGCGGGGCGACTCCTCCCGCTGACGGCTCCGCCCTGATCCTGTCGCTCAGGCGCATGGACCGGCTGCGCTCGATCGATGCCGCGGCGGGCATGGCCGTTGCGGAAGCGGGCATGATCCTGGCCGACCTGCACGCGCGGGCTGCGGACCAGGGGATGCGATTTCCGCTGACGCTCGGCGCTCGCGGCAGCTGCACCATCGGCGGGCTGGTCGCGACCAATGCCGGGGGCACCCAGGTACTGCGCTTCGGGACCATGCGCTCGCTGGTCGTGGGGCTCGAGGCGGTGCTTCCCGACGGCTCGGTCCATCAGGGCCTCTCCGGGCTCAAGAAGGACAACCGCGGCTACAGTCTCGACCAGCTGCTGGTCGGCTCGGAAGGCACGCTTGGCGTCATCACCGCTGCGGCGCTGAAGCTGGTGCCCGCCGTTGCTGCCCGGGCGGTCGCCTGGGTGGGGCTTGCCGGGCCGGACCGGGCGCTGGATCTGCTTCGGCTGATGCAGGGGCAGACGGAGCGCGTCGAGGGCTTCGAGATTGTGCCCGGCGACACGCTCGAGCTTGTGCTCAAGCATGTTCCAGGCAATCGCAGCCCGCTCGAGGGAAAGCATGGCTGGCACGTGCTG
The DNA here is from genome assembly GCA_030447545.1 of Sphingomicrobium sp. GTDB lineage: Bacteria > Pseudomonadota > Alphaproteobacteria > Sphingomonadales > Sphingomonadaceae > Sphingomicrobium. The sequence goes on along the minus strand of JAUJOV010000045.1, from coordinate 5,077 downwards.
ATCGAGGCGACGTCGGAGCGGCACGAGGAAGACCCGTCAGCGCTTCTCGAAACGCTGCTCGGGCAGGCGCTTGAACGCGGTCTGGTCGAGGACGCGACGCTGGCCGCCAGCGAGGCCCAGGCCGAGGCGATGTGGCGAATCCGCGACTCGATCTCCGAAGCCGAGCGCGCCGAAGGGCAGTCGACTGCCCACGACATCTCCGTGCCGGTCGCCGACATGCCGCGTTTCATGACGCAGGCCGCCGGGGAGGTTGAGCGGGCGTTCCCGGGCACCAAGGCAAGCGCCTTCGGGCACCTGGGCGACGGCAATGTCCATTTTCACGTCCGGGCCGGCACCCGAGCCTCATCCGACTGGTATCGGGAGGCAGGCGGCGCGATCAGCCGGATGGTCCACGACCTCGTCACTGCCGCCGGAGGCTCGATTTCGGCGGAGCATGGCATCGGTCAGCTGAAGCTCGACGAGCTGGAGCGGCTTGCGCCGCCAGGGCGGCTGAACGCGGTTCGTGCGATCAAGCGCGCGCTCGACCCCACGGGCTGATGAACCCGGGAAAGCTGGTGCGCTAGGGAGCGGCGTTGGCGTCGAGCGCGTTGGCGTCGGCGGCGTCGGCGGCGTCGGCTTCGGCCGGTACGTCCGTGGTGCCGTCGGCGAGGTCGTCGCTCGGCGTGGCGACGCTCTCGTCCGCCGGCAGGGTCTCGATGTCCGCGGGCACCGCGGTCTCGTTCGCCTCGTCTGCGGCCTGTTCCTGCCCGCTGCACGCGCCAAGCGCGATGGCCGCGCCGAACAATAGGATTGCTGCCTTCACGCCCCCAAAAACGCTGTCAGTGCCGCGGCGTTTCCGCGATTCACCCCATTGTGGCCCTAGGCCATCGTGGGAATGACGAACGCGTCCTTGTTGTCGGCCTCGACGAAGCCGTCCGGCCAACGCTGGGTGATCGTCTTGACCTTGGTCCAGAAGCGCACGCCCTCGGGGCCGTGCTGGTTGACGTCGCCGAACCCGGAGCGCTTCCAGCCGCCGAAGGTGTGATAGGCGACGGGCACCGGGATCGGCACGTTCACGCCCACCATCCCGACGTTCACCCGGGCCGCGAACTCGCGCGCCGCATGGCCGTTGCGGGTGAAGATCGCGACGCCGTTGCCGTACTGGTGCTCGCTCGGCAGCCGCACCGCCTCCTCGAAGCTCTCGGCGCGGACCATCTGCAGCACGGGGCCGAAAATCTCCTCATGGTAGGATTTGAAGTGCGGCTTCACCCGGTCGAAGAAGGTGGGGCCGATGAAGAAGCCCTGCTCGTGCCCTTGGAGCGTGAAGCCGCGGCCGTCGACCACCAGCTCGCCGCCCTCGTCGATGCACATCTGGATGTAGTTTTCGATTCGCTCCTTGTGCGCGGCGTTGACGACCGGGCCGTAATGCGCCTCCGGGTCGGTCGAGACGCCGACGCGCAGGCCCTCGATTGCCGGGACGAGCTTTTCGCGCAGCGCGTCAGCTGTCTTGTCGCCCACGGGGACGACCACCGGAAGCGCCATGCAGCGCTCGCCGGCCGAGCCGAACGCGGCGCCGGTGAGGTCGTTGACCACCTGGTCGAGGTCGGCGTCGGGCATGATGATGCCGTGATTCTTGGCGCCGCCGAATGCCTGCACCCGCTTGCCGTTCGCGGTGCCGCGCGAATAGATGTAGTGCGCGATGTCGGACGATCCGACGAAGCTCACCGCCTTGATGTCCGGGTGGTCGAGGATCGCGTCGACCATCTCCTTGTCGCCATGGACGACGTTGAGGATGCCGTCGGGCAGGCCCGCTTCCTTCATCAGCTCGGCCAGGCGAACGGGCACGGTCGGGTCGCGCTCGCTGGGCTTGAGGATGAAGGCATTGCCGCAGGCGATCGCGACGCCGAACATCCACATCGGGATCATCGCCGGGAAATTGAACGGGGTGATTCCCGCGCCGATTCCGAGCGGCTGGCGCATCGAATAGACGTCGATGCCGGGGCCGGCGCCCTGGCTGTATTCGCCCTTGAGCGCATGCGGGATACCGCAGGCGAACTCGATCACCTCGAGACCGCGCTGGATGTCGCCCTTGGCATCGGCGATCACCTTGCCGTGCTCGCTCGACAGGATGTGGGCGAGCTCGTCCATGTTCTTCTCGACCAGCTCCTTGAACTTGAACATCACTCGCGCGCGGCGCTGCGGGTTGGTCGCCGCCCAGCCCGGGAGCGCGGCGTTCGCGGCTGCGACGGCTCGCTCGAGGTCCGCGGCGGTGCCGAGGCGGACTCGGGCCTGGACGCCGCCCTGGTTGGGGTCGAACACCTCGCCGCTGCGCTCGCCGGACGAATAGCTCTCTCCGCTGATGAAATGATCGATGTCACGCAACATGGGGACTGATCCTGGTCTCGATTGGGGTCGCGGCTCCACTAGACCCGGAGCCTCGCGAATGCCAGTTGGGCATGGATCCCAAGGAGAGTTGAGTAATGCGTAAGTCAGTCCTGCTCGCCTGCGCGCTCGTGACAGCCACTGCGGCGGCTTCGAGAACGCCGCCGCCGCCGCCCGAGGCGCTGGTCGCCGACGTCGCCCGCGACGTCGACCAGGCCCAGCTTCGCCGATTGGTGGAGAAGCTGGTGAGCTTCGGGACTCGCCATACTTTGTCTTCGCAAACCGATCCGAAGCGGGGAATCGGCGCGGCGGTGCGCTGGGCCGAGGCGGAGATGAAAGGCTATGGGCTCGAGACCCTGCAGGTCTGCGACATGGTCACCGGGCGGCGCATCCCTACACCCATCCGCGTGTGCAACGCGGTCGCGATCCAGCGCGGGACCGAGCGGCCGAACGACGTGGTCATCATCACCGGCCACATCGACAGCCGGGTCAGCGACGTGATGGACTGGGTCAAGGATGCGCCCGGCGCCAACGACGACGGCTCGGGAACCGCAGCGACGATTGAAGCGGCGCGGGTGCTGTCGAAGCGCAAGTTTCCGGTGGCCATCGTCTATGCCGCTCTGTCGGGCGAGGAGCAGGGGCTGTTCGGCGGGAAGGTCATGGCCGCTTACGCCAAGAAGCGCGGCTGGAACGTGATCGCCAACCTCAACAACGACATCATCGGCAACAGCTGCGGGTCGGACGGGGTGTGCGATCCGAACAGCGTGCGCGTCTTTTCCGAAGGCCCGCGCTGGCAGGGGCGCGAGGAGCTTGCGAGCGCGACGCGCAGCCGCGGCGGCGAGAACGACGCACCCTCGCGCAACCTGTCGCGCTTCCTCGACCGGCTGGCCGAGCGCCTGCATGGCGACATCGGCCTCGACGTGCGGCAGATCTGGCGCAACGACCGCTTCGGCCGCGGCGGCGATCACATTGAGTTCCTCAACGCCGGTTACCCGGCCGTGCGCCTGACGGTCGGGATCGAGAATTACAACCACCAGCACCAGGACCTGCGGGTCGAGAACGGCGTGGAATATGGCGACACCATCGACAGGATGGATTTTGCGTACCTGACAAAGGTGGTGAAGCTGAACGTGGCGGCCCTCGCCTGGCTAGCAAGCGCGCCGCAGCCGCCCGAACCGACGATCGAGGGCGCGGTGAGCACGGACACGACGGTGCGGTTCAAGCCCGTCGCAGGGGCCGAGCGCTACCTGGTTCGCTGGCGGCGCACGGATGCAAACCAGTGGGAGCATCAGCTCGCGGTGACGACGGCCCCCCAGGGTGCGGCAAGCAGTTGCGTCTCGGCCGAAACCGGCCTGTGCGAAGCGGTGCTCAAGAGTGTCCGGGTCGACGATTGGGTGTTCGGCGTGTCCGCCATCGGCAGGACCGGCTTCGAAAGCCCCGTCGTCGCGGCGGTGCCTGGCGGGGCGTTCGAGCCCTATGTCGCTCCGCCGCCCACGCAGCCCTGAGGCGGGGTCGCGCGTTCAAGTCTTCGCGAAGGAGCAGCTGATGGCCGGCGGATGGGCGCGCGATGGCGCGGTTCAGGACCAGATCGACGACACGGTGAAGGACGCGGTGCTTCGCGCTCGGGCGCTCACTCCGAAGGGCGAAAGCGCCGAGGAATGCGAGGATTGCGGCGAGCCGATCCCGAAGCGCCGCCGCGAGGCGCTCGCCGGAGTGCGGACCTGCGTCGCCTGCCAGGGCGAGCGTGACAAGGCGGTCGTCCATTCGAGCATCAACCGGCGCGGCAGCAAGGATAGCCAGCTGCGCTAGCCGCGTTTAGGGCCTCACCATGCCCCGCAAGCGCTCAGCAGGCCTTCCGTCGAGGAAGCAGATCCTCGACTTCATCGCGACGTCCGACCAGCCGGCCGGCAAGCGCGAGATCGCCCGCGCGTTCGGCCTGTCCGGGCAGGACAAGATCGGCCTCAAGACCCTGCTCAAGGACATGGCCGACGAGGGGCTGATCGACAGCGCTCCCGGCCGCGCCTTCCACAAGGCCGGTGGGGTGCCCAAGGTGACCGTGCTGCGGGTGGTCGACGCCGACGACAGCGGCAACGCCTTTGCAGTGCCCGAGCAATGGCACGGCGAATGGCCGCCGCCGCGCCTCAGGCTGCTCGAGCGTGGGCGCAGCGCGCTCGGGGTCGGCGACCGGGTGCTCGCGCGCACCGAGGAGCGCGGGCAGGGCTTCGTTGCCCATCCGATGAAGAAGCTCGCGCGCTCGGCCGAGCTGGTGATGGGCGTGGTCAAGCGCGAGGGCGAGCGGTTCTGGCTGTCGCCGGTCGACAAGCGCGAGCGGCGCGAGCTGCTGGTCAGCGATCTGAAGGACGCCGAAGTCGGCGACCTCGTCCTGTGCGAGCTGTCGGGCCGCCCGCCGCGGGTCAGCGCGCGCGTCGACGCGGTGCTCGGCGACCCGTTCGCGCCGCGCAGCTTCAGCCTGATCGCGATCCATAAGCACGGCCTTCGACACGAATTCCGCGACGAGGCGATCGACGAGGCCGAGCGGGTCGCCAAGCAGCCTCTGGGCGAGCGCGAGGACCTGACTCACCTGCCGATCGTGGCGATCGACCCGCGCGATGCGCGCGACCATGACGATGCGATCTGGGCGGCGCCCGACGACGACCCGGACAATGCCGGCGGCTGGAAGGCGATCGTCGCGATTGCCGACGTGAGCTTCTACGTC
>JAUJOV010000044.1 GCA_030447545.1 Sphingomicrobium sp. | reverse complement strand
ATCGGTGCGAGCTCCTCCACGTCCTCCGGCCTTGCGACGCGAATCCCGCTTCGCCCGACTGGCGGGTGCCGAGGATCTCGCCGGGGCCACGCAGCCGCAGATCCTCCTCGGCGATGCGGAAGCCGTCGCTGCTCTCCCGCATCAGCGCCAGGCGCGCTCGCCCGGTTTCGCTGGAGGTTCGCTCCGCGGATCAGAAGGCAGGTGCTCTTGCCCTCCCCGCGCCCGACCCGCCCGCGCAGCTGGTGCAACTGGGCAAGGCCGAAGCGGTCGGCGCCCTCGACGATCATCAGGGTCGCGTTCGCACGTCGACGCCGACCTCGACCACGGTCGTCGCAACCAGCACCGCAAGCTCTCGCTCGCGAAGCGCGCCATCACCGCATCCTTCTCCAGGCCCCTTCATCCGTCCGTGGACAAGCCCAACCTTGTCCTCGCCCAGGCGCAGCTTGAGCACGCGCGCGCTCCTCGGCCGCGGCGGCGTCGCTTTCTCGCTCTCCTCGACCAGCGGGCACACCCAGTAGGCCTGGCCGCCGCTCGCCACGTGCCGCCCGAGCCCGTCCACGACCTCCCCCAGCCGCTCGTCGCTGATCACCCGCGTTTCGATCGGGGTACGCCCGGGCGGCATCATCGATCCGGCTGACGTCCATCGCCATTGGGTGAGCGTCAGCGTGCGCGGGATCGGGTTGCAGTCATCACCAGCAGGTGGCGGCCGCTCGGCCTTGGAAGCGAGCAGCAGGCGCTGCGACACGCCGAAGCGGTGCTGCTCGTCAATCACTGCAAGGCCCAGGTTGCGGTAGGCGACGCGCTCCTGGAAGATCGCGTGAGTGCCGACGAGGATGTCGATCGAGCCGTCGGCAAGTCCCATCAGCACCGACTCGCGCGCCCTGCCCTTTTCGCGGCCGGTCAGGATCGCCACGCGAACACCAAGATGATCGAGCTGACGAAGGAGTGTAGCATGATGCTGGCGCGCGAGGATCTCGGTCGGCGCGAGCAGCGCCGCCTGTGCCCAGATCTGATCGCCGCGAGCATCGCCATCAGCGCCACCAGCGTCTTGCCCGAGCCGACATCGCCCTGGAGCAGCCGGAGCATCGGCGCGCTCTGCGACATGTCGCCGCGGATCTCTTCGATCACACGCCGCTGGGCACTGGTCAGCTCGTACGGCAGTTGCAAGGCCGCCGTCAGCCGCCCGTCGCCGGCAAGCGGCACCCCGCGCTTGCGCCGCTGGTCCTGGCGAAGGAGCAGCAGGGCGCAGTTGGTTAGCGAAGATCTCGTCATAGGCGAGCGCCGGCGGGAATCGCGTGCGGCAGGGTCGCGGTGCGAGTCGGCGACCGCAGCGCCACGGCCGCCATGCCTCGCGCGCGGCAAGGCCTCCGGCTCGATCCATTCGGGGAGCTCAGGCGCACCTCCGAGCGCGAGCGCCGCAAGCTCGCGCAGGCGCTTGTTGGTCATGCCTTCGGTCAGCGGGTAGACCGGCTCGCGCGCCGGAAGCTCGGCCGCCTTGTCGGCCGCAAGCACGTCGGGGTGGATGATCTGCCACTCGTCGCCGTAGGCTTCGAGGCTTGCCCGCGACGATGCGCTTCTCGCCCATGGGGAGGCTTTTCTTCGCCCAGCCCGGATTGTTGAAGTAGATGAGGCTGATCGTGTTCTGGTCGGAGTCGGCGGCGAATACCCGAAGGGCTCCCGCGCCCGGAGCGGGACTCACGCGTGTCGAACGGCGTCAGCTCCAGGATGACGTTCGCGCCGAGCAGGCTGGCGCTGGCCGAGCCGGCGCGGATGCGTTCGATCACGCCGGTCGGCAAATGATAGAGCAGGTCAACCACGCGGCCGATGCCGAGCCGCTGGAGCAAGCTTCGCCACCTGCGGACCGACGCCCGGCAGCACCGGCCTCGGCAAACAAGGGATTGAGGATCTCGGGCCGCACAGGCAGTTCTTAGCGGCCACAGGCTGCAAAGAGACCGCGGCGGCGCCTACCCCGGATCGCCGTAATCGTCCCCATGGTTGCTCGAGCCGCCCCAGAAGCTGCCGTGCGCCCAGTCGAAGAAGATCGCGTTGATCGGCCCTGACGTACGCTCCTCGAACTCGAGCGTGTAGCCCATGCGCTCGAGCTGGGCGCGCACCTCGGGCGGAGTGCTCTTGTTGACCGTCAGCTTGCCGGGCTGCGACTCATGCTCCCCGAACGAGGCGCGCATCTGATAGGAGTTGAAGTTGGGCGCCTCGGCCGCCTGCTGCACGTTCATCCCGAACTCGACCATGTTGAGGAAGAACTGAAGCAGGTTCTGGTCCTGGGTGTCGCCGCCCTGCACGGCAAAGGAAATGAACGGCCGCCCGTCCTTGAGCGCCATGGTCGGGGTGAGTGTCACGCGCGGCTGCTTGCCCGGAGCAACGACGTTGAACGGGTTCTCGGCCGGATCGGTGACGAAGCTCTGCGCACGCTGGCTGAGGCCCACGCCCGTGCGTCCTGCGATGACCGCCGGGACCCAGCCGCCGCTCGGCGTGATCGACACGACCCAGCCTTCCGCATCGGCCGCCTCGACGGTGGTCGTTCCGGCGCGGAACGTCTCCTTGAACTTCAGAAAGGTGGTCGGCGGGGCGGAGCGCTCCTGGCCTTGGCTGCCCGTGCGGTGCCAGTTCTTGAGAAGGCTGGCATAGGGGTTGCGGGCCCCCTGGTACGGATAAGGATCGCCCGGGCCTATGTTGGGATCGTTGCGGTCCGGCCGGATCAGCCTGGCGCGAGCACGCGCATAGTCCTTGGACAGGAGCCCGCGGATCGGCTCGACCGGCGGCGAATAGATGTCGCCATAGTAGAAGTCCCGGTCGGCGAAGGCGAGGTTCATCGCCTGCTGGACGGTGTGGATATAGCGCGGGCTGTTGTAGCCCATGCCCTTCAGATCGAGCGGCTCGAGGATGTTGAGCGCCTGGAGCATCGCGGGGCCCTGGGTCCACTCGCGTAGCTTGTAGACCTCGATGCCCTTGTAGTTGACGCTGAGCGGCTCTTCGATCCGCGGGCGCCAGTTGGCGAGGTCGGCCATGGTGATGAGGCCGCCCTGCTCACGCGTCGAGCGGACCAGCTCCTGAGCAATGTCGCCGCGGTAGAAGCGGTCATAGGCGGCCATGATCGCCTCGCGCCGGCTCTTGCCCGCCGCGAGCGCCCGAGCTTCGGCCTCCACCAGCTTGCGCAGTGTCGCCGCAAGGTCGGGCTGGCGGAAGATCTCGCCCTCGTCCGGCGCCTCGCGCTCGCGGCCCGGGTGCGTGAGGAAGACCGCTCGCGAATAGGGCCATTGCTTGATCTTGTCCTTGTCGCGCTCGATCCGGTTAGCCGTGTCCCGCTCCATCGGATAGCCCTCGGCCATCTCGATCGAGGGCGCGAGCACGTCGGCCAGCTTCAGCTTTCCATATTCGGCGAGCATCAACATCAGCCCGCCCGGAGTGCCCGGAGTGACTGCCGCAAGCGGTCCGTGCTCGGGCGGGTAGCGCATGTTCTTCGAGCGGTAGAATTCAGCCGTCGCTCCGCTCGGAGCCACGCCGAGCGCGTTGATCCCGATCACCTTGCGGGTCCTGGGATTATAGATCAGCGCTTGGGTTTCGCCGCCCCAGGAGAGAACGTCCCACATGGTCGAGGTCGCGGCGAGCATCGCCGCCGCCGCGTCCACCGCATTGCCGCCCTTCTGGTACATCATCGATCCGGCGGTCGCCGCCAGCGGCTTGCCGGTGATCGCGATCCAGTGGCGCCCGTGCAGCACCGGCTTTTGAGTGCGCTGCTGAGCGGCGATCGGCCAGGACTGGAACAGCAGAGCGAGGGCGATCAACGGGGCGACGAGGGTGCGGATCGAGGGGACGCGGATCGAGGGCATTCACTGGCCTCCACTATACCCCCGCCTCGGCCTAGCGCCTCGCCGGTGCAGGGGTCAACCGCCGCCCTTCACAGGCCGCCGCGGCGTGCCTAGATGAAGGCTTGAGCTTCACCAAGCCGACTGCGCGAAAGGCGCTGCCGGCCGATCTGCATTGGACCTGTCGAGTGACCAACGACCCGCACCTGAAGCGACTTCAGTGGCGCGCGCACCATCGCGGGACGCGCGAGGCCGACCTGCTGGTGGGCGCATTCTTCGACGCGCATGGGTCGGGCTGGAGCGAGGATGACCGGGCGAAGTTCGCGGAGCTGCTCGACGAGCAGGACGTCGACATCATCGCCTGGGCGACAGGAACAAGCCCGCCGCCGGATCGGTTCGAAGGGCCCATGATCGAGGCGTTGAAGCGGCTGGACTACATCCGGATCTCGCGATGACCGAGCCGCTTCAGCGCGTGCTCGGCGCGAACGAACCGCTGACCCTTGCCGGAGTGCCGTCGGGTTTCCTGCCGTGGCTCGCGGCGGACCTTGCGCGGGCTGCGCATGGCTCCTCCAAGGGCGGCCGCGCAGTGGTGATCGCCGCGGACGAAGCCGCGATGCGCGCGCTTGCCGACACGGTGCCGGTGTTCGCGCCCGAGATCGAGGTCCTGACCCTGCCCGCGTGGGACTGCCTGCCCTACGATCGTACTTCGCCGGCGCTGCGAGTAATGGCGGAGCGGCTGGCGACGCTGAACGCCCTGCAGGCGAAGGCAAGCGGGCCGCAGCTGCTGATCGCCACCGCAAACAGCTCGACCCAGCGGCTTCTGACGCCGTTCCGCATCCGCCAGCTCACGCGCCAGATCGAGGAAGGCGCCCGTGTCGACCGCGCGCAGCTGATCGAGCAGCTTCGAGCGCTCGGTTATGAGCGGGTGGAGTCGGTCGCCGAGCATGGTGAATATGCGGTTCGCGGGTCGCTGATCGACCTGTTCGCTCCGGGCGAGCCCGACGCGCTGAGGCTCGACTTCTTCGGCGACGAGATCGAGAGTCTGCGCCGCTTCGACCCGGCCAACCAGCGCTCGACCGAGCGCGCGAAGGGCTTCACGCTGATGCCGGCATCGGAGGCCTTGCTCGACGACGACAGCATCAAGCGCTTCCGCGCTCGGTACCGCGAGACGTTCGGCGCCAGGGCGACCGAGGACCCGCTCTACCAGGCGATCTCCGAGGGGCGGCGAATGAGCGGGATGGAGCACTGGCTGCCCCTGTTCGAGGAGCGGCTGACGAGCCTGTTCGACCATCTCGGCGAGAACGATTTGGTGGTTCGCGACGGCGGAGTCGACGGGTCGCTCTCCGGCCGGTGGGAGGCGATCGAGGATTATTACGGCAACCGCAAGCGCACCATGTCGGGTGAACCAGGCAGCTACCGGCCGCTTGAGCCGGGTGCGCTCTATCTCACGCGCGACGAATGGACGGCGGCGCTCGCCGAGCAGCCCGTCCACCTGGCGTCGGGCTTTCGTGAAGCCGAAGGCGCCCGCACGATCAGCTTCGACGTCGACCCTGCGCGGGATTTCGCCCCGGAGCGGGCGCAGCAGGCCAATGTCTACGAAGCCGTCGCCGCCCATGTCGCCAAGCTTCGCAGGAGCGGCCGCAAGGTTGTGCTTGCAAGCTACACGCGCGGCGCTCGCGAGCGATTGTCCGGCCTGATCGAAGACCATGGCGTCAAGGCGCACAAGGCGGTCGACAGCTGGCAGGAAGCGCTCGGCTCCAAGACCCTGCCGGCGCTGATGGTGCTTCCGCTCGAGCATGGCTTCACCGCCCCCGATGTCGCGGTGCTGACCGAGCAGGACATGCTCGGCGACCGCCTGGTCCGCCGCCGCAAGAAGCGCAAGGGCGCCGCTGCCTTCCTGTCAGAGCTTGCCGCGCTCTCGCCCGGCGACCTTGTCGTCCACGCCGATCATGGAATCGGCCGCTACGAGGGGCTGACTTCGATTCCCGTGGGCAAGGCGCCGCACGATTGCGTCGCGCTAGAATATTCGGGCGGCGACAAGCTCTACGTGCCAGTCGAGAATATCGAGCTGCTGACCCGCTACGGCAGCGACAGCGACGGAGTGAGCCTCGACCGGCTTGGCGGCGAGGCGTGGCAGCGGCGCAAGGCGAAGATGAAGGAGCGGATCCGCGAGATTGCGGGCGAGCTCATCAAGACCGCGGCGATGCGCGCCACGCGCCCCGGCGCGGTGGCCGGGCCTGACAGCGCCTACCCGCAATTCGTAGACCGCTTCCCGTACGAGGAAACCGACGACCAGGACCGCGCGATCGAGGAGGTGCTCGGTGACCTTGAGTCGGGAAAGCCAATGGACCGGCTGGTGTGCGGCGACGTCGGCTTCGGCAAGACCGAGGTCGCGCTTCGCGCCGCATTCGTGGTCGCGATGACGGGTATGCAGGTCGCGCTGATCTGCCCGACCACCCTGCTTGCGCGCCAGCATTATTCGAACTTCGTCGAGCGGCTCCAGGGGTTCCCGATCCGCGTCGGCCGGCTGTCGCGGCTGGTCACGAGCGCCGAGGCGAAGAAGACGAGGGAGGACCTCACCAACGGCCAGGTCGACATCGTCATCGGAACTCACGCGATCCTCGGAAAAGCCATAAAGTTCAAGAAGCGCGGGCTCGTCATTGTCGACGAGGAGCAGCATTTCGGAGTCGCTCACAAGGAGCGGCTGAAGGGGCTGAAGGCCGACGTTCACGTGCTGACGCTGACCGCGACCCCGATCCCGCGGACCCTGCAAATGGCGATGAGCGGCCTTCGCGACCTCAGCGTGATCCAGACCCCGCCGGTCGACCGGCTCGCGGTCAGGACCTACGTGACGCCGTGGGACCCGGTGGTGGTCCGTGAGGCGCTGCTCCGCGAGCATTTCCGCGGCGGGCAGAGCTTCTTCGTCGTCCCGCGCGTCGCCGACCTCCCCGAGATGGAGGAGTGGCTGCGCGAGGAAGTGCCCGAGGTGAAGTTCGTCACCGCGCACGGCCAGATGGCCGCGGGCGACGTCG
>JAUJOV010000043.1 GCA_030447545.1 Sphingomicrobium sp. | reverse complement strand
GTCCACGTCCTCGGGCGCGAGCGGCGCCTCTAGGAACCAGGCGCCCCGTTCGTCCAGGCCCCGCCCCAGGCGCAGCGCGCCGGCCAGGTCGTAGGCCCAGTGCGCGTCCACGGCGATGCGCAATCCGGGCGCTGCCGCGGCCACGGCGTCGTACGTCGCGAGGTCCGCCTCGACGCCGTAGCCGAGCGCGAGCTTCACGGCGGTCGCGCCCTCGGCGACCCGCTGGCGGGCCAGCTCGGCACGCCCGGCGTCATCGGGACGCGGCAGACCGGAGACGTAGACCGGCACCCGCTGGCTGAAGGGGCCGCCCAGCAGCCCGGCGACGGGTTCGCCGGCGAGCCGGCCCTTCAGGTCCCACAGTGCGATGTCGACCGCCGCGAGTGCGTCCGCCTGGTGTCCACCCAGGTGCCCGCGCTCGCGCATGAGGTCGGCCAGCCCCCGGCGCAGCACCGCCGTCCGGCGCGGATCGGCGCCGAGCAGGGCCGGTGCGAGCAGGTACTCGACGATGGCGGCGGGCACCTGCGGCGCCACGGGTGCGAGTGCCTCGCCCCAGCCCTCCTGCCCGCCGTCGCACTCCAGGCGGACGAGCAGCGCCTCGAAGCGCGACGAATACAGGCTCCGCCACGGCGCCCGCTGGAAGTAGCCGTCGCGCGGCGGCGACGCCCCGGACGGCAGGGAGCCCAGGTATGCCTCGTCATCGTCCAGCGCGAGCACGAAGGTCTCGACGGCCTTGATCGCTACCACCCGCTCGCCCTCCGGTTGACCGTCCCGCACTATAGGATGAGCATCCACATGACGCAAGCGGTGTGCACGAGAGTCGCCTGCACGCGCTGAATCACGCGAAGGGGATGCAGTGAGCCGGGAGGCGGCAGGCGGGACACAGAGCGTCGAGCGGGCGCTGGGCCTGCTCCAGTGCTTCTCGCACGACCGCCCGGAGATCGAGAAAGCTGCCTCTCTCGACTGAACTTAATGTGGTTAAAGAACCGCTCGGTTCAAGCGCCTCGCCTCGGAATTCTGCGATCCTGAGTTTCGCCGTCTGAAGCAGCCGGCTGCCGGTAGGAATTGGATGCAGGATAGGGAGCCTTCGCACGAAAAGACAGCGTCCCAGCTGCAAAGGTCTTTTCTTTTTCGATGAGAGGGAGCAGAATTCGGTACTCAACCTTGGATTGATGGGGATGCATCATGGTTGAATACACGCTTGCAATGCTCTTGGTCGCTGCCGCACCAAACGCCACCTCCGAGCGCCGGGAGGCTTTTGCCCGTTGCTTGAAGGATCATGTCCGGACGAGCCTCGATCAGAAAGTCGATGCCGCCGCGTTCGGAAGCTCCTTGGCTGCGGCATGTAAGGACAAGGAGCTGGCCCTCAGGAATGCCTTGATCGCCGCGGACGTTGCGATGGGCCTGAAGCGTGCCGCCTCCGAAAAGTCGGCCGGCGAACAGCTCGCCGATTATCGCATCATGGCGAAAGAAGATTTCGAAGCCGCCGAGAAGAGCCCCTGATGTGAGGCTACGTCGCTCCTCGATTCGCGGAGGTTCGGCCAATTCATCCTCGGATCGCGCGGGACTGATGGCTTTGCGAGCACCGCGCTTGCCACGCCGCTGATCGGCCCCTCGCTAAACCGGCTGACTAAGCAGCAATTCGTTGATTGCGGTACGATATAGGCCCTACATTCCGTTCGCCTGAGCCTGTCGAAGCCTGTCCTGAGCGGCTGCCGCAGGCAGGCAGCCGAAGGGGGCTGCCCTTCACTTTCTGCAGAAGGAAAAGCAGGGCTTCGACAATGGCCTGGTGCGGATGTCCCCCGGACATCCGCAGCCATGCCGGGGGCATGGCGGCCAGGCCATCAGCCCGAACGGCGACGGGATAAGCCTTCATTCGTGAATGTGGCTCGAGCCGTGAACCCTGCTTAGGTCACGAGCAGGTTCCCGCCTTCGGCACGCGCCGAAGCGGCCGGCCCGCGGCGGTGCCGGTCGGCTTTCCGTCATCGATGGCCACCGAACCGTTCACGAGCAAGGCCCGCACCCCCTCGGTGAGCCTCTCCGGATTCAAATAGTCAGCTTTCGGCCGATAAAGCTTCGGATCGAATACCACGACATCCGCAAAATAGCCGGCGCGCAGGTGCCCCCGCCGATCGAGCTTGAAACGATCCGCGATTCGGCCACTGCTGCTGTTGATGAATTGGGCGAGCGAGATGGTCTTCTCCTGAAGCACGTATTTCGCATATTTCCGGGGAAAGGTGGCGTACATCCGCGGGTGCCCTTGGGACCCGTCGGAGCTGGTCATCACCCATGGCTGCTTCATCAGCAGCTTGATATCGCTCTCAGCCATGTTGAAGGACACGACCGAGCCTCCGTCTTCGCTGGCACGGATGATCCTTAGCGCCGCGTCGATCGGCTCGACCGCCCATGCCTTCGCGATCTCGCCAAGGCGCTTTCCCGTCCAGGCCTGGTTCCGCGCGGTCAGAAGCAGCGAGTCCGGCCCGCCGCGGCGCCGCAAATTCTCGGCCATCTCCGTTCTGACCCTGGCGAGCTGGGCGGGATCGTCGAGCCGCTTCAGCATTGCCGCGCGGCCGCCATCCACGGCCCAGCGCGGGAGCAGCGACGCTTCGAGCCCGGAGCCGGACGCTTCCCATGGATATTGGTCGGCCGTCACGTCCACCCCCGATGCACGCGCCTTCTCCACCGTTGCAATCAGCTCCGGCGCCTTGCCGTGCACGTCGACCCCCAGTGCTTTGAAATGGGCGAAGTGCACCGGCATGCCCGCGGAGCGGCCGATCTGAATGGCCTCTTTCGTCGAGTTGACCACACCAATCGTGTAGGATGATTCGTCGCGCTGGTGGGTGTCGTAGATCCCGCCCCGCTTGGCCGCTTCCTTGGCGACCTCGATAACTTCGGCGGTCGTCGAAAAGCTCTGCGGCGCATAGAAAAGCCCAGTCGAAAGACCGAGCGCTCCCTCGCACATGCCGGCGGCCACCATCGACTTCATCTTGCGCAGCTCGTCGGGCGTCGGCGACCGAGCATCGTCCCCGATCACGGCACGACGGACCGCACCGAAGCCGACATAAGCGGCCGCGTTCATGCCGAACTTGTCGCGCTCGATGCTCGTGAATAGGCCGCCGACATCGGCTTTGCCCCCCGGCGGCCCGCGCCCGTCCACGCCCGTGAAGATGGTCGTCACGCCCTGCATCATCCAGGGAAGGTTGAGGCGGGTGGTCGCGTCCTTGCCGGTGAGGAAGGTTTCGGCATGGGTATGCGGATCGATGAACCCGGGAGCGACGATCATCCCGCGTGCATCGACGACGCGTTTGCCCTTGAACGGGTTGCGGCCGCTCGGCCCGACATAGACGATCCTGTCGCCGGATACCGCGACGTCGCCGACGAACGACTTGTTCGACGAGCCGTCATAGATGCTGCCTCCTCGAATGACGATGTCGCTGGTCCTGACATTCCCCTGCGCCGGGCCGGAGCCGATCAAGGCGGTGGCGAGGAGCCCTGCAAGAATGGGAGCAGCCAGCGGCGGGCAAAGGCAGTGAGGCGTCGGCAACGATGTCATCTGGTGAGCCTCCAACGGCGTTCATGGTCGTGCGAGCGGCGCGTGCGGAAGTGGTGGGCGCCTTTCCGTGCAGCCTTGCCTTTAGAACAAAGCCCGAAGCGTTTGGGGAAACAAGCCAATTTCATTGGCACTGCTATGCGTGGAGGGCATCGACCCGCCTGCCGAGCTGGAATCCTTGCTTCTCGGCGGGCTCGTGCTGGATGCGAAGGTGGCAGTGCGGCGGGCGTCTGGCCATCGCGTCACCCGCAAGACCAAGACTTGGCCAGACCATAGCATTTGGCTATTGCTTTAGCCTGGACAAGGATGTGCCGGGCTCCGGCGGATGGCGCGGCGGGAGCAATCGCGCGCGCCGGAAAGCGGGCAGGAAGGGCGTCTCGGAGAACAGCCGACCGTCATATGATGAACCTGCGTCACATCGAAGTCTTCCACGCTGTCTATCAGACCGGCTCCGTCAGCGCGGCGGCGCGCGCCCTTCACGTTTCGCAGCCGAGCGTCAGCAAGGTGCTGAGGCATGCCGAGACCCAGGTCGGCTTCGCGCTCTTCAAGGTCGTGAAGGGGCGGCTGGTCCCCACCCAAGAGGCGCATCTTCTCTTCCCCGAGGCGAGGGAATTATATGCCCGCGTCGAGTCGCTGCAGGAGACCACCAAGAATTTGCGGCGCGGCGGGGAGGGATATTTGCGGCTTGCCGTGCTGCCCTCGCTCGGGCTCGATGTCGCGCCCGCGGCCGTGGCGAACTTTCATGCCAGGCATCCCGACGTCTCGTTCGAGATCAAGACGCTCCACAACGAGGATATTTTGCGCTCGCTCTATGAGCGGAACAGCGACCTCGCCATCGCCTACGATGCCCCGCGCCACCCGCGGCTGGCACAGATCCCTGTCGGCTCCGGCGAACTGGTCGTCCTCTACCGCAAGGCGGCCTTGCCGGACGCGCCCGCCCGGGTCTCGCTCGAGATGTTCGAAGATCGGGAGATCATCCGGCTCACCGGAACGGGATCCCTCGGCGCCTTGTTCACCAGCGCGTTCGACGCGGGCACCGAAGGAAAGGCGGCCATCTCCGTCCAGACCTATTACGTCGCCGCCGCGCTCGTGCGTCGCGGCGTCGGCATAGCGCTGGTCGATGAATTCACTGCGCGCGCGAGCTTGAACGGAGATCTCGATTTCAGGCCGTTTGCGAAAGCGGCATTGTTCCAGATCTATTGCGTGCACCTCGAGGAGCGGCCCCTCTCCCGGATCTCGCGCGACTTCATCGGAGACCTGGAGCGAGCCATTGAAAACGCCCGCTCATAGCCCGCATCTATACATCCGCTCGGTCTTTGAACTTGGCGAGCCCGGACATCGCGGCACAATAAGCCGGCGCGCCCGAGAGGCCGCAAGAGCCGTGAGCCAGAGATGATACCACACCCCTACCTTCTTTACCTCGGCGAGCCCAAGGACGAGCTGTCGGTCAAGACCTCGCGGGGTGTCGCCGAGTGGCGTCCCGAGCTTTGCATCGGGGAATATCGCGGGCCGGCCTGCACGCTGACGCTGGGGCTTCCCCACCTCGACTTTGCCGAAGCGGCGGCACGCGGCGCGCGCACGCTGATCCTCGGCGTCGCCAATGCCGGCGGGCTGCTGGGCGCCCAGACGGTGGCCGATGTGGTCGCGGCGCTGCAGGCAGGTCTCAACGTTGCCTCGGGGCTCCACGAACGCCTCGCTGCCCACCCGCAAATAAGAGCGGCTGCCGAGGCGGCCAACCTTCAGCTGTTCGACGTGCGCGAGCCGCCGCCGCATCTTCCGATCGGCAACGGCCGTCCGCGTCCCGGCCGCCGGCTGCTGACGGTCGGCACCGACTGCTCCGTGGGCAAGATGTACACGACGCTCGCGCTCGAGCGCGAGCTACGCGCGCGCGGGCTCAAGGCAGATTTCCGCGCGACGGGGCAGACTGGCATCTTCATCGCCCAGTCGGGCGTGCCGATCGACGCGGTCGTCGCCGATTTCATCGCTGGGGCAGCGGAATGGATCTCCCCCGCCCGGGACGACGACGGATGGGATCTCATCGAAGGTCAGGGCTCGCTCTTCCACCCGTCGTTCGCCGGAGTGTCGCACGGATTGCTGCATGGCGCGCAGCCCGACGCGCTCGTCCTGTGTCACGAACCTGGGCGGGCGCACATGCGCGGCCTGCCCGGCCGCAGCCTGCCGGACCTCAGGACCTGCCTCGAAAGGAACCTCGAGGCAGCCAGGCTGACCAGCCCGCACGTGATCGCGGTCGGCGTGGCGCTGAATACCTCTCGGCTTGCGTCCGACGAGGCGCAGCGAACATGCCGGGAAACCGAGGATTTGCTCGGCCTTCCCTGCCAGGATCCAATCGCGATGGGCGTCGGCCGCATCGCCGACAGGTTACAGCAATGCTTCGTCAGCTCCGAAGCGGCGTAGAACACTGGCCGCTCGCCAGCCCGTTCCGGATTTCGCGCGGCGTGAAGACGATCGCCGAAGTGGTCACGGTAGAGCTTCGGCAGGGGGACGTGCGCGGCCTCGGCGAGGCGGTTCCCTACCCGCGATACGGCGAGACCGCGGAGGCGGTCATCGAGCAGATTCGCGGCATCGAGCGGGACCTCGCCGACGGCGCGGCGCGCGGCGAACTGGTGTCGCTGCTGCCGGCCGGAGCGGCGCGCAACGCCGTCGATTGTGCGCTCTGGGATCTGGAATGCAGGCTCTCGGGGAAGCCCCTCGCCGACACTCTCGGGGGGGAGCCGCTTCGGCCCCTCACCACGGCGCTGACCGTCAGCCTCGACGCTCCGGAAAGGATGAGAGAGGCGGCCGCGGCGCTTCGCGACTGCAGGTTGATCAAGGTCAAGGTGGACGCCGCCGAGCCTGAAGCCTGCCTTCGCGCGGTGCGGGATTCCGCCCCCGACGCGGAGATGATCGTCGATCCGAACGAAAGTTGGGACATCGGCCTCCTCGAGCGACTGCAGCCGCTCCTGGCCGAGCTTCGCACCAGCTTCGTCGAGCAGCCGCTTGCGGCGGGCGCGGACGAAGCGCTCGAAGGCTTCGAACCGCTCGTTCCGATCTGCGCCGACGAATCCTGCCACACGGCCGCCGACCTGGACATGCTCGCCCGGCGCTATGCGATGATCAACATCAAGCTCGACAAAACGGGTGGGCTGACCGAGGCGCTGGCGCTGATGGAGGCAGGCCGCCAGCGCGGGTTCGGGATCATGGTCGGGTGCATGGTGAGCACGTCTCTGTCGATCGCGCCCGCCTTCCATCTCGCCGGCCGTGCCGATTATGCCGACGTGGATGGGCCGCTTTGGCTGCGCGAAGACCGTGCCGGCGGAGTGAGGCTCCAGGGCGGCCTGTTGTCACCGCCCGAACCCGGCTTCTGGGGCTCCCCGCCGCTGGCGCTTTGCTGAAGTGACGTGCACGGCGCCGCCCGATTCAGGCGGCCGCTCGCATGTCGTTCCTCTGCGATTTACCGCAGCGTCATGACCTCGCTTCAGGCTGCAGAACCGTTCGCCGCTCGGCCTGCGCCTCGACGGCGGCGCGGCTGAACAGCATCGGCAGCATGTCGCCGGCGATCCAGGGCGCATAATGGTCCCGATAGTGCGGCGAGCGCGGGTCGTTGGACTGGCCCGGCAGGTTGAGGATCACCGAATTGTCCCACGCCCCCACGTCGATTACCTGGAGGTAACTCGCGCCGCCGGTGGTCCGCGACGCCGACACGCGCGAGCTGCTCGGCGAGGTGCTCGAGAGCGGCCAGACGATCGTGGTCGCGCAGGGCGGGCG
>JAUJOV010000004.1 GCA_030447545.1 Sphingomicrobium sp. | reverse complement strand
CCGCGGCCATCCAGCCGGTCGGCAGAATGTCGGTCAGGAACAGCACCTTGTCGTCCTCGAACTCGTCGGGGATCACCAGCGGACCGACGTTGGAGAAGGGCACTCGGACATATTCGGCCTGGCCGCCGGCAAAGCCGCCGGTCAGGTGCGAATATCCGAACATGGCCGTCGCAGGATAGCCGACCATGAACTTGGTCGCGTCCGAGGTCTCGGCCGGATTGCTGTTGTCGCAGCAGCTGAACTGCTGCCTGCTGCAGAAGAAGCACTCCCCGCAGCTGATCGTGAACGGCACGATCACCCGCTGGCCCTTCTCGAGCGTGCTCTTCGGGCCGACCTCGACCACCTCGCCCATGAACTCGTGGCCGAGGACGTCCCCGGCGCGCATGCCGGGGATGTAGCCGTCGTAGAGATGCAGGTCGGAGCCGCAGATCGCGGTCGAGGTCACGCGGATGATGCAGTCGCGCGGGTTGACGATCTCGGGGTCAGGGACCGTCTCCACGCGGACGTCGTGGCGGCCGTGCCAGGTGAGTGCGCGCATGCGTGTCTCCTAAATCCTTGGTTCGGTGACAGGCTCGCCGCGGCCCGACGGGCCGGCGTTGGTCGGCACCTCGCCCGTTTCCATCAGCTGCTTGAAGCGCCTGAGGTCGCGCCGCGCCTGGACGTTGGGCTCGCGCTGGAGAATCTTCGCGATGGTTCGTCCGAGCGTCCGGGCGGGCGGGTCGTAGCTGAGCTTCAGCCGCACCATCGTGCCCCGCCCGGGCGGCGCGTCGATGAACTCGACCCGGCCGTCGGTCCTTATCTGCGATTCGGGCTCGCTCGCCCAGGCGATGGCCTCCCCGGGCCGGTCCTCGGTGATTCGGGTGACGAGGTCGACGTAGCCGCCCGCAGGCGCCTTGATCAGCCAGCGAGAGCGGCCGTCGCCGAGGTCCGCGACACGGTCGACATTGTCCATGAAGTCGGGGAAGCGCGTGAAGTCGCGCCAGCGATCGTACAATTCCTGGCGGGGCTTGTTGATCGTCACGCTGTGGCCGACGAGCCCTTGCGGCCGCTCCCGCCGCACATGGTCGGGCGCATCGCTGATCCCCTTTCCAGCGCCGTTGCGCCAATCGGCGGTGCGGCGCGCGAAGAACAGCGCCGCGGCCCCGGCAGCGACTGCGACGCCAGCGCCGATCAGCGCGCGCTGCGCGCCGCGGCTCTCGCTTTGGCGGCTTTCACCGTCCGGTCGGCTTTGCCGCCCTTGGCTCGGGGGAGTCCGTCGGGATTGCGCCATGGCCGTGCTCCTCGGGTTTGACCCGATGAACCCTGCGCCGACCGGCGCGGTTCCTAGGGCTGCGGCCAATTCTCCAGGATTTCGACGAAGCGCGTAAGCCAGGCGTTGGTCTGGTGGCCGTCGACCACGCGATGATCGATCGTCAGGGTCACATAGGCCATCGCCCGGACGAGGATCGCATCTTGGCCGCCCACCTCGCGCACCACGACGCGCTTTTCGAGCTTGCCGACGCCGAGGATCGCTGCCTGGCCGGAGTGGAGGATGATCGGCGCCGCGAGCAGCGAGCCCGAGACGCCGTGGTTCGAGATGGTGAAGCTCCCGCCAGAGACGTCCGAGCGTTCGAGCCGCGCTTCGCGCGCTCGGCGGGTGATGTCGTCGAGCTTCGCGCCAATCTGCTCGAGCGATAGGTTGCCGGCGTCGCGGACGACGGGGACGACCAAGCCTTTCTCGCCAAGTGCCGTGCCGACGCCCACGTCGATCGTCGGCGAAATGGCGATCCGGTCCTCTTCCCACCGGCCGTTGATCGCCGGCGCGACTTCCATCGCCTCGGCAGCCGCCTTCACCATGTAGGCGGTGTAGCTGAGCTTCACGCCTCGCGCGGCAAGCGCCGCCTTGTGCGCCGCGACCGCCGAGAAGTCCGCCTCGAACACCGCGGTGACATGGGGCTGGCCGCTGACCGCCCGGACCATGTTCTCGGCAATCGCGAGCCGCATCCGGTCGTGCGGGATGTCCTCAGACGCGAAATGCCGCGGCTGGGCAGTGGCCGCTTCGCCGACGCTGACCACCGTCGCGGCTGCCACCGCCCGGTCGACATCCTCCCGCGTGATCCGCCCGTCCCGGCCGGTCCCCTCGATCCGCGCCGGGTCGATCCCGTGCTGCTGAAGCGCTCGGCGTACGGAGGGACTCAGCCTTGTTTCCACATCTCCGTTCGCCCCTGGCTTGTCGAGGGACTGACCTGCTTCAGGTGGTGGAGATGAAGACAGCCCTTCGACAGGTTCAGCGCGAACGGTTGCGGGTTGCTTGGCGTCCGCAGTGATCCTCCCCAACAGCGCCCCCGGCACGGCTTCCGCATCCTTGTCGAGCAGGATCTCGGCAAGCACACCTGCGGCAGGCGCAGGCACTTCCTGCGTGACCTTGTCGGTCTCGAGCTCGACCAGAGGATCGTTCCGGGCGACCGAGTCACCGACTTGCCTGAGCCACGATCGGACGACCGCCTTCGTGCCTTCCTGCTCGTCGGGAACGCGGACCTCGATCACGTCAGAAGCCCACCAGCCGGTTGATCTCCTCGCGGATGCGCTGGATCGACGGCACCGCCGATTCGAGCAGCCGCGGATGATGCGGACTCGGGATGTCGGGCATTGTCACTCGAGCGACGGGCGCATCGAGGTCGAGGAAAGCCTCGTCGGCAACGACAGCGGCGATCTCCGCCCCGAAGCCGCCCGTGCGCAGATCCTCGTGCACGATCAGGCAGCGCCGCGTTCGCCGAACGCTTGTCAGCACCATCTCCCGATCCCACGGCATCAGAGTGCGCAGGTCGATCACATCGGCGCTCACGCCCTCGGCCGCGGCCTCGCAGCGCGGGACCATCGCGCCCCATGTGACCATGGTGATCTGGTCCCCATCCCGCGTCTTCTTCGCCCGCCCGAACGGCAGCACGTAATCGTCGCCCGGCCAGGGCCGCCGCGCCCAGCTGTCGTCGTACATCGCGCGATGCTCGAAGAAGAGCACGGGATCGTTGCCCCGCAGCGCAGCGCGCAACAGCCCGACCGCGTCCTCGGCGTTCGACGGCACCGCCACCTTCCAGCCTGGGCTGTGCACGAACTGCACTTCGTTGGTCTGGCTGTGCCACGGGTCGCCGCACTTGAAGAAGCCGCCGGGCACGCGAAGCACGATCGGCGCGGCGAAGCGGTTGTGCGTGCGCCAGCGCATCGTCCCGCAATCGCTAATCTGCTCGGTCGCGGGCTCGGCATATTTGCGGAACTGGATCTCGGGCACGGGCATCAGCCCGGCGAGCGCCATGCCGACCGCCCGCCCGACGATGCCCTCTTCGTTAAGCGAAGTGTCGAACACGCGTGTGCGGCCGAATTTCTCCTGCAGGCCCAAGGTCACCGCGTGCACCCCGCCTTTAGGGCCGATGTCCTCCCCGAACAGCAGCACACGGGGGTTCGCCGCGAGCTCCTGGTCGAGCACACGACGGATGGCGGTCACCATGTTGATCCGCTGTCCCCCGGGCCGCGGCTCGTCGGTCACAGGCGGAGGTTCGAAGCCAGAGTTCCAAAGCCCGCCGACCTGCTGCAATTCGCCTTCGAAGACCACGTGATCCGTTACCTGGACCGGATCGGAAGTCCCGCGCGATTCGGCCTCGGCGCGCGCCGCCCCCACTTCCCACGCCGCCTCGCGCTCGAGCCGCTCCCAATCGTCATCGTCGATGTTGAGCGCCGCGCAGTGGGTCCTCAGCTTGGGCAGCGGGTCGCGCGTCCATTCCTCGGCGATCTCGTCCTCGCTCTTGTAGCTCTGCGTGTCCTGCGCGCTGTGCCCCTCCAGCCGCGGCACCGTCAGTCGAAGCAAGGCCGGCGTTTGCTCGGTGCGGACGTGCGCGACGGCGTCTCGGATCAGCTGTGCAGCCTGCTCGGGCTCGGTGCCGTCGCCGTTGAAGATGGCGAGGCCGCGGAAGCTCGCGAGGTTGGCGGCGATATCCTTGCCAGGAGTCTGAAATTCCGACGGAACCGAGATGCCGTAGCCATTGTCCTCGATGTAGATGAGCAGTGGCAATTGTTGTGTCGTTGCAATCGTTAGCGCCGACCAAAATCCGCCAGTGGCGCAGCTCGCATCGCCGCCGAGCACCAGCGCAAGCGCATCATCCGGCCCCTGCCCAAGGACTTTGCGCTTGTACTGGATCGCCTGTGCCCAGCCGATCGCCGGCGTATATTGCGCGCCCACTCCGCCGCTCATCGGCAGCGCATGCGCTCCGCCGGGATTGGGATAGTTGAACACGACGCCGATGTCCCGACCGTCCGAATAGCCGCCCGCCAGCCCCATGCCCGACCCAAGCGTGTCGGCGAGCGGCACTCCAAGCGCGAGCAGCAGCGGGCGCGAACGGTAATAGCCGCAGGCGGCGTCGCCGTCCCTCAGCTGCAGGCCGAGCAGCACCTGCGCCATGTCGTGGCCGCGCGCCGAAAACTGGTAGAGGACCTTCCTCGCGGGTACGAGCTCTTCTTCCTCGAGCCGGTCCATCTCGCGGCTGGTGAGCACCAGCCTTGCGACCTCACGCCAATCGAGTTCCGCCGAAACTCTGCCCGGGTCGCGCTCGGCCATCGGTCGCTTAGCCTTGGAGGGCATCGACCACGGCGGCGGTAAACCGGTCGACCTGGCCATCGCTCATGCCGACGACGTTGAACCGCCCGCTGTCGGCCATGTAGATCGCGTGGCGGTCGCGCAGCTCGAGAACTTTCTCGCGGCTCAGCGGAAGCATCGAAAACATGCCGAACTGCGAGCCGATGAAGCCGAGCCGCGGGTCGGCCGCGGCGATGCGCTGGCGCAGCGAATTGATCCGGCCCCGCATCGTGTCGAGCTCGCCAAGCCAGCGTGTCTTCAGCTCGAGGTCGTCGAGCACAATGCGCACTGCCGCCGCGCCGTGATCGGGCGGCATCGACCACATTTCGCGGGCGCGCTGGAACACGTGGGCCATTGCGCGCGCGGTCGCCTCGGCGGACGCGGTCTTCAGGAACAGCGCGCCGACGCGGTCGCGATAGACGCTGAAATTCTTGTCGCAGCTTTGCGCGATCACGACTTCGTCGCATGCCGAAAGGATCGCCTGAAGGCCCGCAGCATCCTCCTCAAGGCCGCGGCCGAAGCCCTGGTAGGCGATATCGACGAACGGCAGCAGCCCGCGCGTAGCGCAGATGCTCGCGATCTCGCCCCATTGCTCGTCCGACAAATCGGCGCCGGTCGGGTTGTGGCAGCAGCCGTGCAGAAGCACGACATCGCCGGCGCGCGCATCCTCGAGCGCGGTGCGCATCGCATCGAAGCGGATGCGGCCGCTATCGCGGTCATAATAGGGATATTCGACCATCTGCAGCCCGACGGAGCGGATGATCGGCGGATGGTTCGGCCAGGTCGGAGCGCCGACCAGAACGCGGGCGTCCGGGTTGGCCGACGCGATCAGCTCGAAGCCGAGCCGAAGCGCTCCGCAGCCGCCCGGAGTCTGCAGTCCGGCAATGCGCGGGTCGCCCGCATGCTCGCCAAGCAGCACGGGCCGAAGCAGCTCGGCGAACCTCTTGTCGCCCGAGCTTCCAAGGTAGGACTTGGTCTCCTGCCGTTGCTGCAGGATGGCTTCGGCCTCCTTGATGACGTTGAGGATCGGAGTGCGTCCCTCGCCGTCGCGGAACACGCCCACCCCGACGTCGATCTTCTCCGGCCGCGGATCCGCGCCGCACAGGGCGATGAGCTGGAGCAGCGAGTCCGACTGGACCGGCGGAAGATCGGCAAGCCCCCTTACCGGAGCCTCTGTTTCGCTCAGCATGGGATGGCGCTTAGCGCGCCTAGGCGTCGTAATCCACTGCCACGCCGTCTCCGGCCGGGACCGACTGGCAGGTCAGCACATAACCGGCGGCGATCTCCTCGTCGGTAAGGCCGTAGCGCGACGCCATCTCGACCTTGCCGCTCGTCACCTTCGCCCGGCAAGTTGCGCAGACTCCGGCCTTGCAGGCGAACGGCGCCGGCAGCCCCGCGGCGCAGGCGCTGTCGAGGATATTGGCCTCAGTGAACGCCACGCGCCGCGTTCGACCGTCCAGGGTCACGGCAAGGCTCGTCCCCGCGGCCTTCGTCTGCAGCTCGGCCATCTCGCGCGTGACGGCCTCCGGCGGGCGGTCGGCGGTGAAGCGCTCGATGTGGATCCGCTGCCGCTCAACGCCGCGGTCGAGCAAAGCCGCCTCGGCGGAATCCATCATGGGGCCGGGGCCGCAGATGAACCAGCCGTCGACCGCGGCCGGATCGCCGATCAGATGGTCGATCGCTTCCTCGCAGGTCTCGCGATCGAGCATCCCGTTGAACAACGGAAGGTCGCCCTGTTCCTCGGCGAGGAAATGATAGAGGCCCAGGCGGCCCAAGTGCTGGTCCTTGAGGCCGGCGAGTTCCTCGAGGAATATGATCGAGCTGCTGTCGCGGTTGCCGTAGAGCAGGGTGAATTCGCTGTCCGGCTCGCGCCTCATGGCGGTCCGCAGAAGCGACATGACCGGAGTGATCCCCGAGCCGCCGGCAATGCCGACCAGGTGGCGCTTTGTGCCTGAATCGAAGTCGGTCGTGAACGACCCGTGCGGCGGCATAACGTCGAGCGTGTCCCCAGCCTTGAGATTGTCGCCCAGCCAGTTGGAGAAGAGCCCGCCGGCGATGCGCTTGACCGTCACCATCCAGTCCTGCTCGTCGGGCGCGGTGCACAGCGAATAGTTCCTGCGGACATCCTGGCCGTCGATCGTGGCGCGCAGGGTCACGTGCTGGCCGGCCTTGAAGGCGAAGGTCTCGCGAAGCTCGGGCGGGACTTGGAACCGGATCGAACTGGCCTCGGGAGTTTCCGGAACCACTTCCGCCACCTTCAGCGGGTAGAAGCGGGCCGACATTACCAGCGGGCTTGCGGGTAGGTGCGCGGAAGGAACTGCATGGCCGCCAGCAGGTGCCCGAGGTGCTCGCTGTGGTGGCCGCGCCGGCCGCCGAGGATCGGGCGCTGGTCGGCCGGTGCCTGCAGCTTCGCTTCGCCGAGCACCGTGGCGATGCTCGAGCGATACGCTTCCTCGAACTGCCGTGGGTCGGGCGCGCTGCCGCGGCCGATCAGCGCTTCGAGACTCTCGTCGACCTCGAACAACTCGGGGATGAAGCGCCAGCACCAGTCGAGCCCGTCGGCCATCCGCCGCGCGCTCTCCTCGGTGCCGTCGCCGAGGCGCACGCTCCATTCGGCCGCGAGCTCGCGGTGATAGGCGATTTCCTTGATCGCCTTGGCCGCGAACTCCGCGAGGAAGCGATCGGTCGAGCCGGTCAGTCGCTCGAGCAGCATATGCTGCCATGTGGAGTAGAGAAGATGACGCGCGATCGTGCGCGCGAAGTCGCCGTTCGGCTGCTCGACCAGCAGGCAGTTCCTGAAATCGAGCACGTCCCGGTGAAAGGCGAGCGCGTCGCCGTCCCTGCCCTCCCCCTCGCACTCACCCGCCTCGTTGAGCAGGTGCGTCGCCTGGCCGATCAGGTCGAGCGCGAGGTTGGCAAGCGAAAGGTCGACTTCCAGCGCCGGCGCATGGCCGCACCATTCACCGAGACGCTGTCCCAGAATCAAGGCATCGTCGCCGAGCCGCAGCAAATAATCGAAGCGTGCCGAATCGGCCTGCTCGGCCGGTGCGTCGAACACCCCCGTCAGCCGTGCGCGCTGAGCGACCGCCTCATCCTCGGGCCGGATCGGCGGCAGCGACGGCATCAGATGTGCTTCACCTCGTCGGGGATGTCGTAGAAGGTCGGATGGCGGTAGATCTTGTCGGCCGCGGGCTCGAACATCGGCCCCGCCTCGTCAGGAACGCTTGCAATGATCTCTTTCGACGGCACGACCCACAGGCTCACCCCTTCCATGCGCCGCGTATAGGTGTCGCGCGCGTGGCGCAGCGCGAGCTGCGCGTCAGGAGCATGAACGCTGCCAACGTGGCGATGCGAAAGGCCGCCCTTGCTGCGGACGAAAACTTCCCAGAGCGGCCAGTCACTGCTCAAGCTGCCTGCCTTGTCCGCCGCTTGGCCTCGAACGCAGCGGCGGCTTCGCGCACCCAGGCGCCCTCGTCCCACGCCTTCTGCCGTGCTTCCAGCCGCTCCCTGGCGACCGGGCCTTCGCCGCGGACTACCGCGTAGAACTCGTCCCAGTCGACAGCGCCGAAGTCGTAGCCGCCCTTCTCCTCGTTCCACTTGAGGTCGGGGTCGGGGATGCTGAGGCCGAGGAAATCCGCCTGCGGCACAGTGATGTCGACGAACTTCTGGCGAAGCTCGTCATTGGTCTCGCGCTTGATTCGCCAGCGCATCGACTGCGCGGTGTTCGGGCTCATTTCGTCGGGCGGTCCGAACATCATCAGTGAGGGCCACCACCAGCGGTTGAGCGCGTCCTGAGCCATCCGCTTCTGCTCGGGCGTGCCGTTGGCCATCGCGATCATGATCTCGAAACCCTGGCGCTGGTGGAAGCTTTCTTCCTTGCACACGCGCACCATCGCGCGCGCGTATGGCCCGTAGCTCGTGCGCTGCAGCGGCACCTGGTTCATGATCGCCGCTCCGTCGACCAGCCAGCCGATCGCGCCGATGTCCGCCCAAGTGAGCGTCGGATAATTGAAGATGGTCGAATACTTGGCTTTGCCGGCGAGCAACCCCTCGGTCATCTCGTCGCGGCTGGTGCCGAGCGTCTCGGCCGCGCAATAAAGGTAGAGGCCATGGCCCGCCTCGTCCTGCACCTTGGCGAGCAAGATCGCCTTGCGCCGAAGCGAGGGCGCGCGAGTGATCCAGTTGCCCTCGGGCAGCATGCCGACGATCTCGCTGTGCGCGTGCTGGCTGATCTGCCGCGTCAGAGTGCGCCGGTAGGCTTCGGGCATCCAGTCCTTGGGCTCGATGAACTCGTCCGCCGCGACGCGCGCCTCGAACGCCTCGAGCAGCTCGGGATCCTCGAGATTATCGATGTTCGCCGTCTTCTGAAGCTCGGTCGTATACATGGCCGCGATGTAACCTCTGGGGCTGTAACGTTCAAATCTCGACGACCGCTCCGCCGATCGTACGCGAATAGCCGGTGAACTCGGCGATCGCGCGGCCTTCCACGGTGCGCACCGCGACGCGCGTGACCCGCTCCGCCCGCTGGTCGAAAGCTCCTCCGCCTCCGCAACCAGCGTCTCGCCCGCCTGCGCGCTGTCGAGGAAGACGATTCCGGCCTGCGCCGCGACGGTGCGCTCGTTCCTGCCGTTGCAGACATAGGCGAAGGCGGTGTCGGCAAGCGCGAAGACGATGCCGCCATGCGCCGTGCGGTGGCCGTTGAGCATGTCCTCGCGAAGAACCATCGACAGGCGAGCACGGCCGAGCCGCGCCTCCTCGATCACGATGCCCCAGGTTGGTCCGGTGCCTTCGGCCGAGGAGCATCACGCATGAGCGACGCGGTTGGCGAGTTCGTCCCCGCGTTCATGCCGCGCCCCTACGCCCAAGCTGAACTTGTTTCAGCATCCATTTTGTTCGTAGGCGCGTGTCAGTCGCGAAGGGAGAGCGCCATGGCCGAATATGAGACCATCATCTTCCCGAGGCTGACGGGCCGATCGCCCGGATCACGCTCAATCGCCCCGACAAGGCCAACGCGTTCAACGCCCAGATGCACTCGGAGGTCAAGGACGCGCTCGACTCTGCTGGGAGATGCGCGCGTGCTCATCCTTACCGGCGCCGGCCGCGGGTTCTGCCCCGGGCAGGACCTGGGCGACCGCTCGGTCGCCGCCGGCGATCACCCGGTCGACCTCGGGATGACCGTCGAGACCTGCTGGAACCCGCTGATCCGCAAGCTCGTCGCACTTCCCCAGCCGGTGATCGCGCGCGTCAACGGAGTCGCTGCCGGCGCGGGCGCGAACATCGCGCTCGCCTGCGACATTGTCGTCGCCGCGCGATCGGCGAAGTTTATCCAGAGCTTCTCCGCGATCGGCCTCATTCCCGACAGCGGCGGCACATGGGTGCTCCCGCGGCTGGTCGGCCAGGCACGCGCGATGGGCCTCGCGCTGACCGGCGAGCCGCTGCCGGCGGAGACCGCCGCGCAATGGGGCCTGATCTGGAACTGCGTCGACGACGAAGCCCTCGACACGGAAGTCCAGGCGCTTGCCGACAAGCTCGCCGCGCTCCCGCCGCTCGGCCTTGCTGCGATCAAGAGGATGATCCGGGAAAGCTGGTCGCACACGCTCGACCAGGAACTAAACCACCAGCGCGACGCGATGCGCCGCCTCGGCTTCACGCACGACTATCGCGAAGGCGTCGCGGCCTTCCTGGAAAAGCGCCCGCCGAGCTTCTTCGGCCGCTGACACCACGCCGGTGGAGCCGATCGACCATATCCTTGCCGGCGCGATCCTGTTCGTCTGTGCGGCCCAGGCCTTTGCCGACCCCGAATTCCTGAAGCGCTCGCCGCGGCTCGCCTTCTTCAAGGCCGGGGCAATCACCGGCCTCGGGATTGGCGCGGCCGTGCTGCTCGCCTGGCATGCCGCCGGCCGTCCGGCCGGCGAGTTCGGTCTCACCGGCTGGGCCGGAGAGCGGCCTGTGCTCGCGGCTGCGCTCGCCGCAGCCTGGCCGCTGCTCCTGCTCGCGGCCGCCTGGTTGAGCGCCGGGCCCTTCCGGCAGACGGCGCTGGGCTACTACCGGCGCTATGCGCACTTGATGCCCGACAGCCGCCGCGAGCTCGCGCCCGCCTACGCCTCCGGCAGCCTCGCGGCCATTGGCGAGGAAATCGCCTTCCGCGGCTTCCTCCTCTGGTACCTTGCGGGGCTGGTGGGCCTTGGCCCCGCCTTGCTGATATCAAGCCTGCTGTTCGGGGTCGCCCACGGCTATCTCGGCCGCGTCGGCATGGTCTTCGCAACCATTGCCGGCTTGGTGCTCGGCGGCGCCTATTTGCTGAGCACCAGCCTTCTGCTCGCGATGTGGATGCACGCGAGCTACAATGTCGCGAGCTTCACGCTCGGCTACCGATTGCTGCGCGAAAGCTAGCCTTCGATCACCACCTGCGTTCCGACACTCGTCAGCGCGTAGAGCTTCTCGGCGAACTTCATCGGCAGCCGCACGCAGCCGTTGCTCGCCGGATACCCGGGGTTCGCCCCGCCGTGCAGCGCAATGCCATATTGGTCGAGCCGCTGCATGAAGGGCATCGGCGCATTGTTGTACTTGCGGCTGCGGTGGAACTTCTTCTTTTCGAGCACCGGCCAGTAGCCGAGCGGCGTGACCTTGCCCTTCTTGCCGGTCGAGATGGTGGATGCGCCGACCAACTGCTCGCCGCGGAAGGCATAGGCCATCTGGGCCATGAGATCGATCACGATCCTGGTCTCGCCTTGCTTGGGCACCTGCGTCGTCCAGACATATTCGCCGGGCTTGAGGCCGCCGCGGGCGAAGGTCGCGAGCATCGCCTTGTGCGCCTTTTCCGCGTGACCGTGGGTCCAGCGATAGGGAATTGGCTCGCCCGCGCGCTTGGCCGCGGCTGGCGCAGCGGCCTGCTTCACCGGCGCCTTGCTGACCGTCGAGCAGGCGGCGAGCGCGCAAATTGCAGTTAACGCCAAAGCTTTGAATATATTGTGCATTTATGGCCCCAAGCCGCGGTTTTGCCCTGCCGCTGAATTGCCGCAGGAGCAGCCCGGGCGCAAGCCCCAGGTCAGCCTTTCTGGTCGGCGCTGGCCGCCATCCGCCTGCGCGTGCGGGCGACCAGCAGCAGGATGACCGTCGCTCCTCCGATATCCGCGACCAGGTCACCGAAGGAGCCGTCGCGGCTGATCGACGGAATCGTCTGGATGAGCTCGATCGCTGCGCCGAATGACGACAAAGCCAGGCCGATGGCGACAAGGCTTACCGCGGGGTACGCGAGCGAGGCGAGCATCGCGAGCGTCGCAAAGGCGAGCATGTGCTGGACCTTGTCGCCGTAGGTCCCGGGCACCTGCGGCGGATCCGGCAGCCACGCCATGTACAGCGAGAAGAAGGCGGCCGCCCAGAAAGCGATGCGCAGAATCAGGAGGCGGCTCATCCGCTCTTCCGTAGGGCGGGGCTGGATGGAGGTGAAGCACGGAAAGCTCAGGCCTGAAAGCAAGGGCCTGCAAAGCCTTTCCAATCGCTCCGGAGGGCTTGGGAAGCCGTGATGTTCGTCGTACAGCGCGCGCCCATGAAGACCGCGCAACTGCTCAACTATGCCCTCGATCACTGGACCGCCGGCACCGGCAATCTTGCCGAGCTCGCGAGCGCCATCGACGGTGCCGCCGTCGCCACAACAGGATCGGGTGGGCTCGATTTTGGCGGGATGCTCCGCCACGCGCGCGAAGTCGGCGGGCCCGCGCTGCGCCGAATGACGTTCCACGAGCGCGCTCGAATGCTCAAGGGCCTTGGCCTCGCCATCATGGCGCGCAAGGAGGAGCTGTACGAGCTCAGCTACCTGACCGGGGCGACGCGCAAGGACGGCTGGATCGACATCGAGGGCGGCGCGGGCACGCTCTTCTCCTTCTCGTCGAAGGGCCGCCGCGACCTTCCCGACGCGCACGTCCTGCTCGACGGGCCGCTCGAGCCCCTGTCGAAGACCGGCACGTTCGTCGGCCAGCACGTCTACACCTCGCTCCAGGGCGCCGCTGTCCAGATCAACGCGTTCAACTTCCCCGTCTGGGGCATGCTCGAAAAGCTCGCCCCCGCCCTGCTCGCGGGCGTGCCGGTGATCGTGAAGCCGGCGTCCGCCACCGCTTTTGTCGCCGAAGCGGCCTTCCGCGTGATGATCGACACGGGCCTGCTTCAGCCGGGCTCGGTCCAGCTGATCGTCGGCGGAGTCGGCGACCTGTTCGACCATTTGACCGGCCAGGACATCGTAAGCTTCACCGGCTCGGCGAAGACTGCGTCGAAGCTGCGCAATCACCCCGCGGTGATGCGCGAATCGGTACGCTTCATCGCCGAGCAGGACAGCCTCAATGCCTCGGTCCTCGGCCCAGACGCGGCGCCCGGCACGCCCGAGTTCGATCTCTTCGTGCGCGAAGTGGCGATCGAAATGACGGTCAAGGCGGGCCAGAAATGCACCGCGATCCGCCGCGCGATCGCCCCGGCAGACTATCTCGACGCGGTCGAGCAGGCGCTTGGCGAGCGCCTGTCCAAGACGAAGGTCGGCGACCCGCGCTCGGAAGACACGCGCATGGGCGCGCTCGTCAGCCTCGCCCAGCGCGACGATGTCCGCCAGAAGATCGCCGAGCTTGAGGCCGCTGGGGCGCGGGTCGTTGCCGGCGACCCCTCGGCCGACCCGCCGATCCCCGGCGGAGCCTTCTTCCCGCCGGTGCTGCTTCGCACCGACGACCCGTGGGGCGCCGAGGCGGTTCACGACGTCGAGGCGTTCGGGCCCGTCTCGACCATCATGCCGTACCGCGACCTTGCTGACGCAATCGCGCTTGCCAACCGCGGCCGCGGCAGCCTCGCATTGTCGCTTTTCACCCATTCGCCCGAGGCTGCGCGCGACTTCATCGCCTCGACCGCGGCCTATCACGGGCGCATGCTGATCATCGACCGCACCAACCACAAGGAATCGACCGGCCACGGGTCGCCCTTGCCGGTGCTGGTCCACGGCGGCCCCGGCCGCGCCGGCGGAAGCGAGGAAATGGGCGGCATCCGCGGCGTCAAGCACTACATGCAGCGCACCGCGCTCCAGTCTTCGCCTTTGATGATCGCAGCGATCACCGGCCAATACGTGCCCGGCGCACCCAAGCGCGCGATCGAAACCCACCCGTTCCGGCTCAGGATGAGCGAGCTTTCCATCGGCGACACGTGGAATACCGAAAGCCGCACCGTCAGCCTCGAGGACATCGAGCATTTCGCCCACTTCACCGGCGACAAATTCTACGCGCACATGGACGAGGAAGCAGCCAGGGCCTCGCCCATCTTCGAGGGCCGCGTCGCCCACGGCTATCTGGTCCTGAGCTTCGCCGCCGGGCTGTTCGTCGATCCCGATCCGGGTCCGGTGCTTGCCAACACCGGCCTCGAGAACCTGCGCTTCCTCACCCCGCTCTATCCGGGTGATTCGATGCGGGTCGAGCTCAGCGTGCGCGCCAAGTCGATCAAGTCGGAGGAGACGGGCCAGGTGCGCTGGGCGGTCGAGATCTTCAACCAGAAGGACGAGCTGGTCGCGACCTACGACCTGCTGACGGAGAACCTGCCCTGACGCTCGTCAGGGGTGCGGAAATAGCGCGGGCCCTCATGCGTTGACCTGCCGTTCAAGCAGGAGATTCCCATGAAAGTCAGCAATGTAATGACTCGCGAAGTCGAGACGGTGCGGCCCGACCAGACCGCGCGCGAGGCGGCGTCGTTCATGCTCAGCTCCGACTCGGGCTCGATTCCCGTGACCGAGGGCGACCGGCTGATCGGCATGATCACCGACCGCGACATTGCGGTTCGCGGAGTGGCGCACGGCCACGGCCCCGACACCCCGGTGCGCGAGCTGATGACGACCGGCGTGGTCTGCGCCCGGATCCACGACGACGTCGAGGAAGTCGCGATGAGGATGGCCGAAGCGCAGGTGCGGCGGCTTCCGGTGCTCGACGAGAACGAGCGGCTGTGCGGGATCATCAGCCTCGGCGACCTCAGCCGGGAGGCCGACGACGAATGTGCAGAGCATGCGCTGGAGGGCGTCAGCGCAGAAGGCGGCCAGCACCAGCAGTAAGCGCTTTAGAAGTTGATCCAGCCCATCAGCAGGAGCAGCAGAAGCGTTCCCGCCGCGGTGATCAGCAGCGACGTCCCGCAGCCCATACGGTTGTTGAAGAAGAAGAACATGCGTCGCGCTCCTGAAAGCCGGCTCGGGCGCTGAGAACCGCCGCGGCCGCTAAAGGCTCCGCACCAGCTTCGATGCGACGGCGATCCACGGCGGATCGGCGACCACCGACTGACGCCCGCCCGCGCCCGGCGGGAGCAGATGGAGCTTGCCTTCCTCGCGGCCGATCAGCCGGCCGAACAGGAAGCGGCCCGCAGGCCTGGGGACCAGCACGTCGCGGTTGAGCGCCCGGCCGTACTGCGCCGCCTCGAGCGTCTCGCACCAGATCTCGTCGCCCGAGCGATAGTCGCCCAGACTGGCCGCGGCGATGATCGCGACCTGCCCGGGGCCGCTGCGCGGCGGCACGACGACCGCGGTGCGCTTGGGGGCCGCAGCGCCTCCGGCGCCGAGCACCGCGACCACGGGAAGCTCCGACTTTTCGCCGCCGCCCTCGACCAGGTCCGCTGCCTCGACGCCAAGCGCCTCGGCGATCCGGTTGAGCCAGCCGATCGACACCGTGCGCGTGCCGGTCTCGAGCCTGCCGACAGTTTGCGGAGTGGTCGGCGGGCTGCAGCGCTTTGCGACATCGTCGAGCGTCATTCCGCGTGCCCTGCGCACTTCGCGGATTCGAGTGATCATCCTCAAAGCCCCCTTTTGCGGCTCTTTTTTATAACCAGAGCGGTTTTTCCTCTGTCCTACACTTTTGCCGATGTGGCAAGACCCCGGCAATTATATACTTGACGTAGGAGTTTCAGTTGGCCACTGATTCGGGCCGACAGGCCGGCGCTCACCAGTGTGGTGAATCACCAAGGTTTCAGATTAGCGAGGAGCAGTTTGATCGCGCGCTTAACGTTGTGTGCGCGTATGAACCGAGTAGCGGCCTTAGTTTGGCGGATTTGCTCGCCGCGGTCTTCCTCGTAGTGGGAGCCGAACTTCCAGACGCCGTAGTCACGGTCGATGCTATGGATTTCCTGCGCGAGAATGGCGAGCTTGTTGGCTAGGTCCAAAGCGTCCACCAGAGTCACGTACTGGTGGCGCTTTTTGCCTTTCCAGCGGACCATGGTGAGCCGCACTTCGCCTGGTGCATTTCCCGCCGCATGGACGCCATGCACAAACAGATTGCGGCGATCTGCCAACCCGCCCTGAAGCGCGGCGCGTATGGCTTCAAGACGCTTGATGAGGCGGCGGGGCCATTTTGCTTCTTTGGTCAGGTTGATCGCCATATTCAGCCGCGGAAGCATGTCTTGACCACCGTAACGGGTGTAAGCTTTTTCCAAGCGTATGTGTTCGGCGGCAGCAATGATTGCCAGAAGGCTCATTTCAATAAGCGCCCATTGAAGACAAATGTGGCCAATGCCTGCTAGGAACGAATTTCGGTCGGTAGGAGGTTGAACGGTGGCACCCAATGAAGGCTACTCCGACGCCGAAACCAGGGCACGCGCGGAAGCTGCCCTCAAGCGAATGCTCGCGACTCCTCCCAAGCCGCACAAGGATAGCAAGCTGGGGCGGCAACGCGCCGCGAAAGCTAAGAGTTAGCCATCCTTCTCAGAATCGTCGCCACCGCTATCCGACTTGCCGTCATCATCTTCATTCGCTTCGTTGAAGCGGTCGCCCTGCCCGTCGTCATGACGCTTCTCGACGTGGTCGTCCGGCTTGTGAACTTTGGTTTCTCGCTCGTCGGGGTCGGGCGCGGCCATATTAGGGGAATCCTATGTCGGTTGAAACTGAAACTGCGTCTTACAAGAGCACTGACACAGCGCTTCTAAGAGAGGTCGTCGAATCGGCTGAATTGAGACTTCAGAGCCAGCTTACGGCTGCGCTGGCAGCTGATCAACGCGCGCTCGTGTTAGCCGGGTTTTTGTCGGCTGTGATTGTTGCACTGGCGAGTGGAGCGGCGGCTCTGTTGCTCGCGCACCCTCGGCAAGACTTTCTGGCCGTTACGGCTCTCATCTGCGCGACCGGCTTTCTGATAGCCTTAGCGTTGACCGTGTATGCTGCTCGCCCTGTTGCCTGGAACTACCCGGGAACCAGACCGGGCGCTTGGAAGCGCGATATCGCTTCAAAGAAGGACGAAGCGACCCGTCTCGCTGACCTAGCGGAGGACCTGCATCGCAAGACGGGCGAGAACAAAGACATCATGGGGAAGAACGGTCGTCTGGTTCTTGCTGCGCTCTGCATTGTGGCAGTTTCACTCCTGATCGGGGGGCTGGCGATGATATGCTTTTTTGCGGGCTAGTACTGTGTCCAGCGCTTGCGCGGCTTCCCAATGAAGCGTGGGGGCTTGTAATAGCTAGGCGGCGAGCTTGTCAGTCCGCCGATAGGTGAGACGCTTGCCGACGATTCCCTTGAGCATGGCGTCGGCGCGCTCGCGATCGCTGTCGTCTTTGCTGCTGTAGCGGAAATCGAACTCGGCCAAATAGCGGTGAATGTGGGTTGCCGACCAGTGATGGTAGGTGCCGACAACTCCGCGCTTCAGGATGCTGAAGAAGTTCTCGGCGGTGTTGCTGTGGTTGCCGTCGCCACGGCTGAACTCGCGGTTTGAGTGCAGCGTGGTTTCATGGCTGGCGAACTCTTCGCCAATGCGATTGTAGAAGCGCGCATCGTCCGTGCGCAGGTGCGAC
The DNA here is from genome assembly GCA_030447545.1 of Sphingomicrobium sp. GTDB lineage: Bacteria > Pseudomonadota > Alphaproteobacteria > Sphingomonadales > Sphingomonadaceae > Sphingomicrobium. The sequence continues at coordinate 72,833 of JAUJOV010000004.1, read as the reverse complement.
GAGCGGTGGCAGTTCGTGACCAGCGCGGCGCGAATGTTCGTATGGTCAATGTGCGTGATATGGAACGAACGGGCGCGACCGCCGCGCTCGACGAGCGTCACGACCTTTTTCTTCGGCGCGACCTTGCCCGACAAGCGGCGCTTCTTCTTGCCGCCAACGATCACTTCGTCGCTCTCGATCACTTGGCCAGGGCCGCCGAGCGGAGAACCATCGTCCTTCATGGCCTCACGGACGCGGTGCATCATGAACCACGCCGTCTTGTAGGTGACGCCAAGCATGCGGTGGATTTGATGCGCGCTGATGCCCTTCTTGCTGGAGGCTAGCAGGTAGGTGGCGAGCATCCACTTATTGAGCGAGATCTTGGAGCGCTCGAACACGGTGCCGACTGTGACGGTGAAGTTCTTCAGGCACGAATTGCATTGGATGAGGCCGGCGCGGTGCGACTTGCCCTGGAGGCGATGCACGTTCTCTGTCTCGCCACAGTGCGGGCAGAACGGGCCGTTGGGCCAGTTGATGCTCTCCAGATGCTCGCGGGCTTTGTCGGCATCTTGGAAAATCGGATTGGTTAGATCGAACATCGGGGCTTCCTTCTGGAAACCCTTATGCGTCCTCTCTTATTCTACGTCAAGTATATAATTGCCAAGACCCCTGCGAATCGGGTGGCGGATGGGAGGGCGACTTGGCGCAGCGGAGTTACGGGCGTCTGCTGGTGGAGCGGGCGATTGATGGCGACGAGGCTCCCAAGGGCCAGCGCGGGCGCCGCCCGGCTCGCTCGGTCACCGTCAACCTGGCCGACTCGCCGCTTGGCTGGCTCTTTGCGCGCGGGCTGGTCGGCCGCCTCCTGCTCGACGCCGGCGAGCGGCTGCGCGCCGCCTGGGAGCGCGCCCAGCTGTCACCGAGCGTGACCATGGCGTGGAGTGCAGCGCCGGTCAGCGGGCGCCGCGGCGGCTCTTCGGCTGGAATGGACCTGAACGGGGCGCAGATCGACGCCAAGGACCGGTTCCACGCGGCCATCGACGCCGCCGGGCCGGGCCTCGCAGACATTTTGTGGCGCGTGGTGTGCGCAGGCGAAGGCATGCGCGAGGCGGAGAGCGCGCTCGGCTGGACCGCGCGCGCGGGCAAGCTGGTGCTTACCCTCGCGCTCGACCGTCTCGCGATTTACTACCGCATCGGCTGAGCCCGGGCTGCAGCCTCGGCGGCAGCGGCTCAGGCGCCCCCTTCGATGTCGCTGTCGCGATTGTCCGAACGCTCGGTCCCGCGCTCGACATCGCCCTGGTCAGGCGCTCCGCGGCCCTGCTCGGCAAAGCCCCCGTCGGGGTTTCCGTCGCGCTGCAGATAGTCGCCCGAGATCCTCGCCGCTCTGGCTGCCGACAAAGCCGCCGCCCAGATCGCCGAGACCGGTCTCGCCGCCGCCCAGGTCGGACGCGCCGCTCTCGGGCGAATAGCCGCCGGGCCCGACGTCGCCGCCGCCCAGGTCCGGCTCGCTGCCTTCGCTTAGCGTCTCACCGGTCGCGCTCTGGCCGCCGCTCTGCGCTTGCGGGCTTTGATCGCCGAAGTCGCCCTGCTGGCCAAGCGGCTGCTGTCCCTGCGCGCCACTCGGCTGCTGACCCGCCTGGCCGGCAATCTGCTTGTCGTCCTGCTTGCCAACGGGCGGCTGCTGGCCGCTGCCTTCGTTCTGGTCTCTCTCCGCCATTTGCGTCCTCCATCGCCCCGCTGGGCTCCAGGAACACAACAAAAGGGCCGCCGGATCGCTCCAGCGGACCCGATTTTCGAACTACAGACGAGGCTACTGCTGGTCCTCGGCAGTCTCGGTGGGCTCGGACGGCGCGGCGTCCTCGTCCTCCTCGGCGGGCGCCAGATCCTCGGCGACGGCGGGCGCCGCTTCGCGGTCGAACATCTGCGCGAGCACGTCGACTCCCTGCGCCTGGAGGTCGGCCTCCTCGGGCGAGCGGGCGACGTTGACCCGCACGGTCACCGCAACTTCGGGGTGAAGCGCGACCTTCACCTCGTGCACGCCGATCGACTTGATCGGCCGGTCGAGCACGACCTGGCTCTTGGTCACCGTGGCGCCTTCGGCCTCGAGCGCTTCGACGATGTCACGCGCAGACACCGAGCCATAGAGCTGGCCGGTGTTCGATGCCTGGCGGATCAGCTGGACCGACTTGCCGTCTACGCCCTTGGCCGCTTGCTCGGCACCCGACCGCCGTTCGGCGTTGTCGGCCTCGATCCGCGCGCGGTTCGCTTCGAACAGCTTGCGGTTCGACTCGTTGGCGCGCAGCGCCTTCTTGTTGGGCAGCAGATAGTTGCGCGCAAAGCCGTTCTTGACGTTCACGACATCGCCGATGCCGCCAAGCTTCTCGACGCGCTCGAGCAGGATAACTTCCATGGCTTGAGCGCTCCTTATTTCACGACGTAGGGCAGAAGGCCGAGATGGCGGGCGCGCTTGATCGCCCGCGCGAGCTCGCGCTGCTTGGTGGATGACACCGCAGTGATTCGGCTCGGGACGATCTTGCCCCGCTCGGACATGAAGCCTTGGAGCAGGCGCACATCCTTGTAATCGATCTTCGGCGCTTCCTTGCCCGAGAAGGGGCAGCTCTTGCGGCGGCGGAAAAATGCTCGGGCCATTTACTCGACTCCCTCTTCCTCGCGGCGGAAGCCGCAGCCGCCGCGATCGCCGCGATCACCCCGATCACCCCGATCACCCCGATCACCCCGGTCACCGCGGTCACCGCGGTCGCGCTCGCTTCGGCGCATCATCGCCGACGGCCCCTTTTCGTGCTCGTCCACACGCAGGGTGAGGAAGCGGATCACGTCCTCGTTGATGTTGGTCTGGCGCTCGAGCTCGGCGATCGCCTGAGCCGGCGCATCGACGTCGAGCATCACGTAATGCGCCTTGCGGTTCTTCGCGATTCGATAGGCAAGGCTTCGAAGACCCCAGGTCTCGGTCTTTGCGACCTTCCCGCCATTGTCTTCGATGATCTTGGTTGCGTTTTCCGCCAGCGCGTCGACCTGGGCCTGGGCGAGGTCCTGACGCGCGAGGAAAACATGCTCGTAGAGCGGCATGTTTCACTTCTCTCTTTTGGCCGATCGCTGACGCCGCCCGATGCGACGCCCCTCCGGCTGTCGTTCAAAATGCAAGCGGGGCAGCCGCAGCCGCCCCTCGTGAGCCGCGCCATAGTCGAAGCGGGCGCGGATGTGAAGCCTGCTCAAGCTCACCAAGGCCATGGAGAGCGGCGGCTTTACCTGACCTGAGGCCAACCTCTGTCTTGGGTGAAAAGCGGACAGGAGCTGGCGATGCAACTCACTCGCTGGCGTTTGTCTCTGCGCCGCTGCCATTGCGAACGGCATCGGCGCTCTCGTCTCCAAGGTTGCGCACGAGGTCTGCCTGGTTCTCGAGATTTGCCTCGGCGGCCTCACTGGGTGCCGCTTCCGCCGCATCTTCGATGTTCTCCGCCCTCGCCTCCGCGTTGGCCTCGACATTCTCCGCGGATTCGCGCGGACTTTCACTGCAGGCCGAAAGGGCGATCAAGGCTGCGGCCAGGCCGACGATCTGGGGTGTTCTCATTGAATGCCTCATTCAAGTGCGCCGCTCAAGTCCCTGGCTAGCACTGCTCCTCTACGGGTGGGACGAACGTGATACCACCAAATAGCTCCGTTAGCCGTTGCGCTCATGTCGCCAATGGGTCGAAAGCGGACGTTCGACCCCAAAGGACGCGCATCGGCCCGCTTCCCCGCGGGGCGGTGGTGAGGATATAGGGCATCATGGCCACGCATCTTCGTTCCGTTTCGTCCCCCAGCGCAGAAGAGTTCGACCCGCTAGACGACATGAGCCTGCCGGGCTGGCTGTACCACGATCCGGAATTCTTCGAGGCTGAGCAGCGCGCGTTCCTGAAGTCGGCGCCGCAGTTGGTCTGTCACGAGAGTGACATCGCACAGCCGGGGGAGTGGCGAAGCCTCGACTATCTGGGCGAAAGCGTCGTTGTGATCCGCGGCGACGACGGCGCGGCGCGCGCCTTTGGCAACGTATGCCGGCACCGCGGGTCGCGCCTCGTCGACGGCACCGGCGGCTGCGCGAAGGTGCTGACCTGTCCCTATCACGCGTGGAGCTATGCGCGCGACGGGCGGCTGATCGGAGTGCCGCACCGGCGCGAATATCCAAGTCTCCGGCCCGACGAGCTGGGGCTTGTGCCGGTGCCGCTCGAAGCCTGGCACGGTTTCCTGTTCGTGACCCTGCAGCCTGGAGCGCCATCGGTCGCGCAAATGATGGCGCCATACGAGGAAGAGGTCGCGCTTTATCGCTTCGCCGAGCTGCGCGCGATCGGGCGAGTCACGCTTCGGCCGCGCCCGCTCAACTGGAAAACGATCGCCGACAATTATTCGGACCATCTGCACATCCCCGTCGGGCATCCGGGCCTCAGCCGGCTGTTCGGCCGCAACTATGCGATCGAGGCGCAGGATCACGTCGACCGGATGGAGGGCGAGCTGGTCGAACAGGATTCGGACAACCCGTCCGAACGGGCGTACCAGCGCTATCTTCCCGCGGTTGATCACCTTCCGCCGAGCCATCGACGCAAGTGGCTCTATTACAAGCTGTTCCCCAACGTCGCGTTCGACATCTACCCGGATCAGGTCGATTTCATGCAGTTCATTCCGGTGAGCGCGACCGAGACGGTGATCCGCGAGATCAGCTATGCGCTTCCCGACGCCCCTGATTATCCTTGGCGCCGCGAGATGAAAGTCGCGCGCTATCTCAACTGGCGGATCAACCGGCGAGTCAACGCCGAGGACACCGAGCTGATCGCGCGCGTGCAGCTGGGCATGCAGTCGCAGAGCTATGTGGCGGGGCCGCTGGGCACGAGCGAAGTGTGCCTGAGGAGCTTTGCGCAAAAGCTCAGGCGGCTGATCCCGGAGGCGCGGCTGGGCTCGCCTCCCCCGGCCGGCTGGTCGAAGCGCGCCTCATGAGCAGATAGACCGGAATTCCGGTCGCCAGCAGCACCGCGCCCCAGCCCGTCGCCTCCGCTCCAGCGCCCCACAAGGTCCACAAGGCAAAGAGGAGGCCGAGCAGGGTCACGAGCGCGAGCAGCCCACGCGGCAGCCGTCCGAGCGCCATCAGCCGAAACGCGCCGACCGTGACGAACAGGTAGAGCACGAGGTTCGCGACGGTCGCCAGAAGGATGACGAAGCCGAACAGCTCGGTCAGTCCGCGCGAATAGTTGGACGCGATCAGCGCCACCGTCAGGCTGGTTCCGAGGATCTGCGCGCGCACCGGCATGCCCCTGCGGTTCACCGCCGCGAACCAGCGCGGGAAAACGCCGCGACGCGCGAGCGCCAGCGGGACCTCGCCCTGGAGCAGCACCCATCCGTTGAGCGCGCCGAGGGCGGAGATCGCCGCGAAGAAGACGACTGCCGTCGCAGCGCCGGTGCCCCAGAAGCTGCCGACAAGGTCGGCGAACGGAGCGCTCGATTGCGCCGCGACGTCGGACGGCAGCAGCAGGAAGACGGCGCTGGATGCTGCAAGATAGATCAGGCCGACGATCAATGTGCCGAGCAGGGTCGCGCGGGGAATCGTGTGCTGCGGATCGCGAACGCGCTCTGCCGGGACGCTTGCGGATTCGAACCCCAGCATCGCCCAGAGCGTCAGCGCTGCCGCGCCCGAGATCCCGCCGAGCGTAAGCGGCGCAGGCGCAAGCTGCGCCGGCTCGTCCCCCCTTGCGAACACGACGAGCGCAAGCACGACCGCAGCAATCAGTGGAAGCACCTTGATGATGCTGGTCACGATCTGGACCCCGCCTGCAGCCCGGGCGCCGGTGCAGGCGATCACTGCGAACAGGATGACGAAGCCGCTTGCCACCGCCGCTGCAATCCCGGGCGCCTCGAACGCTGCGGGCGTAAGCGAGCTCAAGTAGCTGACCGCGGCGATTGCGACGGCGGCGATGCCGACCCAGATTGCGATCCAGTAGCTCCACATGACGAAAAAGGCCGGCGGCTCACCGAGCGCGCTGCGGACGTAGTCGTACGGTCCGGCCGCCTCGGGCATCGCCCGCGCAAGCGCCGCGAACACAGTCGCCACGCACAATGCGCCGGCAATGGTCACGACCCAGCCGTAGATCGCGTTGACTCCGAACGGCGCGAGGTTGGCTGGGAGCAGGAAGATGCCCGAGCCGATCATGTTGCCGACGACCAGCGCGAGCGCGATCAAAGCCGATCTGGCGGGGCGGTGCTTGCGTCTCGCGGTTCATCGGGCGGGTGTTGCAGCTTCGCGGGGGCTGTGCAATCGGCGCGCCTTCTCTTGGCAAACAGGACCCCCGATGCGCGCATTCCTCTTTCCGGGACAGGGCAGCCAGGCTGTCGGCATGGGCGCCGCTTTGGCCGGTGCGAGCCGCGCCGCGCGCGAGCACGTTCGGCGAGGTTGACGAGGCGCTCGGCCAGAACCTGTTCCGGCTGATGCGCGAAGGACCCGACGAGGAGCTCAGGCTCACCGAAAACGCGCAGCCGGCGATCATGGCGAATTCGCTTGCGGTGTTCGCCGCGCTGACCCGCGAAGGAGGGCTCGATCTTGCCAGGGCGGCGCAGTTCGTCGCCGGCCATTCGCTCGGCGAATATTCGGCCCTTTGCGCAGCAGGCTCGTTCGACGTTGCAACGACCGCGCGGCTGCTCAAGCTCCGCGGGCAGGCGATGCAGGCTGCGGTGCCGGTCGGCCAGGGCGCGATGGCCGCGCTGCTCGGCACCGGCCTGCCGCTCGCGCGGCGGATCGCCGAGGCTGCGGCGCAGGGGAGATCTGCACGGTCGCCAACGACAACGACCCGGGCCAGGTCGTGCTGTCCGGGCACAAGGGTGCGATGGACCGGGTGGTGGAGATCGCGAAGGACATGGGGGCCAGGCGCGCTGTGCCACTGCCGGTATCGGCACCGTTCCACTGCACGCTGATGAAGCCCGCTGCCGAAGCGATGCGCGATGCGCTGGGCCATGTGGTCGTCGCCCCCCACCGTGCCCGTCTTCGCCAACGTCACCGCTCAGGCCGAGAGCGACCCCGACGCGATCCGGGGCCTGCTGGTCGAGCAGGTGACCGGCATGGTCCGCTGGCGCGAGAGCATCGCCAACATGGCGCAAACGGGTGTCGAGGAATTCGTCGAGCTCGGCGGCAAGGTGCTGGGCCCGATGGTCAAGCGCATCGCCCCGGACGCGAAGGTCACGAGCATCGTGTCGATCGAGGACGTCGAGGCGCTGGCGAGGGAGATCGCATGATGTTCGACCTTTCGGGAATGACCGCGCTGGTGACCGGTGCTTCGGGCGGGCTTGGCAGCGCGATTTCCAAGGCGTTGAGCGCGCAGGGCGCGCGGCTGGCGGTCTCGGGGTGCAATGCCGGCAAGCTCGATGGCTTCCGCGCCGAACTCGGCGGCGACCATGTCGCCTTGCCCTGCAATCTTTCGGATGCAGCCGCGGTCGACCAGCTCGTACCGCAGGCGGTTGAGGCGTTGGGCGGCAAGCTCGACATCCTCGTCAACAATGCGGGCGTCACTCGCGACAATCTGCTGATGCGGATGAAGGACGAGGAGTTCGCCGACGTGATCCAGATCAACCTCGAGGCTGCGTTCCGGCTGATGCGCGCGGCGGCCAAGCCGATGATGCGCGCGCGCTTCGGCCGGATCATCTCGATCACGTCGGTGGTCGGCCTCACCGGCAATCCGGGGCAGGCCAATTATGTGGCGTCGAAGGCGGGGCTGGTCGGGCTGACCAAGGCCGTCGCGCAGGAACTCGCGAGCCGCGGCGTCACGGTGAACACGATTGCGCCCGGCTTCATGACCTCGGCGATGACCGAGGCGCTCAACGACCAGCAGCGCGAGGCAATCCCTGTCGAAGATCCCGCTCGGCGCGATGGGCAGCGGCGAGGACATCGGCGCCGCCGTCCGTCTATCTCGCCAGCCGCGAGACGGGCTATGTCACGGGCCCAGACACTGCACGTGAACGGCGGGATGGTGATGCCTTAGCGCTTGCCGGCAACAGTCAACTCTCGCTTCCTCGGCTCCTTGTAGGCGCCTGAACGCCACCTATATCGCCCCCGAAATCAACAGCTCGGCTGCCTTGCGAAGGGGCCGAAGCGGGGCATTAGAAGAGGGACGAGACATGGCCAAGGTCATCGGTATCGACTTGGGCACGACCAACAACTGCGTTGCGGTGATGGAAGGCGGCAAGCCCAAGGTCATCGAGAATGCCGAAGGCGCGCGCACGACGCCTTCGGTCGTTACGTTCACCAAGGACGGCGAGCGGCTGGTCGGCCAGCCGGCCAAGCGCCAGGCGGTGACCAACCCCGACAACACCATCTTCGCGGTCAAGCGCCTGATCGGCCGCCGCTTCGACGACCCGATCACCAAGAAGGACACCGAGCTCGTCCCGTACAAGATCGCGCGGGCCCAATGGCGATGCCTGGGTCCAGGCTGGCGGCAAGGACTATTCGCCCTCGCAGGTCTCCGCCTTCATCCTGCAGAAGATGAAGGAAACCGCCGAGGCCTATCTCGGCGAGAACGTCACCCAGGCGGTGATCACCGTCCCGGCCTACTTCAACGACGCCCAGCGCCAGGCAACCAAGGACGCCGGCCAGATCGCCGGTCTCGAAGTGCTTCAGATCATCAACGAGCCGACTGCCGCCGCGCTCGCCTATGGGCTCGACAAGGAAGAGGCAAGACCATCGCCGTCTATGACCTTGGCGGCGGCACGTTCGACATTTCGATCCTCGAGATCGGCGACGGCGTGTTCGAGGTGAAGTCGACGAATGGCGACACCTTCCTCGGCGGCGAGGACTTCGACGCGCGGATCGTCAATCACCTCGCCGACAAGTTCAAGGCGAAGGAGAATATCGACCTTCGCACCGACCGGCTCGCGCTTCAGCGCCTCAAGGAGGCCGCGGAGAAGGCCAAGATCGAGCTGTCGTCGGCCGCGACCACCGAGATCAACCAGCCGTTCATCACCGCGCGCATGGAAGGCGGCACGACCACCCGCTCCACCTGGTCGAGACGCTTAGCCGCGCCGACCTCGAGAAGCTGGTCGAGGATCTGATCGAGCGCACGATCGAGCCGTGCCGCAAGGCGCTCAAGGACGCCGGCATGGAGGCCAAGGACGTGGCCGACGTCGTGCTCGTTGGCGGAATGACGCGGATGCCGCGCGTGCGCGAGCGGGTGAAGGAATTCTTCGGCCGCGAGCCGCACGTCGGCGTCAACCCGGACGAGGTGGTCGCCATGGGCGCGGCGATTCAGGCGGGCGTGCTCCAGGGCGACGTCAAGGACGTGCTGCTGCTCGACGTGACCCCGCTGTCGCTCGGCATCGAGACCCTGGGCGGCGTGTTCACGCGGATGATCGACCTGGCACGACCATCCCGACCAAGAAGAGCCAGGTCTTCTCGACCGCCGACGACAACCAGAATGCGGTCACCATCCGTCTTCCAGGGCGAGCGCGAGATGGCGTCGGACAACAAGATGCTCGGCCAGTTCGACCTGGTCGGGATCCCGCCGGCTCCGCGCGGAGTGCCGCAGATCGAGGTCACGTTCGACATCGACGCCAACGGCATCGTCCACGTGACGGCGAAGGACAAGGGCACCGGCAAGGAGCAGCAGATCCGCATCCAGGCTTCGGGCGGCCTCAACGACAACGACATCGACAAGATGGTCAAGGAAGCCGAGCAGTTCGCCGAGGAGGACAAGCAGCGGCGCGCCGTGGCCGAAGCCAAGAACAATGCCGAAGCCTGATCCACGCCACCGAGCGCCAGCTCCAGGAACACGGCGACAAGGTGGACGCGCCGGTCAAGTCGGAGATCGAAACCGCGATCGCCGAAGCGAAGAGCGCGATCGAAAGCGGCGATGCCGAGCAGATGACCGCGAAAGACCAACGCGCTCGCCCAGGCGGCGATGAAGCTCGGCGAGGCTATGTACAAGGCGCAGCAGGCGAGACCGAAGCCGCGGCCGGCCCGACGCCGGCACTTCCCGCCCGCCGACCGAGGAAGAAGTGGTCGATGCGGAATTTTCCGAGGTCGACGACGAGCAGCAGAAGGGCTGATCGCGATGCCGGCTGAAACGCCGGTATCGGCCGCGCGTACCGGGGGCGATTGATGGTCGAGCAGGACTATTACGATCTGCTGGAGTTCCCCGGACCGCGGACCCGCGACCATCAAGTCCGCCTACCGCAGGCTGGCCAAGGAACATCACCCCGACCGGCACAACGGCTGCAGCAACCAGGAGGCGCGCTTCAAGGCGATCAACGAAGCCTATGACGTGCTCAAGGATCCGCAGAAACGCGCGGCGTACGACCGGTTCGGCAAGGCCGCGTTCCAGAACGGCGGCGCCCAGGACCCGTTCGGACAAGGCGGGTTCGACAGCTTCTCCGACATCTTCTCGTCGATCTTCGGCGATTTCATGGACCCGCGTTCGGGCCGCGCGAACCCGGCGCGCGGCGCCGACCTGCGCTACGACCTCGAGCTGACGCTCGAGCAGGCATTCGCCGGGTTCAAGATCGAGCATCACCATCGAAACCAATTCGCAGTGCGAGACCTGTCGGGGCCGCGGCTGCACGAACTCGTCCGACTGCGCGCGCACCTGCGGCTCGTGCGGCGGTGCGGGCAAGGTCCGCGCGCAACAAGGCTTCTTCGTCGTCGAGCGCGGCTGCCCGACCTGCCGCGGCAGCGGCGAAGTCATCGCCGACCCGTGCCGGATGTGCAGCGGCGAAGGACGCGCCCTCAAGCGCCGCAAGCTGTCGGTCAAGATCCCCGGCGAGGTCGACGAAGGCACGCGCATCCGCGTCGCCGGCGAGGGCAAGCGGGTGTGCGCAACGGGCCGAGCGGCGACCTCTACATCTTCGTCCACATGAAGCGGCACCCGGTCTATGCGCGCGACGGCACCACGCTGGTCGCCGAATGTCCCGTGACCTTCACGACGGCCGCGCTCGGCGGCTCGATCAGCCTTCCGGGCATCGACGGCAGGCCCGTCGACATCAGGATCCCGGCGGGCATCCAGTCGGGCGAGCAGCTTCGCCAGCGCGGCGCCGGCATGAGCGTCCTCAACGGCCGCGGCCGCGGCGACCTGGTCGCGCAGATCCTGGTGGAGACGCCGACAAAGCTCAGCTCCAGGCAAAAGAAGCTGCTCGAGGAATTCCGCGGAACCGAGACGGGCGACGGCGCCCCGCCTCGAAGAGCTTCTTCAGCCGCATCCGGGAGATGCTCGGCGCCTGACTACTGGCGAAGCGCAGTTCCGTCGCCCGAGAAGAATTCCTTGCGACATCGAACCGCGCTATCCAGCCGCTCCTGACCAGGAGGGATTTTGCATGCCCTCACTCTGCTGGCAGCGCTTCTCGTTCTTGCCAGCGCACCGACTGCTGCCCAGCAGCAGGATTTCTCAAAGGTGCAGATGAAGGCGAAACAGATCGCGCCCGGCGTGGCAGTGCTGTTCGGCGCGGGCGGCAACATCGGCCTGTTCTACGGTGAAGACGGCAATGTGCTGATCGACGACCAGTTCGCGCCGCTGAACGAGAGGATCGTTGCAGCAGTGCGGACGCTCGATCCGGGCCCCGTTCGCTTCGTCGTCAACACCCACTGGCACGGCGACCACACCGGCGGGAACGAGAATTTCGGCAAGCTCGGCGCAGTCATCATGGCGCACGACAATGTGCGCACGCGCATGTCGACCGATCAGTTCTTGAGGGCGTTGAACCAGACGTTCCCCGCGTCACCCAAAGGCGCACTTCCGGTCGTGACATTCGCAGAGGGCGTGACCCTGCACCTCAACGGCGACACGATCCACGTGATCCACGTGCCCAACGCTCACACCGACGGGGATTCGCTTGTCCACTGGCGCAAGGGTGACGTGCTGCACATGGGCGACACCTTCTTCCACCGCATGTCCTTCCCGTTCATCGACCTGAGCTCCAACGGCTCGATCGACGGGCTGATCGCCGCCGTCAATCGCGCGCTGGGATTGGCCGGGCCGAACACCAGGATCATCCCGGGTCACGGCCCGATGGCCTCTCGTGCCGACCTCATCGCCTATCGCGACATGCTCGTCGACGTTCGCACCAAGGTCGCAGCGGGAATTGCAGCGGGTCGGTCGCTCACGCAGATCCAGGCCGCCAAGCCTGCCGCGCGCTACGGAATGCCCAGCGGCTTCGTGAAGCCGGACAATTTCGTGCAGGCGGTGTACGAAAGCCTGCGCAACCCGCCGCGTTCAGCCGGGCACAGCCACGGCGGCACGTCGCACAGCCACTAGGCGCTACCGAACACTCGCTCGAAGATCGCGTCGACCTGCTTCAGGTGATAGTCGAGGTTGAACAGGGCATCGAGCTCCTCGGCACTCAGATGCGCGACGACCTGGGCGTCGCTCTTGAGCAGCTCGAGCAGCGACAGCTTTCCGTCGGATTCCCACACCTTCATCGCGTTGCGCTGGACCAGCGCGTAACTGTCCTCGCGGCTTAGCCCCGCACGAGTAAGCGCAAGAAGCACTCGCTGCGAGTGGATGAGCCCCCCCATGCGCTCGAGGTTGCGGCGCATGCGCTCGGGATAGACGAGCAGCCGCCGCACCACGCCCGTGAGCCGCGCGAGCGCGAAGTCGAGCGTGATCGTCGCGTCGGGAGCAATGAACCGCTCGACCGACGAGTGGGAGATGTCCCGCTCGTGCCACAGCGCCACATTTTCCATTGCTGGCATGACAGCGCCCCGGACCATCCGTGCCAGGCCGGTGAGGTTCTCGCTCAGCACGGGATTGCGCTTGTGCGGCATTGCCGAGCTGCCCTTCTGACCGGGCGAGAAATATTCTTCCGCTTCAAGCACTTCGGTGCGCTGCAAATGCCGGATCTCGACTGCGAGCCGCTCGATCGACGAGGCGATCACGCCCAGGGTCGCGAAGAACATCGCGTGGCGGTCACGCGGGATCACCTGGGTGGAAATCGGCTCGGGCTTGAGGCCGAGCTGCTCGGCGACATGCGCCTCGACCTCCGGCGGAACATTGGCGAAGGTTCCGACCGCTCCGGAAATGGCGCAGGTCGCGATTTCCTCCCGCGCCGCAACCAGGCGCCTGCGGTTGCGGTCGAACTCGGCGTGGGCCTGCGCAAGCTTCAGGCCGAAGCTGGTAGGCTCCGCATGGATTCCATGGCTCCGGCCGATCGTCGGCGTCAGCTTGTGCTCGAATGCGCGGCGTTTGAGTACGGCAAGCAGCTCGTCGAGGTCCTCGATCAGCAGATCCGCTGCCTGAGTCATCTGGACTGCAAGCGCAGTGTCGAGCACGTCCGAGCTGGTCATCCCCTGGTGAAGCCAGCGCGCCTCGGGCCCGAGCTTGTTGCCGACCCAGGTCAAAAAGGCGATTACGTCGTGCTTGGTGACGGCCTCGATCAGGTCGAACGCGCCGACCTCGAACTCGCACAGCAGGTCCTGGTCGTAAGCCGCGCGGAGGCTGGCCGCATCCTCGGCGGGAATCATCCCGATCCGCCCCATTGCCTCGGCCGCGAACATCTCGATCTGGAACCAGATTCGGTATCGGTTCTCGGGCGACCAGATCGAGGTCATCTCGGGGCGCGAATAGCGGGGGATCATGCGGCGCCCGGCTAGCAGAGCCGCTTCGGTGCATCAAATCACATCAGCCCCAATGCCCTCAGGCTCGAGCGCCCCCCAGCGCCGACGATCACATGGTCGTGGACGGTCACCTTCATGTGCCGTCCGGCCTCGACCAGCTCACGCGTCAGCCGGATGTCCTGCTGGCTTGGGCTGGGGTCGCCGCTCGGATGGTTATGGACGATGATGATCGCGGTCGCCCCGTGAGCGATCTCGCGCTTCATCACTTCGCGCACATGCACCGAAGCTTCGTCGACCGAGCCGCGCCACAGCGCTTCGTTGGCGATCAGCATGTTCTTGGCATTGAGGAACAGGACGCGCACCTCCTCGACCGGGCAATGGGCCATGGCCGCGTGGAGATAATCGCCGAGCGCGTCCCAGCTCGACAGCACCGGCCGGCCTTCCATCCGGGTCTCGAGCAGACGAAGCGCCGTCACCTGCGCGATCTTCAGCGCGGCGACCACGCCTTCGGTCAACCCCTCGCGCTTCAGCGTCTCGGCATCGGCCGCGAGCAAGGGCCCGATTCCGCCGAACTGGGCAATCAGCCTTCGGGCGAGGTCCTTTGTGTCACGGCGCGGGATCGCCAGCGCGAGCAGATATTCGACCAGCTCGTGGTCGAGCAGCGCCCTCGCCCCTCCTTCGAACAGCCGCCTGCGCAGCCGCTCGCGGTGGCCCTTGCCTGGCTCCTCCCCGCCCGTTGTCGTGACGCGCCCGTGCATGCCGCCCCCAGTTGAAGCGAGCCGACACCGAGCCCGGCAAGTACTAACGAGCGCTCGCCAATCTGGAAAGTGTTGCTCTAGAACAGGCTTAACCCGCAGTTCATGCCGCCAACGGAACGGTGGCCCCACGGGAGGGTTTGTTAAGCTTGATGGCACGGCGGAGCCCAGGCGGGGATGAAGACGGTGATTCGGTTATAGTCCGGCGCCGCGGCTGGCAGCGCATTGCCGCGATTGCCGCGCTGGGGCTCATCCTGCTGTTCCTGCTCGCCATCGCAGGCTTGTGGATCGCGCGCCGCCCGATTGCCGGGGAGGTGCTTCAGCGCCAGTTCGAGCAGAGGGGTGTTCAGGCGACCTATGACCTCGACCGGGTCGGGCTGCGCACCCAGCAGATCAGCAACCTCGTCATTGGCGATCCCAAGGACCCGGACCTCGTCGCGCGCCATGCCCTGATCCAGCTGCGCTGGACCCTGGCCGGAAGCGTCCGGGTCTACCGGATCGTCGCTCGCGGAGTGCGGCTGGAAGGCAAGGTGGTGAACGGCCGGGTCGTTTGGGGCGAGGTCAGCAAGCTTCTCCCGCCCCCGACCGACAAGCCGTTCGAGCTTCCCAACATCGTCATCGACGTCGCCGACACCAGCATCAGCCTCCAGACGCCTGCGGGCCCGCTCGGCTTCTCGCTTGCCGGCGCGGGCAATCTCACCGGCGGGTTCAAGGGAGTGCTTGCGGCATCGAGCCCGCACCTGATCTTCGGCAGGTGCTTCGCCCACGCGTTCCACGCCCATACGAACATCGAAGTGGTCGCGCGCAGCCCGCACGTCGACGGGCCTTTCGTCGCGCAGCAGTTCGCCTGCCCGGCGAGCAATTTCGAGATGGATTCACCGCGCTTCGACCTCAACAGCCGCTTCAACGAATCGTTCACGCGATTCCAGGGCCGCGGACAGATGGCCACGCCGCGGCTGGTGGCGGGGGCGAACGGCCTCGCCGCCCTCACCGGCAACATCGACTTCAAGGGCACGCTCGACACGGTGGCGGGCTCGATCGACGCCGCCGCGCAACGCTCGCGCCTCGGCCCGATGTCCGCCGAGCGCACGCGCGTCCAGGGCCGCTACCTGCTCGGGGCCGAAGCCGGCACTCTGGCGATGATCGGCGAATATTCCGCCCAGGATGCGGGGCTGGCGAAAAGCGTGCTCGCCGGCGTCACCGAGCCGCTTGCGGCAGCGCGGGGGACGCCTCTGGGGCAGATCGCCACCGCGATCGGCACTGCGATCGACCGGACGGCGAGCAAATTCGACGCTGCGGGCGACATCCGGATCGTCAACTTCCCCGGTGGCGGCGCGGCCCGCATCGAAAGCGCCAACGTGCGCACCGACGCGGGAGCTCGCGCGCGAGTGTCGGGGGGCGAGGGTGTGACCTATTACTGGCCATCCGGGCGCCTGCGCATCGACGGCCTTATCCAGATGGCCGGCGGCGGGCTGCCGACCGGGCAGGTGCTGCTTCGCCAGCCGCGGCCGGGCGGCCCGCTGAACGGCGTCGCACGGATCGCCCCCTATAGCGCGGGCGAGTCGCGTCTCGCGCTCGCCCCGATCCGCTTCAGCGCAACGGCCGGCGGAGCGACCGAGTTCGACACCGTCGCCTTGCTCGACGCCCCGTTCCCCGACGGCCGCGTGGCCGGGCTCAGGCTGCCGCTCAACGGCCGATTGGGCGCCGGCGGCCGCTTCACGGTCGGCCAGAGCTGCGTCGTCGCGAGCTGGCGCTTCTTCCAGATGGGCGAGTTCCAGTTCGGTCCGACCCGCCTGCCGCTCTGCCCGATCGGCCCGGCGATCGTGTCGCAGGGCCCGGGCGGCGAGCTCCGGATGGCGGCGACGACCAACAACCTCAGCCTCGACGGCCGGCTTGGGAAATCGCCGCTCGGCGTCAGGGCCGACACCGCCCGGTTTGTGGGCAAGGACTTCGCGTTCACCGACATGGGCCTGCGCCTCGGCGACCCCGACGCGCCCGTCGCCTTCAATGCCGACCGGCTGCAGGGGACCTTCAGCGGCCGCGGCATCACCGGCACGTTCGCCGATGCGACTTCGACGATCGGCAACATTCCGCTGCTGGTCAGCGAGGCCGACGGGCGATGGGATTTCAGGCGCGGCGATCTCAACGTCGACGGCTCGCTGACGCTGACCGATCGGGGCGAGGACCCGCCGCGCTTCTACGCGCTTCGAAGCAATGATTTCTCGGTCAGGATCGGCGGCAAGGATGTCCGCGCGGGCGGGACCCTGTTCCACCCGGAAAGCGGCGTGAAGATCAGCGACGTGACGATCCGCCACGACCTTGCAAGCGGCACCGGCGGCGCGATCCTCGACGTGCCGGGCATTACATTCGGCGCCAACCTCCAGCCCGAGGAGATCACGCGGCTCACCGAAGGCGTGATTGCCCTCGTCCAAGGGACGGTCAGCGGCCAGGGACGGATCAACTGGAGCGGCAAGGGCAACGTCACCTCGACCGGCGATTTCCAGACCGCGAACATGGATCTGGCAGCGCCGTTCGGGCCGGTCACGGGCCTTAGCACCTCGGTTCACTTCACCGACCTGCTGGCCCTCGAGACCGCTCCGGGCCAGGTCGCCGCGGTCCGCTCGATCAACCCCGGAATCCCCGTGGAGAACGGGGTGATCCGCTATCAGCTGCTGCGCAACCAGCTGGTGAAGGTCGAGCGCGGCTCATGGCCGTTCATGGGCGGCCAGCTGGTCCTCCAGGAGACGATCCTCAACTTCGGCCGGCCGAGCGCCAAGCGGCTGACCTTCCAGCTCATCGGTTTCGAGGCCAAGCAGTTCGTCGACAGCCTCGGGTTCGAAGGCCTCGAGATCACCGGCACGTTCGACGGCGTCCTGCCGATGATCTTCGACGAAAGCGGCGGCCGAATCGTCGGCGGACGGCTGGATTCGCGCCTGCCCGGCGGTCACTTCGCCTACACCGGCCCCAGACCCAAGGCCGGACTCGCGGCCGGAATCGCGTTCGACCTGCTCAGCGACATCCACTACCGCTCGATGATCATTCGCCTCGACGGCGACCTCGCCGGCGAGTTCGCGACCCGCTTTACGATCAGCGACCTTTCGCTCGGCGCCAGAAAAGGCGGATTCATCTCCGGGCTGGTCCGCAACGCGCTCCGGAAGGTGCCGCTGCGGGTCAACCTCAACATCAAGGGTCCGTTCCGCGCCCTGATCCAGACCGCCAAGGGCTTCAGGGATCCGACGGCCGTGATCGCACCCGTGATGCCCTTCCCGATCGACGCCCCGGGAATCGTCACCGAGACTCGCACGATCGAGAAAGACGCCGACCAGACGCAGACGCAACCGCCGGCCGAACAGGTCACGCCATCGACCCACCCCCCCACTGCAAGCGAGAGATGAAGATGTCACACCGCACCATCCCGAGGCGAGCCGCTCTGCTTGCGGCCGCGATCACGCTGCCGCTGGCGAGCTGCGTGACCGTCGAATCGCCCGACAAGCCTATCGAGATCAACCTCAACGTGGACATCACTCAGGAAGTGCTTGTCCGGCTGCAGCAGGATGCGCGCGACCTGATCCGGCAGAACCCCGACGCTTTCCCGCAGACCCAGCCGCCGGGGAACAGACAATGACGATGCGCATGGGCCTTGTTGCGTGTTGCGTCGCGATCGGCCTCGGGACCGCCGCGGCGCCGACCGTTGCGCAGAACTATCCCGAGCTCGCGACCGCCCGCCGCGCTGGCCAGGTCGGCGAGCGCTTCGACGGCTATCTGGGCTATGCGTCCACGCCGCCCGCCGTGGTCCAGCGGCAGGTCGGGGCGATCAACATCCGCAGGCGAGCGCTGTACTCGACGCTTGCCCTCCGCCGCGGAGCAACGACTCAGGCCGCGGGCATCGCCACGGGGTGCGAGCTGCTCGCCGCGCTTGCGGTGGGCGAGGCCTATATGCTGGCCGACGGCGTGTGGCGCAGGCGGCGCCCCGGCGAACCCGCGCCGCAGCCCGATTATTGCGGCTGACCGGCCGAAGCAGCCCCGAGCCACCTCCCCCGCCCTTCCCGCGCGGCGGTTGACTTGCCGAAGGCCGGTTCATAAAGGGGCGGCGCCTTGGCGGCCTCGGCCGCCGCCATGTTCCTCGTTCCTTGCTTGCCCGCTTCAAGGCCGGGGCGATGCTTGAGGGAAGGTCATGGCGACGGACGAGACCGGGCAGGATCCGAAGCTTCCACCAGACACACGGCTCGATTCGCTCGAACAGCGGCTCGAGCGGGTGCAGCAGGCGGAAGCGAAAAGGACCGGCAAGGCAGCGCTCTACCCGGGCAATCGGGTTTGGCAGCTGATGTTCAGCCACCTGATCGGTGCTCCGGCGGGCGGCGGGATCATCGGATGGGGCCTCGACACTCTGTTCGGGACCTTTCCGGCGTTCTTCCTGGTGCTGCTGTTCGTCGGATTCGGCGTCGGCGTGGTGAACGTCATGCGGGTTTCGAAAACGCCGCCGGGCTCCGGTCCCGGGGCAAGCTCGTAAGAAGGTACAAAGCTGCGTGGCCGCTGAAGAAGGCAAGATCGACCCGATGCACCAGTTCACCGTGGAGCCTTTGCTCCCGCTGAACGTCGCCGGTTACGACATCAGCTTCACCAACAGCTCGCTGTGGCTGCTGATCACGCTTGCGCTGATCTTCGGCTTCATGGCGACGGGAATGAAGCGCCAGCTGGTCCCCGACCGCTGGCAGATGGCGGTCGAGGGCGTTACCGGCTTCATCGACGATCTGGTGCGCGTGAACATCGGTCCCGAAGGCCGCAAGTTCATGCCCTTCATCTTCTCGCTGTTCATGTTCATCCTGGTCGCCAACCTTCTGGGCCTGATGCCGCTGGCGATCATTCCGGGCATGCACCAGTTCACCACCACCAGCCATTTCAGCATCACCGGCGTGCTTGCGGTGATGAGCTTCTCGATCGTGCTGATCGTCGGCTTCGCGCGCCACAAGCTTCACTTCTTCTCGCTGTTCATCCCGCACGGCACGCCCAAGATCATGGTGCCGCTGATCGCCGCGATCGAGTTCATCTCGTTCATGGTGCGGCCCTTCAGCCTCGGGCTTCGGCTGTTCGTCGCGATGATCGCCGGGCACATCCTCATGGAAGTGTTCGGAAGCTTCGTCGTGAACGGCTTCAACAGCGGCCCGATGGGCTGGGGCGTCGGGATCCTCAGCTTCCTGTTCATCATCGGCGTGAGCGCGCTCGAGCTGCTGGTCAGCGCCATCCAGGCCTATGTGTTCGCGCTTCTGACGACGCTGTACCTCAACGACGCAGTAAACCTTCACTAGTCTTACCCAAGAGGAGTTTCAGATGGATTTCGCTTCCGCACAGGTGATCGGCGCGGGCCTTGCCGCAATCGGCGTGGGCGCTGCCGCAGTCGGCGTGGGCAATGTGTTCGGCTCGTTCCTCGAGAGCGCGCTTCGCAACCCGGCCGCCGCCGACAGCCAGCAGGGCCGGCTGTTCATCGGCTTCGCCGCCGCCGAGCTGCTCGGCCTGATCGCGTTCGCGGTCGCGATGATCATCCTCTACGCGCGTTGATTCTTGCGCGCGACCGGCGGGCACCCGCCGGCTGACGGACAGGGCAAATGCCTCAGATCG
This sequence comes from Sphingomicrobium sp., assembly GCA_030447545.1. Classification (GTDB taxonomy): domain Bacteria; phylum Pseudomonadota; class Alphaproteobacteria; order Sphingomonadales; family Sphingomonadaceae; genus Sphingomicrobium. The sequence continues at coordinate 52,919 of JAUJOV010000004.1, read as the reverse complement.
AGCAACTCCCCTACATCTTCTTCTCGCAGCTGTTCTGGCTGCTGCTGGTGTTCGGCATCATCTATTTCGCGATCGGTCGCGGGATGGTGTCGAAGATCCAGTCGGTGGTCGACTCGCGCGACCGGAAGATCGGGGAGGACCTCGCCGCCGCGCAGCGCGCGCGGGAGGAAGCGGAAAGCGCCGAAGCCGCCTGGCGCGAGCGGATCGACGCGAGCCGGAGCGAGGCCATGAGGCTTGCCCAGGAAGCCAAGCAGCAGGGCGGGCGCGAGGCCGAGCAGCGCCTCAAGGCGATCGACGACGAGCTCGTCGCGCGGCTCGCCGAAGCCGAGGCGCGCATCCGCACTTCGGCCGAGCAGGCCCGCCGCGAGCTCGAACCCGTTGCGGCCGAAGCGGTGAGCGAGCTGGTGGCAAAGCTCACCGGCAAGCGAATCGAGTCGCGCGAGGCCGAGCCGATGGTCAAGGCGGCGCTCCATGGCTAATCCGCATCCCGTCGAGCCCGGCCAGGCGGCCGAGCATCCCGAGGCCGTCGCGACCGTAGGGCACGAGCCCGCCGGCGATCACGCCCAGCCCACCGCGTTCGGATTCCTGACCGCGCCGATGGCGATCTCGCTGGCGATGATCCTGGTGATCGCCCTGATCGTCTGGAAGCGCGTGCCCGCGGCCATCGGCAAGGCGCTCGACGCGAAGATCGCCGTGATCAAGAGCCAGCTTGCCGAGGCCGAGGCGCTGCGCAAGGACGCCGAGGCGCTGAAGGCCGAATATGCGGCCAAGTCCGCAGCCGCGGAGGCCGAGGCGGCGGCCATCGTCGAGCGCGCGCGGCACGAAGCGAACGCAATCCTGGTGCGGGCGCGGGACAATGCCGAGGCACTGGTCGAACGCCGCCAGCGCATGGCCGAGGAGAAGATCGCGGCGGAAGAGCGCTCGGCCGTCGAGCAGCTGCGGGCGACGGCCGTCAATGCGGCGCGCGACGCCGCAGCCCGGCTGATCGCGCAGCGCCACGACGCGGCAGCCGACGAGCCGCTGGTCGAGCAGGCGATCCGGAGCATGGGCAAGCGCTGAAAAGGAGCGCTCGCCCGCCGCCTTGCACGCGGGCGCTCGCCATGGCACGGCTGGGCGGCGCCGCGGCGCATGAGGGCGGTTAGCTCAGCTGGTAGAGCATCTCGTTTACACCGAGAGGGTCGGCGGTTCGAGCCCGTCACCGCCCACCAATCCCGCGAGAGGAGAATTCAAGTTCATGTGACCGATTGGGCCTGGGGGCCGGTGAGCTGGCAGACAGGCCGATGCTGCCGAACCTGATCGTCGTGGGTGCGCAGAAATGCGCGACGTCCAGCCTGCACCAATATCTCGATGCGCATCCGGATATCTGCATGTCGGAGACGAAGGAACTCGATTTCTTCGTCGCCGAGAAGCAGTGGCGGCGCGGCCTCGACTGGTATCGCTCCCAATTTCCTTCCGACGCGCCGCTGAGGGGCGAATCCTCGCCCAACTACACCGCCTTTCCGCTGTTCAAGGGAGTTCCCGAGCGGATGCATTCGCTCATCCCCGAGGCGAAGCTGATCTACGTCGTGCGCGATCCCGTCGACCGGATGCTCTCGGAAAATGTGCACGCGCGGCAGACCGGTCGGACGAAGCTCGGGGTGCGCGAGGCGCTGCTCGACCCTGAGGCCCCGTTCTACCACCGCAGCCGTTACTGGACGCAAATCTCGCAATATCTGCAGCATTACGACAAGTCGCAGATCCTGGTCGTCGATTATGACGAGCTGGCGGTCCGGCCGAGAGAGTGCATGCGCGAAATCTACCGCTTCCTCGGCGTAAACGAGGCATTCGACTCCGACGTCTTCAGCCGCAGGTTCCACCGCTCGCAGGGCAAGCGCGAGTTCACTGCGACGGGCCGCGCATTGCAGGCGGCCTACAGGGCGGTGAAACGCCTCCTGCCCGCAACGACCTCGGGCCGGCAGCTTGCCGGCGGGTGGCGCCAGGCGGCTGCTGTCGTGCCCGATCGAAAAACCGACGCTCGATGCCGCGGACCGCTCGGCGATCGCGGCCCACTTCGTCGACGAGGTTGCCCGGCTGAGAGGCTTCACCGGCCAGCGGTTCGCGGGCTGGTTGCTCTAGCCGCCCGTCGCCCCGGCAAACCGCACGGCCGTCCAGTCCTGCCGGTGGCGCCGGCGGCGCAGAATGGCGAGGCGGCGGCCGGAGAGCTCGCGCAGCAGCAGCGCCTTGCGCTTCAATGAGGTTTCGGTCGCGACGAAGCGGTCGTTGCCGATCATCGAGGGGCGCGCCTCCTCGATGAGCGGGAAAGGGAACAGGCACAGACTGGGGATGCCGTGCTCCCAGAAGCGGTCGAGCTGGTCGTCCACCGGTCGCGTGACCGATCGGCAGAAGGGCACCAGCGTCTCGGCCGCCTCGCGTGTGATCACATAGCCCTGGGTGCCCCACGCGGGTCCGAACAGCTCGAGCAGGTGCGAAGTGCGGCTGAGATAGGCGCGCTTGCGAACGACGTGGGGACACGGCGACTTGATAGTAGAGGCGCAGGTACGGCGCGCCCCACGCGGCGAAATCGGTGCCGGCGACGATCTGCAACGTGCAGCGCGTTGCCTGGAGCCTGGCGCGTGCCGTCAAGGACGCTCGCAGGCCCGCGCCGCTGGCTGAACCTCCGGCGATTACCAGCGACCGCTTCCTCTTCATCGGCGGCCTTCACCGCAGCGGAACGTCGATAGTTCATCGGGCGCTCGCACAACATCCCGATATGAGCGGCTTTAGCGACACGGGCGTGCACGAGGATGAGGGGCAGCATCTGCAATCCTTGTTCCCGACCGCTCGCGAGTTCGGCGGGCCCGGGTCTGCTCGCCCTCGATCTTAAATCCTCGCTCGACGACCTGATCCCCACCTGGAGCGAGGAGCAGACCGCGACGCTCCTGCGCGAGTGGGGCGCGTATTACGACTTGGGTAAGCAGATTCTTCTCGAGAAATCGCCTTCCAACTTGGTTCGCTACCCCTTTCTTCGGCACGTTTTCCCAGAGGCGCGGTTCCTGTTCATCCTGCGCCACCCCGCCTGCGTTGCACTCGCCACCCGGAAGCTATCGAGGGCCACGGTCCCGGAGCTTCTGCTCCACTGCTACGTTGGGTACCGCAGGCTGGTGGACGCAGCGCCGCTCGAGAATGCGCTGGTCCTCCGCTACGAGGACATCGTCGGCGATCAACGCGCCTGGTTCGACCGGGTCTTCGCGCTTGCGGGCGTGCGCCCCGCCCCGCTCGAGGAGACAATCAGCGACCACAACAAAGGCTATCTCGATGAGTGGGCCGCGAATTACGGCCAAGAGGCCGAGTTCGTCCAGCGCGCCTTCCCCGAGATGATCCGCTTCTTCGCTGCGGTGGGATATTCACTTGAACCGCCGTTCGTCAGCCCGGACTTCAGGCGGAACACTTCCTTTCGTCGGGCGGGAGCACGGAGTGCGCGAAATGAGCGAAGTTCTCGATCAAATATACCAAACCGACCCGTCCACGATCGGGAGGGCAACGCATATCCGCTGCGTGCCAACATCGACCGGCTCGAGGGCAGGTTCATCTCCGACCTCATCTCGAGCAGGCCGTAGATTCTGCGAACCGCCGAAGTGGGCTGCGCCTACGGGCTGTCGGCGCTGCACATCTGCGGCGCGCTCAAGGGCCGCGAGGGCGCCCATCACGTCATCGTCGATCCGTTCCAGAACACGACCTGGCGTGGCATCGGCCTGGAGAATTTGAGGCGGGAGGGCATCGATTTCGTCGAACTGATCGAATAGGGGTCCGAATTCGCGCTTCCGCGCCTCGCCAAGGAGCGGCGCGGGACCTTCGACTTCGTGTTCATCCACGGCTGGCACACGTTCGATCACACGCTGATCGACCTGTTCTACGCCAACCTGATGATCAAGGTCGCCGGGATCATCGTCATCGACGACTGCAGCAAGCCCGCGGTCGGCAAGGCGGTGAACTACTTCTCGAAATATCCCGCTTACAAAAGTGCTGGCGCAATCGGAGCGCTCCTGGCGCGGGCGCCTGTCGAGCGGAGTCGTCACGGCGGTTCCAGACGCCATCCTCGGCGGGCTGGTGCCCAACGGCCTCTATGACCGACTGGTTACCAAGGGACGCTATTCGACGATGGTCGCCCTCGAAAAGGTCGCGCAGGACGAGCGCAGCTGGGACTGGGTTCGTTTCTTTCTAGTGCCTGGGCCTCCGGTCAGTGCACCGGCGCTACGGGGGCCTTGGCACCACGGCGTCTGAAGCGCCGGAGCAATTCCGCAGCTTCCGTTTCGGGCCCGCGAGGCCGCCCCTGGACGAGCCAAAGCAGAGCAGTGGCGGCCAGGTAGGCGGCTGCTCCGGCGACGATCGAGACGACGACGGCTAGCGCCAGGCCGGCCGTGCTTGCGTCCTGCGCAAGCAGGGACTTCACGCCAGTCATCGCTCCGATCATCGCCAGGGTCGCGCCGAAGCATCGTCCGTTGACCCGCAGCTGTTCCACGTACGGCACGCCGATCAGCGTCCGCACCATATGCATGTTGATGAGGATCGCCGCGACGCCGGCGACGAGCCGGCCTGCGAGAAGCCCGCTGAAGCCCCAGAGATACATGCCGGTGCTGACCAGCGGGAGGCGCAGCAGGAACATCTGGAGCGACCTTCTGAAGAGCAACTGAGTCTGGCCGATTGCCATCGCGAGCGGATTGGCAAGGCGAATGAGCGTCTGCACGGCGTAGAGCGACGCAAGCACCTGCACGACCGCCACGGCCGGACGCCAATGCTCGCCCATTGCCAGCAAGACCAGCGGCTCGGCGATCAGCGCAAGACCGATCCCCGCGGGCAATGCCAGAGCTGTGACGGTGGCTTGGCTGCGTTGATAAGCCTGGCGCAGCCGCTCCTGTTCGCCTGAAACGAGAGAAAAGGCGGGAAACAACACCTGTGTCAGCGGCAGGACCGTCTCCCGGCTCGCCAAGTTCGCGAGGCGGCTCCCGACGCTGTAGTAGCCGAGCATCGAGCGACTGAGGAAAGCGCCGATCAGCAGGTGGTCGAACCGGTAGTTGACCGTGTTCACGATCTGGCTGAGCGAAGTCCACATCGAGAAGGACCAGAGTTCGCGGAAGTGCTTCAAGCTGAAGCGTGGCCGGAACGGGAAGAGCATATAGGAGACCGCGAGGCTCGCCGCCTGTCCCGCGACCGTGCCCATGACGATCCCCCAATAGCTGCGGTAGGTGTAGGCGAGCGCGACCGATGCGACGAGGGTCACGACGGACTGGGTTACGGTGACGTAGAAGACCTGGCGGAAGATCAGCTGCTTCTGGAGCTTGATCAGCCGGGGGTTGGCAGCGCCCGTCATCAGTGCGGTCAGGGTTAGAAAATAAATGACGTCCTCAAGCTCGGGCGCACGGTAGAGGTTGGAAACCGGCCGAGCGATCAGCGCCAGGATAAGGGCGAGCACGATCCCCCGGCCCACGCCGAGCGTCCAGGCGGTGTGATAGTGATCGTCGGTGGGATTCTTGAGGTGAATGATGGCCGATGCCATCGACGTCTGGGTCATGGCGGTGAGCACTGCGACGATGGTCATCGCGAGCGCGACGATCCCGAAATCCGCCGGAAGCAGCAGCCTTGCGAGGATGATCGTGCTGATGATCGTCAGCACGCTGGTCGCCGCGCGGCTGACGCTGATCCACAGACTCGCCCTTGCCATTCGCGACTTGATGTTCTGCAACCCGGTTCTTCCTGACGCCGCTGCCACCCATACAATTGCCGCAGCAAGCGGCGAGCGCGGCTGCATCGTGCACGGGGATGCGGGGAGGCGATTGCGCGCCTGTCACTCCGGCGCCTGCTCTCTGTGCCGCGAACGGCTGGGTGCGCACGCCCAGGCGAGGGGCGGGCGAGCGGCCCTCGCCCTCCCCCTTCGCGGCTCATCCTCTCCCGGGAACGGGAGAGGGGCTAGATGACCTGGACCGGACCGACGTCGGCGAAGTAGCGGCGCAGCGTCATGCTCGTGTCGGGCGCAAGCTCGACGAACACCCGGCGGCCGTCATGCGGGTCGGCGCGGCGGACGAACAGGCCCTTGTCGGTCATCGTCTTGAGCCAGCGAAGCGCGGTCGTCGCGGGCACGGCGGCGGCGATGCACAGGCTCGAAACCGGCACGCGCAGCTGCGCGATCTCGGCCTGGAGCAGGTCGAGAAGCATGTCCCAGGCAGGATCGGCGAACAGGTCTTCGGAGAAGAAGCGGCCGCGAAGGCGGCGGGCGCGGATCACCGCGCGCACCTGCTCGGGCGAGAGGTTCGGCACTTCACCCGGCGGGTGCGGGCTGAACGACTTGGGCCCCTCGCCGGGGACGGACGACAGGCGCGCAAGAGTCGAGGCGATGCGGCTGACCTCGGCGCTCAATTGCCGCAGGCGCGCGCTGTTCTGGTCGGCCGCGACGTCCGACAGCCGAGCCGCGCGATGCACGCCCGACGAGGCGATCGCGAGCGCTGCGGCGCGTTCGGCGTCGCTTCCGTCGATGACCAGCTCGACCTCGGCGCTGGTGATTCGCGAGAGCAGGGGATCGACAAGGCTACCCGGCGCGGCGACGACGGCGGCATAGCGGCCGTCGGCCGCTTCCTCGCTGACCTGGTCGAGCAGGCGGTCCATCGCCGCTCCGCCGTCCGAGTCGAGCTCGACCCACAAAGCGGAAGCGGACGCCTGCGACCGGATGCGCTCCGGCGCCTGGTCGAGAAGCATTGTCGCGCCGATGCGCAGACCCGATGCTTCGACTGTGCGGACACCGCGCTGAAGGGTCGCCTCGCTGTCGCCTGCAACAAGAACTGGCGCGGGACCGGAATAGGAATTGGAGAAGGCTTCGGCCGAAATCGCATCCATCAGACTATTCCTCTGACAAACCGGGACCGAGCGACAACGTTGTTACTTCGCAATGCGGAGCAAAGTCAGCCCGAAATCGAATCCACAACGGATCATGTTTGGCGCGGCCGGTAACCGGGCGTGCATACTCGCCGTGCAGCGGGAGTCTGGCTGTGAGCGAGTCCAACAAAGCACATGCTGCGGCCGAGAGAGCGCGCTGGCTGCTCGAGCTCGCCCGAGCGATCGACGAGGCGCAGCAGGTCGCCTGGCAACTCGGCGCCGGCAGCGGCCGCAATGCGGAAGCGGTCGAGCTCTACGCTCGCCTTGAGGCCGCCCGGAGCGAGGTCGAGGCGCTGAGTGGACGGCTAGTGTCGGGGCGGCTCGAGCCGCCCGAGCATGGCGATGATCCCTCGGCCGCGTGGGACGTGCGCAGGAAGCCGCCGCCCGATGATCAGACGCCTTCCGGCAAGTCGCCGCCGCGCGACAATGGCTCGAGGTAAGGGCCGACCGCGGGTGCGGGAAGGCCGCCGGTCGCGACGAACCCCGGGTTGAGAAAGGCGCGCTTGCCGTAGGCGAGCGGCTGGCCGTCGGGGCCGTCCACTCGCCCGCCCGCGGCGAGCAGCACCGCGTGGCCCGCGGCCGTGTCCCACTCGCTGGTCGGCCCAAGCCGCGGGTAGATGTCGGCGCGCCCTTCCGCGACGATGCAGAACTTGAGGCTCGACCCGATCGCGACATAGTCGCACTCGCCGGCGGCCGCGGCGAGATAGGCGGCCGTGGGCTGGTTGAAGTGCGACTTGGAGGCGACGGCGACGAGCTGCTCGCCCGGAGTGCGGGTGGCGATCTCGCGCCGCCCCTCGCCATCCTCGAGCCATGCGCCCTCGCCGACCAGGCCCAGGTGCAGCCGCCGAGTCGCCGGAGCGAAGACTGCGCCGAGCACCGGCGTGCCGCCCGCGATCAGCCCGATGTTGACCGTATAATCATCTCCACCCCGGACGAATTCCTTCGTGCCGTCGAGCGGATCGACCAGAAAATAGGTATCTCCGCGCGCCGGGATCCGGCCGGCCGCCACCTCTTCCTCGGCGATCACCGGCACTCCCGGGGCCGCTTTGGCGAGCGCGGCGAGGATGATCAGCTCTGCCGCTTTGTCGGCCTCGGTGACGGGTGACTGGTCCTGCTTGTGCTCGACCCCGAAGCCGCGCGCGACCACTGCGAGGATCGCGTCTCCGGCCTCACGCGCGGCGAGGGCGAGCTGCTCGAGGAGCTGGCGGTCCTGGCTCATCGCGGCGCCATTCGGATCGCGCCGTCGAGCCGCACGCTTTCCGCGTTCATGTACGGGTTCTCGACCATGAAGCAGGCTAGCGCCGCATATTCCTCCGGACGGCCCAGCCGCTTCGGGAAAGGCACCTGAGCCCCGAGCGCCTCCTGCACATGCTCGGGCATGCCGGAGACCATCGGCGTCTTGAACACGCCCGGGAGGATGGTGTTGACGCGAATCCCATCGTTCATCAGGTCACGCGCGATCGGCAGCGCGATGCCGAGAACACCGCCCTTGGAGGCCGAATAGGCGGCCTGGCCGATCTGCCCGTCCTGCGCGGCGACCGAGGCGGTGTTGACGATGCACCCGCGCTCACCGTCCTCGAACGGGTCGAGGCCGACCATTCCGAATGCCGAATAAGCGATGCAGCGGAAGGTGCCGATCAGGTTGATCTGAATCGCCATCTCGAACTGGTGCATGGCGTGGAGCCTGGGCTGCTTGGTCTCCTTGTCGCGGCCGACCGTCTTGGCTGCAGGGGCGACGCCGGCGCAATTGACCAGCACCCGCTCCTGCCCGTGGGCGTCGCGGGCGCGGCCGAAGCCGGCGGCGACCGCATCGTCGCTGGTCACGTCGACCTGGCAGAAGATGCCGCCGATGTCGGCTGCGACGCGCTCGCCCTTGTCGGCGTCGCGGTCGAACACGGCCACCTTAGCGCCGCGCCGGGCAAGCTCCCGAGCCGTGGCTTCGCCGAGGCCGGACGCGGCGCCGGTGACGACTACGGAAATGCCGGAAATCTGCATTCTTCCTCCTTGTTCGCCGGCGAAGGCCGGGGTCCAGACCGCCCGAAGGCAAAATAAAAAATCGCTTCCCCGGCATTAAGCGGGGGCTGCGATGACTGGGCCCCGGCCTACGCCGGGGAACTTTCAGGCTCAACCTTGGCCAGGACCGCGCCTTCCACCACCTGAGCGCCGGCCTCGGCGCAGACTTCCGCGACCACTCCGTCGAACGGGGCCGTGAGCCCGTGCTCCATCTTCATCGCTTCAAGCGTGAGCAAACGTTGACCTTTGACAACCCTGTCGCCCGGCGAAACATCAACGCTCGTGACCTTCCCCGGCATCGGGGCGGCGAGCAGTCCATCCGCAGCTCCGTGGCCGCCGACGGAGCCGCGCGCCGTGAGCCCAAACTCGTATGCCTGCCCTTCATAGAAGACGACGATCCGCTCCGCGTCGCGGAAGCCCGAGACTGCCACCATGTCTTCGTCGCCAGTCCGCACCGTGCGGAACTCGCCGCCCAGCGCCAGTGCGACGCTGTTTTGCGGCTCTGCATTCAGGCGGAAGCCGGCGAGGCCGGAAAGCGCCTCCTCCTGCTCCTCCACCGCAAGCGCGACGGCGGCCGCGGCGCGCCAAATCGAATCGTCGGGCTGCGCGTCCGGCAGGAGCTCGTCGAGGTGATGCTCGATGAACCCGGTGTCGATCTCGACAGCCTCGAACTTAGGTTGCAGCACGGCGTTGAACAGGAAGGCGGCGTTGGTCCTGACCGGCCACACCTCGATCCTGTCGAGGATTGCGGCGAGCTCATCGATCGCCTCGTCGCGCGTGTCGCCGCGAGCGACGAGCTTGGCAATCATCGGGTCGTAAAAGGGCGAGATCGCGTCCCCCTCCTCGACCCCGGCTTCGATGCGGCCGGCCTCGCCAAGCTCGAAATGCTCGAGCGTTCCGACGCTCGGCAGGAACCCCTTCGCCGGGTCCTCCGCGTAAAGCCGGGCTTCGATCGCATGGCCGGTGATCGACAGCTCGTCCTGGCGCTTCGGCAGCGGCTCGCCCGATGCGACGCGCAGCTGCCATTCGACCAGGTCCTCGCCCGTGATCTCCTCGGTCACCGGATGCTCGACCTGGAGGCGGGTGTTCATTTCCATGAACCAGATGCGGTTGCCACGCAGGCCCTCGCTCGCGTCCGCGATGAACTCGACGGTGCCGGCGCCTTCATAGTTGACGGCCTTCGCCGCGCGCACCGCGGCCGAGCAGACCTCCTCGCGCGTGGCTTCGTCCATGCCCGGCGCGGGCGCTTCCTCGATCACCTTCTGGTGGCGGCGCTGGAGCGAGCAGTCGCGCTCGAACAAATGGACGACATTGCCGTGCGAATCGCCGAACACCTGCACCTCGATGTGGCGCGGACTCGATCCATTTTTCGAGCAGCACGATGTCGTTGTCGAACGCGCTCGCCGCCTCCCGTTTGCAGCTGTCGAGCGCCTCCATGAATGCGGCCGGCTGGTCGACCTTGCGCATGCCCTTGCCGCCTCCTCCGGCGACCGCCTTGATCAGCACCGGCCAGCCGATCGCGTCCGCTTCCTGCTTGAGCCGTTGCGGGTCCTGGTTCTCGCCAAGGTAGCCGGGAGTCACCGGCACGCCCGCGTCGGCCATCAATTTCTTCGCCGCGTCCTTCAGGCCCATCGCGCGGATGCTGTCGGGCTTCGGGCCGACCCAGATCAGGCCGGAGTCGATCACCGCCTGCGCGAAGTCGGCGTTCTCGCTCAAGAAGCCGTAGCCGGGGTGAATTGCCTCGGCGCCGGCTTGCTTCGCCGCCTCGATGATCCGCTCGCCGCGCAGGTACGACTGCGCGCCGCGCTCGCTCCGATATGCACCGCCTCGTCCGCCTGGCGCACGTGCAGCGCGTTGGCGTCCGCGTCGGAATAGACCGCGACCGTGGGGATACCCATCCGCCGCGCGGTGCGGACGATCTGGCACGCGATCTCGCCGCGATCTGCGATGAGCAGCGACGTCAGCATGCGCGAAACGCAGCAAACGCAGCGACCCTACACGTACGCGCGCGCGCGCCGCGCGTACGCGCACGCGAGACAGCGAGGGTTTGTGGAATCGAACTGCAGTCACGCCGGCGGCCTTAGCGCAGGAGGTCGGCTGTAGGACAGCGGCACGCGAGGTCGCTCGTCACCCTCACATCCGGAACACGCCGAACTGCGGGCGCTCCGGGATCGGCGCGTTGAGCGTCGCTGCGAAGGCGAGTCCAAGCACGTCGCGGGTCTGGGCGGGGTCGATGATCCCGTCGTCCCACAGCCGCGAGGTCGCGTGCCAAGGGTTGCCTTCTTCCTCGTAGCGCTGGCGGATCGGGGCCTTGAAGGCTTCGGTTTCCTCGTCCGTCCATTTGTCGGCGTCGCGGTGGACCGTTGCGAGGACGCTCGCAGCCTGCTCGCCGCCCATCACGCTGATGCGCGAGTTGGGCCAGGTGAACAGGAAGCGGGGGGAATAGGCGCGGCCGGCCATGCCGTAATTGCCGGCGCCGAAGCTGCCGCCGATCAGGACGGTGATCTTGGGCACCTGCGCGGTCGCAACGGCCGTCACGAGCTTCGCGCCGTTCTTGGCGATGCCCTCGGCCTCATATTTGCCGCCGACCATGAAGCCCGAGATGTTCTGCAGGAACAGCAGGGGAATGCGGCGCTGCGCGGCGAGCTCAATGAAATGCGCGCCCTTAAGCGCGCTTTCGAGAACAGGATGCCGTTGTTGGCGAGGATCGCGACGGGAATTCCCCAGATGTGGGGCGAAGCCGGTGACGAGTGTCGAGCCGTAGAGCGGCTTGAACTCGTGGAACTCGCTGCCGTCGACGAGGCGCGCGATCACCTCGTGCACGTCATAAGGCGCGCCCACGTCCTCGGGAATGATGCCGTACAGCTCCTGCGGGTCGAACGCAGGGGGCGCGGCTCGCGCAGCTCGACGTCGGCGCCCGTGTCGCTGCCGAGGTGCGAGGACGATGTCGCGCACGATCGTCAGCGCGTGTTCGTCGTTTTCGGCGAGATGGTCGACCACGCCCGACTTACGCGCATGTAAATCGCCGCCGCCGAGGTCCTCGGCGCTGATCTCCTCGCCGGTCGCGGCTTTGACCAGCGGCGGACCGCCGAGGAAGATCGTGCCCTGGTTGCGCACGATCACGCTCTCGTCGCTCATCGCCGGCATGTAGGCGCCGCCCGCGGTGCAGCTGCCCATCACGCAGGCGATCTGGGCGATGCCTTGCGCGCTCATGTTCGCCTGGCTGTAGAAGATGCGGCCGAAATGATCGCGGTCGGGGAAGACCTCGGCCTGGTGCGGAAGGTTGCACCGCCCGAGTCGACCAGATAGACGCACGGCAAGCGGTTATGCTCGGCGATTTCCTGCGCGCGCAGATGCTTCTTGACCGTGAGCGGGTAATAGGTGCCGCCCTTCACCGTCGCGTCGTTGCACACGATCATCACCTGTCGGCCCGACACCCGGCCGATGCCGCAGATGATGCCGGCGCCGGGAACCTCGCCATCGTAGAGATCGTGAGCGGCGAGCTGGCCGATCTCGAGGAAGGGCGAGCCTCGGTCGAGCAGTCGCTCGACGCGGTCGCGCGGGAGCAATTTGCCGCGCTCGACGTGGCGCTGGCGGTGCTTTTCGGGCCCTCCGTTCGAGGCCTCGGCGACGTCGGCGCGAAGCTTGTCGGCGAGCGCCCGATTGTGGTCGAAGCGCGCGCGATATTCGTCGCTGTCGCGGTTGATCTTCGTGTCGAGCTTCGGAGCGCCTGCGCCGATCAGCTCGCGGCCGATGAGCATTCGGCGAATCCAGCTGGTGCCCGCGCCGATGTCGAGCAGCTTGGCGTCGCGATAATAGCGCTGTTCTCGACCGGCCAGTCCTTGGTGTAGCCGGCGCCGCCCAGTGCCTGCACCGCCTCGTTGGCGACGCGCACCGCATTCTCGGATGCGAGCAGGATCGCGCCCGCGGCGTCGAAGCGCGTCGTCTGCCCCGCGTCGCACCCTTGGCGACCTGGTAGGCATAGGCGCGCGCGCTGTTCAGCGCGATGTACATGTCCGCGACCTTGCCCTGCATCAGCTGGAAACTGCCGATCGCTTTTCCGAACTGCTTGCGTTCGCGGACGTAGGGCAGGACCACGTCGAGGCAGGCCTGCATGATCTCGATCTGGATCCCGGCAAGCACGGTGCTCATAGTCGAGGCCGCTCATCAGCACCGCGACCCTTCATTCTCCTCGCCCAGCACGTTCTCGGGCGGGACGAAGCAGTCCTCGAACACCAGCTCGCTGGTCGGCGAACCGCGCATCCCGAGCTTGTCGACCTTCTGGCCGACCGAGAAGCCGTCCATCCCCTTCTCGATGATGAAGGCCGTGATCCCGCGGCCCTCCCCGGTCTTGCCGTAGACCACCAGCGTGTCCGCATGGTGGCCGTTGGTGATCCAGAACTTGGTGCCGTTGAGGCGGTAGCCGTTGCCCGACTTGTCGGCCTTGAGCTTCATTCCGACGACGTCGCTGCCCGCGCCCGCCTCGCTCATCGCGAGGGCTCCGACATGTTCGCCGCTGATCAGCCGCGGCAGATATTTGCGCTTCTGCTCGTCATTGCCCCAGCGGCGGAGCTGGTTGACGCACAGGTTCGAGTGGGCGCCGTAGCTCAGACCCACCGAGGCCGACGCGCGCGCGACCTCCTCCTGGGCGACGACATGCTCGAGATAGCCGAGGCCAAGCCCGCCCCATTCCTCCTCGACCGTGATCCCGTGGAGGCCGAGCTCGCCCATCTGCGGCCACAGAGCCTGCGGGAACTCGTCGGTTTCGTCGATCTCGGCGGCGATCGGCGCGATCTTGTCGCGAGCGAACCGTTCGGTCGTCTCGCGGATCGCGTCGGCCATTTCGCCGAGGGCAAAGTCGAGCCCGGGGCCTGTCATTTAAGCTCTCCTGTCCGGGTGCGGCGCTAGCAGAGCGGCTCGGGCTTGGACAAGGCGGGCGCACTGCCTATGTCCCGCGCACCCCCCGCGACTCCGGAGAACCCCATGGCCAGCACCCTCTCGTCCGACCCGACCGTAATCCTTTCCTACGCGCGCACCCCGATGGGATCGATGCAGGGCGCCCTTGCCGATGCCTCGGCGACCGACCTCGGCGCGACCGCGGTCAAGGCGGCGGTCGAGCGCGCGGGCGTTGAGGGCGGCGAGATCGACCGCATCTATATGGGCTGCGTGCTTCCCGCGGGCCTTGGCCAGGCGCCGGCCAGGCAGGCCGCGCTCAAGGCGGGGCTGCCCAAGTCGGTGCAGGCGACCACGGTCAACAAGGTATGCGGGTCGGGCATGCAGACGGTTATCATGGGCGACGAGGCAATCCGCACCGGCAATGCCGACGTGATCGTCGCGGGCGGGCTGGAGTCGATGACCAACGCGCCCGATTTGCTCAAAAAGATGCGCTCGGGTGCGCGCATCGGCCACGACAAGGTGTACGACCACATGTTCCTCGACGGGCTCGAGGATGCCTATGACGAGGGCCGCGCGATGGGCAGCTTCGCGCAGTGCACGGCGGACGAATATCAGCTGACCCGCGAGCAGATGGACAATTACGCGATCGAGAGCCTGCGCCGGGCGAAGGACGCGATCGACAATGGGGGGTTCGGCGACGAGATCGTCCCGGTGACCATCAAGGGCCGCAAGGGCGAGACGGTCGTCGATACCGACGAGGCGCCGGGTCGCGGGCGCCCTGACAAGATCCCGCAGCTCAAGCCCGCCTTCGACAAGGAAGGGACGATCACCGCCGCCACCAGCTCGTCGATCTCCGACGGCGCCGCCGCGGTGGTGCTGGCGCGCGAATCCACGGCGAAGGAAAAGGGCCTGGAGCCGGTCGCGCGAATCGTCGCGACCGCTGCGCATGCGCAGGAGCCCGCGCAGTTCACCGTCGCACCGATCGGCGCAATCGAGAAGGTGCTGGCCAAGGCCGGCTGGAAGGCGGGCGAAGTCGACCTGTGGGAAGTCAACGAGGCGTTCGCCTGCGTCGCGATGTTCGCGATGAAGGACCTCGGCATCCCCCACGAGAAGATCAACATCCACGGCGGCGCGACTGCGCTTGGGCACCCGATCGGCTGCAGCGGAACGCGCATTCTCGTGACCCTCGTCAATGCGCTCAAGCAGCGCGGCGCGAGGCGCGGTGTCGCAAGCCTGTGCATCGGCGGCGGCGAAGCGACGGCGGTAGCGGTCGAGCTGGTCGACTAAGGTTCGAAAGATGTTCAGCTCCTGATCTGAACGAGCGTGGAGCTCGCCGCCCCGCGCCTATTGGATGCCGCAGGCGCCGCGCCGTTGGGAGCCGTAGCGGCGAATGCCGCCATTACGCGTTGGAGTCTCGATCAGGCCGCGCCGCTGCTACAAGTGCACCGTCTCGAGGCCCGATCCCGCGGCCGCTGCGAGCCTGGCGATCGTCAGGCCTTGACTCCGTACCGCGGTACGGACCGTATCTAAGGGCCGACTCATCCGCAAGGAGATTGCAATGTCGGACATGTCAAACCCGCCGAAGAGTGAGCGCAGGGCGGTCATCCACCGCATGGTCATGCCGCACCACACCTGCCCCTACGGTCTGAAAGCCGTCGATATGCTCAAACGGTCGGGCTTCGACGTCGAAGACCATCATCTGAGGACACGCGAGGAAACCGACGCATTCAAGGCGCAGCACGGCGTCGCGACGACGCCCAAATCTTCATCGATGGGCAGCGTATCGGCGGCTACGACGACCTTCTGGCGTTTCTTGGTAAGCCGGTCCGCGATCCGAAGGCGACCAGCTACACGCCGGTGGCCGCGCTGTTCGCGATGACGGCGCTGATGGCGCTCGCCGCCAGCTATGCCGTGACCGGAAGCCTGTTCACGGTGCGGGGAGCCGAATGGTTCATCGCCTTTTCCATGTGTGTGCTGGCGCTCCTTAAGCTGCAGAACATCGAATCTTTCGCGACCATGTTCCTGAACTACGATCTGCTGGCGAAACGGTGGGTTCCCTACAGCTACGTTTACCCGTTCGCCGAGGGCACCGCGGGCGTGCTGATGGTTGCCGGAGCCCTGAACTGGCTGTCCGTCCCGATGGCTCTTTTCATCGGCACTGTCGGTGCCGTCTCGGTGTTCAAGGCGGTCTATGTCGACAAGCGGGAGCTCAAATGCGCCTGCGTCGGCGGATCCAGCAACGTGCCGCTCGGCTTCATCTCGCTGACCGAGAATCTGATGATGATTGGAATGGCGCTGTGGATGGGGCGCATGTTGTTTGAGATGTGACGATCAGTCGACAGTCTCGTTGGCACCCACCCCCCAGATGTCAGACGTGCTGATGAAGCCTTCGCGTCTGCCGACGGCAATGCGGCACCAGCCGTTGCGGCAGTGTTGGATGCGGCCGACGACGCCATGTTCGGCCCGATAACGGACTGGGCTGGTGGCTGACGCTTCGGCATGGATCGGGCGCGGGTCGCCGGGCCTGACGATCGCGGTGCGCTGGTCACTGAGCAGGCTAACCAGCATCCAGCCGCGGTCGCCGTCCGGGTCCTCGATCATCCGCCAGTTGGGGTAGGTTTTGACCACCCGGATCGGCAGGTCTCGGCGGTTGTACAGCCAGATGCCGGGATAGTTCTGCCAGGCCCCGTGCGCATCATCGCTTCGCCCGATGCGATCGACGCCCAGTAGGGCGGCTGCTTGTCCTGCGCGGCGGCGGGCACCGCCAGCGCGAGAATGACTGCAGCGATTACCCCCCGTTTCACCTGGCTCAGGCCCCCGTCAGGATGCGGTCCACCAATTGCTTCACCGTAGGCACGAAGCCGTTGGAATAGAAGGGGTCGCTCTTGAATCGGAAGGCCGAATGGCCGGCGAACATCAGATTGTCGTCGACATGGCCGCCGTGGGCGATGTCCTGGAGCGTCTTCTGGATGCAGAAAGACCGCGGGTCGGCGAGGCGGCCGGTCGATTCTTCATTGTCGGCCCAGGACGAGAAGGCGCATTGCGACAGGCAGCCCATGCATTCGGCCTGGTCGCGGCGGATGATCTTCTCTTCCTCCGGAGTGACGAACACGAGCGTGTCGTCGGGGGTCTTCATCGCCCGGGTGAAGCCTTGGGCATGCCATTCGCGCGCGTGCTGCAGGTCGCCCTTGGTGACCCAGTAATTCTTCTTGGTGCCGATGCCGACGTCGAGCTCGAACGCATGATCGCCGATCGATTCCTTGGTGAAGGCGATCTGGCGCTCGCTGCGCGCTTCGAGGTTGCGAAGGAAGGGCGTGCGCACGGCCGACGAATAGAAGCCCGTGGGCGAAAAGCGGTGCAGGAGCACGTCGCCTTCCTCGAGCGTCATCAGCCGCTCCTTCCATCCCGGCGGAATCGGGCTTTCCTGCGTGAGCAGCGGGCGGGTGCCGAACTGGAATGCGATCTGGCCGAGCTCGGGATTGTCGATCCAGTGCTCCCACTCGTCCAGGCGCCAGACGCCGCCGGCCATGACGATCGGGACGCTGTCGGGGATGCCCCCTTCGCTCATGGTCTCACGCAGCTCCTTGACCCGCGGATAGGTCCCCTGGCTGGCGCGGGTCCTCGGCATTGCTGAGGCCATTGTGGCCGCCGGCCAGCCATGGATCCTCATAGACCACCCCGCCGAGCCACTCGGCGGCCTTCGAATAGGCGCGCGTCCACAGCGCGCGGAAGGCGCGGCCCGAACTGATGATGGGCAGGTAATAGACGCCGTAGGAGGCGGCGATCTCGCTCAACTTGTAGGGCATTCCGGCGCCGCAGGTGACCCCGGCGACCTTGCCGCGGGTGCGCTCGAGCAGGCCGTGGAGGATGGTCTGCGCGCCGCCCATTTCCCACAGCACGTTGACGTTGAGCAGCCCCTTGCCGTCGGCGATCTCATAGGCGCGCTCGATCTGCGCGACGGCGCCTTCGATGCCGTAGTGGATCAGCTCCTCGTGCCGCTCGCGGCGGGTCATCCCCTGGTAGACCTGGGGGATGATGCGCCCTTCGGGGTCGTAGCTGTCGGCGTTGACCGCCGAGACCGTGCCGATGCCGCCGGCCGCCGCCCAGGCGCCCGAGCTTGCATGGTTTGTCGCCGAGACGCCCTTGCCTTCGATCAGCGGCCAGACCTCTTGCCCGGCATATTGGATGGGCTGGAGCCCCTTGACGCGCGTTTCTCCCGAGTGGGTTCGGCGCCCATATAGGACGCCGCGACGCAGATGCGAACAATTCACTGGCCCGTTGGCGGTTCCTAAGCGTCCGGCGCCGCAAGCCTGTAGTCGAGGCCGATGTCGACGGCCGGGGCCGACTGGGTGATGCGGCCCACGGAGATATAGTCGACGCCGGTCTGCGCGATCGCGCGGATGGTCTCGAGTGTCACTCCACCGGATGCCTCGAGCGGCACGCGGCCGGCGACCAGCGCAACCGCGTCGCGCAGCACGTCGGGGGGCATATTGTCGAGCAGCAGCCGGTCGGCGCCGGCCTCAAGGGCGGGCTCGATCTGGTCGAGCCGGTCGACCTCGACCTGGACCGCGAGGCGCAGGCTTGCCGCCTTCGCGGGCCTGCACCGCCTCGGCGATCCCGCCGGCGACCGCGATATGATTGTCCTTGATCAGCACGCCGTCGTCGAGTCGCATCCGGTGGTTTTCGGCCCCGCCCATGCGCGCCGCATATTTGTCGAGCAGCCTCAGGCCCGGATGGTCTTGCGCGTGTCGAGCAGGGTTGCGCCGGTGCCCGCGATCGCATCGACGTATCGGCGTGAGAATGGCGATGCCCGACAGATGCTGGAGCGTGTTGAGCGCCGAGCGCTCGGCGGCCAGCATTGCGCGGGCATTGCCTTCGAGGCGCATCAGGACCGCGCCTGCTTCGAGCCCATCGCCGTCGGAGGCGAGCCGCTCGATCTGAACGTCCCGGTCGAGCGCGCAGAAGAAGGCTGCGGCCACCTCGAGCCCGGCCAGCGTGATCGGTTCGCGGCAGGCGAGCTCGGCCGAAAAGCGCGCGTCTGCGGCGATGGTCGCGGCCGACGTGACGTCGCCGCCCGAGCCCAGGTCCTCGGCGAGCACGCGCGCGGACGAAGTCGTTCACGTCGAACTGGGTGTCGGCGCCGGCCATGGGGCGCTTGTCTAAGCGAGGGGCGCTGGAGCCATTAGTGCGCCGGCTCGTCGAGCTTCTTCTCGGCGCCCGCGATGCGCCAGTGGCCGTCCTCGAGCTCGAACCTCTGCTCGGCTGCGGAGGCGAACCTGTCTTCGTGCCACGTCTGCACCGTCAGGATCACCGCCTTGCCGTCGATGTCGATGCGGTTGAAGCTCTGCTCCTCGTCGCGAACCCGCGTCGAGGTCGGGGGGCCCGCCGGACCGCCCCGCGCCGCCCCGGCGCGGGTCGCGTGGGCGCGCGCGCGGTGGATCGCGGTCGTGTGTTGAGGGCCGGCGCGCAGCAGGTCGCCGCCCGCATCGGCGAGCGCGTCGAGCGCACGCTCGCGGCGGCCGACCGCGCGCGCGACCTCGCCTGTCTCGCCGACGGGCAAGGCGAACAAGGGGTGGTGCGTGACCAGCACCCGGATCGCCTCGGGGTCCGTCCGGGCGAAGGTGTCGCGGATGAAGCTCATCTGCTCGTGGCTGATCCGCCCGTCCTTGAAGGTCAGCGAGCGCGCGGTGTTGATTCCGAGCACCGTAGCCCCGGGAAGCTCGTGGAACGGGCACAGGCTGTCGTCGATGAAGCGCTTGTAGCGGGTCAGCGGCGAGAGGAAGCGGCGGAGCACGTCGTACAGCGGCACATCGTGGTTGCCGGGGACGGCGAGCACATCATGACCCGCTTCGCGAAGCCGGTCGAGGAAGCGGCAAGCCTCCTCGAACTGGGCGGTGCGCGCGCGCTGGGTGAAGTCGCCGCTGATGACGACGAGGTCGGGCTTCTCCTCGTCGACGCGGGCGGCGACCGCCTCGACCAGCCGCGGATCGTGGGCACCGAAATGAAGATCGGAAAGGTGGATCAGGCGAGCCATGGGACAGCAACGCGCCGGCCCCGCGGCGGTTCACCGCTCCCGATCAGGGCGTCAGGTCGAGAGCGGGCACGACCCGGTTGTAAGGCAGCCCGGCCTCGTGGTTGAGGCGCTTCACGTCCGCTTCCGAGCTCGACTCGAACAGGCACATGCAGCGGCCGTCCTCGGGGGCGAAGGTGGTGCGGATGTAGCGGACGTTGCAGCCCTGCTGGCGCATCTCCTCGGCCTTGCCGATCGCGGCCTTCTGCGCGCCGGCGAGATCGGCAATCGCAATTCCCTTGAGATCACGTTCGACCATGAACACCGACATGGCTTTTCTCCTCCTGTCTTGCCGCGAAATTACCGCTTCAGGGGGTGCGCCGACAGAAAAAGTTGGGCATTGTTGGATAACCGGCGGTTATCGGAAGCCCACCGGAGTAAAGGGGCACGCGATGGAGCTGTTCCAGATCCGCTATGTGCTCGCGGCGGCCGAGACCCTGAACTTCACACGCGCGGCCGAGCGCTGCAACGTCTCGCAGCCGGCGCTGACCAAGGCGGTCAAGAGCCTCGAAGACGAGCTCGGAGCATCGATCTTTACGCGAGAGGGCAAGCGCATCCGCCTGAGCGACTTCGGCCGTTCGATCCTGCCGACGCTTCGCCAGATGCAGGAGCAGGCCGAGCGCGCCCAGAGCATCGCGCAGGACTACCGGCTGCTCGACAAGGTGCCGGTGCGCCTCGGCGTGCTGGGCACGATCGGCTCCGTCCGGCTGGCGCGCTATCTCGCGGCTTTCCAGTCGAGCTTCGAGGGGGTCGAGGTCGAGGTCACCGAGGGCGCGCTCGGCGAGATCATCAACCAGCTCGACGAGGGCAAGCTCGACCTTGCGATCGTCAATCCGTTCGAGGGCGTGCCCAGGAGCTTCCACGCGCACCCGCTGTACAGCGAGAAATATGTCGCCGTGCTTCCGCCCGACCATCCGCTGGCCTTGCGCAACAGCGTCGCGCTCAGGGACCTGTCGGGCCAGCCTATGTCGACCGCCTCTCGTGCGAGATGCGCGAGATGTTCACCGCGGTGTGCGGCGACTGCAAGGTCGAGCTCTATGCGCGCTTCCGCTCGGAGCGCGAGGACTGGGTCCAGGCGATGGTGCTCGCGCGCATCGGCATTGCGGTAATGCCCGAATATTCGGTCACGGTTCCCGAGCTCGTCCAGCGCCCGATCGTCGACCCGGCAATCGAGCGGACGGTCGCGTTGCTCAGCGTCCCGGGCCGGCCGTTCAGCCAGTCGACCGCGGCGATGGTGCGCAGCGCACAGGCGTTCAACTGGCCAGGCTAGCCTCGCCTACTCCCCCGTCGGCGCCGGGAAGCCGCGGCGGGTCAGAAGCGCCCGCGGATCGGGGTCGCGGCCGCGGAACTGGCGGTAGGCTTCGGCGCGGTCGGTCTCGTTGCCGGTGGCGAGAATGATCGACCTGAACCGCTCGGCGACCGTCTTGTTGAACGGATCGCCGGTTTCCATGAACGCCGCCCAGGTGTCCGCATCCATCACTTCCGACCACAGGTACGAATAATAGCCGGCCGAATAGGCGTCGGACGAGAACAAATGGCCCGACTGCGGCAGCCGGTGGCGAAGAACGATCTGGCGCGGCATTCCGATCTCGGCGAGCGCCTGCTTCTCGAACGCATCCGCGTCCACCACGCCGTTGGGGTCGAGGTGGAGCTTCATGTCGACCAAAGCGAGCGACAGATATTCGACGGTCTCGAAGCCCTGGTTGAAGGTCCTCGACTTCTCGATCTTCTGCACGAGCGAGGCGGGCATCGGCTGATTGGTCTTGTAGTGGCGCGCGAAGCGGTCGAGGATCGGCCGCGTCAGAAGCCAGTTCTCGTGCACCTGGCTCGGATATTCGACGAAGTCGCGCTGGTTTCCTCCGAGCGAGGGATAGGTAACGTCCGCCTGCAGGTAATGGATCGCGTGGCCGAACTCGTGGAACAGGGTCTGCGCATCGTCGAGGCTGATCAGCACCGGCTTGCCGGCCGACGGCTTGGTGAAATTGTTGTTGTTCGAGGCCAGCACGTAGCGGTCGCCGGTCCGCCGCGCGCGGCTGCGGTAGGTCGTCATCCACGCGCCCGAGCGCTTGCCCTCGCGCGCGTAAGTGTCGAGGTAGAACAGGCCGAGCACCTTGGCGGTCTTGCCGTCGGTCACTTCCCAGGTGCGGATGTCCGGATGGAAGACAGGGACCGTGCCCGTGTTCTCCTTGAACTGCATGTCATAGAGCTGGCCGGCCATCCAGAACATGCCGTTGACCATGTTCGTCAGCTCGAAATAGGGCTTGATCTCGTCCTGGCTGAGGTTGAACCGCTCGTTGCGGACCTTCTCCTGGTAGTAGCGGTAATCCCACGGCTCGATCGTGCTGACGCCGTCTCGGCGGGCGAACGGCAGCTGGTCGCGCACTTCCTCTTTGACGCGGCCGACCGCGGCCGGCCAGACGCGCATCATCAGGTCCATCGCCCGCTTCGGGTCCTTGGCCATCGTGTCCTGCATCCGCCAGTGCGCGTGCGTCGGGAAACCGAGCAGCTTCGCGCGGTCGGCGCGCAGCTTCACGACCTTGCTGATGATTCCCTTGGTGTCGTTGGCATTGTTGTTGTCGCCGCGGTTGGCGAACGCCTGGAACACGCGGCGGCGAAGGTCGCGGTTGGCGGCGAAGGTCAGGATCGGCTCGACCGCCGAGCGGGTATTGCGGATCGCATAGACGCCGGGCGGCAGGCCCTTCTCCTTGCCCGCGGCGAGCGCAGCGTCCTTCACGTCCTGCGGCACGCCCTTCATCTCCGCCTCGTTGGCGGCGATGTGCGTCCCCTCGTCGGCGAGGAGGCGATTGTTGAAGTCGGAGAAGTGCGACGAAAGCTGCTTGTTCATCGCCTTGAGCTGCGTCTTCTGCTGCTCGTCGAGCTTGGCGCCGAGGCGAACGTAGCTTTCGTAGGTGCGTTCCAGCAGCCGGGTCTGGACGGCATTGAGGCCGAGGCTCGCGCGGTTGCCGTGGAGCGTCTCAATGCGCTGGAAGAGGCGCGGGTTGAGCACGATCTCGTCCCTCGCGGCCGTCAGCCTTGGCGACCATTCCTTGTCGATCGCCTGGATCTCGGGCGTCGAGAGATTGTCGGTATGGACTCCAAACACCGCCTCGACCCGCTCGAGCCTGCGGCCGGACTTCTCGAGCGCCTCGATCGTGTTGGCGAAGGTCGGCGCCTGCGGGTTGTTGGCAATCGCCTCGACCTCGCGGCGCTGCTCGTCGATCGCGAACTCGAACGCCGGTGCGAACTGGTCGGCGCGCACCTTGTCCCACGGCGGAACGCCGTCGTAGGGCCCAGCCCATTGCGCCAGCAGGATGTTGTCGGGCACCGGCACCGCCGCCGCCGCGGGCGCGGGCGCGGGCGCGGGCGCCTGAGCCGTCGCCGCTGCTGCAGCTTCCTCGTCGGCGGCTGCCGACGCGATCGCCGCGGTCGCCTCGATATCCCGTTCAGTCACGGTCGCGCATCCGGCGAGCGCGACAAGCGCCGTTCCAGCCAACATCATCCGCTTCATGAAAACACCCTTCGTAAATGCTGAGCGCGCTGTAGGAAGCGCGGCGGGCTCGGCCAAGCCCACAATCGTGACCGCACATTGGCATAGCCGAGTGAACCCAGACTGACCGCACGGCTCAGAAGTTCATGAAGATCAGCAGCTTCACGTCCACGGCTGCTCCGGCGTCACGACGCTGCCGGACGAAGTCGGGAACATCGGAACGCGCGACGAGGTGGACGGCAATGTCCTCCTCATGCGTGCCGCCGCCCTCGCCGATCCTGCGGACCCCGTGCGCGCGCACCAGCGTAAAGCTTTCGGCGAGCATTCCTGGCGAGCTGTGGAACTCTCCGAGCCGCTCGATCCGCTCGGCGGTGAAGCCGGTCTCCTCTTCGAGCTCCTTGACGGCGGTGTCCTCGACGGTCGCGTCCGGGTCCTCGTCGCCGACCAGGCCCGCGGGAAGCTCGAGGCAGCGGCCGCCGACGGGCACGCGGTACTGCTCGACGAGGATCACCTTGCCGTCGTGCTCGGCGAGCACGACGACTGCGTTGGTGCTGCCGGTGCGCGACACATACTCCCAGCGGCCGCGCTTGAGGGCGCTCACATATTTGCCGCGCCACATGGTCTCGAGCGGAGCGTCGGCGTCCTCGATCATAGCTCGATCAGCTTGTCGGGACTTTCGTTGGTGTCCTCGGCGGAGCGCGGGAAGTGCTCGGCAAGCACCGCCCCCACCTTCTCCCCCGCTGCGACGATGCCGTCGGCCGGCCGACCCGTCTTCACCTCGACCAGCAGCGCCGCCATCGCCTCACCCCAGGTTTCGGGACTAGTCACTTTCGTGATCGCCTCGTCGGCGACGATCTCGGCGCGGTGCTCGCCCATCGACAGATAGATGAGGATGCCGGTGCGGCCGATGGTTCGCCGCTCGGCGCCCGCCTTGAAGGTCGCGATCGCGCGGCGGCGGACGCGCCGCGCCTTGGTGGCGCGCGGAGTCAGCGCGAGCCGCAGCGGCTTGTACCGCAGGATCAGCAGCACCGCGGTGTATTTCGCCACCGCAAGGATCATCGCCAGCGTCAGCAGCTCACCGAATCCGGGCTCCGGCCGCCAGCCGCCGAGCAATGTGTCGCGCCAGAAGTGAAGCACCTGCGGCGCCGCCGCGAAGATTGCGATCGTGGCGATCAGCACCAGCACCGCCCAGTGAAGCGCAACGTCGTGATAGGGGTCGCTGCAGTCGCTCACGACCGCGACGATCTCCCCATCGCTGCTGGATTCCGCGGCAGCGATCGCCGCGCTGACCTTTGCATGATCCTCGTGACTGAGATGCATCACCAGCCCCCCGAAGCGCCGCCGCCGCCGAAGCCGCCGCCCCCGCCCGAAAAGCCGCCGAACCCGCCGCCCCCGCCGAAGCCGCCGAAGCCGCCGCCGCCGCCCCAGCCGCCCCAGCCGCCGCGGCCGCGCGATTGGCTCAGCGCGCTGAGGCCCCAGAGCAGGATTGCGGCGTCGCCGCTGTCGAACCCGCGCCCGCGGCGGCCGCGCCGGTAGCGCCGTCCCTGCGCCCTTCGGCCCAGCGATCCGAGCATCATGAAGGCGATGATCATGATGAAGATGACGGGAAGGAAACCGCCGCCCTGCTGGGCGGGCTGCGCCTGGCTTCGCTCGGCCTCGGCGACGTTGCGTTCGGCCTCATCGGACGGGAGCGACATCTGCCGCAGGATCGCGTCGGCGCCGGCCATGATCCCGCCCGGCACGTCGCCTGCGCGGAAGCGCGGAAGGATGACGTCGCGGATGATCCGGCCGGCGAGGATGTCGGGAAGGAAGCCTTCCGCGCCATAGCCGGTCTCGATTCGTACCTTCTTCTCGTTGGGCGCGACGAGGAGGATCACTCCGTCGTCCTCCTCCTTGCTGCCGATGCCCCAGTGGCGGCCGAGCCGGTAGCCGTAATCCTCGATCTCATATCCCTGGAGGCTGGGAACGGTCGCAACGACGAACTGCCGCTTGCTCTGCGCCTCGAGGGCCTGCGACTTGGTCGAAAGGTCGAGCTCCTGCTCGGGGCTGAGCAGGTTCGCCTGGTCGACGACTCGGCCGGTGAGCTCGGGGAAGGTCTGGGCGGCTGCGGGCGCGGCGAACAGCAGCGCCACAATCATTGCGAGCGCAGCGAAGCAATCCAGGATGAGTCGCTGTACGCCCAAGCCGCTGCGCTCCTCGCGATGACGAATGGGTGCGCGCCTCAGCTCGCGTTGCCGGTGCCGAAATCTACGCGTGGCGCCTGCTCGGCGCCTTCGGCAGCCTCGAACGGCACCTTGGGCTCGGCGCCGTAGAAGATCTTCGCGCCGATCGCATTGGGGAAGGTGCGGATGGTCGTGTTGTACTGCCGAACCGCCTCATTGTAGTCGCGGCGCTGGGTGCGGATGCGGTTCTCGGTCCCTTCGAGCGCCACCATCAGGTCGGCGAAACGGCCTTGGCTCTGAAGCTGCGGATAGCGTTCGACGATCATCGTGCCGAGCAGGCTTCGGGCCTGCGACAGGCCGGCCTGCGCCTGGTTGTAGGCCCGCACCGCTTCGGGATTGTCGAGCTGGTCGGGACTGAGGTTGACCGAGGTCGCCCTGGCGCGCGCCTCGGTAATGCGCGTCAGGATCTGCTCCTCGCCCTTCGCCGCACCGCGAACGGTCTCGACCAGATTGCCGATCAGGTCGTTGCGGCGCTGGTACTCGGCCTCGAGGTTGGCGAACTCGGCGTTGACCCGCTCCTCGGCGGTCGGGACGGCGTTGAGGCCGCAGCCCGCAAGAGCGACAGCGGCAAGAGGTGCCAGCAACCCGAAGCGACGCACTGCGGTCATCTCGTTTCCCCTGAACAACGAAGCGGGGCGATAGGTAGAGAGGCGCGCGCCCGCTTTCAATCGGGCCGGGCGACCTACTTCGGGCGCCCGGTGTAGCCCGCCGCCTTGCGCAACTCGTCCGCATCCATGACATAGCCGTCGCTGACCACCACGAGGGTGCGGCGAAGCGCGCCGAGGTCCTTCGACGCATCGCCGTCCACCAGTACCAGGTCGGCTTCCTTGCCGACTGCGATCGAGCCGGTGCGCTTGTCCGCGCCGACCACCCGCGCCGGGACGATCGTCGCCGTCTGCAGCGCTTCGGCGCGGGTCATTCCCGCCTTCTCGTAGAGCTCCAGCTCGCGGACCAGCTCGATGCCCCAGCCGTCGGTGCCGGCGACGATCGGCACTCCTGCCCGGTGCAGCGCGCCGACCAGGTCGATCATCTTGGCGAAGCTCCTGCGATAGTCGTCGCGGGTATAGCCCTCGACCAGCGGGTAGCCGCCGGACCGGAAGGCGCGGTCCAGCACCGGCGAAATGATCCCCATGTAAGGCGCGTAGGCCGGAGACGGCTTGCCGCCGTCCTGGGTCAGCATGCCTTCGAAGATGACGAGCGTCGGGTCGACGATCGTCCCGCGGCGGGCGAGTTCGGCAATGAAGCCCTTCAACGGCTCCGCGTCGAGGTTCGCGTCCTTGAAATATTTCGCCGGCCCTTCCACCCGGGCACGGGTGTTCGACTTGTCGACCACGTGCCTGGGCATCGCTTCCATCGCCACGAAATTGAGGTGCGTGAGCTCGTCATAGCCGGCTTGCACGGCCTCGCTCGGCCGCATCGTCGCGGGCACATGGCCATGGACGAACAGGCCGAGGCGATGCGCCTCCGCAGCCGCCGGAGCGATCCAGGCCGGATTCATCGAGGTGTAGAATTTCACGCCCCACAGGCCCGCGTCCTTGATGCGGCGGACCGCGGCGATCGCCTCGGCCTCGCTGGTGACCACTTCGGAGCCCTGCGCCGCAAGCGGGTCCTTCTTGTCGATGATGGCCGAGATGAAGGGCTCGCCCATCAGCAGCTCGCCCGAGGCGCGCCGCCTGGTCGCATCCACCGCCCGCTTGATCTGCGTCCCCGGGCTTCGGAAGCTGGTCATGCCGCTCGCCACATTGGCGAGCACGCCCCAGTCGTTGCCGATGTGCATGTGCGCGTCCCAGATGCCCGGGACGAGCGTCTTGCCGCGACCGTCGATGGTGCGGGTGCCGGCAGGCACGCTCATCGCGGCCAGCGGACCAACCGCTGCGATCCTGCCGTCGCTGATCAGCACCGACTGGTTCTCGACGAACAGGCCCCGCTCGGAATCGAACAGCCGGACGTTCTCGAACAGCGCCGGAGCCCTTGCGCCACGCGTCAGGAACCGCGCGGCGACCGCCTTCAATTCGGCCGCAGTCGCAGCTTCTTGGGCATCGCGCATCGCCTTGGCGGCCGACTCGTAGCCCGCGGGCAGCACGGAGATTCCGCCGATGTCCGCGAAGTAGCGCTTGTTCTCGTCGAGCCAGACGGGAACCGGCGCGGCGAGCACCCCGCGGATCCACGCGAGCTGCACGGTCTTCAGGCCGTTCGGGCCGGCGATCGACAGTGTGGGGCCGAGGCTGAGGCTCGCCCTGCCGCTCGGCAGAAGATCGAGGCCCGCGGGCCCGGCAGCGACGAGAGCGGCGGTCAGCCATTCACCGGCAATGTTGGTGCCGCCTGTCGGCAGGTACCAGCCCTTGGCCGGCGCAGTGCCGCTGTCGCTGGTGCTGGTCCAGCTCGCCTGGCCGTCCTTGACCGCGAAAGAGGCCGCTGGAATCCCCTTCTGTTGCCCGGTGGGGTCCGACCGCGCTTTTGTCTTTGTAACGTCAGACCGTTAGGCCGTCAGTTACGCAGCGAAACTGGTTCGCACGGGCGGCTGGTGGTGGAGGCGCCGGTACGCCCCGGTCCGGAAGTGCTATTCCTCGACGGTTCACCGACGCAGGCTGGTCGCTCCGGCACCTGCATAGACAGGAATTGGGGCGCAAACGGCGGGATAGGTCGTTGCGCGACCGAAGGGAAGGCGCAGCCGCGCGGTGTTGCTATGGTCGCTTCCACGTTCACGCTTCCATGAGGGTCAAGTCGATGAAGAAACTGGGTTTCGCATGTGTGCGCAGCTGCGCTGGCGATTGCGGCATGCGGCCGCGACGATGCCGATACGCTCGACGAAGGGCAGGCGGACATGGGCACGAGCGAGCTCAACGCTCAGGCCGACAATGCCGCGGCGGACGCTGCGGCGGAGATGGAGGCGCTCGGCAACCAGCAGCAGCCTCGCCGGCGAGAATGCGGCGCGGCGGTGACGGCGGAGACCGGGAACGAGGCCGACATAACACCAACACGCAGCGCCGTCCTCGAGGTCGAGGACGACGTGCCTGGGATGTAAGCCCCCGATTGGTCTCGGGTGAGGTCGCCGCTCCGGGAATGGGCGGCGGCGCCTGCGCTTCGACCTGCGGGCGACGGGGACGCGCACATGCACGCCTTACTCGGGTGTCGGGAGCAGGTCAGCAGGTCAACGCACGCAAAACAGCCGATTGTGCGTGGTTAACGTCCGCCGGGGCCAGGCGAAGTTGAGCGAAACTTTGGACAGCAGGCTCGATGATCCGCCGCCAGCCTTGATCCAAAGCAACTATTGGGGTTCTGCAGCAAAGCACATTAATTCGTTTTCTTTCGGGCGTACGCTCGTAGGTCGGCCGCATGAGCGAGGCCGCCATTCCCGCCGCAACGCTGATCCTGGTGCGCGAGCGCGCCGACGGCGGCGGGCCCGAACTGCTGATCGTGGAGCGGAGCAAGGCATGAGCTTCGCCGGCGGGGCTCTGGTCTTCCCCGGCGGTCGGATCGACGAAGCCGACGAGGCTCTCGCGCGTTCGCTGGAGCTGGGCGAGGACGGCCGGCGCGAGCAGCGGCCATCCGGGAAACGCTGGAGGAGACGGCGATCCCGCCGGGCTTGAGGCGTGCCGCGGCCCGAGCATTGCCTCGAGATCCAGGCTGCGCTCGCGGCCGGCGGGGATTTCGCCGTCATCGTCGAGCAGGCGGGGCTCGAGCTCGATCCGGGCGCTTTGACACCGTTCGCTCGCTGGGTGCCCGAGTTCCACGCGGGCGGCGCCGACACCTTGTTCTTCATCGCCCGCGCGCCCGCGGGCGACTGGCAGCCGCACCGCTCGAGGGCGAATGCGCAGGCGCCTTCTGGCTCGGCGCGGGCGAAGTGCTCGAGCGCGAGCGTTCGGGAAGCGCGCAGTTGATCTTCCCGACACACCGGACCCTCGCGCGGCTCGCGCAGCACGGCAGCTTCGAAGCGATTGCGGCCGATGCGCGGGCGCACCCGATCGAGCCGATCACGCCATGGCTCGAGGAGGTCGAGGGCGACCGCTTCGTCACCATCCCGGAAGGAGTCGGCTATCCGGTGACGCGCGAGAAGCTCGAGGGCCTGTGGCGCGGCTGATCGGCTGGCTGGTGTTTCTCGCGCTGGTCGGCGGCGCCTACTGGTTCGGGAGCGATTATGTGCGCCGGCACCCGCAGGACGTGCCGTGGACGAGCTTCGAGCTTGCGCACCCGATCGGCGCGTTCACGGGCCGCAAGCTCGCGGCGCTCGGCGATCGGCCGGGCGAGTGCCGAGCGTTGCTCGGACGCGCGGGGGTCGAGCATGTGCCGGTGCCGCCGCGCCACGAGGGGCCGGACTGCGGCTATGACGACGGAATGCGGCTCGCGGGCGGCGATGTGCGCTTTGCGCCGGCGGGCGTGGTGACGAGCTGCCCGGTGGCCGCCGCGATTCATCTGCTCGAGGAGCGGATCATCCAGCCCGCCGCGCTCCGCCGGCTCGGCAGCCGAGTCGTGGCGATCGACCATGCGGGAAGCTACAGCTGCAGGCGGCTCTACGGCCGGTCGGAGGGCGCGTTCAGCGAGCATGCGACGGCCGACGCGCTCGACATTACCGGCTTCCGCCTTGCCGATGGACGGCGGGTGAGCGTGCTTGGCGACTGGTCGGGCGATGCCGCGAAAGCCGCCTTCCTGCGCGACGTGCGCGACGGCGCCTGCCGGCTGTTCGCGACCGTGCTCTCGCCCGACTACAACGCCGCGCATTTTGACCATCTGCACCTCGACCAGGCCGCGCGCGGCAGCGTCGGGTGGAGGATGTGCCGCTAGCGCGTTGCCGAGTCGCGCCCGCGGCGCATGAAAAAAGGGGACCCGCGAGCGCGGATCCCCTTCTGGCCCAAGGCTGGTGCCGGGCTTATTTCAGATGGTTCGACAGGTGCTTGTTCATTTCGAACATGCTGACCCGCTCGCGACCGCCGAAGACCTTCTTCAGCTTGTCGTCAGCGACGATTTCCCGTTTGTTTTGCGGGTTCTGCAGGTTGTTCTTGCGGATGTGGTCCCACACTTTCGAGACCACCTGGCTGCGCGGCAGCGGCTCATTGCCGGTAATCTCCGCCAGCTCCGGCGATGGCTGTACCGGCCGTGCCAACCCGCCGCCTGCTTTCCTACCCGAACCGCCCGATTTCGATGCCATATGGCCCTCCTGTTGTTCTTCGGTCCGGTAGAGCGCAAAGCCGGCTTCTTGGCAATGCGCTTTCAGAGGGAAAATCCGCTTATTTCCCTCTGAAACGGGACGACCCGATTGTGCGCGTCATGACCGATGTCCGCGCGGCCGCCGAACGCGATGTTCGAGCGCTCGCACCACTCGCGCACGATGGCTTCCTCGTCGCGTCCGAAATCGGGGTCGTTGGACGGGATGTCGCCGACCCGCCCGAGCCTCAGGCGCGCGACGCGCCGGACGTTGGCGCTCGCCGTGACATGGAACATCGTGCGGTCGATCCGGTAGTGGTGCTCGTTCACGTCCTCGATCAGCAGGTCGACGCCCGACAAATCGGGCTCGAGGACGGTTCCGAGCAAGGTCGCGAGCACCGTCAGGTTGAACGCCATGGCCGGCGGCTGGAGGTCCGGTTCGAGCGCCGACGGGTCGCGGGCCACGATCCAGTCGAGCGCCCGGGCGATCGCCGCTTCGCCTCCGCCCCGCATTGCGTCCTGCGGCATCGGGCCCCAGGCGACTTCCAGCCCAGCCTGGTGGAAGGCCGCGTGCAGGAAACCCGCGTCGCTGTAGCCGATGTAGAGCTTGGTGTGGGCGGCGGCGGGCAGGTCGCGGGCCGCGGCTTCGGCGATCCGGTTGGAGCCGTAGCCGCCGCGCGCGAACCAGATTGCGTCGAGCGACTCGTCGGCCATGACTTCGCGCAGAGCCGCGAGCCGTTGCTCGTCGCTTCCGGCGAAATGGCCGTCGGCGAGGAAGCATTGCGGGTGGACGAACAGCTCGCAGTCGCCGCGCTCGCGGACCAGCGCCCCCGCCCGTTCGGCCGCCTCGCGCGATAGGGTGCAGCTCGGCGCGACGACGGCGATCCTCATGCACTCACCATTTGCCGGTAGCGCGGGCGCGCGCAATGGGGCAGCTTGTCCAGCGTCCAGTTCGAGGTGCCCCGATGATCCGCCGCTTCGCCCTTGCCGCCGCCGCTTTGTCGCTTCTCGCCTCCTGCACGGCAGCGCCCGTGCAGCTTGCCCAGGCACCGCCGCCGCCATCCGCGCCATTGGCCGCGCCGCTGCCCGTTCCGGTCTACGACGTCGTGATTCGCAACGGCACGATCTACGACGGCTCGGGCGGCGCGCCTTATGTCGGGGACGTGCTGGTCAACGGCGACCGGATCGTCGCGGTCGGCGGGCCCGCGACCAAGGCGCGGGGCCGGACCGGGGTGGATGCCGCCGGAATGGCGGTCGCTCCGGGCTTCATCAACATGCTCAGCTGGGCGAACGAGACGCTGATCGAGGACGGGCGCGGGATGAGCGACACCGTCCAGGGCGTGACCCTGGAAGTGTTCGGCGAAGGCTGGTCGATGGGGCCGTGGAACCCCGAGATGAAGGCGCTGAGGCTCAAGCGCCAGGGCGACATCAAATATAAGATCGAGTGGACCACGCTCGGCGAATATCTCGACCATATGGCGCGGCGCGGAGTCACTCCGAACATCGCCTCGTTCGTCGGCGCGACCACGGTTCGAACCCACGAGCTGGGCGAGAAGGACGTCGACCCGAGCCCCGAGGAGCTCAAGCGGATGCGCGCGCTCGTGCGGCAGGCAATGCAGGAAGGCGCGGTCGGGGTTGGCTCGTCGCTGATCTACGCTCCGGCCAATTTCGCCGAGACGCCGGAGCTGATCGCGCTCACCGAGGAAGCGGGCAGGTGCGGCGGCATGTACATCAGCCACATGCGCGACGAGGGGCCCAGGCTGCTCGAATCCATCGACGAGCTGATCGAGATCTCCAAGAAGTCGGGGGCGCCCGCCGAAATCTATCACTTCAAGCAAGCGGGCCGCGACAACTGGCACAAGATCGACGCGGCGATCGCGCGCGTGGAGGCGGCGCGTGCCGCGGGCCACCGGATCACCGCCGACATGTACACCTATCCGGCAAGCTCGACCGGCTTCGACGCGGCCTTTCCGCTGTGGATCCAGGACGGCGGGCTCGAGGCCTGGGTCCGGCGCCTCAAGGATCCCAAGCAGCGCGCGCGCGCCTTTGCCGAAATGCGCGGGCCCAAGGCGACGGAGAACACCAAGCTGGTGGTCCAGGAGCCGGACAAGGTGATCCTCGTCGGGTTCAAGAAGGATGCGTTGAAGCCGCTGACCGGAAGGACTCTTGCCGACGTTGCCAAGGAACGCGGCAAGCGGCCCGAAGAGGTCGCGGCCGACCTGATCGTCGCCGACGAATCGCGCATCCAGGTCGTCTATTTCAGCATGAGCGAGGACAATGTCCGCCGCGCGGTGGGCCTGCCGTGGATGAGCTTCGGCTCGGACGCCGGCTCTCAGGCGCCCGAGGGCGTGTTCCTGAAGTCGAGCACCCACCCGCGCGCCTACGGCACGTTCGCCCGCGTGCTCGGCAGATATGTGCGCGACGAAAAGGCTGCGGCGCTGCCCGACGCGATCCGGCGGCTGACCGCCTTCCCCGCGGCGAACCTCGGCCTCAGGGACCGCGGCTCGCTCCGGCCCGGCTATGCGGCCGACATCGTCGTGTTCGATCCTGCCACGGTTCGCGACCATGGCACCTTCGCCAGGCCGCAGCAGCTCGCGACCGGCGTTCGCGACGTGTTCGTCAACGGCGTGCAGGTGCTTCGCGGCGGGCAGCATACCGGCGCCAAGCCCGGCCGAGTGGTGCGCGGTCCGGGCTGGACCGGCTGGCCGGGCGGAGGTGCCTGCAAATAGGCCTTGCCTCCCGCTGCCCACCCAATAGGGGCAGCCGCAGATGAAAGATTCCACCATCTTCTTCTGCGGCATCGGCGGCAGCGGGATGCTCCCGCTGGCGAGCATCCTGCGCGCTTCGGGCAACCGCGTGGCCGGCTCCGACCGCTCGCTCGACGCGGGGCGAGTCGCGTCCAAGTTCGCTTATCTGCGCTCGCTCGGGATCCAGCTGTTCCCGCAGGACGGCTCGGGGCTGCAGCCGGGGATGACCCTCGTGACGTCCGCGGCGGTCGAGGATTCGATCCCCGACGTCATGCGCGCGCGCGAGCTCGGCCTCGAGCATTACACCCGCCCGGAATTCCTCGCGCTGCTGCTCAACGAGGCACAGCGCAGCGTCGCCGTCGGCGGCACCAGCGGCAAGTCGACGGTCACCGGAATGGTCGGGTGGATCCTCCACGCGACGCACCGCCAGCCGACGGTGATGAACGGCGCGGTGATGAAGAATTTCGTCACCCCTTCCGCGCCCTTCGCAAGTGCCCTGGTCGGCGATCCCGAGCTGTTCGTCAGCGAGGTCGACGAAAGCGACGGCTCGATCGCTCTCTACCGGCCGGAGGTCGCGGTGCTGACCAACATCAGCCTCGATCATAAGGAAATGGCCGAACTTCGCGAACTTTTCGCCGGCTTCCTCAACGCCTCGCGCAAGGGGGTGCTCAACCTCGACGACCCGGAAACCCGCGCGCTCGCGGACATGATTCCGCCCGACAGACGGGTCGGCTACGGCTTCGACAGCCCGGCGGCCGAGTTCAAGGGGCGCAACGTCCAGCTCAACGGCTCGGGGAGCAGGTTCACGGTCATCGCCGGCGAGGAGCAGCAGGACGTGCGTCTTGTGGTTCCAGGGCGGCACAACGCATCCAATGCGCTTGCCGCCATTGCGGCGGCCCGCTCGCTCGGAGTCCCGCTCGCCGAAGCCGCCGAAGCGATATCGCGGTTCGAGGGGCTGAGGCGCCGGCTAGAAACGGTCGGCAGTGCCGCGGGCGTGACGGTGATCGACGACTTCGCGCACAATCCCGACAAGATCGACGCGACGCTGGCGACTCTGCGCGCCCAGCCCGGGCGGCTGCTGATCCTGTTCCAGCCGCACGGCTATGGCCCGCTCGCCAAGATGGGCGACGAGCTGGCGCGAAGCTTCACCGAAGGCATGGCGCCGAACGACCGCCTCTATCTGCCGGACCCGGTCTATCAGGGAGGGACGGTCGAGCGGGCGCGCGGCTCGGATTGGCTTACCGGGCAGGTGCGCGCGCAGGGCCGCCAGGCGGAGCACATCCCCGAGCGCGCGGCGATCGGCGAGGCGCTGCTCGCCGAAGCGCGGGAAGGCGACCGCATCGTCATCATGGGCGCGCGCGACGACAGCTTGAGCGAATTCGCGGCCGAGCTGGTGGAGCGGCTCGCGCAGCGGAACTGACGCGCCTCTTCCGCGTCCGGCCACCATGGCAAAATCCGGCACCGTCATCGGCTGGCTGCTTGCGGAAGACGACCGCGCGAAGCTGCTGCAGCGCTTCCAGCCGAGATACGAGAAGACCGTCGCGCACCATGTGACGTTGAGGACCGACGCGGCCAATGATCCTCTGCCGCCGCAGGTAAAGGCGGAGATCGTCGGGCGGACCGATGACGAAAACGGCGTCGAAGCGATGGTGGTGACGATCGACGGCACCACCGACCGGCCGGACGGCTCGACCTACCACATCACCTGGTCGCTCGGCCCCGGCCGCCGCGCCCGCGAAAGCAACGACGTGCTCAAGGAACGCGGCTGGAAGGAGCTCGATCATCCGATCCCCGTCAGGCTCGAGCCTGGACGGTTCTGAAATGGCGAAAAAGCAGCCGCATCTGTTTCTCGACTGCGACGGAGTGCTCGCCGACTTCGACGCGGGCGCGAGGCAGCTGCTGGGAACGACTCCCGCGGCGTTCGAGGCGCGGCACGGCAAGGGGCTGTTCTGGAAGCGCCTTGCTGCGCACGGCAATTTCTACGGCGACCTTCCGGAGATGCCCGACGCCCAGGGGCTGTTCGAAGCGGTCAGGCATTTGAACCCGACGATCCTCACCGGCCTGCCGCTGGGCAAATGGGCGGCTCCGCAGAAGGAGCGCTGGGCGGCGCAGCATTTCCCCGGCGTTCCGATCATCACGACGATGGCGCGCGAGAAGCATCTGCACATGGAAAAGGGCGACGTGCTCGTCGACGACCGCGAGAACCACCGGCACCTGTGGGAGAATGCCGGCGGGGTGTTCGTACATCACAAGAATGCGGAGGAGACGATCCGGCAGCTGGCGGAAATCTACCCGTCAGTCGCGGAGTACGGTTGAGTAGGTTCCGTTCGTCCTGAGCGGAGCGCGAAGCGCGTAGTCGATGGGCGATTTGCACGAGCGTCGAGCCAGCGCCCTTCGACTTCGCTCAGGACGAACGAAAGCGCGGTGAACTGCACTACGGACGCTGGTCGCGTAGCGCCTACGCAGCCGCCTTGCTGTCGACCTTCTCGACCCACTCGGGCCAGAACACCGGCTCGCGGCTCGACCAGCCGGGCGCGGTTGCCGCGCTCTCGCTGATCGACTGGAGCAAAGTGCGCCGGCGGTCCGGGTGCAGGTGCGGAAGCGCCGCAGCGGCGCAGAAGGCCGCGGGCAGCCACGGGCGGGCGGCAGCGCCGACCAGTCGCTCGTAGAGGAAGCGGTAGGCGGCGAAGTTGGGCAGCCGGTCCTGGCCGAGGTCGAAGGCCGAGACGGTGATCAGCATGCCGATGAACGGCTCGATCATGTCCAGTCCGCTGTCGTCCGGGACCTGCATGCGAAGATGGTCGAATTGCTTGTACACGCGGGCCTGAGCGCGGATCGATGCCGCCTCGCCTTCATCGCGCGCCCAGCATTCGATCGGGTCACGCCGACCGTAGGCCACATCGAGCGAGCGCCGGATGTAGCGCTGCGTCGCCTTCGGAAAGCTGGCGAACTCCTTCATTTCGGAAATCAGCGTCGCGCCGTTAGCCGGCTGGCTGGTCCGCGTAATCATGAACCCGACTCCTTACCCTCCGGCGGGATCATGCGGCCAGTTTGGTTGCGTATTGCTTAACCACGTATCCCACCCCCGTTCATATTGAATCAGAGGGGGTCCTACATCGCAATGTCAAAGTTTCACGGCTCGTCGCTTAACGGCCGCGTGTTGATTCCGTGCAACGGGACTGTGGATAAGCTGTGGACGTTTTAGGCCGCTTCAGCGGTCCTCGTCTTCCGGGAAACCGGAGGAAGGCGCCGGCTCGGTGGAGCCGGGCTGTGCCGCCGCCGGCGGATCGGACGCGTCCATAGATTCGTCGCTGCCGACGTCGACCTTGGTGCTTGCATCGTGGGGGTGCTCGCGCAGGCGCTCCTCGAGATCCTCGTCCGGCTGTCCGGACATCACGGCCGGGGGAACCTTGTCCTTGCGCTGTTTGGATGCAGTCATTGCGGCGTCCATTCCATCACGAATCGTTGCGCAGATGAACGAGCGAGCGCGACCGCCGTTCCTGCGCCGCAGGCCGTCATCTGCGCTCCCTTTCTACGGGCGGCTCCTCCCTTACTGCCAAGCGGCCGGCGACGAATGGCGCAGCGGCCGGCGCGCGCGTACAAGGGGGCCGATGCACGGTACGATCATCGCTGGTGACGACCGCCTCGGCCGCGGTCGTTTTTCGGACTGGCCGCTGGCGCTCAAGTCGATCCTCGCCTTCTGGTTCGTCTATGCGCTGACGGTCGCCGCACGCGCTTTCCTGAGCGCCGATCCGGGCACCATCCTGGTCAACCGGCTGATGATCATCGGCATCGGCATCGTGCTGACGGGAATGGTGTACATCGCCATCGCCTTGTTCGCGGGAGGGGCGAGCATCCGGCGCAAGGCCGTCGTGGCCGCGGCGGGCTCGGTTGCCGCGGCGGTGACGCTTGCCGTCACCCTGCTCGCAGTTCAGGACCAGTTACGCGAGCCCAAGGAGGAAATGCGATACCAGGCGCGCGAAGGGTTCGTGATCATTTCGCGGGGTCACACCATCCGGGTCGAGCGGGAGGCGCAGGAGCCGCTCGTTCTGACAATGCCCCGAATCGGCGAGCTCGATGCCAACAAGAGGCTGCGCTTCGCCGCCGACATGGCGGCGATGTGGCTGTTCTTCTTCATCGCCTGGAGCGCCTTTTATCTGGCGACCAAGGCTCAGGCCGAGGCGCTGAACGCCAGGCGCCGCGCGGCCGAAGCGGAAACCGCGGCGCAGGCGGCGCAAGTCCGGGCGCTGCGCTACCAGGTCAACCCGCACTTCCTGTTCAACACGCTGAACTCGCTGTCCTCGCTGGTGATGACCCGCCGGCCCGAGGAAGCGGAGTCGATGATCCTCAAGCTGTCGACCTTCTTCCGCTCGAGCCTGTCGCTCGACGCGAGCGCGGACGTCACGCTGAAGGAGGAGATCGCGCTGCAGCGGCTCTACCTCGACATCGAAAAGGTGCGCTTTCCCAGGCGGCTCAAGGTCGAGATCGACATTCCCGAAGAACTTCAGGACGCGCGGGTGCCCGGCCTGATCCTCCAGCCGATCGTCGAAAATGCGATCAAGCACGGAGTCACGGGCACTCGGGACCCGGTGACTCTGAGCATAAGCGCCAGCGAGGCCGGACCGGGCCGCTTCACCATCGAGGTCGCGAACAGCGGCGGGGCGCCGCCGGCCAGGAAGCGCCGCGACAAGCCCGAGGGCACCGGGGTCGGGCTCGCCAATGTGCGCCAGCGGCTGGAGGCGCGCTTCGGCGACGCGGCGAGGTGCGAGTTCGAACCTGCGGCCGACAACGGCTATCGAGTAGCGCTCACTCTGCCGCTGGATCGCGGCAATGGATGAGCAGCCGCTCAAGCTGCTGATCGCCGAGGACGAGCCGCTCGCGGCCGAACGGCTGCAGCTGCTGCTCGCGCAATGCCAGGGCGTCGACCTGGTCGGCACGGCGAGCGACGGCGAAGGCGCGGTCCGAATGACCGAGGCGCTCTCGCCGGACCTGCTTTTGCTCGACATCGAAATGCCCGGGCTCGACGGCATCGACGTCGCCCGCGAGCTTGCGGCGCGCGAGCCGACGCCGGCCATCGTGTTCGTCACCGCCTTCGACCAGTTCGCCGTCGCCGCGTTCGAGGTGGAGGCGGTCGACTATCTGATGAAGCCGGTCACGCCGCAGCGGCTCGGCCGGGCGCTCGAGCGCGCGCGCGACCATCGCAGCAGCTCGGCCGGGCGCTCGAGCGCGCGCGACCATCTGGGCGCGAGCGCGCGCCCACTGCACGCGCGCTGACCTCGCCGCACCTCGAGGAATTCTGGGCATCCGACCTGTCCGGGCTCGTGCGGATCGCCGCGCGCGACGTCGACCGGGTCTCGGCCGAGCGCGACTATATGCGCCTGCACGTCGGCCGCAGGAGCTGGCTGATCCACCATTCGATGAACGCGCTCGAGGAAGGCCTCGACCCGGAGCTGTTCGTTCGCCTCCACCGCTCGGCGATCGTGCGCAAGGACTTCATCGCCGGTTTCACGCGCAACTCGTCCGGCCGGTGGATTGCGCGGCTTGCCGACGGCACCGAGCAGCCGGTCGGCCGCCTCTACACCGACAAGGTGCGGGAGATCGCACGGCGCTGATCCCGCCGTCTCGCAATCAGGCAATCAACTCGACGGCGCTGTCCTCGGCCTGGCCGAGGGTCGGCAGGACGAGCATGCTCGAGGTCACGGCGGCCATCACGAGGATGAGGAACTTCATGAGTCTTGCTCCCTTTCTTGCGGTGCGGCGTCTTCGCGAGGGCAGTGCTAAGCGGCCGCCGCAGCGCCTGATCGGACTAGGCTGAAGCGGCCGGAGCGTCGCCGGCTGGTCGACCAGCGCACTCGGGCTGTCGGCGGCGGGACGTCTCCATCGACGAAGTGCGTTCGTGCGGCGGCGATCCGACGAACGGTCAGGCCTGTTCCTCGGGGATGGAGCGCGACTCGCTTCGATCGACCGCGCTCGTCACTGCGACATCGAGCGTCACATTGCCGACGGTTCGCATGATGTCCGGGATGTTCTCGACCGCAACGAGGATTGCGAGCGGAGCGATCGGCACGCCCATCGCCATTGCGATCGGCGCGATCGCGGTGAGGAAGCTGATCTGTCCCGGAAGGCTCGGCGACCCGATGCTGGCGACCGCCGCGACGGCCGTCGCGGCGGCGAGCTGCGCGAAGCTCGGCTCCAGCCCCAGCCAGTGGCCGACGTAAAAGGCGACGCCGATGTTCATCGCCGGGCCCGTGGCGCGGAACAGCGCGACCGAGAGCGGCAGGGTCACGTCGGCGACGCGCGGCGTGATGCGCAGGATTCGCGCTGACGCAAGCATCGCCGGAAGCGAGGCGAGCGACGACTGAGTCGAGATTGCGACCGCCTGCGGAGCGATCATGGCCTTGGCGAAGCCGCCCGGAGGAGGCCCGCCGGCGGTGACCGCGATCACATAGCCGGCGAGCATCATCACCAGGCCGAGCGCCGACACCAGCAGGACGTAGTGCACGACGGCGCCGAGCGCCGCCGTCCCGGCGCCCGCGCCCAGCGTGAACGCCAGCGCGAACACTCCGAGCGGCGCGATCCACAGCACCCAGCCGATCACCACCAGCAAAGCGTCGGCAATGCCCTCGAAGAACGTGACGAGGCTCAGGCGGCGCCGCTCGTCGATGCGCGTCGCAGCGATCCCGAACAGCAAGGTGAAGAAGACCAGCGGAAGGACCGAGCCCTCGGCCGCGGCGCCCACCACATTGTCGGGAACGATCGAGCGGAAGAAATCGCCTGCCTCGGGAACCGACGCCGCAACCGCCTCGGGATCGATGCCCGCAAGCCCCGCACGAAGCGCGTCGGCGGCGGCCGTCGGCAGCGGGAACAGGCCGAGCAGAAGCGGCATCGCAAGCACGCCAAGCACTGCGGAGCAGACGTATACGGCCGCGAACCAGGCGATTGAACGAGCAGCGACGCGGCCCGAGCGCGCGGCCTGCGCGCCCTTAGCGATGCCGACCACCAGCAGCGAGACGATCAGCGGGATGACGACCATCTTGAGCGCGTCCAGCCACAGCCCGCCGACCAGGCCGGAGACCTGGAGCGCGGATTCACGAACGGGCTCGCTCAGCCCCCGCGCCAGCGCTCCGGCGAGAAGCCCGGCGACCAGCGCCGCCAGCACCAGCCACGCGCGCGAGCCCCCGACCGGCCGTGCCGCCGCGGCTTCGGCGGTATCGCCCGTCGCCCCTGTCACCGCGGCTTCCTCAAGCGGAAGATGAAGCCGTCGGTTTCGCCCCTCGCCAGGAAAGTCCCAACTGCGCGCATCCGCGCCTCCTTTGCCGGATCCGGCGCGCTGTTAGCGCCATCGCGCGAGCTTTGCACCAGCCGCATTCGACGCTACGCTGCGCTGTTCAGCCAATCCTTGGGGGAGGACTCATGGCCACCATCGCTTCGGCCGGAATCGACATGCGCACGCGCGAGCGGCGCTTCTACTCGCGCATGTCCATCTTCATGCTCGTGCTGATGTTCGTCGGCTTCGCGCCGAGCTTCTTCCTGCGCGACATCGTCCCGCCATTCCCGCGACCGAACCCGACGCTGCCGCCGTCGGTCCTCCTGCACGGCCTGCTGTTCACCTTGTGGATGCTGGTGTTCTTCGCCCAGACCCAGCTCGTCGCCGCCGGCCGCCGCGACCTCCACATCAGGCTGGGCAAAGCGTCGATGTTCCTGGCGATCGCGATGCTCCCGTCGATGTACCTGATCGGGGTCTGGCAGGTAGCACGGGCGAACCAGCCCCCGTTCACCACCCCGCTCGACTGGACCGCCTTGCCGCTCGCCGCGATACCGGCATTCGCCTACCTCGTCTGGCAGGGCTGGAGGCGCCGCAAGGAGCCGCAGTGGCACAAGCGCGTGATGCTCGCGGCAGCGCTGGTCGTCGTCGCCGGACCCTCGTTCGGACGCGTGCCGACGGCTCCGCCCAGCATCCCTGCTTTTCAGCATCCAGATGCTTGCGACCCTGTTTTTCTTCGTGCCGCTGTTCATCTGGGACAGGCGCAGCCAGGGCCGGGTGCATCGCGCGACATGGACGGGCTTTGGAGTCTATGCCCTCTCGATAATTGTCCCCGTCGTTCTGATCGCCACGGGCAGCTGGGCGCCGATCGCGCAGCACCTGCCGGGCGTCGGGAGCTAGGCGGCTAACCCATTATTCTCCAGGAGAGCTGAAGCGGGAAAACGCTCTCCATCAGCCGGCCGGCCTTGTCTCGAGCGGGCCTGAAACGCGCGCGCAGCATTACCATGCAGGAGGCGTCGTCCAGCGACTTGGTGCCGCTGGAGTGGACAATCCTGCAGTCGCTTGGACGTCCCTGGGCGTCGAGCCGGACGACCGCCAAGCTTCGGCCGCTTGCCCGGCGCGCTACCACATCCAGCGGGTAATCGCGCGACGAGACCAACTGCTGCACCGGCATCAACTGCTCGGGGAATTGGCCGAGTTGCGCTTGCCGTTCGCGCGAGACCCCCAGGCCACGAGGAGGTCTGCGACGCAGTGGTCGAGTGCGAGCAGCGCTCGGGCAAGCCCTGGCGTAGCGAACGTCTGATTGAGCATCGACGACGCCTTGAACGAGATGATGCCGCTTCGCGCTGCCCGCTGGAGGTCGTGCCGCCCCAGTTGCGTCGCGTGCCTCACCACGTCGCCTGACTTCATCTGCCGCCCGAAAAACCTCGCTGTCACGGGCGGTTCGGCAGTGCCGAAGCCAATCTGGCCTCGGAAGGGAGAATATGCGGCACGAGTGCTCGTTTCGAATATGAGCACGGTCACATCGTCGCTCATCGGAACGGGCCTGAACGAGAGGGTTGTCGGTCCCGTTTCCTGCCGTAGCGCCTCTGGAGCACGCACAGGCCAGCGTCATGGCCGACCACCCACTGATCCGGAAGAAGTCGAGCGCTCCTCGGCTGTGCGGCTGTCGGCGAGGCAGCCGCGAGTGCAGCAGCGAGCAGCATGACGCGTGACACGAGATCAATCCTCCAGCAGCTGCCGAGAGCCAGAGCCTAATCGGGCTGCACCCGCGGTGCTAGCCTTCTCGGCCGCTGCCGCGGCCGCGGCACTGCTCCAGGGCGCCATGTAATCCGCTGGTCGCCGACCGCGCAGCACCTGCCCGGCGTCGGGAGCTAGGGCTCTACAAGTAGAGCCGCCAGCTTATCCTCTGAAGGTGGCCGTCTTTCGCGGGCCTGCCGTCGAGGCCGACCGCGGGCTTGAAACGGGCGCGCTCCTTCATGACCGCGCAGGTTTGCGCGTCCAGCACCGCCACTCCGCTGGTTTCCACGACCGTGCAGTCCGCGACCCGCCCTTGCTCGTCGATCAGCACTGCGGCTGTAGTGGTGCCCTCGTGCCCATCCGACAGAGCGACGCCCGGGTAATCGTCGCCGTTGAACAGGCTCCTGATGTTGCCTTTCGCGGGTTCCTGAGCCGCGGGTTGGGGGCGGCTGGCCCCTCTCGCCAGGTTTCGGGAAGCGTATCGCCGATGTTCCATTCCTGCCGTAGCTGGCGAACGCATTGTTCCACGATCTGCATCAACTGGGCCGTGCTTCTCAAAGCGAACCGCTCGGTGAGCAGACCCCGCCCCCTCGATGGCCAGGCTCCTGGCCGAGCGGAACGGCGCGAAGGCGGCGGGCGGGAGATTGATCAGGTAGCTGCGGTATTTGCCCGTGTGCGGCTTGAACCCGAGAATTGTCGTTCGGAACGGCGGATGGCCGTCGAACGTGATCGCCACGTCGGCCTGATGGGCAGCCATGTACCCGCCCTTGCGCATGACTACCAGCTGCATTGCCGAACCCAGCGGCGGCGCCTTCAGCACCAGGTAGAGCGGATCTTCCTCCGTCCCGTAATTGCGGTAGGCGATGCACTGCGACACGTCGAAATCCGCAACCCACTGTCCGGTCGGCTGCCGCGGCTCCGCAGCCGGAGCGGCGGCCGACCGCGCAATGGCCGAAAACATGAGCAATCGGGCAAACATGTGCACTCCCCAGTGCAACCGGACAGCCGCAGCCTATCTAGGCGGCGGCCGCCTTTCCAGCCCTCGCCGCAGCCATCGAGGCGAGGAGCTTCAGCGCCTCGTGCGCCGACATCGCCGCGCCCTCCTGCCAGGTGCCGTGGTAGCTGAGGTGCTCGCCGGCGAACAGGATCGGGCCCTCAGGTCGTAGCAGCTCGGCATAGTCCGCACCGCGCCGCTGCGGGTCCATCGGTCCGCCGGGCCAGATCGCGCCGACGCCCTCCGACCAGGGCACCTGCCCCCAGCCGACGGTGACGCCCTTGCTCAGCAGCCGAGACTTGCCCGGGTGAAGCGCCTCGATCGACTCGCGGCAGATGCGCAGCCGCTCCTCGTGGCTCATCGCCGCGAATTTCTGCGGATTGTCACGGTTGGTCCAGCCGGCGGCATAGGCGGCGACCAGCACGCCTTTGTCGGCGTTGAAGCTCTCCGATGGGTAGATGACGTTCTCGTTCGCACGGTCGGTCCACGCGAGGCCGCCGTAGATATCGTCCTCGCGCTCCCAGAAGCGGCGCGCCTCGAACGCCACCTTGACCGATGGCAAATAATGGGCGGCCCCGAACGCCTTCTTCTTGGCCGGCGAAAAGTCGCTCGCGATTCGGGCCAAAATCGGCATCGGCAGGGTGCAGATG
Organism: Sphingomicrobium sp.; assembly: GCA_030447545.1. Classification (GTDB taxonomy): domain Bacteria; phylum Pseudomonadota; class Alphaproteobacteria; order Sphingomonadales; family Sphingomonadaceae; genus Sphingomicrobium. Next base: position 8,791 of record JAUJOV010000004.1, on the reverse strand, counting down.
CAATAATCGGCTTGCGTCGCCGCCGCTCCGGGCCCGTGCTCGATCCGCACCCGCTCGCCGACCCGGCGGATCGCGGTGACAGGCGAGCGCAGCCGCACCAACGGCTTCACCTGCTCGTAGAGCGCCAGCGGGATCCGGTCCATTCCGCCGACCGGCTGGAGCATCGTCGCCTGCATGTCCCAGATATGTTCGAACAGATAGGGCAGGATGAGCGCCGGGCCCGGCAGCAGCTCCTTGCGGCTGAGCCGCCCAAGCGGCACCGGCGCCCTGGCGTAGCCGCCGCCCGCGACGGCATAGCCCGACCGCCCGTCCGGCTGGTACTTGCCCTTGCGATCGAGGGAGGCATAGGGCGCCAGAAACATGCGAAACAGGTCGAGCTCGGCCTTGGGCATCTCCTGGTCGAGCGCATGAGCATCGATCGCCTTGGCGAGCAGCTCGGCGATCTCGCCGCGCATGTCGTTGACCATGCGCCGCTCGGGCTGGACCTTGCCCGCGAAGTCCCAGCCCACGCTCCGGTTGACGTTGACGAACGTCTCGAGCCGAACGCCAAGGCGCCGCGCATAGGCGAGGATGATTCGGTGGGTCGCCGGGATTCGCGCGGCGCCCGCATTGAAGTAGAGGCCAGGATCGAACTGCGCGCGCTGCACGGGCCGGCCGAAGTGCACGATCGGATCGCCGCCGCGGATCGTCCACACGCGGCCCCCGACCCGCTCGCGCGCCTCGAGCACGGTGACCTTGTAGCCGGCCTGGTGAAGCTCGAAGGCCGCGACCAGCCCCGCGATGCCCGCGCCCAGGATCACCACCGAGCGGCCGGCGCCGCTGCCGGGCTCGAGCATGAAGTTCTCGGCATTGGCCGGCGTCGGCACGGCAAGCCCGATCGCCTCCATCGCCGCATAAGTGAGGCCCGCGCCACCGATTGCGCCGAGCCGGCTGAGCACGTTGCGTCTCGTCAGTCCCATCGCGCTGCCCCCTTGCGAGACGATGCTATTTCCCGCTCGCCGCGGCTCCGGCTTCCGGCGCCCGCGCGGCCGTGACTTCGATCTCGACCAGCCAGCCGGGATCGACCAGCCCCGCGACCTCCATGGTCGAGCGCGCCGGCCTGTTCGACTGCTCCTTGGTCCCGAAAAAGGCGCTGTAGCCGCGCATCATCCCCGCGAAGTCCATCTGCGCCGTGCCGGGCGGCGCGACCAGGAACACGCGCATCATCACCACGTCGCCCATGCCGAGCCCATGCTGCCTCAGCTGAGTCGCGATCTTGGCGAGCACCGAACGCGTCTGCGCCTGCGTATCGCCGAACCGCTGCACGCTGCGCTCGGGCGCGTTTGGGTCGGCCACATCCGGCACCGTTCCGCTCACGTAGGTCAGGCGACTGCCCGGCGGCACCTCGACCGAGGCGGCGATCGGAAACGGGCCCGTGCCGACGCGCTTGATGCCCTGCGTCTCAGCGCCCGCCGCGGACGCGAGCGCGATGCTCGCAACACCCATGATGATCCGAAGCATCGACTCGCCCCCTGCCCCTGCTGCCGCTCGGCAGAATGGCAGCGAATCGCGCCTCGCGCCGCAAAAAACGGTTCGGCGGCGCATCGGCTTGCCCGCTCGCGCGTTCATCGGCCCAGTTGGAACGCGACACGGGAGTAAAAGGCATGGACAACCAGGATCAGGTCAGCGCGCTTAACGAGCTGATCGAGACGACGATCGACAGCATCACGGGCTTCGAGAATTCGGCCAGCGACATCAAGCATGAGCGGCTTCGCCAAATCTTCCGCGAGCGCGCCGACGAGCGCCAGCGCGTGGTCGAGGATCTGCGGAGCGAAGTGCGACGGCTCGGCGGCGATCCTGAAGAATCGGGCACCTTCCTCGGCAAGGCGCACCAAAGGTTCGAGGACCTCAAGGCCGCGATCAGCGGCGGCGACGACAAGGCCATCATCAACGAGGTCGAGCGCGGCGAGGACTATCTCAAAAACAAGTACGAAACCGTCCTCGAAAGCGGCCGCCTCAGCGGCGAAACCCGCTCGGTGGTCGAGCGCGCCTACCAGTCAGTCCGTTCGGGGCACGACCAGGTGAGCCAGCTCAAGCACGGGTTCGAGTCCAACAGCTAGGGGCCGAACCTATTTCAGAAAACAGGGCGGCGGCGCGCCAACGCGCCGCCGCCCTGTTTCTGTGCACATCGGGTGCATGGCAGGGCGCTAAAAAGGAAGCGGCCCAATCGTTGCGCCTGGCTCGATCGGGCCGCTTCGCACCCGCGAGCGGAAAAAACGCGGATGCCCCCGTCGAACCGTCATTTCCGGCGAACGGTTCCGGCGGCCGGCGCGTTAGTTGCATTGGCCCGCGCACCGTTGCCGAGCCTCCACAACCGTGCGCGCGGCGCATTCAGGCATTGCGCGCGGCGCATTCAGGCATTGCGCGCGGCGCTTCAGGCGATCTGTTCTTCGCGGCCGTAGACGAGCACGGTCAGAAAGCCGGTCTGCGACTCCTGCGCCCTTGCGCCGGCGCTCGCCTTAAAGCGCTCTGCGCGGACTTGATCGCAATCGTAGGCCGGCGTCGAATCCCCTGAAACCGCAACCACCGAGCAGCCGCGGACCACTCCGCTGCCGTCGATCGCAACGCTCATCACATGGCCGCCAAGCAAGGTGTCGCCCGGCTCGAGCTTCGCCAATTCCGGCCTCGCGCCCGGCGTAAATCGCCGCTCGAAGGTGATCGTCGTATGCACTCCGGGCGTGCCGCTCCCGGCATCGGCCGCAGAGGCGGGCGCGTCCTCGACCTCACATTGTCGGCTGCGGTCGGTGAAGCTCGTCTCATAGGCGCACGAGCGTTGCGAACCGTCGGCGTCATATGTGACGGTGATCTTTTCCCACCAGGGCGAGGTCGCCATGTGAGGCGTGGAAGTCGCGGCCGACGCAGCGGCCAAGGCAATGGCGGCGATGCTGAGCACCCGTACTGCTCCTCCATGCCCGCTCCGACAGCGCCAGTGCCGCCGCCGACTCACCCAACGCGCAAGTGCAGATTAGGTCCCGAGCGCGGTGCACGCGTTCGACGAAGCGCCTTGCCGAACAGATTGAAAGATGAAGAAGGATTTTTCGAACGGGGCGGCGGAGCCGACTGGACCTATAGAAATGGGGCCCCGCGGTTCGTATCTCGCGTTGGCGGCCGCTTGCTGCTTCGACAGCTCGGCCATGTCCTCCTTGAGCCGTGCCTTCTCGCGCACCGGTGATCGCAAGCGACGATGAACGCGCAAAATCGTCAGGGATCATCCAACTTGGTACACCACCGCGACCGCCGCGAGGCGCGCGCAGGCGAAGGGCTGAAGAAGGCGGCCACCCTGCCGCGGTCGTGGACGGCCGCCGCGCGGCGGCCGCCCCCAGCAGGTTTCGAGCTGCGCCTACTGGCCGGCCGCCGGCGCCGCAGCCGGAGCCGGCGCTGCTGCCGGAGCAGGAGCAGGCGCGGCGATACGCAGGTCCTCATCGAGGAATGCCTTCACCCCCGATCCAGCCGGGATGTTAGCGCTCGTGCCCGTGACGAAGAAGCCGGCGATTGGCACCAGGGCCACTGCCGCGACCACGCCCGCCGTGCCCGTCACCCCCTTGCCGTCGAACGCGCCGCTGAGGCGGATCAGCCGGTCACCGACGCGCACGTTGAGCACGCGCGCTTCGATCCGCCCCGACTTGCCCCACATGCCCTTGTTGCGCACGTCGGTGACTTCCGCATCGGCCGGGCTGCCCGCCGGAATCACCACCGAAGAGCCGAGCCGCACGTCCGAACCGACGGTCAGCCGCACGCGCTGTCCGACGCGCAGCTTCTTGCCGTTGGTCGTAATGCTTTCGGCCATCACCAGCGGAACCGCGGTCCCGGCGCGAAGCACGTTTTCGGTCGGCGCCTGAAGGATCACCGCCGGCGCGGCGGCAGGCGCGATCGCCGCCGGCTGGGCCGGCTGCTGGATGGTGGCCTGGGTCGTCGCGGCTTGGGCAGCCGCGAGCGCGATCAATGCAATAGCTGAGTACGCCATGTGAAGATTCCCCCTGTCGCGACTCAGCCCCCTGGCGAGCGCGCACGCAGACTGAACCCAAGTGCTCATTTTGCAAAGACTTTGGTGTCGCCCTGTTCGGCCGAGCGAGGGAGGTCCCTGCTCGCGCTCGCCATCGCCGCGCGCCGCCCCGCAGCAAAAGGCCGCCCCGAAGGGCGGCCCGGTGCGGCACTTGAACGTGCCGTCTGGCTTGTCAGCTGGTTAGCGCTGGTCGCTCGACCCGCTGCGGCTCTTGTCGCTCTCGCTGCGATTCTGGTCGCTGCCGCCACCGATCGCGCTCTTTTCCTGGCGCTCGCGGCTCTTGTCGAACTCGCCGGTCGAGCGATTCTGATCGCTGCCGCCACCGATCGCGCTCTTTTCCTGGCGCTCACGGCTCATGTTGCCCTGCTCGGGCTTGCGCTCGTTGCTGAACTGACCCTTGGCCTGCTCGTGCTGCATCGTCTGGTTGGGCTTCTGGTTCTGGTTGTTTATGGTCTTGTCGGCCATTGGAAATGGCTCCTTTCCTAAAGGTTGGGGGAAATGGCTCCGCGTCGCAGAGCCTTCACCCAACCAACGGACGGCGGAGCGGATTGTTCCGTAAAAATGGCGGTTTTCCGCTATTTTTTTCAACCATGCCACTGTTGCAGGAACGCTCGGGGGCCCGCCGCCGTTGTTCTGCCCGATTGAGCAGGAGCAGTTCGGCATGGACAACAAAGTGTTCGCAACCCCGATGAGCGCAAGCGACCAGCCGGGGGCGATCGGCGCGAAGAAGGCCGGGCTCGGCCTCGGCTATTTCAGCATTGCGCTCGGGCTGGCGGAGGTTGCCGCGCCCGGGCGGCTGGCGCGTTTGCTCGGCGTCGAGAATGACACCGCGAAGAAGACAATCTTCGCCTTCGGCTTGCGCGAACTGCTCGCGGGCGTCGCGCTTCTGCGTGGCCCCGCGGTCTCGACCAATGTGTGGAACCGGGTGATCGGCGACATGATCGACGCCGGCGTGCTAGGCCTCGCCGCCCGCTCCTCGACCCGCAAGCGCTCGCTCGCCTTGGCCGGCGGAGTGGTCGCGGGCGCGTTCGTCGCGGACGTCCTGACCGCACGAGCCCTCGACCGCGAAACGGGGCGCACCTTCCCGCGCCTCAAGCGTAATGAGGATCCGCTGGTCGAGCCCGAATTCACCCCCGAACCCCACGACTTCGCCGCCGCCTAGGCCCCTCTCCCCTCGGGGGAGAGGGCGACTCGCGCAACCCGCGAGCGGGATGAGTGGCTACAGCACCGCGCAGGCGATCCTGTCGCCGCTGTTGCCGCTCGGGTCGGTGCGCTGATCGTCGGCCCCGGCGTGAATCACCAGCGCCGCGCCGTCGCCATCGCGAAGCAGCGGGCCGCTGCCATAGCCTGGCGCTGCAACCCGCGCTCCGGGGATCAGCAGCCCCGCGATCAGCCGCCCGTTCGCGCCGATGCCGAGGTTGCCCAGGTCGCCCAGGTGAGGGCCTGCCGGGTTCCGGTGCCCGTGCTGGCGGTTGGTCGGGTTCCAGTGCGGCCCCGCGGTGGTGAACGCGGGCGCATCGCAGCGGCCGACCGCGTGCACATGGACTCCGTGGAGCCCCGGCGGCAGGCCCGCGGCGTCGATCCTCAGCACCACGCCGGTTGGCTCGCTGAACACTCGAACGGTGCCCGCGGCGGTGCCGTCGCTGCGCACCAGGTTCGTGGTTGCGACGGGCACGTCGGCGGTCGCCATCGGCACGCAACCGGCGATCAGGCCGGCGAGCGCAAGTGGCAAGGCGAAGCGAACGGGCATTGGCGAAACTCCTGTTGAAGGGTCGCCGTTGTTATGCGCGAGCCGGCCCTTCTGTTCCGCGCGCACGGGCGAACGAAGCGCCGGCGCAGCCAAAGAAAAAAGCCGGCCCGGGTTTCCCCGGACCGGCCTTTCTCTTGTCGCAGTGCAGCGTTAGCCGCGCTCTGGCGCCGGCGGCGGCGGCGGAGGAGGAGGCGGCGGAGCCGGACAAGGCTCGGTCGCAAGCACCACCGTGCCGTCCGGGCACGTCTGCGTCGCCGGCGGCGGAGGCGGAGGAGGCGGAGGAGGCGGCGGAGGCGCCACCACCACCACCGGAGCCCCGAAGTTGAAGATCAAGCTGGCCAGGAGACTGTGCGAACGGAACCGGTCCTCGAGGTCGATGTCGGTAGGCTCGCAGCCAAACGGCCCGCACGCTTCGCCGTCATTGTCTGAGAAATCCAGCTTCTTGTTGAAGAAGCGATATTTGAGACCAAGTTCCATGTTCGGGGTGATCGGAAAGCCGATGCCGGCGATCGCCTGCCACGCAAACCCACTGTCGGTCCCGCGGATCCGAAAGTTGTTGATGTCCGGCCGCGCGCGAAGCTTCACGCGCGCCAGACCGACGCCACCGCCGACATAGCCTCTGACGCCCTGCTCGCCGCCGAAGTCCACCAAGCCGTTCAGCATTGCTGAGAGTGCGGTGGTGCGACCATCCGCGTCGGGCTGATCGGTCACCGCCAGACCGACCTTGTCTAGCCTGGCGCGCTTATATGCCAGTTCGCCTTCGAGGCGAAAGGCACCGAAGTCGAAGCCGCCAACTACGTCGGCATCCCACCCGACCTTATGATCAACGAGAATGACGTTGGAGTTGTCGGCGCCATTGAGCTCGATGTCGAACTCCATGTCCTCGATGATCATTGGGCCGACTTCGAGGCCAAAGTATGCAGAACCGTCGCGAGCGGCGGCTGGTGTTGTGACAGCCGCCGATGCGAGCGCCACCGCGATGACAAGCTTGCGCATGGAAATCCCCTTTCAGTACGCTCTGAGCTAGAGCGCTAGGGACACATTATGAGACCGGGTGTTCCCACGCAAGCGGCTGATTGTACGAAGTTGTTGCTCAAAGGCCTCACTCCGGGTTGTGAATCTCCTCCGGAAAAAGACATCACGCGTTCGCAAAAAGCGGGTTCGGAATTGCGGCTACTGGCTTATGACACCATGGGGGCGCAGGGCCGACAGGATAGCCGTGATCGCCGCGCGCGCCTCAGCGTCGACGTCGCCCCCGCCGATGGGGTCCGCAATCGCAGCGGCCCTTGAGCCCAGCACCGATCATGACACTGGACCCCCGCAGCACCCCAAGGTCCCACTGACCAGTTCCATAGCACACCGTCGCTTGCTCCGAACGGACGTAGAAGCACATGCCACTCACCGGCGGGATGTAGCGCCCAGCCGCCCGTGGTGTAGGCCGCCACGTGGTCAATGTACGAGGCCCATTCACCGGTCGCGCCGCTGCCCACGATGAAGCACTGCCCGGCGACCGGCGCGGCGGGAGGGTCTCCTCGCGGAGGCTTTTCGACACAGCCGGCAACAAGCAAGCCGACAAGCTGCAGCGCCTCGTTGTGGAACAGCTCCTTCTGGGACTGTCCGACAATTGCTCACTGTTCCTGACGTGTCCCTAAACAGCGTCACGCTGTCAACAATTTTTTCCAGATAGGTACCATTTCCCCCAAGCCCGAAGCGCGCCCTCATAGTCCCGCCGAGCGCGCTCGCGCCCGGCGTCGAGCTCGTCTCGCTCCGCTTCATGACGCCGCAGAAGCTCCCGCCGGCGGCGCACCAGCGCCTCGATCTCGCGCTCCACGTCCCGCACCTCGCGCTGTTGCCGCGTCTGAGCTTGCTCGAGCGCCGCCTCCGCCGCATCCAGCTCGCGCCGGCTAGGCTTTTGGCGGCTTCTCAACGACTTTCCCTCTCCCGCCGGCACGAGAGGGAGAATCCTTCCTCGCACAGGGCGCCGTCTCTACGGCGGCCAGCTGCTCCTTTGCCGAGCCGCGCAGCCGCCTGATCACCTCCCCAGGCCGCTCGCGCCCCCCACACGCCGCGCTTGTGCACGGGCCGCCCATCTTGCGCGCGCCGATCGCGCGCCTAATATGGGCGCGCCTCACGAGCACTCGTCAAGCACTCGTTAAGCACGCGTTAGGCGCTGCGGCCATCCGCGGGATCTCGCATCCCGAGACGGACCGCGGCTTCTGAGCTGACGAGCATTGCGGGTATTCGTGTCGCCAACACTCTCGTCGAGGTGCCCCGCCTCGGCGCAACCGCCGGCGCGCTCCGCGCATCCGGAGCATCCATCCGTAGCCACTGCCTATGCCGCGTCCCCAGCCCCGTTCGCCGAACACGCGTCGCCGGGCCGTCACCGCGTCGACTCTCGCGATGCTCGTCTCCGCCTCGTTCGCCGCCGCGTGGCAGCCCGCCGGCGCGCAGGCCCCCGACGGCGAGCAGCCCAAGAAGAAGAGCCGCCTCGGTGGATTCTTGAAGAAGGCCCTGGAGCTCCCCGTCCAGGCGCAAGCCGCCCTGGCGGGCGGCGCGCCCGGCGAGTGGGGAGTGCCCGAGCCGGGGGTCCCGGCCGGCCAGCAGGTCGACCCGGCGGTCGTGCGCATGATCGGCTGGGACGACAAGGCGCTCGACTACAGTGCGCGGTTGGACCAGGACTTCGCCTTCCGCTGCGCGCCGGGCGGGCAGGTCAGTCAGGTCGTCGGCACCGGGACGTACTCCGCGTGGTCGTCGGTCTGCTCGGCCGCCGCGCACGCCGGCATCATCTCGCCCCGGACCGGCGGCGTCGTCGTGATCCAGGTCCGCGCCGCGCAGCCCGCGTACGCCGGCAGCGCCCGGAACGGCGTCACGTCCGAGGACGCCCAGAGCCCGTCGGGCGGTAGCTTCGTGCTGATCCGCCCGCCGGCCGCGATGCTCAAGCCGGTGGCGGCCCCGCTCGCGTCGGCGGAGGTGGACTCGGCCGCCGTCGTCGCGACCAC
>JAUJOV010000042.1 GCA_030447545.1 Sphingomicrobium sp. | reverse complement strand
TACCCTCGCCGTGGTGTTGCACCTGCGCCGCCCGCCGTGGCTCGCGAAGGACATCCACAACCCCCAAAACACGCACTCAGAACGCAACAACCACGGGGTCCGCGAGGAGAATCTGCGCACGGACCGCGAGATCGCGCAAATCCAGCGCGACAATTTCCGCCGCGCCCACCAGGCCGGGGTACGCATGGTGTTCGCGACGGACGCCGGAGTGATGCCTCACGGCCAGGCCGGCCGCCAGTTCCGGACCATGGTGCAGTACGGAATGACCCCGCTCGAGGCGATCCGCGCAGCCACCCGCAACGCGGCACAGGCGCTCGGCCGAAGCGACGTTGGATCGATCGCCCTCGGCCGGTTCGGCGACATGGTGGCGGTGGACGGCGACCCGCTGACCGACGTCACTGTGCTCGAGCGCCCCTCGGCCGTGATCAAGGGCGGCAAAGCCGTGGACCGCGACTGACCACCGGCCCGGAACGCGGCGCAACATCCTGGCGTTCACCCCGCGCGGCACGTTCGAAGGAACCCACATGAAGCGCGGCTTTTGCGACGACATCGACCGGCTGACGATCGACAACGACGACTTCCGCCGGGTGCTCTACACCGGCGAGCATTTGCAGCTGGTGCTGATGACCCTTCGCCCGGGCGAGCAGGTCGGCGACGACGTGCATCCGACCGCGACCAGTTCTTCCGGTTCGAGGAAGGGGGCGGCGCCGTCGACGTCGACGGCCGCGAGAACCGGTGAAGGAGGATTTCGCAGTGATCGTGCCCGCCGGCGCTCGCCACAACGTGCGCAACACGGGCGATTCCCCGCTGCGCTTCTACACGCTCTACGGCCCGCCCGAGCACAAGGACCGGGTGGTCCACCGCACCACCGAGGAATCGGAGGCGCGCCACCACATCGAGGAATGGGACGGCGCGACGACCGAATGAGAGGCCTTAAGATGAAAGCTGGTCTCGCAGGCCTCGCGGGCTCGCTGTTTCTTGCCTCGGCGGCCGTTGCCGCACCCACCTACATCCACGCCGGACGGCTGATCGCAGTCCCCGGCCAGACGGTGCGCGGTCCCTCGACGATCATCGTCGATGGCGGGCTGATCCGCGCGGTGCAGGACGGCTTCTTGCCCGCGCCGGCCGGCGCTCGCACCGTCGACCTGCGCTCGAGGACGGTGCTCCCCGGCCTGATCGACAGCCACGTCCATCTGACTTCCGACCGTGGCGGCGAAGCGAACCTGCTCGCCTCGGTCCGCGAAGAGCCGGCAATGCACGCGCTCGAAGCCCAGATGAACGGCATGAAGACCCTTCGCGCGGGCTTCACGACGGTTCGCAACCTCGGCGACGACGAGGGCATTACCCTTGCCCTGCGTGAAGCGATCAAGCGCGGCTGGGTGCAGGGGCCGCGGATCATCGATGCGGCAAGCGCCATATCGACCACCGGCGGCCACATGGACGGTCGCGGCGCTCTCAACGACGAGCTGGTCGCGCATCTGCCCGACCCGGAGAACCTTTGCGACAGCATCGAGGCGTGCCGCAAGGTCGTCCGCCGCCAGATCGACCGCGGCGCCGACGTGATCAAGTTCGCGACCACCGGCGGAGTCAACAGCGGCACGGGCCTTGCGACCCGCATGTTCGAGGACGAGGCGCGCGCGCTGGTCGACACCGCGCACGCCTATGGCAGGAAGGTCGCCGTCCACGCCCACGGAGCCGACGGGATCAAGCTTGCACTTCGCGCAGGCGCGGATTCGATCGAGCACGGGACGGTGATGGACGCCGAGGTGCTGCGCCTGTTCCGTCAGCGCGGCGCTTATTACGTGCCGACGCTGTCGACCGTGAACGGCTATCTCGAGCGGCTCGCCAAGGACCCTAACGCCTATACCGGCGCGGTCAAGCAGCAGATCGACTGGCGCATCGGCATCACCGGCCAGTCGCTTCAGAAGGCCTATCCGGCCGGAGTGAAGATCGCCTACGGCACCGATGCCGGCGTGTCGAAGCACGGCCGCAACGCCGACGAGTTCGAGCTGCTCGTCAAGTACGGAATGCCGCCGGCCGAAGCGCTCAAGGCCGCGACGGTGAACGCGGCGGATCTCCTCGGCCTGGCGAAGGAGGTCGGGACGGTCGAGCCGGGCAAGTCCGCCGACATCATCGCCGTCGACGGCGACCCCCTCACCGACGTCACGGTGCTCAAGGAGGTCGATTTCGTGATGGCGCGCGGCGACCTCATCAAGAACGAGCCCTAGTCATGCCGCCGCGTCAGTGGACTCGAATCACGCGGGCAGGCAGCAGCTGCCGTTTTGGCCAGGTTAACACCGGCAGCGCTAGCCGGGCACCGCAATGCCACGAAACATTCCCGTCCTTGCGCTCGCCGCAGCGCTCGGCCTTTCCAGCCAGGCTGCGTGCGCGGTGAACTCGCCGCAGCAGTCATCTTCGGGCGAGTGCCGCGTGGACGGCGCAGAAAAGCTCCCGCCCGAGATCGGCGGAGCGGACGCTCTGTGCGACGCGATCCGCCAGGCCGCCGCGGCCCAGGCTCCGGGCGTCGGCTACTCGGTTCAGATCCAGGTCCTCTCCCCTTCGATGCTGTCGGCGCGCGTGACCCTCGCGGACGGGCGAGCGCTGCCCGAGCAGCGCCACGCGACCATGGACCGGAACCTCAATCCGGGCTCCCTGCAAAGGTTCGTCAACAGCCTCGGCGCGGAGCTGGCGAAGGCGGCGGCCCGCTGATCGCGACGACAGGTTGCACGGAGGCTGACTGAAGTCTCTCCACACCGGATTAGATACCGAATTTTTGTTAACCCACATCGCATGAAAGCGCGTTAGGCTGACCTCGCCGAATCGGAGCCGCCTCGTGCGGCATCGGAGACATTGGGGCGGCCGCGCAGCCGCCCCGGCGTCTTCGATCGACGTGGAGCGACCGGTTTGCCCGACATTCCCGGCGACAGTTCAACGCGCGAGAGCGTGACCATCGGCGACAGCGTCATCGGCGCGCTCGAGGTCACCGGCGACCGCGACTGGTTCAGGATCGATCTGACCGCGGGCCAGTCGGTCACGATCAGCCTCCAGGGGATTACGCTCGAAGACCCGTACCTTCGAATCCGCGATTCCGCCGGCAACGTCGTCTATCAGAATGACGACATCTCGCCCGGCACCAACCGCGACTCCCTGATCGCCTTCAGCGCCTCCTACAGCGGCACCTACTACATCGACGTCGGCGCCTGGGGCGACGCCTCTGCCGGCGACTATCAGCTGAGCGTCAGCGAATATGTCCCGCCGCCGCTCGGAACATACGACCAAATCGCCCACCACCTCGTGAGCGGCTACTGGAGCGGATTTTCGCACAGCTTCGACACGTCGGGCGGCTCGATCACGGTCAACCTCAGCGGGCTCACTTCGGCGGGCCCGGCGCTGGCCCGCGAGGCGCTGGCGCTGTGGTCGGACATCATCGGCATCGACTTCCCCGAAGTGCTGACCGGCGCGCAGATCACGTTCGACGACGATCAGGCGGGCGCGTTCGCCGACGTCGACTGGACGACCGACGGGACGATCAGCTAGGCTTACATCAACGTCTCGACGCAATGGCTGACCGACTACGGCACGAGCTTCGACAGCTACTCGTTCCAGACCTTCATCCACGAGATCGGCCATGCGCTCGGGCTCGGCCACCCCGGCAACTACAACGGCGATGCCCGCTATCCCTACGATGCGTTGTTTGCGAACGACGGCTGGTCGACCAGCGTCACGTCCTACTTCGACCAGCAGGTGAACACCCACTTCGCCGACCTCGGCTTCACGCCCGGTTTCGTCGTCACGCCGATGGTCGCGGACATCATCGGCATGTCGCAGCTCTACGGCCTCTCGACCACGACGCGCGCGGGAGACACGACCTACGGCTTCAACTCCAACGCAGGCCGCGACATCTACAACGCCGCGCTATTCCCAAGCGTCGTCTACACCGTCTTCGACAGCGGCGGGCTCGACACGCTCGACTATTCGGGCTTCACCGCGCCGCAGCTGATCAACCTCGAGCCTGAGACCTTCTCGAACGTCGGCGGCCTCACCGGCAACGTGACGATCGCCCGCGGCGTGACCATTGAAAATGCGATCGGCGGCAGCGGCAATGACGAGCTTCGCGGCAATGCGTCCGCCAACAGCCTCTACGGGCGGGCCGGCGACGACCGGCTGGACGGCGGCGCCGGCAACGACTGGCTCGATGGCGGCAGCGGCGCCGACACCATGCACGGCGGCCTCGGCGACGACATATTCCTGGTCCATTCGACCGCCGACGTGATCGTCGAGGCAGCCGACGAGGGGATCGACGAGGTGCGTTCCACGCTCGGGCACGTGCTCGGCGCCACCTTCGAACGGCTGACGCTGCTCGGCACCGCAGCGATCGACGGCACCGGCAACGATCTTGCCAATGCGATCACCGGCAATTCGGCGGCGAACCGGCTCCACGGCGCCGCCGGCGACGGCAGCCTGGTCGGCAACGGGGGCAGTGACGAGCTCGGCGGCGGTGCGGGTGCCGACCAGATGTCGGGCGGCTCCGGCGACGACATCTTCTTCGTCGACAATACGCTCGACGCCGCGGTCGAGAACTCCGGTGAGGGCAGCGACAGCGTGCAGTCTTCCGTTGGATTCACGCTTGGTGCGAACCTCGAGCGCCTGACGCTGACCGGCACAGCCAATCTTTCCGGCAGGGGCAATGAGCTCGGCAACAGCATCACCGGCAATCCGGGCGCCAATGCGCTGTACGGCTTCGACGGCGCCGACACCCTGCGGGGCAACGCGGGCAACGACCGGCTCGACGGCGGGCCTGGTGCCGACACGATGTACGGCGGGCTGGGCGACGACCGCTACTACGTCGACAGTTCATCCGACGCCGCATACGAGGCTGCGGGGGAGGGGACGGACATCGTCTAATGCCTCGATCGGTCACGCTCTCAGCGCGAACATCGAACGTCTGACCCTGACCGGAAGCGGCGACCTCGTCGGCAAGGGCAACGGCCTCGCGAACGTCATCAACGGCAATGAAGGGGCGAACAGGCTTTATGGCCTCGACGGCAGCGACAGCGTGTTCGGCAGGGCTGGTGCGGACCGCATCTATGGCGGCGCAGGCGCCGACAAGCTCTACGGCGGCACCGGCGACGACAGTTTCTTCCTCGACAATGCGTCCGACGTGGTCGTCGAATATTCGGGTGAAGGCAGCGACCGCGTCTATTCCTCGGTCAGCCACACGCTGAGCGTGAGCGTCGAGCATCTGACCCTGACGGGGACCAATGCTCTCACCGGCCGGGGCAATGATCTGGCGAACCTCATCTCGGGCAATTCGGGCGCCAACCAGCTGTTCGGGCTCGCCGGCGAAGACCGGCTGTACGGCCGTGACGGCGCGGACAGGATCGAGGGCGGCGCGGGCCTGGACCGGCTGTACGGCGGCCTCGGCAGTGATCTGTTCGTGTTCGACGACGGCCATTTCGGCGGATCGACCGGGTCCGCTGCCGATCAGATCCATGACTTCGACCGGGCCGAGGGCGATCGCATCGACCTTGGGCGGGTCGATGCGAATTCAGCCGTCCAGAACGACCAAGGGTTCGCGTTCATCGGCAGCGCCGCGTTCAGCGGAACGGCCGGCGAGCTGCGCTACCAGCATGTCAGCGGCAGCACCATTGTCCAGGGCGACACCAACGGCGACGGAATCGCCGATTTCGCAATCCGCCTGGACGGGTTGCACACGCTGACTTCCGGCGACTTCGTGCTGTGACGATCGAGCGCTGCCGGCTCGGGGACTGATATTGCCAACGGGCCGCACGGGCTCCATCGCTGCGCCATGTCCCAGTCGATGCACGACGTCTCCGACCCGCGCAACGCCGCGGTCCTGATCAACATCAACGGCGAGCTGAAGCCGCGCGCCGAGGCTTTTGTGTCGGTGTTCGACTCCGGCTTCATGCTCGGCGACGGCGTGTCGGAGGGCTTGCGCGTCCACAACGGCCGGATCGCCTTCCTCGAGCGCCACCTCGATCGCCTGTTCGAAGGCGCCAAGGCGATCGCCATGGACATCGGCCTCACCCGCGAGGAGCTGACGAAGCGGCTCTACGGCACGCTCGACGCCAACGGCATGGACGACGGGGTCCACGTCCGGCTGATGGTCACGCGTGGGCTGCGCTCGACGCCCTACCAGGACCCGCGCGTCGTGATTTCCGGCGCGACCGTCGTGATCGCCCCCGAGTACAAGCAGCCGCCCGAGAATGTGCACTAGCGCGGGCTCAAGCTGTTCACCGTCCACGTGCGCCGCGGCGACCCGGCTGTGCAGGACCCCAAGCGCAACTCGCACTCCAAGCTCAACTGCATCCTCGCCTGCATCCAGGCGGCACAGGCGGGCGCCGACGAAGCGCTGATGCTCGACCCCCACGGCTTCGTCGCGACCTGCAATTCGACCCACTTCTTCATCGTGCGAAAAGGCGAGCTGTGGACCTCGAGCGGCAAATACTGCCTCCCTGGAGTGACACGCAGGCTGGCGCTGGAGGTGGCCTGGGAGAACGGCATTCCCGCCCACGAGAAGGACTTCTCGCTGACCGACGTCTATGGCGCCGACGAAGCCTTCATCACCGGCACGTTCGCCGGGATCGTTCCCGTCCGCGAGGTGGACGGCCGCAGCCTCGAGTGCCGCGGGCCGATGGTCGAGCGGCTGCAGCAGCTCTATCGCAAACGGGTCGATCGGGACGTTGCGGAGCAGCGGCGGCCGTGACCGTGCGCATCGCGATGTGGTCGGGTCCCAGGAACCTGTCCACCGCGATGATGCGCAGCTTCTCCAGCAGGTCGGACACGTTCATTTCCGACGAGCCCTTCTACTGCTGCTTCCTCAACACCAGCGGCGCCGATCACCCGATGCGCGGCGAGGTGATCGCCGCGATGGACAGCGACTGGCACAGCGTCATGGCGGCGCTTCGCGGCGATCCGCCCGACGGCGCCCCCGTCTGGTACCAGAAGCACATGTGGCACCACATGGTCGGGCCGATCGGCTATGACGACTTCGACGGCTTCAGCCACGCGTTCCTGATCCGCTCGCCCGAGCAGATGATCGCCTCCTATTTGCGCAAGCGGGAGAGCGCCGTCTTCGAGGACTTCGGTCTTGAGCGGCAGGCCCAATTCTTCGAACGCGAGGCCGACCGGCTCGGGCGCGCGCCCCCTGTGGTCGATGCCGGCGACCTGCTCGCCGACCCGCAAGCAATTCTGTCGAGGCTGTGCGCGGCGCTCGGCATTGCCTGGGATCGCGCGATGCTGAGCTGGGAGCCCGGCCGGCGCGAAACCGACGGCCCGTGGGCGCAGCACTGGTACGCAGCGGTCGAAGCGAGCACCGGCTTCGGCCCGCCGGAGGCACCGCCAGTCGATTTGCCGGACGAGGCGCGCCGCCTCGCCGAGCGCTGCCGCCCCTGGTACCAGCGGCTGGCGGAGCACCGGATTCGCGCCTGACTTGCGGTTGACCCTGTGTTGCCGCCCCGCTATGTGGCCGCTCGTCCGCGGGTCGCTCGTCCTCCCGCTGGGCAAGAGCTGAACATTGCTCGATGCGTGATGGCCCGGCGGCCGCGAGGCCCGCCGACGCTATCGCGCTTTTCATGCTAAGGTGAAGGGCTTCATGCCGACGATCAACCAGCTGATCCGCAAGGGTCGCGAACCGCAGAAGGCCAAGTCCAAGGTCCCTGCGATGGAGCAGAACCCGCAGAAGCGCGGCGTCTGCACCCGTGTCTACACGACGACCCCGAAGAAGCCGAACTCCGCGCTTCGCAAGGTGGCCAAGGTCCGCCTGACCAACCAGCGCGAAGTGATCAGCTACATTCCCGGCGAAGGCCACAATCTTCAGGAGCACTCGGTGGTGCTGATCCGCGGAGGCCGCGTTCGCGATCTTCCGGGCGTTCGCTACCACGTGCTTCGCGGCGTCCTGGATACGCAGGGCGTCAAGAACCGCAAGCAATCCCGCTCGAAGTACGGCGCCAAGCGTCCGAAGTAAGCCG
>JAUJOV010000041.1 GCA_030447545.1 Sphingomicrobium sp. | reverse complement strand
GAGAAGCCCTGCTGGCGCCGCGCGTCCGCCGCCTCGGCGATCTCGTCCGGCCGGTCGCCGCCGATCCAGGCATAAGCGCGCACCCGGTCGCGCACGCGCCCGCCGAGCATTTCCCACGCGGGCAGCCCAAGCACCCGCCCCTTCAAATCCCACAGCGCCTGCTCGAGTCCGGCGAGCGCGCTCATCAGCACCGGCCCGCCGCGATAGAAGCCGCCGCGATAGCCGACCTGCCAGATGTCCTCGATTGCGTAGGGGTCGTGGCCGATGAAGCGGTCCTTCAGCGCCTCGAACGCGCCCTCGACCGCTTCGGCATGGCCCTCGAGGCTCGCTTCGCCCCAGCCGACCGCGCCCTCGTCGGACTCGACGCGGACGAACAGCCAGCGCGGCGGGACATAGAAGGTTTCGATGCGCCCGATCTTCATGAGAAATCCTGCTCGCTACCCGCCGACGCCTCGTCCTGGACGAGCCGCCGCCTCGCCTCTTCCTCCTGCTCGCGCGCGCTCGCCCACTCATAGTGCGAGGGAGGGACGATCGGAACGACCAAGCAGAGGCTGGAAGCGGGAAGCACTTCGCGCCAGTCGCGGATCAGCCTTTTGTATGCGCGCCCGACGTTGCGAATGTTCCGGTCGAGGTCATAGAGACCCAGCGCATTGACGTTGCCGTTCTGCTCGCGAAGCGCAGTGTCCCAGTCGACCTGGTCGGTCAGCGAATACCAGGTGAAGCCGACGGTCGGGATGCCGACGTTGCGCAGGCGAAGGACGTTCGCCCATTCCTTCCACAGCCAGTGCACCGCCTCGTCGCCGACCGGACCCTCGACCAGGTTGGTCTCGGTGTGCATCACCGGCAGCCGGTAGCGGTTGTAATATTGCCGAGTGATCTCGGTGTAGCCGAACACCTCGCCCGACGAGGTGGTATGTCCGTTCTCGAACACTCGGTGCTCGTTGGTGCGGTAATAATCGTTGCCCAGGATGCAGTGCTGCTTCAGCCGGTTGTGGAGGAAGAAGTGGTACTCCTCCTTGGTCATGCCGCAGTCCATCAGGTACTCGAACATCTCGCTGTCGACCCGGCGGCCGTAGTTGAGATCGAGGCTGAGGAAGCGGCGCGAGTTCATCAGCTCGGCCTGGTGGATCGCGCTAGGGCTGTCGGCGTGGAAATATTCCGAGGATTCCGACTGGATGAAGATCGCATCGGCGCGGTGCTTGAGGATCTCGAGCATCGCCAGCACATTGCCTTTGACGATGTGCTTCAATGCCGTGACGAACCCCAGGTCGGTCTTCAGCTGCTCGTTCCACCAGCCGTACTTGGCCGAGAAGATCGCGCAGATGAACATCTCGTTGACCGGCGTGTAGAGCTGGATCCAAGGGTAGCGCTCGGCGAACGCCGCCGCATAAGTGGCGGACAGTTGCGGGAAGTCCGGGTTCTGGAAATTGCCCATCCAGTCGGGCACTCCGAAGTGGCACAGGTCGACGATCGGAGTGATGTCGCGGCGCCGCAGCTCGGCGAAGGTCAGGTCGGAGAATTCCCAGTCGTACTTGCCCGGCGCCAGATAGGTGCGGTGGATCGGCGGACCATAGCGCAGGAAGTTGATCCCGAGTTCCTGGACCGCGTCGAAATCCTCGCGCCAGCGCTCGTAGAACCCACACGATTCCATCTGGTCGACGCGGGTGCGGCCGTTGTCGATGGTCGGGATGCTGTTCTCGATCCCGGTCGCGAACATGAAGTTGGCGATCGCTAACTCTCCCTCGGCGCTTTTGCGGCTCCGACTCGCCGTCTCCCCAGCGCCCCGATAGCCTCGCCCGCCAAAAAGAAAACGGGGGGAGCCATCTCGCATCGGTGCGGTTTATCGCTAACGGAGCGGACTCATGCGCTGGGCTGAAGGTTTCATTGCCGCCGACTGGGGAACGACGAACCGACGCGCCTATCTGATCGGCGCCGATCGCCGCTGCACCCGCGAGATGGAGGACGACCAGGGAATCCTGTCGGTGCCGGCCCGAACCCGCCGGCCGGCAGTCGCGCAAATCCGCGACACGCTGGCCAACAAGCCGCTGCTTCTCGGCGGAATGGTCGGCTCCAACCGCGGCTGGGTCGAGGCGCCCTACGCGCCCTGCCCGGCTGGGCTCGACGACCTCGTCGAGCGGCTGGTCTGGCCCGAGGACGGGCGAACCGCGATCGTGCCGGGGGTCAGCTGTCTCGCCGACGATGCAGTNGATGCGCGTGCCGTCAGGTGACCAGCGCGGCTGCTGCTCGTACGACAGGCCCTCGGCGATGCGCGTCGGAGTGCCGCCGCCGATCGGCATCACATAGATGTCGCCGAGCATGTCAAACGCCACGCGGCTGCCGTCCGGCGACACGTCCACGTTCATCCACGTGCCCTCGTCGGTGTTCAGCTGCACCCTGCGCAGGCTGAGCCCGCGCGGCCGCTCGACGTCCCACTTCGGCGGCTTGGCCGGCTGGGCAGGCTGCGCGTTCTGCGTGTTCAGCTGAGCACCCTGGGGCGGCTGGTGCTGGGCGGCCGCTTCGCCCGGCGAGGGCTGGGGCGGCGCCTGCTCCTGCGCGGAAACGACCGCACTGCTGGCGAGCAACACGGCGGCAAGGGAGATTCTGACGGACATGGCATGGACCTGCTGCTGGCGATCGTGACGGACGGGCGCCGGTGCCAATCCTTCAGTCTCGAAGATGATGTTCGGTTAGCGGCCGATGAGGGCCCCCGCACTGGTGCACTGGTGCCTTGGTGCCCCGGCCTCGGCGGAACCCGCTGTTGCGGCTTGGCCGCCAATCGTCAAGCCCTTGGCCCAGCAGGGACTTCCTTCTTGGCGGCCCGCCTGCGTTCTGCTTGATGGCGGGTGGATGGACCGAGTCTGGAACTTCGCGATCGACCGCGGCGGCACCTTCACCGACGTGATCGCCTGGAATGAGACCGGAGGGTTCCGGACCGAGAAGCTGCTGTCCGAAGATCCGTCCCACTACGAGGACGCGGCGCTCGAAGGCATCGGCCGAATCCTTGGCTCGGACCCCGGCTCCGTCCTCGGCACAGTGCGCATGGGCACGACGGTCGCGACCAATGCGCTGCTAGAGCGCAAGGGCGCGCGCGTGGCCTTGGCGATCACTCGCGGCTTCGGCGATGCGCTGAGGATCGGCTATCAGGCGCGGCCCGAGATTTTCGCACGACACATCATCCTTCCCGAGCAGCCATACGAGGCGGTCGTCGAGATCACGGAACGCGTCGGCGCCGATGGCCAGATCGTCCTTCCTCTGGACATGGACCATGCGCGCGCCGAGCTCGAGCGGGTCCAAGCGAGCGGGATCGACGCGCTTGCGATCGTGCTGATGCACGGGTGGAGATACTCGCAGCACGAGGCCCGTCTTGCCGACCTGGCGCGGGAGCTCGGCTTCGCTCAGGTGTCGGTCAGTCACGAAGTCGCACCGCTGATCAAGCTCATCGGGCGCGGCGACACGACAGTGGTCGATGCCTATCTGTCGCCGGTGCTCCGGCGCTACGTCGAGCGGGTCGCATCGGGCCTCGCACGCGGCACCAAGCTGCAGTTCATGCAGTCGAATGGGGGGCTGACCGACGCAAACGCGTTTCGCGGAAAGGACGCGATCCTGTCCGGTCCCGCCGGCGGTGTGGTGGGGATGGTCGCGGCATCGGGGGAAGAGCGCCTGATCGGTTTCGACATGGGGGGCACCTCGACCGACGTGTCGCACTACGCCGGCCGGTTCGAGCTCGCGGAGGAGAGCGTGGTCGCCGGAGTGCGGATCCGCGCGCCGATGATGCAGATCCACACCGTTGCTGCGGGCGGCGGGTCGATCTGCCGCTTCGACGGAATGCGTTTCCGCGTGGGGCCGCAATCGGCCGGCGCACGGCCGGGGCCCGCCTGCTACCGCGCGGGCGGCCCGCTCACCGTCACCGACTGCAACCTGTTCCTGGGCCGGATCGTGCCCAACCGCTTTCCGGCAGTATTCGGTCCCGGCGGCGACCAGCCGCTCGACCCTGCGACGTGCGAGGCGCGGCTTGTCGAGGTGGCCGACGCGGTCGAGCAGGCGCTCGGGCTGAAGATGGACCTCGCCGACATCGCTGAGGGATTCCTTCGGATCGCCGTCGACAACATGGCCAATGCCATCCGCAAGATCTCGATCGCGCGCGGGCATGACGTGACCCGTTACGCGCTTGCCTGTTTCGGCGGAGCGGGCGGCCAGCACGCCTGCCAGGTCGCCGATGCGCTCGGCATGGAGCGGATCCTCGTCCACCCGCTCGCGAGCCTGCTGTCGGCCTATGGCATCGGCCTTGCCCAAGTGAAGGCGATCCGTGAGGCCGGGGTGGTGCGGCCGCTGGGCGAGGACTTTTCCGCGCAGCTGCGCACTCTGGAGACGGCAGCGGTCGAGGCGCTGGTCAGCCAGGACGTCGAGCGTGACTCGATCGAGCTTCGCCACCGTGCGCGCATCCGGCTGCCGGGCAGCGACACCGCGCTGGAGCTCGAGCTGAGCAGCACCGAAGACATGAGCGAGCGTTTCGCCGCGATGCACCGCCAGCGCTTCGGCTACATGGAGGAAGGCTCCGGCCTGATCCTCGACACCTTGATCGTCGAGGCCGTGGCTGGCGCCGGCACGGCTGCAGCTTTCAGCTGCGCCTCCGGCGACGGTGCGTCCCCCGAACAGGCGGGGCGCTGGCAGCTGGTGCAGCGCGAGGCGCTCGCAGACGCGCAGCGGATCGACGGGCCGCTGCTCATCGTCGACCCTTCATCGGTGATCGTCGTCGAAGCCGGCTGGCAGGCCGAACGCGCGCCCGACGGAACGATCGTCCTTACGCGCCGCGTGCCGGCGGCGCGCGATCTTGCGATCGGCACCGATGTCGATCCGGTGATGCTCGAGATCTTCAACAACCTGTTCATGGCCATCGCGGAGGAGATGGGAGTCGCGCTCCAGGCGACCGCAACCTCCGTGAACATCAAGGAGCGTCTCGATTTCTCCTGCGCGCTGTTCGACGCGCACGGCGCGCTGATCGCCAACGCTCCGCACATCCCGGTGCATCTGGGCTCCATGGGCGAGAGCATCCGCCAGGTGATGGACACGCGTGGGGGCGCACGCGACGGCCGCGGGATCCGCCGCGGCGATGCCTATGTACTCAACGATCCCTACCGCGGCGGCACCCATCTGCCGGACATCACCGTGATCGTCCCGGTCTTCTACCGCGACGAGGATTCAGATCCGTCCGCCTTCGTCGCTGCTCGCGGACACCATGCCGACATCGGCGGCATCGCCCCGGGCTCGATGCCCCCCGACAGCCGGGCGATCGACGAAGAGGGCGTGCTGATCGACAATGTGCTGATGGTCGACCAAGGCCGCTTCCTCGAAACCGAGATCCGGCAGCTGCTGGCCTCGGACGAATGGCCCGCGCGCAACATCGACCGCAACATCTCCGACCTGAAGGCGCAGCTCGCCGCCTGCGTTCGAGGGGCCGAAGTGCTCGTGCAGACTGCGCGCGACTACGGCCCCCACGTGATCGCCGCCTACATGCGCCATGTGCTCGCCAATGCCGAGGAATCGGTGCGCCGCCTGCTCGACCGGCTCGAGGATGGGGCGTTCGACTATGAGATGGACAATGGCGCGCGTGTGCGCGTGGCGATCACGCACGACCGGAATGCGCGCTCCGCGACCTTCGACTTCAGCGGTACCAGCGCCCAGCTTCCGGACAATTTCAACGCGCCCTCCTCGATCGTCCGCGCGGCCTCGTTGTACGTGGCGCGTACCCTGCTCGACGACCCGATCCCGATGAACGATGGTTGCCTGAGGCCGATCCGCCTGGCCGTGCCAGAAGGCTCGATGCTCGCCCCGACCTATCCGGCGGCGGTCGTCGCGGGCAACGTGGAGACGAGCCAGACGGTCACCGACGCCTTGTTCGCGGCCACAAAGCGGCTCGCGCCGAGCCAGGGAACGATGAACAATTTCACCTTCGGCAATGAGCGCCACCAATATTACGAGACGATCGCGGGCGGCTCGGGGGCGGGGCCGGATCATGACGGCACCAGCGCCGTTCAGACGCACATGACCAACAGCCGGCTGACCGACCCCGAGGTGCTCGAGACTCGACTTCCGGTGCGGCTCGAGCGCTTCGCCATCCGCCGCGGCTCGGGCGGCAGTGGCCTGCACCGCGGCGGCGACGGCGTGATCCGCGAGATTCTTTTCCTCGAGCCGATGCGCGCCAACATCTTGGCGAACCGCCGGCGCATCGCGCCACGGGGCCTCCAAGGCGGCGGCGATGGCCTC
Organism: Sphingomicrobium sp.; assembly: GCA_030447545.1. Classification (GTDB taxonomy): domain Bacteria; phylum Pseudomonadota; class Alphaproteobacteria; order Sphingomonadales; family Sphingomonadaceae; genus Sphingomicrobium. The sequence goes on along the minus strand of JAUJOV010000041.1, from coordinate 1,988 downwards.
CCCGGGCGCAACTGGGTCGAGCGCACGGACGGCAGCGTCGAACAGCTTGGCGCAACCGGCGCTGCCGAGATGCGCGTCGGCGACCGGTTCGTGATCGAAACTCCGGGCGGCGGCGGCTTCGGGGCGGCGCAATGAATTACTGGCCGCTGCTGGGCATCGCGCTGGTCGTTGTCGGCTTTGCGCTGCGGCTCAATCCGATGCTGGTCGTCACCGCCGCGGCGATCGTCACCGGCCTGCTGGCGGGAATGGACATCGCCGAAGTAATCTCGACCTTCGGCAAGGCGTTCAACGACAACCGGATCATCGCGATCGTGTGGATCGTGCTGCCGGTGATCGGCCTTCTCGAACGCTACGGCCTTCAGCAGCGTGCCGCCGCCGTCATCCGCGGCTTCAAAAACGCGACGACGGGGCGGCTGCTGCTCCTCTATCTCGCTTACCGCCAGGTGACCGCTGCGATCGGGCTGCATTCGACTGCCGGCCACCCGCAGACGGTGCGGCCGCTGGTCGCACCGATGGCGCTTGCCGCGGCCGAGAAGCAGCATGGCGAGCTCGACGAGGACACGTCGGAGAAGGTCAAGGCCTATTCGGCAGCCACCGACAATGTGGGCCTGTTCTTCGGCGAGGACATCTTCTTCGCGATCGGCTCGATCGTGCTGATCCAGCAGACGCTCCTGACTTACGGCTACAACCTGGCGCCGCTCGAGCTTGCGGTGTGGGCGATCCCGACCGCGGTCGTCGCATTCGTGGTGCACGGTTGGCGCCTGGTGCTGCTCGACCGCAATCTGCGTGGAGCCGGGCCGTCGACGATGATCGCTCCGCATCACACGCCGTCCGACACTCCTCCCACGGGCCATGTGGGAGCCGGTTCATGATTACGCTGCAGTGGCTCTATACGCTCGCGGGCCTGATGTTCGCGGCCTTTGCGCTACTGAGCGCCTTCGATCGCACGAACCCGAAGCGGTTCGGCAATGCGGCGTTCTGGGGACTGATGGCGCTCAGCCTGCTCGCCGGCGACTTCGTCGGCGACTTCGGCAATGGCCTGCTGGTGCTGGGCCTGGCCGGCCTCGCCGGCTTCGGCTTCATCGGACGCAGCCAGCCGCCGACCACCAGCGACGAGGAGCGCGAGGCCTGGTCGGAAAGGCTCGGCAACAGGCTGTTCCTGCCGGCGCTGATCATCCCCGCGACCGCGCTGTTCGGGACCTTGATCTACAACTACACGCCGGTGGGCGACTATGGCTGGTTCGAGGAAAAGCGCGAAACCTACGTTCTGCTCGGCCTGGGCGTGCTGCTTGCGATCGCAGCGATCTTCGCCTGGCTGAGGCCGCCGCCGATCGCGCCGCTGCAGGAGGGACGGCGGCTGATCGATGCGATCGGCTGGGCGGCGGTGCTCCCGCAGATGCTCGCCGCGCTCGGGGTGCTGTTCGCTGCCGCAGGCGTCGGGGCGATCATCGGCGAAATGACCGCTGCGGTCATTCCACGCGGGAGCGTGTTCCTCACCGTCGTCGTGTTCGCCGTCGGGATGGCGCTGTTCACGATGATCATGGGCAATGCGTTCGCCGCCTTTCCGGTGATGGCGGCGGCGATCGGCGTACCGCTCCTGATCCAGGGCTATGGCGGTGACCCGGCGGTGATCGGCGCGGTCGGGATGCTCGCCGGCTTTTGCGGGACGCTGATGACGCCCATGGCCGCGAACTTCAACCTCGTGCCCGCAGCACTGCTCGAGCTCAAGGACCAGTACGGCGTCATCAAGGCGCAGATCCCGACCGCGCTGCCGATGCTCGCAGCCAACATCCTGATCCTCTATTTCGCCGCCTTTTAGCTGATGCAGCCCGACGCGCGCCTGGCCGAACGTTTCGCGAAAATCGCGCTTGGCCACGTGACTCAGGAATATCCCCACAAGCTCGACCATGTGCTGGCCGGCGACGAGGACGCGCTGCCCCCACGAGCGCTTCACCCGATCTTCTACGGCAGCTTCGACTGGCATAGCT
>JAUJOV010000040.1 GCA_030447545.1 Sphingomicrobium sp. | reverse complement strand
CGCCGTGCTGATGCCGATCGTGATCATCTGGGGCTTCATCAAGGACGGGAACACCAACATCGCGCCGGGCGAGCAGATCATCTACGCCGAGAGCTGGAGCTCGGACCGCTCGGACGACCAGATCAGGATCGACCAGGCCAAGCGGCAGGAGGAGCGCGAAGCGGCGATGGCCGAGCGCCAGCGCCAGTTCAAGGAGCTCGGCCGCAGATTCGGCATGGATGAGGAGTGATCCGCGCTGGATGATCGAGGCCACGGCGCTCGGCGAGCGCGGCCGCGGCCGCACCGCGCCCAATCCCAATGTCGGCTGCGTCATCGTCAAGGATGACAATGTGGTCGGCCGCGGCTGGACCCAGCCCCGCGGCCGGCCTCACGCCGAAGCCATGGCGATCGAAGAGGCAGGCGGGGAGGCGCGCGGCGCCGCCGTCTATGTGACGCTCGAGCCCTGCGCCCACCGCAGCCCGCGCGGCCCCGCCTGCGCCGATCTGCTGGCCGAGGCGGGCGTCGCAAAGGTCGTGGCGGCGCTCGGCGATCCGGATCCTCGCACCAACGGCCGCGGCTTCGGCCGCCTCCGCGCTGCCGGGATCGAGGTCGAACTGGGTTGCGGGGCCGAGGCTGCGGCGCGTTCGATGGCAGGCTTCCTCACCCGCCAGACGCTGGGCCGCCCTTTCGTCACGCTGAAGCTTGCCATGTCGCTCGACGGCAAGATCGCGCTGCCCTCGGGCGAGAGCCGCTGGATCACCGGCGAGGATGCCCGCGCTCATGTCCATTGGGAGCGTGCCCGATCCGACATGATCCTGGTCGGCCGCGGCACCTACAATGCCGACCGGCCCCGGCTCGACGTGCGGCTGCCCGGCTTCGAAGACCGCTCTCCACGGCGCGCGCTCCTCACCCGGGGCGAAGGCGTCGAGGGCTGGACGCGCCTTGGAAGCCCTGACGAGGTCCATGAGCGGCGGACGTCAACCACCTGCTGGTGGAGGGCGGTCGGGCGCGGTTCTCCCTCCTTCCTCGTCGCCGATCTGTCGACTGGATGCTGATCTACCGTGCCCCGATCATCATCGGCGACGGCAAGTCATCGGTCGGTTATATCGGCTCACCGGGCGCTGGCCGATGCGCATCGCCGCTGGGCCTTTGTCGACTCGCGACCGCTTGGCATGGACCGGCTTCGAAGTCTACGAGCGCGTCCGGGAAGCATCATCAGGGTGCGGGGAACTGGTTGAACCGCCCGATGATGCGGCAACAAGGAAGCATCATCAGGAAAGTGGGAACCGGGTTTTCCGCCCGATGATGGGCAACAAGGTGAAGCATCATCAGGGAAAGTGGAAACCGGTTTTCCGCCCGGATGGCGGCAATAAGGACGTCATGTTCACTGGCATCATCACCGATATCGGCCTCATTGAGGCCGCCGAAGCGCGCGGCGACCTGCGCCTGCGCATCGCCTGCGGCTACAGCATGGCCGATGTTGCTGCTCGGTGCGTCGATCGCGTGCTCAGGCGTTTGCCTGACCGTTGTAGACAAGGGCGAGAATTGGTTCGCCGTGGATGTGTCTGCCGAGACGCAGAACCGCACCGCCAGCGGCATGGGCAAGGAGGGCGAGCGCCTCAACCTCGAGCGCGCGCTTCGCATCGGCGATGAGCTTGGCGGCCATATCGTCACCGGTCACGTCGACGGCGTCGGCGAGATCGAGGGCGTGCTCGAATCGGCGGATCGACGCGGGTGACGATCCTCGCCGGGGACGAGGTGGCTCCCTATCTCGCCACCAGCGTTTCGGTGACGCTGGACGGTGTTTCGCTGACGTCAACGCGGTCGAGTCTCTGTCGGACGGGGTCCGCTTCGCCGTCAACATCATCCCTCACACGGCGCAGCAGACCACCTTCGATGCGCTGCAACCCGGCCGGCCGCTCAACATCGAGATCGACATCCTGGCCCGCTACCTCGGGCGCATGATGGAGCTTCGCCGCTGATGGAGCGCGGCTTCCTTTCCAACCCGAAGAGCTGATCGACGAGGCGCGCAACGGCCGCATGTTCATCCTCGTCGATGACGAGGATCGCGAGAATGAGGGCGATCTCGTCATCCCCGCGCAGATGGCAACACCCGACGCGATCAACTTCATGGCTAAGCACGGCCGCGGCCTCATCTGCCTCGCCTTGTCGAAAGCCCGAGTCGACCAGCTCGGCTTACAGCCGATGAGCCGCAACAACGGCACCCACCACGAAACCGCCTTCACCACCTCGATCGAGGCGCGCGACGGGCGTCACCACCGGCATTTCCATGCTACGACCGCGCCCGCACCATTTCGGTGGCGATCGATGCGGCCAAGGGTCCGAGCATATCGTCACCCCCGGCCACGTCTTCCCGCTGGTCGCCCGCGACGGCGGCGTCCTCATCCGCGCCGGCCACACCGAGGCGGCCGTAGACATCTCCCGCCTTGCCGGCCTCAACCCTTCCGGAGTGATCTGCGAGATCATGAAGGAAGACGGGACCATGGCGCGGATGGACGACCTCGTCGCCTTCGCGCGGCACGGTCTCAGGGTCGGCACGATCCGCGACCTCATCGCCTATCGGCTCAAGAAGGATCATCTCGTCGAGCAAACGGCGGAAGCCACGTTCGAGAGCTGCTGGGGCGGCACCTGGACCGCCAAGAGCTTCCTCAACAAGGCGGTGGGAACCGAGACCGTGGTGCTGGTGAAGGGCAAGATCGACCCCTCCCGGCCGACCCTGGTGCGCATGCACCAGCTCAGCCTGTTCGAGGACGTCTTCGGCAGATCGAGCCCGAGAAGCGAATGCTTCGAGGGGCGATGCAGGAGATTGCGCGCGAAGGATCGGGCGTGATCGTCGCCCTCACTCGGCAGGCGCAGATTTCCGCCATCCTCGATGCGCGTTCGAACGGGCGCGCCGCGGACATGGAGCAATTGCGCGATTATGGCGGCGGAGCGCAGATCTCTCCGCGCTTGGCATCCATGACATGGTGCTCCTCACCAACACCCATCACACGCCGGTCGCGCTTGGCGGCTACGGCCTCACCATTGTCGGCGAACGGCCGATCCCGCTCGGAGACGGCTGATGGCCGGGCTGCTCATCGTTGAGGCGCGCTTCTACGATCATTTGAACGACCTGCTGCTCGACGGCGCGCGCGCGGCGATCGAGGCGGAGGACATAGCCACGAGACCGTCACCGTCCCGGGCGCGCTCGAAGTGCCCGCCGCCATCGCCTTGGCGTCGGAGACCGGCCGCTACGACGGCTTCGTTGCTCTGGGCGTGGTGATTCGCGGCGAGACCTACCATTTCGAGATCGTCTCCAACGAAAGCGCGCGCGGCATCATGGCGCTGACGCTGGATGGGCTCGCGATCGGCAACGGCATCCTCACCGTCGAGAACGAGGCCCAGGCGCTCGCCCGCGCCCGCCCCGACGAGAAGAACAAGGGTGGGAGGCGGCCAAGGCCGCGCTGGCGATGATGGCGCTGAGGCAGCGCTTCGCCTGACGCAATGGAAAGCGGGGTTTATCGCCCTCGTCCGCCGCAACCCGGCGGTCGCCGCGATCCTTGACAAGATACCGCATTGCAAGCGCCCGATGCATGGCTCACCGCCGGCTGCCTTTCCCAAACCGTCTGGAACCTCAAATCCGAAGACCGGCCGGAGAAGGAATCCGCGATTATGACCTCTTCTACTTCGAGGAGGATCCGAGCTGGCAAGCGGAGGATGCGGTGATCCGCCGCGCGGGGGCGCTGTTCGCCGATCTCGGCGTCCAGGTCGAGGTCGAAACCAGGCGCGGGTCCACCTCTGGTTCGCGAAAGTTCGGCTACGAGATCGCCCCGATCCGCAGCGCGCGGGACGGATCGATCGGTTCCTGTTCAACCACCATCTGCATCGGGATCGCGGCGGATGGGCAGGTTTACGCGCCTTATGGTCTGCAAGCCATGCTGGCGGGCGTGCTGAGGCCCAACCCCACCGACCCGCGCCTCGACAAGATGCGAGCAAAGGCCGAGGATTATCGCGCCCGCTGGCCCTGGCTTCGGGTGGAGAGCGCTTGACCCGGCGCCGCCGGTCCCAATCGGCCCCGCCTCATGGACCAGCCAGCCTCACCAGCCACCGAGCGCGCCGGCCGCCTGGCCTTCGCGGCGCTTATCCTCTCCAACGTCTTCCTGGCGTTGGGACCGTAGATGTATCCGGCTTGCCGACGTCGGGCCCGTGGCGGCGGCCTTCTGGCGCCTGTCGCTCGCCATTCCGCTGCTGTTGCTGCTGGCGTGGCGGGGAGGCGGCGGCGCCTTCCGGCCGGGATGGCCGATCGCGGCAACGTTTGCGCTTGGCGGCCTTTTGTTCGCCGCCGATCTTGCCATCTGGCGTCTCGATCAGGCTTGCAAAGCTCGCCAATGCAACTTTGTTCGGCAACAGCTCGAGCCTGCTCTTCCCGGTCTACGGCTTCATCGCCGCCCGCATGGTGCCGCAGGGGCTCCAGGCAGCGGCGCTGCTGCTCGCGCTGGCCGGAGCGGCGCTTCTTGAAGCAGCTACGAGCTTTCGCCGCTATATCTGAGGGCGACCTGCTCGCGGTCTCGCCAAGCCTCTTCTACACCTCCTATCTAGTCACGATCGATCGCCCCGGCGAACGCTGAAGCCGCTGCCGGTGCTCGCGCTCGCCACGGTCGCGGGCGCGCTCCCCGCTGCTCCTCTTCGCGCTCGCACTCGGCGAGCAGGTGATGCCAGCGGACTGGACACCGCTCATCCTGCTGTCGCTGGGCAGCCAGGTCATCGGCCAGGGGCTGCTCGTTTATTCGATGGGTCATCTCAGTCCGCTGGTCGTCGGCCTCGGCCTTCTCCTGCAGCCGGCGATGGCGGCGGTGATCGGCTGGCTCGTCTACGGCGAGCGCCTTGGCCTGGCCGACGGCATCGGCGCCGTCCTGATCTGCGCGGCGCTTGTCCTGATCCGTCTTCCGGCCCGCAACCAAGTGCCGGCTTAGGGCCTGATCGGTTGAGGTGGAAGGCGCGCGCTTCCGCCGAAGGCGTGAATCAGGCCCCGCTCGCGGGGTCCGGCTTGCATCGCGCCGGGTGCCGGGTGCCGATCTACATATGATGGAGAGCCATATCGTCGCCCCCGCCGACATGACGCTCGACGAGCTTCGCGCCGCGCTGGCGCCGCTGCTAGCGGCCAATGCGGTGTTCGACGGCTGGAGCGACCGGGCGCTGGCGATGGCCGCCTCCCGAATTGGGCGTTCCCGCCGATCGGGCGCGGCTTTGCTTTCCCGACGGCCCCATGCAGATGATCGACGCCTGGTTCGATGCAATCGACCTACAAAGCGCGTGCCTTTCCCGCTCGAGCGCATTGAGGCGATGAAGATCCGCCAGCGGATCGGCGATCTCGTGCTTTACAGGATCGAGGTGATCCATCCCCAAGCGCGCTCCGCCGCGCGCTCGCCATTCTCGCCCAGCCGGAATGCAGATGACGGCCGCCCGCCTCGCTCGGCGCGCCGCTGATCGGATGTGGCGCATCGCTGCGGCGACCGCGCGACCGACTTCAATCACTATTCAAGCGAGGCATCCTGTCCGCGCTCTATATGTCGACCATGCTCGTCTATCTCGACGATGAAGGCGACGATCTCGCCACCACCCGCGGCTTCCTCGCTCGCCGCATCGACGACGTCATGAGCTTCGAGAAGTTGCGCGCCCAGTGGAAAGGCAGCCGACAGCGGCTTCCGTCGCTGAGCCGCTTCCTGGGCCACCCTCCGCTACCCCGCGGTATAGACCCGGTCAAAACCGGCCAGCTTGGCCTTGATCGCCTTGATAACCGCCTCTTCGAGCTCCTTGAGGCCCGCTCCTGTTATTGATACTCAGTCGCAATATGCTATTGCGGCCGCATGGTCCGACAGCTTCCCGATCGGTACGGCCCTTCAGGCAAGCAGCTTCGCGCGCTCCTGATCGCGCTGATTGTCGCCTGCGCGGCCTTGCTCGCGGGGCGGACCCACGCGGCGGACCCCGGGGTGCAGACCACTTGGCGCCTGCTTGATTATATCGCCGTGGATTATTCCGGCGCGGTGTCGGGCGGGCGGATCGTCAATCAGCTCGAATATGACGAGATGCTCGAATTCTCCGCCTCCGTCCGCTCCCTGATCGCGGCGCTGCCCGCGACGCCCGCGCGCTCGGCGAGCAAAGCGCCGGGAAGCTTCAGTTGATCGAGGCCAAGGCGCCTCCCCAGGAGATCGCGCGCGCGCGCGCGCGCTTGCGTCCGATCTTCTGAAGGCCCATCCGGTGCCGCTCGCGCCGGCAGAAGCGCCCGATGTCGGACGCGCGGCTGCGCTTTACGCGAGCAGCTGCGCTTCGGCCCACGGCCCTGCCGGCGAAGGCGGGCGAGGCGAGCCCGCCAAGCTTGATCCGCCGCCGATCGCGTTTGCCGATCGCGAGCGCGCCCGGGAAAGGAGCGTCTTCGGCCTTTATCAGGTGATCACTCAAGGGCTTGAGGGCACGGCGATGCAGAGCTTCGCCGCCTTGCCCGACGAGGAGCGCTGGGCGCTCGCCTTTCACGCCGGCCGCTTTGCTTTTCCGGAGGTGGGGAGGGAGCGCATCTGGGACGAGGATGAAGGAATTCGACGCCGCATCCCCGACATGGCCGCGCTCGCGGCCGTCACCCGGCCGAGCTTGCAAGCCAGATCGGCGAGGAAAAGGCGTTTGCGGTGATCGCCTATCTGCGCGCCGATCCCGCCGCCGTCGCCCGCGATGCACCGCGTTCCGGCTCGCTGAAGATCGCCCGCGACAACCTCGCCAAAGCGTCGATGCTTATGCTGCGGGGGACCGACGCGCGGCTGGAGAGTTCGCGCTGGCGGCCTATCTCGACGGCTTCGAGCCGGTGGAAGCTGTTCTCGCCGCCCGCGACGGCGACCTGATGGGGCGGGTCGAAGCGGCGATGGGCGAATTCCGGGCTGCCATCGCCGCCGGCAGGCCAGAGCGGAGCTGCGCGGGCGGGCCGCTGCGATCGACGGCCTCCTCGGCGAAGCGGAGAGGGCGCTCGCCCGGGGCCGAAACCGACCTTTCCACGTTCCTGGGCGCCTTCACCATCCTCCTTCGCGAAGGTCTGGAAGCGCTGCTGGTGGTGATCGCGATGATCGCCTTTTTGCGCAAGGCCGAGCGGCCGGAGGTCCTCCCTTACGTCCATGGCGGCTGGGTCGCCGCTTTGGTCGCAGGCGCGGCGACATGGGTGGTGGCAACCACCCTGGTCGGGATCAGCGGGGCAAGCCGGGAGCTGACCGAAGGCTTCGGCGCGCTGCTGGCGGCGGTCGTGCTGGTCTCCGTCGGCATTTGGATGCACGGCAAGAGCCAGGCCGAAGAATGGCGCCGTTATATCCAGGAGAAAATGGGACGGGCGCTTTCGCGCGGCTCGGCCTGGTTCCTGTTCGGCCTCGCCTTCATCGTCGTTTACCGCGAGGTGTTCGAGACGATCCTGTTCTACGCCGCCTTGTGGACGCCCGGCAACGGCGAGACCATCCTTGCCGGGGCGCTGTCGGCCGTGGCCCTGCTCGCGGCGATCGCCTGGGCGATGCTGCGCTACAGCCGCAAGCTTCCGATCACGCAATTCTTCGGATTGAGCTCGATCCTCATCGCCGTCCTGGCGGTGGTGCTGGCCGGCAAGGGCGTCGGCGCGCTCCAGGAAGCCGGCCTGGTCCCGCTCACCCTGATCGCCGGCGCGCCGCGGATCAGCTGGCTCGGCATCTTCCCCACCGCCGAGGCGCTGGGAGCGCAGCTCCTGACTTTGCTCGTGCTCGTCTACGGCTTCCGCGCCAACCGCCGCGGCAGCCGGAGCAGCCGGGCTGCGCCGGCGGCAGCGGAATAGGCTTGGCTCGATCGGCCGAAGGGTCGCACTGCGGGCCGGGAGCCTGTTTCCCGCCGTTGGCCGAAGCGAAAGCGCTTCAACCAAGGACGATCAGGCTTTAGGTGGGATCGAGTCTTTAGGAGTCGGATATGGCGGGAAGCGTCAACAAGGTCATTCTGGTCGGAAATCTGGGCAACGACCCCGAATCGCGTTCGTTCGCCAATGGCGGCGAGGTGGTGAACCTCTCGGTCGCCACGTCCGAGAACTGGAAGGATCGCGACGGCAACAAGCAGGAGCGGACCGAATGGCACCGCGTCGTCATCTTCAACGAAAATCTCGGCCGCGTGGCGAAGCAATATCTGCGCAAGGGCTCGAAGGTCTATCTCGAAGGCCAGCTCCAGACCCGCAAGTGGCAGGACAATAGCGGCCAGGACAAATATTCGACCGAGGTCGTGCTTCAGCGCTTCCGCGGCGAGCTCGTGCTGCTCGATGCGCGCGGCGGCGGTGGAGGCGGCGGCGCCTTTGGCGGCGGCGGCGATGAGTATGGCGACAGCTTCGGCGGCGGCGCCGGCGCTGGCGCTGGAGCCGGCTTCGGCAGCGGCGGATCGCGCCAGCAGTCGCGGCCCGCGCCCGCCTTCGACAGCGATTTGGACGACGACGTTCCGTTCTGACGGCCCCCTCGGGCCGTCATGCCCGCGAAGGCCCGGGTCTCGGCGTCCAAGTGCGAGTGGAGGGCTAAGCGCGTGCCGAGGGAGAGCCCGCTTCGACAACTAAGCTCCAATAGATCGCCTTACCTGACGGTTCTGGACACGACAGGGGCGTCATCGGCTAGACGACCGGAGTGGCCGACATCGGACTGTCTGCTGCTGGGCTGAGGACGCGGTAAGTGGACGTTCTGTCGCAAGTTCATCAGACTACTGATGCTCAACCTCTCCGCGAAAGGAGCCTGTCTGATGACTGAGGTTTCTATGGTCCGGCTTCACGCTCTCAGGGCCGGCTACCTTTTCATCACGGGAGGGTTGGTCGTGACCATCTGGCCAAGGCTCGTCAGCCACGGTCCCGAGTGGCCTCTGATGAACAGCGTGGTTGCCGCCATGCTGGGTGCCCTCTCGCTGCTGAGCCTTCTTGGCCTGCGGTACCCGCTCCAGATGCTTTTCGTCATGCTTTTCGACCTCCTCTGGAAGATCATCTGGCTCAGCTTGGTAGCCCTGCCACTGTGGTTGTCAGATCGGCTCGATGCGTCCTCGATGAGCACGGTGGTGGACTGCGTCGTCGCCGCGGTCCTGATCCCGCTCATTCCCTGGCGCTACGTCGTAGCGCGCTACATCCGCGCCCGCGGAGCTCCGTGGCGAGCCGTCAAGGCTGTGCCGGAGACCATCATCCACGCCTGAGACAATCGCGACCGCCAATCCTCTCCGCCCGGGCTTGCGCACGTCCGCTTCCCCACCCATTGCCGACACTCGGCGGAACGTCGAGTTCGCCCCTTCCCCAATGTTGGCGGGCATGCGAAAAATGTGGCATGACAATCTGGGGAGCACTCACAGGTCGGCCTGCCGGCAGACTGGCTGTCGCTATCGAGATGATCATCGTGTGCATTGGTGGCTCTGCTGCCTTGACTTATGCCCTCGCTAGAACGCAGCTTAGCCAGCCGATGCCCCTCATGATTAGCTCAGGGCTGAGCATAGTTGCCATCACTCTTTACGTCCGAGCGTTGCGGCTCGAGAGCTGACACGTGCGCTGGCGGAGCGCGGAAGCGGAAGGTCCGCTATCGACCCACAACGGACATGATCGCTCCACTGCCTCGGCGACAGCTAAAAAGAAAGTCGCAGTCCGCCCGTGAGTGCGTGTATGTCGTAGCCGCCGCCGAGCTGCCCAGTATAGTCCACGGTCATGGACAGGGGCTTCCGCCCGCCACCGAGAAACCCGCCCCCACCACCGCATGATCGTCGCGGAGCGGACTGGTCGAGAAGTCGAAGGCCCCGGCTCCGCCGAATGACCCGCCGATCAGCCGCGGCTCATCGTTCTGAAACTCGTGGCGCCACTCGGCCCGAACCGACGGCCGGAACGCCGCTGCGCCCACTGGAATGTCGGCGCCCACACGCAGCCCGACAATCGATTCAAGCGACTCGATTTCGTCGGCGTCGATCGTCAGCGCCGCGATGTTGCCGGTCTCGGTGAAGGTGTCGAGGTCCAGGCTCACATAGCGGGCGCCCACATAGGGTTCGACGTCGAGCGCGGAAGCCCTGAGGCTGAGGCCGGCCGTGCCGCCGAGCATCCACTGCTCGCTTTCCGTCTCGGCCAGGCTCTCGGCCGTGAAGGTCGCAACCGAGATGCGGCGGGAGAGATCGTAGTCCGATCTGGCGTAGGAGGCGTAGAGGTCAAGAAAGGCAGGGCCGACCGCCGTCGAGCCATAGCCGCCCGCGAACCAGCTCTTCACATGGCTCTGCGCGCTGGTGGGCGTCAGCCGCGCCTCCGAAGAATCGTAGCCGGCCATCGCGCCGATCAGCGTGGCGGCGCCCAGCCGGTAGTCGATGCCTCCCATCAAGCCCCTCGACCCGAGGGCGACCCGCGGACGGTTGGTGCGCTCCTCAAACGCGCCGAAGCGGAGGCCCCCGCTCAGGAACAGTCCGACCCTTCCATCGCCGAGCGTGGCGCTTTGCCCGTCGGGCCCGCTCTCGCCGCGGCGCGCGTGGTGCAGGTGCCGCCGGATGATACCGTCCTGGAACTCCGCGGTTTGCAGCGCCACCTCCGGCAGCAGCGTCAAGCCTGCGGCGTCAGGTCGCCGCCGGTGAAGAGCTGGCCGCGGATCTCGCCGCCGGGGAAGCGGCTGGTGTGGATGTTGACATAAGAGAGGCCGGCCTGGGTGCCGTTCACCAGCGCCGTGCGGGCAGAGGCGGCAGTGCCGCCATTGGCAGTCCTGAACGCCGGGTTGAAGACGGCCGGATTGGTGAGATCGAAGGTGGCGCTGAACTGGCCTTCCCTGACGCCGAGCGGGAAGCCTGCGGGCCTGAAGCCGACCGCAACCACGGCATTGGCGGTCGGTGGGACGCAACAGTGGATATGCGCGTCGACGGTATTGGCGATCAGGCCTGAAAAGGTCGTCCGCACGGTCATGTTCTGGAAGGTGCGATCGAAGAAAACGATTGCGAAGCCGGACGCGGGCGAGGCAGCGGGCGGGACCTCGCTCGCGCCGCGCAAGTCGGCGATGAACACGTTCTGCGCCTGGGCCGGCGCGGCGGCCAGAGCGATTGCGAAGCTACTGTATATCAGAGGGCGCAGCATGGTCTTCTCCTTGGATATTTGCCCTCATCGTTCCCCTTCGGAAAACAAGAAAGGCGATCGTGGCGGCTGAGGCGACGCTCCGCAATCCGTTGGATCATAGCACAACCGACAGCATGAGCCCTAGCAGGGTCGCCAACGTCTGCCATCCACCACTCGCTGAAGCGAAGGCGAAATGGCAGCCGCCTCGCGAACCAAGCCCTCGAGACGGCGATGGAGCGCCTGTCGAGCGGCAAGCGCATCAACTCGTCCAAGGACGACGCCGCCGGCCTGGCGATCGCCAGCGAGATGACGTCGCAGATCCGCGGCATGAACCAAGCGGTTCGCAACGCCAATGACGGCATCTCCTACGCGCAGACCGCTGAAGGCGCTCTGAGCGAAGTCACCAACATGCTGCAGCGCGTCCGCGAGCTGGCCGTGCAGAGCGCGTCGGGCACCTATTCGACCGCCGACCGTACCAACCTCAACGCGGAAGTCCTCGAGTTGAAGGCGCAGATCACCAACGTGCTTGCGACCACCGACTTCAACGGCACTCGCATCTTCAACTCGGCTGCGACCGGTTGGACCTACACGGCGCAGGCCGGCAACGTCGCGATCCAGACCGGATCGAACGCCAACGACACGGTTGCGATCACGTTCACCGCGCTCGCCGACCTTGCCGCTGCCACCGCGGTCGACACCGTCGCCAACGCCACCACGGCGCTCACCAACGTCGACACGACGCTGACCGCTGTTGCCACCACCCGGGCGAAATTCGGCGCCTCGATGAGCCGCTTCGACTCGATCGTCAACAATCTGACCAACAGCGTCACCAACCTGGCCGATGCGCGGTCGCGGATCGAGGATGCGGACTTCTCGCAGGAGACGACCAACCTCGCCAAGGCGCAGATCCTCAGCCAGGCCAGCCAGGCGATGCTCGCCCAGGCGAACGCAAGCAAGGTGGGGGCCCTCGACCTCCTACAGTAAAGATATGCTGCCCGTCATTGATCAAGGCACATATCCGTACGGAAATTAGGATGCTCCATCCACGGTTTTGCGACCTATGCCGGTCGAGACGCCCGTGCGGCGGGGCGGAGCCGTTAGCACGACGACAGGTCTGGCGTCCTTCGTGTGAATGAAAGCGAGACGGATTGATGAACCTTCAGTGCATTAACCGCGGCAGGCACCAATAGTCCGTCCTCAAGCCTGACCTGAACAGACTTACCCGGCTCAAGGCCAACAGGATCATTCCCCATGATGCCACCCTCCGAGATGTTGTGGATGGCAAGGCGTGCGGAGAGTCATCGATCAGACCGACAGCCGCGAGCGTGCGGAAGAGATCCTCTCGATTATGCGAGAGGATCTTGAAGACGTGGAGTTGCAGGAGAACGAGTGGCGAGATGCGATCTCGACGGAGTTTCCCAGAAGCTGAAATCCCGAGGTTCTAGGTCGCGGCTTACTTCTTGGAGCGGGTCGTAACGAACGTGCCGTGCGCGTGGTGCAGCCGGCGCACTAAGCCGGGGGCGAGCGGTTGCGTGAGCTTAAGACCGACGTACATCATGCGTATCCAGCGGACTTCTGCCTCTGCCACGTGCTCCTTCGAGAAGTGAACGGTGACCAGCGCGCCGACATCCAGCGGCTCGTCACACAAACCGGAAGCTCCTCCGCAAGATAAATCGCGCATCCGGATCGAGCTGGTCGTTCTGCCCACCCGAAGCTCAAAAGGATAGCCGAGGAACGGAACTCGCGGATCGACGCGACCTTCATCAGGCGACGAGGAGGGGTCGGGTGTTTCCCGCCCGAGGACCAGCGCCTAAACTATGTTCACGGCTCAGCATTGACCCCTTTCCCCGGCAACACTGCCCTTTCCGTCTCCTCCCAACGGATGATGTAAAACATCCCTGGAAAGAAAGCGACGCCAGCGGGGCTGAGCGCCGACGGATCGAGCTTGCACCGGCAGATTGGAAATTCCGTAGCAGCGCGAGGTAAAGTCTCTGTTAAACGGCGGCGCTTCAGGGGCGGGTTGCCAGCCGAATTTTCCTCGAGGCGGGATCTCTCGTTTAAGACTGCTTCCTACCATGAAGGTGGATAGCTGCGACCGGAAGCAGCCGGCGCCCATCGCTTATGCACAGGACCAGTAAGGAACGGGAAACGCATTTCCAGTAAGAGTCTCCGCCATGACCCAGCCATGCAATGAAGACCTCTCCGATATCCCGGTTGATACCTGGGAAGACGATAGTGCGTCGGTGACGCCAGATCAGATCAAGGTGCTGATCGTCGACGACAGCGCAATGATGCGCCGTCTGCTAGTGCGAGCGCTCACTGATCTCGGTTTCACAAAGATACATGTAGCCGAAGATGGAGCCGCGGGCCTGGTCGTCGCCGAGCGGGAGGCCCTCGATATCATAATCTCAGACTATCATATGCCCGGGATGCACGGCCTTGAGTTCATTGAGGCAGTCCGACGCAATGAGGCGCTGGATCAGACGGCGATCGTTATGCTGAGCTCCGCCGACGACCAGGTTGTGGTCGAGAGCGCGCGCAATCTCGGCGCGGACACATTCATGGTGAAGCCGTTTGAATCCGCCGACCTTAAACATCTTATCGACGACCTTTATCAACGCTTTAACTGCGCGCAAATCGCCTGGCCGGACTGATCCAGACGGTGCACTTCTGCACGTGCAATAGTCCGACAATGTGAAGAGCGTGGTGACGCGGCAATCCAGCTGCTAAAGTGCTTCGCTACGCTCGCATGGACAAAGGAAGGAGGGGCCTAGCTCTTCTTGCCCGCCAGCAGATCCTTAAGCCCCGCGAGCGGGCTCACCGGCGCCGCTTCCTCCTCGCTCTTCACCCCGGCCTGCTTCAGGGCAGTCTCCGCTTGGGGCGAGCGGGGATAGGGATTGAGGCTTAGCGACATCGTCTCGGCGACCGCTTCGCCGACGTCAATGCTCGCGCCGTGGTAGAAGACTACGTCGAGCTCGCCCTGGCTGAGCTCGATCTCCTCCTCGGCGGAGGTCTCCGGCTGCGGCCGGAAGGCGACTTCGAGCTCTCCTCGACCGTCTGGGGCACGGGCAGGTCGGTCGCGACGCAGCTCTGCGTCACGGCAGCGAACAGGGTCCCGACCGCCCGGATTTCATCGCCGCTGCGGGTCAGCGCCGCCTCCGCACTCAGCTGCTCGATCCCAATGAGGCCGAAGCGCCTTGCAAGCGCCGCCCGCTCCTCTTCGTTCGCGCCAATGCTGAGCGCGCGCGGGAAGGTTCCGAGCGTATCCACCCGCACCGGGCGGCTGAATTCGGGGTGCCGAGCGTCATGCTGGGAAGCTTCCCTTTAAGATGCTTTCGAAGGCAGCGCCTGCAGCTTGCCATAAAGCTCCCGCAACCGCCGGCTAACATAGTCGAGCGCGTCCGGATTGGGCGGTGCGCCGTGGAAGATGTTCTTGGCGACGACTGCAGTGTAATCGCCGCCGGTCTCGATCGCCGAGCGGAACGCAGCGAGCCGCCCGCCGAGCGCGCCCATCATCTTGCCGATATGCTTGCCCACCATGAGGTCGCCGATGCCGATCTGGCGAATGCTGCCGTCCATGTCCTCGATGAACAGCTCGGTCAGCAGCACCGACGGGCGGCGGGTGCGCTCCTCTTCCGTCTCCAGCCGCAGCAAGGTCAGCGCCATCAAAGCCGCGATCATGTCGAAGCGGCCATCGATCGTGTCGGGAACCTGCCCTGCCACATACCAAGCCGGATCGCGGCCGGCGTTCACGACGGCGTCATAGAGCGGCCGGTAGACTTCGCGCTCGTGTCTGCCACCGAAGATCCGCGCCAGGAACGTCATGTGAGTTTTCAATGTCATGTGCTTTTCCTTGGAAGCGTCGGCACGCGGCTTGCGCCCTGTCGCCGTTCCTGCATATTGGGATGGTGAACCCCGGCCCGCAAGGCGGGTGCCGGCACTTGGTGGCCGACCGGCTGTTTTCAGGAGCTTTTCGTTATGAATTTCCGTCATGGACGCGGTGCCGCCTTAGGCCTGGCGCTTGGCGCTGTCATTCTTTCCTCGGATGCGCACGGATCAAGGACCGTCAGGGCTATCTTCTCGACGAGACGCTGGTGAGCGCGATCCAGCCCGGCGTGGATAATCGCGATTCCGTGGCAACGACGCTCGGCCGCCCCACCTTCGTCGGCCAGTTCGACCAGCGCGACTGGTATTATGTCGCGCGACACCAAGCAATTGGCTTTCTCCATGCCGAAGCCGGAGGCGAACACCGTCCTCCACATCCGTTTCGACGAGGCCGGCAACGTCGCCTCCGTCCAGCGGACCGGCCTCGAGCAGGTCGCCTCGATCGATCCCAGCAGCCGCAAGACGCCAACCCTGGGGCGCAACAAGAGCTTCTTCGAGGAGGTCTTCGGCAATATCGGCACGGTTGGCGGCGTCGGTCAGCCGGGTCAGACGGCCGACAACCCGCGCTGACAGCGGCTTAGCCGACCAGAGCGAATGATTTCAGGTTGATCCCGTTGCGAGCGCAGCGGCAATCCGGCCCCACAGCTTAACCGGATGCCGGCGTCGCTTTGCTCCTCGCGAAGACTGGCTAAGTTCACGATGCTCTAGTTGTGGAGCGTCAACAGGTTGTTCCGATCCAGAGCGAGGCGGCTGACGCGCACTGGCCTTGCCCGGATTGCTCTCATTGGATTACGCTGGCTCCGAGCTTGCATGATCAGGGGGAGATATGGCTTTCTACGCCAACGAGTCCTTCTTCAGTGACGGCGAGACGCGGGTTAATCCGTTTGTCGGCCAACGCCAGAACATGGTCAATGAGCACGCGGTCGCCAGCCTAGCCGAGGGCGGCTACGTCATTGCCTGGCAGGAAAGCGGCGCGATCCGCGGCCAGGTCTATGACCGCCAGGGGGCGCGAACCGGTGCCGAGTTCAAAATAGACCTGGGCGCCGGCCCCTATGGGGGATTCACGCCCGCCGTCACGGCGCTCCGATCGGGTGGCTTCGCGGTGGCGTGGACTGAAACCGATGGCGACCTCCAGGGCAGCTACGCACAGATATTCAGCGCATCCGGCGCATCGGTGAGCGGCCGTATCCAGCTCAACACCGAGACGAAGGGCGGGCAGGCGCATCCCAGCATCGCCGGGCTCGCCTCGGGCGGGTTCGTCGCGACTTGGACCGACGGCAGCCAAACGGGCGGGGACGACAGCGCGGACGCGGTCAAGGCGCAATTGTTCGACGCGAGCGGCGCGAAAGTCGGAGGAGAGTTCCTGGTCAACTCGACCACGCGGTTCGTCCAGTTCGCCCCGAACGTCGTGGGCCTGCTGAACGGCGGCTTCGTAATAGCCTGGGTCGACCAGGGTTTCACCTCCGATTTCAACATCAGGGCCCAAATTTACGACGCCGCTGGGATGCGGGTCGGGGGTGAAGTCGTGGTGAACAGCGGCCGGACCGGGAGCCAGCTCAGCCCGGTGATCGCAGCGCTTGCCACGGGCGGTTTTGTGATTGCCTGGACCAACGACTTGCGCGGAGCAGGCGGTGGGATCGACATCCGAGCGCAGATCTTCGGCGAGAACGGCGGCAAGGTCGGAGCGGATTTCCTGGTGGATACCGATGTCGCCGCTGTCCAAATCATGCCGGCTATTGCCGCGCTCCCGTCCGGCGGCTTCATCCTCACCTGGCACGAAGCGCCGACCCATGACGGCACCTTCCAAGGCGACATCAAGGCGCAGCTGTTCGATGGCGTCGGCGGCAGGGTCGGCGGCGAATTCATCGTAAACAGCGTCACGGCAGGCGCTCAGTATGCGCCGGCCGTGGCCGCGTTCGGGTCGGGTGATTTCGTCATTACCTGGCAGGAGGTTGACGGTCGCGGCTTCAACCCGATCAGCGCGCGCCAGTTCTTCTCGGTCACGAGCGGCACGGCCATGCCGGACCGCCTCGAAGGCACGGCGGATCGGGACGTCCTTCGAGGCGGCGCGGGCGATGACCTGCTCTTTCTTCAACTGGGCGGCGAAGACGCCGCATTCGGCGGCGCCGGTAACGACATCCTCTTCTATGGCGCCGCCCTGAACGCGGCCGATCGTAACGAAGGCGGCGAGGGTACTGACGCGCTCGTTCTGCAGGGCAACTATGATCTGACGCTGGGAACCAACAGCCTCGTGGGAATCGAGGGCATTTCACTC
Organism: Sphingomicrobium sp.; assembly: GCA_030447545.1. GTDB lineage: Bacteria > Pseudomonadota > Alphaproteobacteria > Sphingomonadales > Sphingomonadaceae > Sphingomicrobium. Next base: position 640 of record JAUJOV010000040.1, on the reverse strand, counting down.
CAAAGCGGTTCGATCACGCGCTGGGGTCAGAGCGGAGCAAGCTCGTATGATTATGTCCTGAGAACGGTCGATCAGAACGTCGTTTCGGGCCAGCAGCTGCGGGTGAACGGGCAGTCGCTGCTCGCTGGCGAGGACCTGACCTTTGACGGTTCGGCCGAGACCGACGGCAAGTTCCTGATCTATGGTGGCTTCGGCGTCGACACTTTGACCGGGGGTGCAGGCAACGACATCTTCTTCTTTGAGGCGGGCCGGTTCGGGACAAGCGACAGGGTGGTGGGCGGCAGCGGCAGCGACGCGGTCGTGATGAGCGGCACCGAGCCCGGCGCGAGCGAACCGCTCACCATTGAAATCGCGGCGGGGGCGTTCACCGGCATCGAGGCATTGTCCTTCAACGGCCGCTTCGCGAGCGATCCGGGCGCCTCGCCCTCCTACCGGGTGGTGCTGAAAGACGGCAACATCGCCGCGGGGGCGACCCTCATCGTCAACGCAAGCTCGCTTGGCGTAAGCCAGTCGCTTTCGTTCGATTCGAGCGCCCCGGCCACAAGCCGGCACAGGCTGCACGGCGGCGCGGGCGCCGACCCGCAGCCCCGCGGCGCCCAAGCCGACCACCTCAACGCAGCCGGCGCCCCGCTCCCCCGAC
>JAUJOV010000039.1 GCA_030447545.1 Sphingomicrobium sp. | reverse complement strand
TAAATGGTGGGCGTGGCGGTTGAACTTGCGACCCCTGCGATGTCAGCACAGTGCTCTACCACTGAGCTACACGCCCACTCGGCGGCGTATCTAGGCGGGCTACAGCGACGGCGCAACCGCCTAAAGACGCTCAAGCACGCCCGCCTTTAGCGGCGTACACATACAGACGGCCGTGCTGGTCCTCGGTCCTGGAAGATCCGGTCGACCTCGGCGACGAGGTCAGCCAGGTGAAACGGCTTCGACAGCAGCTTCGCGCCCGGCGTGGTCCGCCCGCCCTGCAGCGCGACGGCGGCAAAGCCCGTGATGAACATCACCCGGATGTCGGGGTCGATCGCCGAGGCCTTCTGGGCAAGCTCGATGCCGTCCATCTCCGGCATGACGATGTCGGTGTAAAGGTCGAACCGCTCGCGTTCCAGAAGCGGCATGGCTTCGGTCCCGCAGCCGACCGCCGACACCTCGTAGCCGACGCGCTGCAGCGCCCGCTGCAGATACTCGCGCATCGATGTGTCGTCCTCGGCCAGAAGGATTTTCGCCATGTTCGTGTTTAACCCGGAACGTTTAAGATTTTCCAGCGTGTTGCGCGGGTAGTGACCCAAAACGCGACAGAGCGGAAAAGGACCCCCCTTCAGTCATGCCGCTTTGCCCCCCGACATCCACCCGCCAACCGACCTTCCCGTTCTTCTTCGGTGCCGCACGCCGGCCGCGACTATCCCGACTGGCTGGTCGCCTTGTCCAGGGGCGGCCGCAATTCGCTCTACGCGCTCGAGGACCCGCTCGTCGATCAGCTGGTCGGCGGAGCCATCGACATGGGCTTCGGCGCGGTCGTGGCGAGAGCCCCGCGAGCGGCGGTCGACTGCAACCGCTGCGAGGACGAGATCGACCCGACGGTGGTCCGCGCCGGGCCCCTGCCCCCGCTGAGCCCGCGGGCCCGCAGCGGCCTTGGCATCGTGCCCGGCCGAACGATGAGCCACGGCCCGCTGTGGCGCCACACCATCGCGCGCCACGAGGAAGCTCGAGCAACGGCTCGACCAGGCGCACCGGCCTTATCACCGAGCGATCGAGCAGGAGCTTGCCCGGCTTCTCGATCACTTCGGCTGCGGTCCTGCTCGACGCCATTCGATGCCGCCGCCCAACGACCAGGGGCCGTCGGTGATCATCGGCGACCGCTACGGGCAGAGCGCCGCGCCCTTCGTGACCTTCGAAGCGGTCAAGATCATCACCTCCACCGGTTTTCGCGCGGGCGTCAACCCAGCCGTTCGCCGGCGGCTATGTCGTCCAGCGCCACGGCGCTCCGCAATGCGGCGTTCACGCACTGCAGATCGGATCCGACCGGCGCTGCTACCTGGCCCCCTCGGGCGAGCCCAGGCCCGGTTTTGCCCGTGTTGCGCGGATGCTCGAGCAACTCGCGCTTCGGCTCGGTCAGTTCGTTCTCGACCGCCGCTTCGCCGCTGCCGCCGAATAACAAAAGGGCCGCTCGGCATGTGCCAGGGCGGCCCAGTTCAGGCAGAAACGCACCCGTAGGTGCAGCCCAGGCTCCGGCGCAAAGGGAGCGCACCGGCCGCTGGGCAATCGCTTAAAGTGGGAGCGGCATGACCGTTCAATTCGGCCCGGCGCGGCCCACTCACGCTTCGGCGGAAGCGGGCAGCGGTGAGGGGATCGGTCCTTGCCCTGCTGCACCTGCCTCGGAAAGACCTCGCGGATCTGCGACAGCGAGAACAAATGCGCGTAGACCAGCGCGAGCATGCCGTTCCTGGTTCATCTTCCTCAACTCGTCGCCGCGAAGCTCGCGCAGCTTTCACTCGTCGACCATCCTGAAGCCGCGGTAGATGAACGGCTGCGGCGCGCCTTCGGGCTGGATTGCGACCTCGCCGTCCATCAGCAGGCCGGATTCCTTGGCTCGCGCACGAGGCAGCCGGTGCGCTGCCCGGCGGTCTCGAACTGCTCGCAGAACTGGAGGATCGCCTTGGTCGCGTCGGACGGCTCGTTGTTGTTGAACAGCGGCTCGCCGTCCTCGAAGTCGCCGACCGCGCCGGAATTCGGGTCGAAGCACAGCGACAGCTCGTCGCTGTCGGGCTTCCAGCCGCGCGAGCAGGAACGGGTAGCGCCGCATATAGGCCGGGATGTAGATGTTGCGCTCGACCGGCATTCCATCTCCTCGAGAAACACGTTGGCGCCTTCGTTCCAGGCCCATCAGCGCGAGCGGAATCGGGTCGTCGCCGACCGAGAACACGATCGGGTAATAGCGCTGGAGCAGCGGAAACTCGTCGACGGTCACCGGCACCGCATGGGCCTTGCCCATGATCGGCGCGCGTTCGATCCGCCGGATCTTCATGTTTTGCATGTTGCGACGAATTGAGCGGCTGAAGCGCGGAATAGAAAAGCGGCAGGTCGGGGCTCGGGGCGGCAGTCGCCATTATCGAAGCTCTCCTGGGGCGCGGCCCGGGCGCGTCGGCGCGACTGCAAGCCGGGTCGGCAGTTCGTGCGCCAGCGCTGTATGCAAGGCGCCTTTTCGCAAGTGTCATTCGCTACTGATCACCACCCCGGCCCCGCGCAACTTGATACGGACTCGTAATTCATTGATTGTTCAAGCACCTACCGCGAAGCGGGCAACGGGCAATGACCGTAGCACTCCTCCTTTCGCTGTTCCCGGCGCTCCTCCGGCTTCGCGGCCGGTGCCCAGTCGGATCAGGTCCGGACCCTGGTGGTCCAGCGCGAAGTGATCGTGCGCGTTCCGGTGCGCGGGCCCTGCCGCCGGCCTTCAATGGACCGAGTTCAAGGGCCCCACCTGCCTCGCCACCGCCGACCTTCGCGGGCAACGCAATCGGGCCCCGAGCATGTCGATTTCCTTCTTCACGACCGCCGCCGCCTGCGCGCGAGCTGTCCGCCGACTGCCCGGCGCTCGACTTCTACAACGGCTTCTATCTAAGGCCGGAGGAAGGCCGCATCTGCGCGCGCCGCGACAGCATCCACTCGCGCATGGGGAGCAGCTGCCGGATCGAACGATTTCGCAAGCTCGTCGCCCAGCCAAGGCGCTAGCTTCCTTGACAATCGCCTGAACTCGCGCACTAGCGCCGCTGCACGGCGGCGACGCGGTTGACGCACCCCCCACCTGTCCTTTTGCGGATTGCTTTTCAGTCCTTCGCCGAACTCGGCCTTTCAGATCAGTTGCTCCAGGCCGTCGCCGACAGCGGCTATGGCGAGCCGACGGCCATCCAGCCGCGCGCGATCCCCGCGGTGCTGATGGGCCGCGACCTGGTCGGCATCGCCCAGACCGGCACCGGCAAGACCGCGGGCTTCGTTCTGCCGATGATCGACATCCTCGCGCAGGGCCGAAGCCGCGCGCTGATGCCGCGCTCGCTGATCCTCGAGCCGACACGCAGGCTTACCGGCCCAGGTGTGGAGAATTTCGAGAAGTACGGCAAGTACAACAAGCTCTCGATGGCGCTTCTGATCGGCGGCGTCCAGATGGGCGACCAGGTGAAAGCGCTCGAACGCGGCGTCGACGTCCTGATCGCCACCCCGGGGCGCCTGCTCGACCTGTTCCAGCGCGGCAAGATCCTGCTCACCGGCTGCGAGATCCTGGTGATCGACGAGGCCGACCGGATGCTCGACATGGGCTTCATCCGGACATCGAGGAAATCTGCTCGAAGCTCCCCAAGTCGCGCGGATGCTGTTCTCGGCGACCATGCCGCCGCCGATCAAACTCGCCCAGCGCTTCCTGACTGAGCCCAAAGAGTCCCGGAGATCTCGCGGCCGGCAAGCGCCAATACCGACATCGAGCAGCGCCTCGTCCAGACCGACCACGACATGAAGCGCGAGACGCTTCGCCGCCTGCTGCGCGAGGACGAGGTCCGCAACTGCGCGATCATCTTCTGCAATCGCAAATCGGCGGTGCGCGAGCTTGCCCAGCCTCAAGCGCTCGGGCTTCTCGGTCGGCCAGATCCATGGCGACATGGAGCAGGCCGACCGGATCGCCAGTTCGACCGCTTCAAGAACGACGAGATCAACATCCTCGTCGCGTCCGACGTCGCCGCGGGCTCGACGTCAAAGGCGTCAGCCACGTGTTCAACTTCGACGTGCCGTAGCAGCCGGCGATTACATCCACCGCATCGGCCGCACCGGCCGCGCGGGCGCCAAGGGCATTTCGATCACCATTGCGACGCGCGAGGACCGCGAGGCGGTGGCGTCGATCGAAAGCTGCTCGGCACGAAGATCGGCCGCGCCGACGCGCCGGTTCCGCCCTCCAAGCGCGGAGCGCCGCACGCACCGAGGCGCCGCGCCCGAGGATCGGCCGTCCGCCGAGCCTCGCCGCGAGGAGGCGCGTGCGCGACGAGCGCCGAAGCGCCCTCGCCTGCCGAGAGGACCTGAAGCCCGCGCGCCAGCCCGCCTTTCCTGTCGGTCAAGGCCTAGACCGGTACCCGCTCCAGAAAAGCGCTTGCGCGCGCCGAGCCGCCGCTTCGCCAAGACGAGCCCGTGCATCGAGCCGCTGGTAGAACCACAGTTCGAAGAGCGTCATCAGCGTCGTCGAGGATCTCGCCCGAGCCCGACTGGAACGGCCTCGCTCGCCAGCCTTCCACGGGCACCCAGGCCGATCGGCTCGGGTCCTCGGCAAGCGCGCGTTGCGCAGGTTGAGCAGCCCGTCGGCTCGCGAACGCCTGCCCCGTGCGCCCCACCAGAAATTCCGAATCAGCATGTCCACGCCGCGCCGAACCTTCGACCACATCGTCGCATCCCGACGCATCAACCGCGGCCCATCTGACGGCAGCTGGGGCGCTCAGCGAAGTCGAGCACTGCGACCATCGCCTCGCCCGACCCCACGAGATGCCCATCACATAGCCGTGAAGCCGATGTCGATCAGAACAGGCCGGGCGCCTTGCGCAACTGCTCGTCGATCCCGCCCTGCTGGATCGTCAGGGCCGCGCGCGCACATGCTCGCCTCCGTGGCCGAACTCTTCCTTGCTGCGCCTCGATCGCGCATCGGAAGCACGCATCGCGCCCGCGACCTCGCGCACCCGGCGCTCGCCCACGTCGTCGAACTTGCCATCACGATGTCGGGGCCGAGCAGCGGCCGATCGATCGATCGTTCAGGGCTGAGCATGTGCCAAATTCCGTCGCACTGCTCACATCGCCTGATGTCCCTCGCCGACCGGCAAGCCTCGGCGATCGCATCACCATCGCCGCCGCTGTCGATCAGCCGCTCTCGGCCGAACAGTTGCCCGCCAGCTGCTCGTCAGGCGCCCGGCCAAGCATCCTGATAGGTATTGCCAAACATGATGTCGACGCCCGCGCATGCTCAGCGCCGCGGTCATCGCCTTGACCGTCGCCGCACCTACGCCCAGCGCACCGATTGCTCCATCGCGTCCGCCACCTCGTCGAGCGGCTCCCGTCAGTCCCCGGCACCAGCTGGTCGAACGCCATCACGATGTCGGACCCGAGCAGCCGCTGCAACGCCAATATAATCGCTCGGGGCTCAGCATGTGCCGCGGTCCCATCGAGATGGCTGGCAAAGGCGCGCCCTCCTCGCTGACCTTGCTCAGCTTGCCGACGGACTCAGCACCTGGTACCAATCCCCCGCTGATCGGTCAACACCGGCCGCTCCCAGCCCATGAAGCGAACAACGACGCCGAGTTCGATCGCTTCGGCGCGCCCCCGGCCATGCATCAGGTGATAGGTATTGCCAAGGATGATGTCCGCCCCGCTCGCGCGCACCTCGCCGGGCCGCACCGCCTTGACCATGGAGCGCCGGAAGTCGAAGCCCTGCCGCACGAAGAAGGTCGACGCGGACCCGTGCCGCGCCGCATCGCCTGGTCTGCCGGCGCGCGCCGCCCCGTCCGTCGCGGCAAGTCGAAAGGAAAAAGCGCGTCACCGCCGAATTCGGGCTGTAGCCATCGCCCGACGCGAAGTCCGTGGACCGCCGGCTGGAAACAGCCGCCCCGGCTCCCTAGCTCCCGCTCGACGGGAGCCGCACATGACCGACACGACCGACTATGTCCCCCCGCGCGTCTGGACCTGGAGCAGCCGAGCGGCAGCAAGTTCGCGGGCATCAACCGCCCGCCGGCCCGACGCACGACCAGGACCTCCCCGTCGGCACGCCACCCGCTGCAGCTCTATTCACAGGGCACGCCCAACGGCCAGAAGGTCACGATCCTGCTCGAAGAGCTGCTCGAGCGCGGCCACTGGGCGCCGAATATGACGCCTGGCTGATCGAGATTTCGGAGGCCACCAGTTCTCCACCGGCTTCGTCAGCTCGGCCCCCAATTCCAAGATCACGCGCGCTGCTCGACCGCAGCGGCCCCGACCGATCCGCCTGTTCGAATCCGGCGCGATCCTCGTCCACCTCGCCGAGAAGTTCGGCGAGCTCCTCCCCGCCTCCGGCCAGCCCCGCGCGCACGCCCTTGCCTGGCTGTTCTGGCAGATGGGCAGCGCGCCCTTCCTCGGCGGCGGCTTCGGCCACTTCTACGTCTACGCCCCGGCCAGGTTCGAATATGCGATCGACCGCTACGCGATGGAGGCCAAGCGCCAGCTCGACGTCCTAAACCGCAGGCCTGGCGGCAAGCGAGTTCGCCGGCCCCGCCTCACCATCGCCGACATCGCGATCTGGCCCTGGTACGGACAGCTCGCGCTCGGCCAGATCTACGACACTGCCGCCGAGTTCCTGTCGGTGCACGAATACATCATGTGCAGCGCTGGGCGAGCAGCTCGCCGCGCGCCCGCGGTGCGGCGAGGCCGGATCGTCAACAAGACCAGCGGCAGGCCCCACGAGGTGCTGCGCGAACGCCACGACGCGGCGATTTCGAGCAGCTGCGCGAAAGGCGAGCCGGCCTGATCCTATCGCTCGGGCAGCAGCAGGCTCGAGTCGCCATAGGAGTAGAAGCGGTAGCCCTGCCCGACCGCATGGGCGTAGGCCGCCTTCATCACGTCGAGCCCCATCAACGCGCTGACCAGCATGAACAGGGTCGATCGCGGCAGGTGGAAGTTGGTGATCAGCCCGTCGGTGCCCTGAACCGGTAGCCGGGCGTGATGAAGATCGACGTGTCGCCTTCGAATGGCTGCCGATGCCGTCCTCGTCCGTGGCGCTCGAGCAGGCGCAGCGGTTGTGCCGACGGCGATCAGCCGACCCCCGCGTCGCGCCTGGTTCAGCCGCTCGGCCGTCGCCGCATCGATGCGCCCCCACTCGGAGTGCATCGCGCGTGCTCGCGCGTGTCCTCGCGCCTTGACCGGCGGAAGTGCCCGCGCCGACGTGAAGCGTCAGCATCTCGCGGCGCACGCCGCGCGCGTCGAGCGCCTCGATCAGCCGCTCCGTGAAATGCAGCGAGGCGGTGGGCGCGGCGACCGCCCATCGGCCCGGGCGAACATCGTCTGGTAATCGGACCGGTCCTCCTCGTCCGCCGGCCGGCGCGGGGCGGTAGGGCGGAAGCGGCATCCTTCCCGCCCGCTCGAGCAGCAGCTCGACCGGCTCTTCCCCATGGGAAATGCAGCAGCGCCGAGCCATCGTCGGCCTTCTCGATGACCAGCGCCAACCCCGCCAGCGAACGCAATCGTGTGCCCAGCCGCAGCCTCCGGGCATTGCGGATGAACGCCCACCAGCTGCGCGGCCCCTCGCGTTTGTGCAGGGTCGCGCCCACCGCCGCCTCCCCGGCGACCCTCGAGCTGCGCCGGGAATCACCGCGTGTCGTTGAACACCAGCACGTCGCGAAAGCGGGCGATAGCAGGTCCGGCAGGTCGAGCACCGTCCGTCCGCGGCCAGGCCAGAGCGCAATTCGCCTCGGACGGCCAGCGCATCCCCCGTCATTGCGAGGAGCGAAGCCGGCCGCAATCCACGCGGCCGCGCCGCCAGGCCTCCAGCGCGATCAGCTCGGCCGAAGGAACGTCGCAAGGAAATCGAAGAAGGTCGACGCGCATGGCGCCCTGCCCTCTTCCCCGCCTCCGCGCCTCCGTCGCCTTGACGATCCTGGTCGGCTTGGTCGGCGCCTCGGGCGGCTCGCCCGGAGCGATCTTGTCGACGCGCATGCCTTCGATCACCCGGCCGAACACCGTATACTTGCCGTCCAGCGACACGTTGGGGCCGAACATGATGAAGAACTGGCTGTTGGCCAGATCATTCCTCCTGCGCCCGAGCCGCCCCGACGCTTCCCCGAAGCAGCGAGGTTGAACTCGGCCCTCAGGTCCGGAAGCGGCGATCCGCCCTGGCCCATTGCCCTTGGGATCGCCGCCCTGGGCCATGAACCCCGGAATCACGCGGTGGAAGATCAGGCCGTTGTAGAAGCCCTGCCCGACCAGCGTCCGAACCCGCTCCACATGAGCCGGCGCGGCGTCCGGCCGCAGCAGGATCACCACCTTGCCGCCGTTGCTGAGCTCGAGCGTCAGCCGGTTCGCGGGATCGCTGGCGATCTCGGGCGGTGCGACGAAGCTCAACAGAGGCGCCGCGGGCGCCTCCTCGGCCGGCTTCGCCGCGACCAGCGCAAGCGCGCCCACTGCCATCAAAATCCGTGCGATCATGCCCCCGCCCCACTTTCAAGATGCCGTTTCACGTCCGCCGCCACCGCCGGCGTCACGAACTTGTCGATCGCCCCGCCATAGCGTGCAATCTCCTTAACCAGGCGTGACGCAATCGGCTGGAGCGACACGTCGGCCATCAGGAAGACCGTCTCGATGTCGTCGTTCAGCTGCTGGTTCATCCCCGCCATCTGGAACTCATATTCGAAGTCGGCGACCGCCCGAAGCCCGCGGATGATCATCGCCGCGCCCTGGCCTTCCGCAAAGTCCATCAGCAGCGAGTCGAACTCGACCACGGCGATCGACCCCGGCATGTCGGCCACCTCGCGCCGGACCATGTGGATCCGCTCGCCGATCGCGAACATCGGCTCCTTCGAAGGATTGGTCGTGACCCCGATCACCAGCCGGTCGACCAGGTGCGCGCCCCTGCGGATGATGTCGAGGTGCCCGAGCGTGATCGGGTCGAACGTTCCGGGATAGACGCCGATTCGGTCCATCAATGGTTCCGTTCTATGGCGAAGCGCGCGAGTGCGCGAAGCAGGTCGGCTTCCGATCCATGGGTCGCGAGATGCTCAACCGCCTGGGCGACCAGGAACCGCGCCTGCTGCTCGGCGCGCTCGGGCCCGAGCACGGACACGAACGTCGCCTTGCCCGCGACGGCATCCTTGCCCGTGCGCTTTCCGGCGCACTTGGGGTCGCCGGCATGGTCGATCAGGTCGTCGGCGATCTGGAACGCAAGGCCGATGTTGCGGGCATAGCCGCGGTACGGCCTGCGCGCCTCGGGGGGCAGCCCCGCCATGATGCCCGCCGCCTCGATCGAATATTCGATCAGCGCCCCGGTCTTGAGCTGCTGGAGCCGGGTGATCGCTGCAAGATCGAGCGCCCGGCCTTCGGCGGCAAGGTCCATCATCTGCCCTCCGGCCATCCCGCCCGGACCCGACGCGCGGGCAAGCTCGAGCACCAGCTCGGAGCGGACGAACGGGTCCTCCGACGTCTCCGGATCGGCAAGGATCTCGAACGCCAGCGCGTGCAGGCTGTCGCCGGCGAGGACCGCCGCCGCCTCGCCGAACGCCTTGTGCACGGTCGGTTTGCCGCGGCGCATGTCGTCATCGTCCATGCACGGCAGATCGTCGTGGATCAGCGAATAGACGTGGATCGCCTCGATCGCCGCACCGACTCGAAGCGCTCGCTCGCGGTCGATCCCGAACAGCCGCGCCGAAGCCACGGTAAGCAGCGGCCGAAGCCGCTTGCCCCCGCCGATCGCCGCATGCCGCATTGCCGCGAATAGGGTCTCGCGCCCGTCGTCGCGAGCGACCAGCAGCCCGCCGAACAGATCGTCGATCCCGCTCGCGACCCGCGCGGACTCGCTGTCGAGGTCCGCCCGGTCGCGGTCGATCGTCTCAAGCGGCATCGAACGGAGTTACGCCCTTGGGGCTGCCATCGGCGCCGAACGCAATCTGCTCGATCCGCGCCTGCGCCTCCTTCAGGCGAGCCTCGCAATGCCGCTTCAGCCGGTCGCCCTCCTGGTAAAGCTCGATCGACTTGTCGAGCGGCGCCTCGCCGCGCTCGAGCAGCCGGACGATCTCCTCGAGCCGGGCAAGCGCGGCCTCGAAGCTCAGGCTCTCCACGCTCTGCTGCTGGGCCGCGTCCATCGCTCAGGAATGACCCTCTAGCTGGCCGAAATCAACGCTTGAACGGATCGCGGATGCCCGGGACAATCTCGTCCGACGGCGCTTCCGGCCCGGCCTCGGCAGCGGCAAGCGCAGCTTCGGCGTCGCGAGCGTGCTGCTCGCGCTCGGCGCGCAGCTGCTCGATCAGCGCCTCGCGGTCGCTGTCGAGCCGCTCGTCGGTGAATGCCGCGGCGCCGGCCGCCTTGCGCGCCTTGGCGATCGCTGCGTCGAGCTCGCGCTGGGTGGTGAGGCCGAGCGTCACCGGGTCCTTGGGCGTGATGTTCGCCATGTTCCAGTGAGTGCGGTCGCGGATCGCCGCAATGGTCGTTCGCGTGGTTCCGATCAGCTTGCCGATCTGACCGTCGCTGACCTCCGGATGGTTCTTGATGATCCACGCGATTCCGTCGGGCTTGTCCTGCCGCTTCGACACCGGCGTGTAGCGCGGCCCGCGAGTGCGGCGGACGGGATCGGGCGCCTTGAACATCTGAAGCCGGTAATTGGGGTCTTTCTGCCCCTTCTCGATTTCCTCATGGGTAAGCTCGCCCGCGCGAACGGGATCGCGGCCGGTCAGCTTGGTCGCGGCCGTGTCGTCGGCGATCGCCTGCACCTCCAGGATATGAAGCCCGCAGAAGTCGGCGATCTGGTCAAAGGCGAGCGAGCTGTTGTCGACCAGCCAGGCGGCGGTTGCGTGGGGCATCAATGGCTGGGCCATGGCAAGTCTCCGAACATGAAAAGGGCCGCCCCTCGCGGAGCGGCCGGCATCGCCGGAGCATCTAATCCTGCAGCGCCCCCAGGGCAAGCGAAAGGCAGCGATTTTCCGCTGTCCTACAGCCCTTCGACCGTGTCACGAATCCACTCAGGTGCCGAGTCGGTCAAGGTGTTGAAGACAGGAGCGAAAAGCGTGCGCGATCGCCTAACCTTAAAGTCACCTTAGGAGTGGGATCGAAGCCCCACCTCGAGCACGATCTTGCCGACATGCTCCCCCTTTTCCATGCGCGCGTGGGCCTCTGCGGCGCGGGTCAGCGGGAAGCTGCTGTCGATCACCGGCTTCAGCCGGCCGCTCTCGACCAGCGGCCAGACCGTGCGGCGAAGCGCGTCGGCAACCATCGTCTTGTACTCGATGCTTCGCGGGCGAAGAGTCGAGCCGGTAAGCATCAGCCGCCGCTGCATCACGTCCTTGATCGGGATCTCGCATTTGGCGCCGCGCTGGAAGGCGATCGACACGTGCCGGCCCTCGTCGGCCATGCAGGCGAGGTTGCGCGGCACATAATCGCCGCCGACCATGTCGAGCACGACGGAAACGCCGCTGCCGCCGGTCGCCCGCTTCACCTCCTCGACGAAGTCGCGCGTCCGGTAGTTGATCGCAGCCGCGGCACCGAGCTCGATGGCCCGCCGACATTTCTCGTCGCTTCCGCAGGTGACAATCACGTGGAGGCCGAACTGGGCGCCAAGGGCGATGGCCATGGTGCCGATCCCGCTCGTGCCGCCATGGACCAGCACCCAGTCGCCGTCGGCCGCGAAGCCGCGCTCGAACAGATTGACCCAGACGGTGAACAGGGTTTCGGGCATCGCCGCCGCCTCGACCAGGCAAAGCCCGTCGCGCACCGGCAGGCAGGTCCCGGCCGGAGCGACGCAATATTCGGCATAGCCCCCGCCCGCGACCAGAGCGCAGACTCGCCGGCCGATCAGGTCCTCGGCGCCCGACCCGACTGCGACCACCTTCCCGGCGATCTCGAGTCCGAGGATGTCGGGCGCGCCCGGGGGCGGCGGGTACAGCCCGCGGCGCTGGAGGATGTCCGGGCGGTTGACCCCGGCCGCGGCGACTTCGACCAGCACTTCGCCGGGCCCGGGCCGCGGCACCGGCCGCTCGACCAGCGCAAGCTCCTGCGCGCCGTCCGGCTGCGGCGCGACGATCGCCTGCATCGTCGATGGAGTCGCTGGGGCCACTTGGTCGCGCTTATTGACAGCGCGCCGCGACGGGTCAACGCTTGCCGCCATGGACCTCGACGACCTGTTCCCGAGCAAGCCCGACGACCCGCTCACCGCGCTTGGCAAGCAGGACCTCGATCCGCTCTCGATCGAGGAGCTCCACGCCCGCATGGAGGCACTGAAGGCGGAGATTGCACGCGTCGAGACGCACATGGCTCGAGCGCAGGTCCACCGCTCGGCGGCGGAAGAATTGTTCAAAAAGGGCTAGGCGTTCATCCCCCGCCAAGCTTGGGGGGCGATAATCTGGGGATAAGCGGCTGCGCGGCTCTTGATTGCGCGTTGCCCCCGTATGACATTGTCCTGGGAAATTTCTTCAGTCCCGGGGCGGGTGGGAGTGATACCTAAATGCCTAGTTTCGCTCGCGAACTCGAACAGACCCTGCACAATGCGCTGGCCGAGGCCAGCCGCCGGCGTCACGAGTATGCGACCCTCGAGCACCTTCTGATCGCGCTCATCGACGACGAGCATGCCTCGAAGGTGATGACCGCCTGCGGCGTCAACCGCGACGAGCTTCGCTCGAGCGTCAAGCACTATCTCGACAACGAGTTCGGCTCGCTGGTGTCGGACACGGGCACCGACCCGACTCCGACCAGCGGCTTCCAGCGCGTCGTCCAGCGCGCGATCCTCCACGTCCAGTCCTCGGGGCGCGACGAAGTGACCGGCGCCAACGTGCTCGTCGCCCTGTTCTCCGAGCGCGAGAGCTATGCGGTCTATTTCCTGCAGCAGCAGGACATGAGCCGGCTCGATGCCGTGACCTACATCAGCCACGGCGTCGGCAAGGGCGAGACTCCGGCCGAGCCGCGCGAGGTCGGCGCAAGCGAGGAGAAGACCGAAAAGGAGGGCAAGAAGGAAAGCGCCCTCAAGCAGTTCACCGTCGATCTCAACGAGAAGGCCAAGGCCGGCAAGGTCGACCCGCTGATCGGCCGCATGTCCGAGGTCGACCGGACGGTGCAGATCCTCTGCCGCCGGTCGAAGAACAACCCGCTCTACGTCGGCGATCCGGGCGTCGGCAAGACGGCCATCGCCGAAGGCCTCGCTCGCAAGATCATCGAAGGCGAGGTCCCCGACGTGCTCAAGGGCGCGGTCATCTACGCGCTCGACATGGGCGCGCTGCTCGCCGGCACGCGCTACCGCGGCGACTTCGAGGAGCGCCTGAAGTCGGTCGTCGGCGAGCTCGAGAAGCTTCCCGACGCGATCCTGTTCATCGACGAGATCCACACGGTGATCGGCGCCGGCGCGACCAGCGGCGGGGCGATGGACGCCTCGAACCTGTTGAAGCCCGCGCTCTCCTCGGGCGCGATCCGCTGCATCGGCTCGACCACCTACAAGGAATTCCGCAACCATTTCGAAAAGGACCGGGCGCTCCTGCGCCGGTTCCAAAAGATCGACGTCAATGAGCCCACGGTCGAGGACACGATCAAGATCATTGCGGGGTTGCGGTCTTCGTTCGAGCAGCACCACAACGTCCGCTACACGCCCGACGCGGTGAAGAGCGCGGTCGAGCTCTCGGCGCGCTACATCCACGACCGCAAGCTGCCCGACAAGGCGATCGACGTGATCGACGAGGTCGGAGCGATGCAGATGCTGGTGCCCCCGTCGCGCCGCAAGAAGATCATCACGGTCAAGGAGATCGAGGCCGTGGTCGCGACCATCGCGCGGATCCCGCCAAAGTCGGTCTCGACCGACGACAACCGCGTGCTCGAACATCTAGAGGCGGACATCAAGCCCGACGTGTTCGGCCAGGACCTCCCGATCGAGAAGCTGTCGAGCGCGATCAAGCTGTCGCGCGCGGGCCTTCGCGATCCCGACAAGCCGATCGGCAACTATCTGTTCTCCGGCCCCACCGGCGTCGGCAAGACCGAGGTCGCGCGCCAGCTCGCCTCGGTGCTCGGAGTGCCGCTGCAGCGCTTCGACATGTCCGAATATATGGAGCGGCACTCGGTCAGCCGGCTGATCGGCGCTCCTCCGGGCTATGTCGGCTACGACCAGGGCGGCCTGCTGACCGATGCGGTCGACCAGCACCCGCACTGCGTGCTGCTGCTCGACGAGATCGAAAAGGCGCACCCCGATTTGTTCAACATCCTCCTGCAGGTGATGGACAACGGCAAGCTCACCGACCACCACGGCAAGACGGTCGACTTCCGCAACACCATCCTCATCATGACCACCAATGCCGGTGCGGCCGACATGGCGCGCGAAGGCATCGGCTTCGGCGCGAGCAGCCGCGAGGACGCTCAGGAGGATGCGGTCAAGAAGATGTTCACGCCCGAGTTCCGCAACCGGCTCGATGCGATCGTGCCCTTCTCCTATTTGCCGCCGGCCGTGGTCGCCCGAGTGGTCGACAAGTTCATCCTCCAGCTCGAGCTTCAGCTCGCCGACCGCGGCGTGCACATCGAGCTCGACGACGAGGCGCGCCAGTGGCTGACCGACCGCGGCTACGACAAGCTCTACGGCGCTCGGCCGATGGCCCGGCTGGTGCAGGAGAAGATCAAGCAGCCGCTGGCCGAGGAGCTGCTGTTCGGCAAGCTGGTCAACGGCGGCGAGGTCAAGGTCCGCATCAGGGACAATGCGCCGAGCTTCGAGATCACTCCGGCGCCGCCCAAGCCGACCAAGGGCAAGAAGGCCAAGGACCAGCCCGCCGACGACAAGGCCGGCGGCGAAGCTCCCGCGGCGGAGTAGGCCTTAGCTCGCGGAGCCCCGCTAGCGCATCAGCCCCGCTGCCCGAAGCGCGTTTTCGATCACGGCCTGCGGGCCGCTCGGCGCCTCCGCCCGAGCCGATGCGGCGCGGGCCTCCGCGCGAGCGGGTTCCGGCCGGGGTATGGGCCTGGGTCGCGGCCGCGGCCTGGAGGTCGCCTGCGCCGGGTCGGCGATGCCGAAGAACCCCGCAATGCGCGCAGTGGAATCCAAGCCGACGTCAAGCATGTGCGCGCCCGCAACGCCGAGCGCCTCCTCGCCGCTGGAGTCGAGCGGCACGCCATGGGCCATCCCGGTGATCGTATACTGCTCGATCAGCGGCTCGCCGCTGGAGCCAAGCCACAGCCGGCGCGGGAAGCCCTCGACCTTGTCCACCCGCGTCGGCCTGGGATCGAGGCCGTGCAGATGCGTCCACTGAAGCACGATCGCGTCGGCATTGCTCGGCACGACCGTCGGGTCGGCGCTGCCCTGCCAGACCTGGACTCGCGGCCAGGGCCCTTCGTGCCCGCTGGCGCGGCGAACATGGGCTGCAAGCTCGGCCGCGTCGCTCTTCGCCCGGCCGCCCATGCAGTCGAACGCCTCGCTCACCCCTTCGGCACAGCCGTAAGCGACGCCGGCGAGGATCGCGCCGGCCGCGAACACGTCCGGATAGGTGGCGAGCATGACCGATGCCATGGCACCGCCGGCGCTGAGGCCGGTGACGAAGATTCGGCCGGGGTCGATGTCGTGCGCCGACTTCATCGCTTCGATCATCGAGCGGATCGAGGCCGCTTCGCCGAGGCCGCGCCGGGTATCCTTGCCCAAAAACCAGTTGAAGCAAAGCATCGGGTTGTTGGCGCGCTGCTGCTCGGGAAAGAAGGGCGAAGTGCCGGTCGGCGAGCGCCGACCAGCCCGAGCCATGGTCGTAGACCGCCGCGTCCTGCGTGCAGCCGTGCAGCACCACGACCAGCGGCGCCGGCGCCTTCAGCCTCTCGGGCACGTAGAAGCGCCCGCGCAGGTCGCCGGGATTGTCCCACCCGGCCGGCAGGTCGGAAAGCCGGTCGCGGGTCGCACCGCGCGGCGCGAAGGCGCTCAGGCCCTTGCGCGGACGGCGCAGGCGAATTCGTGGGCTGATGACCGGCATTGAGTTCCTCGGGTCCGCGTCGCCGGATGTGGCGGCCCTACCAACGTAAGGAGCCCCATGTTGCAGTGCAACATAGGCGTGCAATCTGTTTGCGGCAGCGGCCATCTGCAACCGGGCAGCTCCGGTGGCGGACAAGCCGAATAAGCTCTTGCGGCAGGCCGACAAGTTGTGAAGATGCGCGCCTTACCGAGGGGAGCATTCTTCGTGAAACTGGTTCGTTCGACTGCGCCGCTCGCGCTGCTGCTAAAGTGCCACCTTCCTCGCCCCGCCGGCTCCTGCAGCGCCGGCCGATGCACCGAGCCCGCTGTTCACCGGCCGCGACCTGTTCAACCTCAGCGTCGCAAGCGACCCGCAGGTCAGCCCGGACGGGCGCTGGATCGCCTACGTCCGCCGCTCGGCCGACATCATGTCGGACCGAATGATCCCCTCGATCTGGCTGGTCGAAGCCGCGACCGGAGCCGAGCGGCCGCTGGTCGCCGGCAGGGGCTCGCACAGCAGCCCGCGCTGGTCGCCCGACGGCAGGCGGCTCGCCTATATCTCGACCGCCGAAGGCGGCGGTCCGCAGCTGTTCGTGCGCTGGATGGACAGCGGCGAGGCTGCCCGCGTGACCGGGCTTCCCGACAGCCCGAACAGCATCTCCTGGTCCCCGGACGGCCGGCGCATCGCCTATGTCATGCGCGTGCCCGACGAAGGCGCGAAGCTCGGCTCCGCACCGCGCAAGCCCGAAGGCGCCGAGTGGGGCAAGCCGCTCGAGGTGATCGACAAGGTCACCTATCGGACCGACGCCGGCGGCTATGTGAAGCCCGGGTTCGACCATCTGTTCATCGTCGATGCGCTCGGCGGCGCCCCGCGCCAGCTGACCTCGGGCGCATACCACCACAACGGGCCGCTCGACTGGACTCCCGACAGCCGGCAGATCCTGCTCAGCGCCAACCGCAGCGAGAACTGGCAGCTCGAGGCGCTCGACAGCGAGATCTACGCGCTCGACGTGGCGAGCGGCTCGCTTCGCCCGCTGACCGACCGCAACGGGCCTGATGCCGCCCCGGCCGTATCTCCCGACGGGCGGGGGATCGCCTTTCTCGGGTTCGACGACCGCGGCAAGAGCTTCGAGCAGACACGCCTCTACGTGATGGACATGGGCGGCGGCGCTCCGCGCGAGGTCGCGCCGGGGCTCGACCGGAGCATCGAGCAGGCGGAATGGACCGCCGACGGCCGCGGCCTCATCGACGGCTACGAAGAGGACGGCGGGTTCAAGCTGTCGCGGCTATCGCTCGAGGGCCGGGCGGCGACCCTCGCCACCGGGCTGGTGCCGAGCCAGCTCGACCGCCCCTACACCGGCGGCGCGTGGAGCATCGCGCGCGACAACAGCATCGCCTTCACCAGCGGCGACGTGCATCGCCCGGCTGAGCTGTCGGTCGCCCGCGGCGGCAACGTCCGCCAGCTGACCCGCCTCAACGATCTCGCGCTGTCGGGCAAGAGGCTCGGCGAGGTTCGCGAGATTTCCGTCCGCGCGCCCGACGGAGCGCCGATTCCCAGCTGGATCGTCCTCCCGCCCAATTATGTGGAAGGGACGCGCGTCCCGACCATCCTCGAGATCCACGGCGGCCCCTATGCCGCCTACGGCCCGGTGTTCGCGACCGATTACCAGCTCTACGCGGCCGCCGGCTATGCGGTGCTCTACACCAATCCGGGCGGCTCGACCGGCTACGGCCAGGCCTTCGCCGACAGGATCGAGAAGACCTATCCGGGCAGCAATTACGGGGAGCTGATGGCAGCGGTCGATGCGGCGATCGCAGCCGGCATCGCCGACCCGAACAATCTGTTCGTGACCGGCGGGTCGGGCGGCAGCGTCCTGACCGCCTGGCTGGTCGGCAAGAGCAACCGCTTCCGCGCCGCAGCCACGCAGAAGCCGGTGATCAACTGGACCACGCAGGTTCTGATGGCCGACAACATCCCCTTCTCCGGCAAGTACTGGATGGGCAAGATGCCGTGGGAGGACCCGCAGGGCTATTGGGCACGCTCGCCGCTGAGCCTGGTCGGCAACGTGCGGACCCCGACCCTGGTCGTGGTAGGAAGCGACGACTACCGAACGCCCGTCGGAGAGGCCGAGCAATATTATGCGGCACTCAAGCTTCGCGGGGTCGACACCATGCTGGTCAAGGTCCCCGAAGCGAGCCACGGCGGGATCGCCGCTCGGCCGTCGCAGTCGGCGGCCAAGGCCGCGGCGATCATCGCCTGGTTCGATCGGTATCGGACCAGGACGCCCGCGGCGACCACCGCGAGCACCAGCGGCGCCGCGGCGGCGGGCGAGCGTTGAAACCCTCTTGAGGCGCACGGGTTGGTGCGGCACTGGCCGCCGCAACTCGTTCCTGAGGAGGGTTTCGCCGTGAAGCATTTCCATTGGCTTGCCGGGAGCGAGCTCGCGCTTGCCGGC
>JAUJOV010000038.1 GCA_030447545.1 Sphingomicrobium sp. | reverse complement strand
TCGATCAACGACGAGAAGGCCAACGAGGACTCGTCGTCGGCGTCGTAGACCTCGTGCGCGATCACATAGGCGGCAGCGAAGTCGCCGGGCGCCTGGAAACGGCGCGCGAGCTCGTTGAAGAAGCCGGGATCGATGTAGATCGTGTTGTCGAGCGGACAGTAGAAGGGCCCCATCGCCGCCTCACCGAGCCCGCAGGCCGTTTGCTCGCCGCCGGTATAGGCGACCATCTGGGCAGGGACGTAGCGCTGGTTGCGCTTCGCGAAAATCTCCGTCCAGGTCTCCTCGGTCGAGCCGAGCATCCGCGGCAGGAAGTCGCGCATCGCCGGGTCGAGAGTCGAGCGGCCGCTTGGCGCGCTTGTCGTCTGCCCCCCGGGCAGCAGTCCGCCGCCGCCTCCGCCGAGCGTCGTCAGCGCGCAATAGCCGAGCAGCAGGATCAGCACTCCCCCAATCCCGAACCGGCTCAGAACGAACGGCAGGAGGCAGCCGAGCATCTGGCCGCCACCGCCGCCAAAGCCGCCTCCGCCGCCCGTGCGGTCCTGGAAATGGCCACTGGGGTCTTCGCCGCCGAGCCGCACCATCTTCTTTCTCCCCTTTGGCCGGTCCAATGCGCAGGGACGCATGGCGGTTGCAAATCGCTACCCGCGCGGCGACTAGCGCCTCATGACCATTCTCCAAGGCAAGGTCGCTCTGGTCACCGGATCCACCTCGGGCATCGGCCTCGCCATTGCCCGCGCGCTCGCCGCCGAGGGCGCGAAGGTGATGCTCAACGGCTTCGGCGACCCGGGCGAGATCGAGCGGCTCGCGCAGGAGCTCGGGGCGATGCACGACGGCGCGGACCTCGGCGACGCTGGTCAGATCGAGCGGATGGTCGGCCGCTGCTCGGACGAGCTTGGCGGCCCGGACATCCTCGTCAACAATGCCGGCATCCAGCACGTCTCGCCCGTCGAAAGCTTCCCGCCGGACAAGTGGGACGCGGTCCTCGCCATCAACCTCACTGCCGCGTTCCACACCACGCGGCTCGCGCTGCCCGCCATGCGCAAGAAGGGGTGGGGCCGGATCGTCAACACGGCAAGCGCGCACAGCCTGGTCGCAAGCCCCAACAAGTCGGCCTATGTCGCGGCCAAGCACGGCGTTGCCGGCTTCACCAAGACCGTCGCTCTCGAGGCCGCCCGCGACGGCGTTACCGTCAACTGCATCTCGCCGGGCTACGTGTGGACGCCGCTGGTCGAGAACCAGATCCCCGATACGATGAAGGCGCGCGGGCTCACTCGCGAGCAGGTGATGAACGACGTGCTTCTCGCCGCCCAGCCGACCAAGCGCTTCGTCACGCCGCAAGAAGTCGCGGCGCTCGCGCTCTTCCTGTGCCGCGACGAAGCCGCGTCGATCACTGGGGCGAACCTGTCGATGGACGGCGGCTGGACTGCGGCCTAGGCTCGCACGCGTGCGTATCGCCCTTGTTCTGCTCGCCGCTGCTGCTCTGCCCGCCTGCTCGGTCCTGGAGCGGCTCGAGCAGCCGCCCGGGGTGATCGTCCAGCCGGCGCGCGACTGGCGCGCAGTGGCCACTCAGGACGACCGCGAACGGCTGCGCGAATGGCGAAGCGCGTTCACCACCGGGCTGAACGCAGCGCGGGTCGCCGGCCATTCAGCCGAAATCGCGCGCGAAGGGGTGCTGCTCGATCCGGACGCGGCGCTCGGCGGCGGGCCGATCCCCAACGGCATGTACCGCTGCCGGGTGATCAAGGTCGGAGCAAGGACCCCGAGCCTGCTCAACTTCGTCGCTTACCCTTACTTCACCTGCAGGATCCGGCAGGAGCGCGAGCTCCAGGGCTTTGCCAAGCTTTCGGGCTCGCAGCGCCAGGTCGGGGTGATCTTTCCCGGCGATGCGCTTCGCCAGGTGTTCCTGGGCACCTTGATGCTTGGTGACGAGGCCGGGGCGATGCAGTACGGCCGCGACACCGAGCGCGACGTCGCGGGCTTCGTCGAGCGGATCGGCCCCGGCCGCTGGCGGCTGATCATGCCCAGGCCCCACTTCGAATCGGTGATGGATGTGATGGAGCTGGTCCCAGCTGCGTCCGAAGGAGTTGTACGATGAGACTTCCACTTTTGCTTGCTGCCGCTGCAATGACCCTGTCGAGCCCTTCCGCCGCAGCCACCTTGTCCGACGCCGTGCGCGCCGACATGCCCTCGCTGCTCGCGCTCTACCAGGACCTCCATGCCAACCCCGAGCTGTCGCTCCAGGAAGTGCGAAGCGCCGCCAAGCTCGCCGCCGAGGCGCGCAAGCTCGGCTTCAAGGTGACCGAGAAGGTCGGCGGCACCGGAGTCGTCGCGGTCATGCAGAACGGCCCCGGCCCGGTGCTGATGCTGCGCGCCGACATGGACGGGCTTCCGGTCAAGGAGCAGACGGGCCTGCCGTACGCGTCGCGGGCGATGGGCAAGCTGCCCGACGGCACCCAGAGCCCCGTGATGCACGCCTGCGGCCACGACACGCACATGACCGCCTGGGTCGGCGCCGCGCGCCGCATGGTGGCGATGAAGGACCAGTGGTCGGGCACTTTGGTGATGATCCTGCAGCCGGCCGAGGAGATCGGCGTCGGCGCCAAGGCAATGCTCGAGGACGGGCTCTACACGCGCTTTCCCAAGCCGACGCACGTGCTCGCCTTCCACGACGCCGCGGCGCTTCCCGCCGGAGTGATCGGAATCAGCCCGGGCTACGCGCTCGCCAATGTCGACAGCGTCGACATCCACGTGAAGGGCGTCGGGGGGCACGGCGCCTATCCGCACACGACCAAGGACCCGATCGTGCTCGGATCGCGCATCGTCAGCGCGCTTCAGACCCTGGTCAGTCGCGAGAACAACCCGCTCGAGCCCGCGGTGGTCACCGTCGGCAGCTTCCAGGGCGGGACCAAGCACAACATCGTGCCCGACGAGGCACGGCTCCAGCTCACCGTGCGCAGCTACAAGCCCGAGGTGCGAAGGGCGTTGCTCGACGGCATCCGCCGGGTGGTCCGCGGCGAAGCAATCGCGGCGGGAATGCCCGAGGACCGAATGCCGGTCGTCAACATCCGCGAGGCGGAATATACGCCCGCGACCTTCAACACGGAGAAGTTCTCGAACAGGGCGCTCGAGATCTTCGGCCAGCATTTCGGGCCGACGCGCGCGATCAAGACCCCGCCGGTGATGGGTGGGGAGGACTTCGGCCGCTACTGGCTCGCCGACAAGTCGGTCGAGAGCCTGATCTTCTGGGTCGGCGGGACTCCGCGCGCGAAATGGGAAGCGGCCGGCGGCGACGCGCAGAAGCTGCCCTCGCTCCACAGCCCGTTCTGGGCGCCGGAGCCAGAGGCAGTGATCGGCACGGCGACCGAAGCGCTGACGCTCGCCGCGCTCGACGTGCTCAAGAAGGGCTGAGGCCGTCGGCCCTGCGCCTTTGCGGCGTTTGCAGGCATTGCGCTTAGTGTGTGCTTTCGTGCCTTTGCGGGCCGCCTGCGCCCGTTGGGCGATTTAGCGCAGGTCCGATACAGTGGCGGCGAGAATGCGCCCTTCGCCAGGTACGAAATGGAAGCGCCGATGGCTTTCGGTGTTCCTCGCAGCGGGCATTGCCGCTTTGCTCGCACTGCTGGCGCGGGATATCTGGCTGTCGAAGGCGCAGCGGGTCGTGGACCTGTCTGCCCACAGCAGCATGCCGACGGTCGGCAGGGTCCACTTTGCCGGACCTCCGGAACCGCCGGGGCAGCTTCGCGATCTGCTGATTGCAAAGGTCCGCTCAGCCAGACGCGGCAGCTCCATACGTGTGGCGACCTACTATTTCGTCGATCGGCCGCTCGCTCAAGCACTGATGGAGGCAAGTGACAGAGGGGTCGACGTCACGCTGGTGCTGGAGGGGGATCCGCGCCACGACGGGGCCAATGATCCTGTAATCGCGCTTCTCAAACGGCACGGCCTGGGCAACGGGCTGACGATCCACTCCAGGCCGTTCGGCTCGCTTCACACGAAGATCTACATCTTCTCCGATCCTCGGCCCCTGGCATTGGTCGGCTCGTTCAATCCCTCGGGCGGGCCGACCGCAACGCCAGCACTGCTCGACGACATCGGCGACCAGGATCGGGGCCACAACCTGCTCGTGGAGATCACGAGCCCGCGGCTGGTGCAGGTCCTCGCGAACTACGTGGATCGACTCGCCGAGGGAGAAGCCAGGACGCGGTTAAGCCCGGCACAGAACTGGATCTACCGCGACCGCGACACGCAATTGTACTTCTATCCTCGCCTGTTGCCGAACCCGATTGAAGCAGAGATTCGGCGGCTCAGGCGTGGTGACAAGCTATGGGCCGCATCATCTCACCTGGGCTCGAGCTTTGTCGCGCCTCTGCGGGAGGCGGCGAGGCGTGGAGTGAAGGTGAGCCTGATCGTCCACCACACCGAGCGGCGGGTGCCGCAAGAGACGGTAGTGGCGCTGCAGAATGCGGGAGTGTCGGTGCGGCGATATGTGCACTCCGGCGATCTGCCGATGCACGCCAAGTTCGTGCTTATGCAGCGGGGGGACGAGCGCGTCAGCTATTTCGGCAGCTTCAATCTGAATCGTTCATCGCGCTATTTCAATGAAGAGCTGCTGGTGCGCTCGGAGCACCCTTTGCTGTTCGCCGCACTGCTCAAGCGCTTCAGGCAAATCGAGCAGGAGCTGGTGGACGAGGGTGCACAGGCCCGTCAGCGCGAATCCTCGAGGGCCAAACTATCGGCAAACCGGTCGGGGTCGATCGCCACATCGTCCTCGCCGATCCGATCGAACGGGTTCTCAAGCTGATCCTGGATGTTCGCGAGGCCGACCAGGATCAGCGCGAACAATATCGGCATCACCCAGAACAGGTCGCTTCTGAACTTCAGCGCCTGGAACGCGAAATAGGGGCCGTAGAGCACTGGCAGCAGAAGGATGAAGAAGTCGCTGAACGCGCGCAGCGAACGCGGCGTTCGATACTCGTAGATGTGCTTGATGTTCTCGAACGCCGCCATCATTCGGCTGAGATACTGGTTGCAGCGGGATGCTTCCGTCGCCGCCAATCCATCGGCGCGAAGCTGCCGAAGCAAGTCCGACAGCTCTGAAAAACAGCGATAGACCCGCGCTTCATGAGCCGCAGCCTCGGCTTTGGGGCCGGAGACGAGGTCGCGGCAGGCGACGAGCAGCTGGCGGAGGGCCTCGCCGATTGCGTCGCGGCGCGATCGCTGCGGCCTGTCCACCCAGTCGCGCGCGGCGAGGTAGAGCGAGCGGCCGTGAGCCTTGATCGACCCATATTCCTCAAGCGCCCTTTCGCGGCGGCTGTAAGCGGTGCTGATCGAGAAAACGAGCGGGAAGACGATCGCGGTGGCGATCAGCGTCAGCGGGAAGTCGGCGACGATGCCGAACTTCATCGACAACAAGGTCGACGCGAAGGCGAGCGCGCTGATCAGCACGCTCTTGAGGTTCACGACCCTGGCTGTAGTGCGCAGCGTCCGCACGTACCCGCTCCCGATCGTCCTACTGGATCATGTCGCCGCCCATGATCGGGCATTCCGTCGCGCCGGGCGGGTGCAGGTGGTCCTGGTGCGTGGTGTACCCAAGGTCGATCATCCGCTGCAGCTCGGCCTTGTCCTCCGGCACGGCGAGCAGCCCCGCCTTGGTCGCGGCGGGCGTGCCGGCGGGCGTCGACTGCGGCGCTGGAGCGGCGGCCATCGGGGTTTCGCTCACTTCACGGCTTTCCCCCTCCTGCCCGCAGGCGCAAAGCCCAAGCAGCAGCACAGCGGCAATCACTCTCATCAGCTCATCCTTTCTGTCATGCGACGGCGCAGAACGCTGGCCGCCCGGCGGTGCGGCAGATGTCGGGGGCCTGGCCAGTCTGCCGCCAATAGGCCGGGATGCCGAGCCCGTTGACCAAGGCGGCATAGGCCGGCGAGCCGCGCATCCGCGCGAGGTTCGGGTCGAACAGGACGTCGGCGTGGGTGTGCCCGCGGCTTGCGATCAGCCGGCGCGCGGCGTCCAGGGCCGCGGCGTCCTCGCCAAGAGCGGCGAGCGCTCCGACGATCATGCGGTCGTTGCGCCGCGGGTCCGCGACAGACTCGGCGAGCAAGGCGAGCGCTTCGGACTGACGCGCGCCGCCGCCGGCCTTGAGCGCCTCGAAGGTCGCGACGAGCGCATCGCGCTGCTTGCTCCCCAGCCTGAGCTCGGGCGAGCGCAGGCCCGCCAGGGCTTCCTCATGACGCCTGGTCCAGAATGCCGACTTCACCTTGAGCAGGTGGAGGTTGGCCGCCTCCGGCCACAGGTCGAGCATGTCGCGCACGATCTTGTCCGCTTCGTCGTGGCGGCCGACCATGTACAGCGCCTGGGCGAACGGCACGTTGCTGAAGGGCGCCAGCGGCATCATCGCGCGGGCGCGTTCATATTGCTCGAGAGCCTCCTCGACACGCCCGACCGACACCAGGAAATTGCCATAGAACAGGCGCTCGCAGCCGCATTCGGTCTTGCGAACGCTGATCGCCTTTTGCAGCTGCTGCTCGCGCTCGGCATAGCGCTCGCGCGGAAGCAAGGCGGCAAGCGCCATATAGCCTTCGGGATTCTGCTCATCGAGAGCGATCGACCTGCGCGCGGCCTCGGCGGCCTCTTTGGCGAGCTGCGCGGCGTCGGCCGAACCGGTCTCCAGCGCCAGCGGCACCGCCGCAAGCGCGAGCGCCGACCAGCCGAACGAAAAGTCCGGCACTGCTGCCGTGACCTTGCGAGCAACGTCGAGTTCGGACGTCGGGCTGCCCGAGCCGCTCCAATGCTCGCCGCACCATTTGAGATAGAGCGACAGCGCCTCATCCGACATGCGCTTCTTGTATGACGAGGCGCCCCACAGGCCGCAGCGCACCACCTGGGCGGCCTGGACGGCGACCTGGCGCGGAGCGCGCGCGTCGGCCGCGTCGCGCTCAAACGCGTGGGACCAGAGCACGACGCCCGATCCGCGGTTCTTCAGGGTCATTGCATAGCGGACCGTCTCGCTCAGCTTGCTCATGCTTCCGTCCATCACGAACGGGGCGGAGCCGCCGGCGCCCGCAGTTACGACCGCGACTGCATTTTCGGCGCCGAACGCAGCGAGCACTTCCTGCGTGATGATCCCGGGGATCTCGCGCGGCAGGCCAGGCGAAATCGCCGCGAACTCGCCCAGCTCCACCTTGGGCGTGAGCGAATCGCCCGTCGCGAACGGATTGCTGCGAGCGAGGAAAAGCGCTGTGGCGGCAAGCAGAAGCACGGCCGCGGCCGCGGCGATCTCATCCGCGGCGCTGGATCCCATTCGGGAAGGCCGCGGCGAAGCGCGGCCAGTGCGGCAGGGGCGGTGCTGTCGCTTCGGTCCCGAGCGGCCCTGGCGAGCACGGCCTGCCTGAGCGGCTCGAGCGCGCCTTGGAGCCCGGCCGGCCGTTCCAGGAGCGCAGGTCGATCGCCTGGAACTGGCGAAGGCCCGAGCGGCGGAGTGCAGCCGTCGAGGCACACGGGCACCAGTCGGTTGCTGTCGCGGCCCGCCGCGGCCTCGTCGCGAACCCAGGCCGAGTGGCACGAGGCATTGCTCCACACGACGACGACCGCGTCGGCGCTGTCCAGCGCCTGCTCGATCGCGTGGGCGAACTGGTCCCCGCCGGTGATGTGCTGGTCCCACCAGACTGTGTGGCCGGCAGCTTCCAGAGCTTGCGCGAGCAGGCGGACACGGGCGCTGTCCTCGCGCGCATAGCTGAGGAAGACCTGCGCCACGTCTAGGGCGCCACTGGGCATTCCGGCGCGCACCGCGGCTTCGAAGGCGCCGGCTCGTACACCTGGGTGAAGCCCATGGCCGCGAGCAGGTCCGCCGCCATTCGGGACCTGCAGCCGCTTCGGCGGTAGAGGACGATCAGCCGGTCCTTCGGCAGCGCGCGCGCCTGCGTGGCGAACGAGGACATCGGGCGATTGATCGCTCCCTCGAGCCTGCCGCTGCCATTTCCGGGGCTCGCGCACGTCGACGAGAGCGCGCCCGAGCGAACGAGCTCGCGCGCGCCTTTGCGGATCGACCGAGTGGCTCGCGGCGGCGGCCGCCTGGGGCCCAGGCCGGGGCGGCGGGCGGCTGGTAGTAGCGGCAGGTGACGTTCGGGTTGAACGGCGAATGAATTCCGTTGGGATTGTCGCGCGGCACCCACACGTGGCGCTCGTAGTGCGGCTCCAGCCGTGAGCCTCGTCGACATTCGTCTCCGGCTTGTCCTTGAGAGCTCGTACGGGCGGCCGTGGAACTTGGGCGGTTCCTTGTTGCCCAGGCCGTGGTGCCAGGCGGACGCGAACACCAGGTTCTCGACCGCGACCAGCACGAGCGAGCCGTCGAGGCTGCGGCTCGTAGACCAGCATCGAGGGCTTGTTGCGGGAAATCGGTGTGGGTGCCGGTGCCGCGAAGACCCGGCCGCTGCCCGGAGGAGCGGGCGTCGGCGGCGGCCGAGCATGTCGCGGCGGACGTAATGCAGGCCCATCACGCCCATATCTTTGGGGAAGCCGAGCATCTCGGCGGTGACGCACTTGTTGTCGGTGGTGTAGCCTTCGGCCTTGGCCACGTTGACATCCTGACGGCGCTCGGCAACCGCCCTTACCTCGTCGACCGAGGGCTCGTCGGAACCCGAAGCACAGGCGGCGAGAGCCGCGACCAGCGCAGCGCAGAGCGGCTTGGCGGAATAGTGGTACTGCACCTTCGCACTCCCCCTTGGCGTGCGGCAACTTAGTCCATGTGCGCTCGACTCGCTAGGGCAGCCTAGCTGGTGAAGCCGAAGCGCTCCATCAGCTCGGCCCGGGTCGCAACCTCAGGCTTTGCGCCGGGCATGCGCTTGACATGCTCGTACACGCCCGGGCGGATCTCGCGCCACCACGGCTGGTCGATTGGCGCCGCGTAGCGCTCGAGGTGCGCAAGATATTCGTCGAGCGTGCGGAAGCTCTTGCCATGCGAGAATGGGAGGCCCGCGACAGCCTCGCCGTTGCTGCCCGTCGGGCTGTCCACCGGCTTCTCCTTGATTGCGGGGGGCGAGGCGGCCGCGGCGCGGTTGCCGCCCAGTGGCTCGGACGGGCTGCACGCGGCGATCATCATCGCCAGGACCAGGGGCAGTATCACCCTGAATGCATGCGGGATTGTCCGGGCAAAGTCTATTGCAAGGCCGAAACTTTTAGGTTCTTTTTATGACGGGCCGGGGGGCTGACGACGATGGAGTTGCTCAATGCCCTCTCCCCTTGCCCTGAGAAACGACGTCCCCTTCGTCCGCGTGGATGACGACGGCTACATCATCGAAATCATCGAGCACAAGGACGCGGCGGACACCGAGGACGACGTCGCGGACAATTCGATCGCCGGGCAACCTTCGACCATCGCCAGCCATAGCGAAGGGACGATCAGCGGTTCGCTCTCGGGCACCGAAGAGGGCGATGTCTACACTTTCAACCTGACCGCCGGGGTCACCTACACCTTCTCGCTTCGTGGCACGGCCGCGGACGGGATGGAGGACCCGTACCTCGTTCTTTACGACTCCACCGGAACCGTCGTCCTCAGTCAGGACGATGACGGCGGTGCGGGCCGGACCTCGCTCATCACGTTCACTCCGGCGACCAGCGGCACCTATCTGCTCCAGGCGACCTCCTGGTACACGATGGAGTATCACGATCCGTCGCTCGACATCGGCAATTACACGATCGACATGTGGACCGCCGACCCGGCGCACGACGTGCCAGGCACGATCGCGGGCGCGGTAGAGATCGGCGTGGGAACCACCTTCGGCCAGCTCGAGACAGTCGATGACACCGACGTCTACGCGATCCAGCTCACCGAAGGCACGCTCTACAGGTTCACCTATGCTGGCGGCATTGCGGGAATAACCGACGAGGACGGCGAGCCGGGCGAGAACAGGGCGCGCATCGAGCTGCTCGACGCCAATGGCAACGTCATCGGCTCGCACAGCAGTTACGAGAGCGGAGTCAGCTTCTTCGCCAGCGACAGCGGCACCTATTACGTGCGGATCACGCCCTTCCTCGACACGATGACCGGCGGGTACACGCTCGACGTCAGCGCCGAAAACCCCGACGAGCACGGGCCGCTCGAGTCGATCGACTGGCGCAGCGCCAACAACGTTCCGTTCGTGGATACCGACGGCGACGGGCGCGGCGACACGGCCTACGTCTATTTCGGCGCGGCAGGCGAGAATTGGGGCGAGACCGCGACGACGGCGTCACTCCGCTCGTGACGTACGGCTGGGAACAGCACCAGATCGACGCGGTGATGCTCGCGCTCGATCAATATGAGGCGATCCTCGGCGTCAACTATGTGATCACCGACGATCCGGACCAGGCTACGTTCCGCCTGAATACCAGCGTGTCGGGCCTGTACGGCGCCTACATGTACCCGCAGGATCCCGCCTACGGGACGCAGCAGGGCATCGGCATCTACAATCTCGCGAGCGGCGGCTTCGGCACCCGCCCCGACAGCCTGATCCAGGGCGGCTTCTCGTTCGCTGTGATCCTTCACGAGATGGGGCATGGCCATGGTCTTGCCCACCCGCACGACGAGGGCGGCGGCTCGGAGATCATGCTCGGGGTGACCGCGTCGACGGGTTCATACGGCGTCTACGACCTCAACCAGGGCGTCTACACCGTCATGTCCTACAATGACGCGTGGGACCGCCACCCCGACGGGCCTTCCCCCTATTCGAGCCGCAACTCGACGATCAGCCATGG
The DNA here is from genome assembly GCA_030447545.1 of Sphingomicrobium sp. Lineage (GTDB taxonomy): Bacteria > Pseudomonadota > Alphaproteobacteria > Sphingomonadales > Sphingomonadaceae > Sphingomicrobium. Next base: position 747 of record JAUJOV010000038.1, on the reverse strand, counting down.
CTGGTCGGGGTCGCTCAGCGCGTTCGACATCGCGCAGCTGCAGGAGCGCTACGGAGTCCACGACCATAATACGGGCGATGATGTGTACGAGCTGCAGGGCGTGAACGCTCCGGGCACCTTCTACCAGACGATCTGGGACACAGGCGGGAACGACACGATCGCCTATAACGGCACTGCCGCAACGCAGATCGACCTGTTGGCCGCGACGCTCGACTACAGCCCGACGGGCGGCGGCGTCGTCTCGTTCGTCGACAATATCTGGGGCGGCTACACGATCGCTCACGGAGTGACGATCGAGAACGCCACCGGCGGCAGCGGCAATGACGTGCTGCTCGGCAACGACACCGACAATACGCTCACCGGCAATGCCGGCGACGACCGGCTGTTCGGCCGGGGCGGCAACGACAGGTTGCTCGGCGGAGACGGGGTCGACACCGTCCGCGGCGGCGACGGGGTCGATGTCGTGACGCTTGGAGCCGGCAACGACATTTTCGTCGCCGAGCTCGACGCGACCCGGGTCGACACCAAGGACGGGAAGATGACGGTGAGCATCGTCACCGACTTCGACTCTGCCGGGGACGACCTCATCGACCTCAGCAACATCGACCAGGTCTTCACGTTCCGCGGAACGAACAACAACCGCTACGACGGCGACCTGACCTACAGGACCTATTCGAGCGTCCATGCGGCCGAGCGGGCGACGCAAGATGCCGGCGATGATGCGTGGCGCCGACGGCCGACTGATGA
>JAUJOV010000037.1 GCA_030447545.1 Sphingomicrobium sp. | reverse complement strand
ACTACGCGGACATGCGGCGCGACCCCGAAGCCGAGCTCTGCCGCCTGGCTGCGGCGCCCTTCGAGATCTGGCGACCGACCGATCGGCCCCATGAGCAGCAGGGTTTCATGATCGAAGTCCCGCTCCCCGATGTCGAATCGGGGCGCGAGCCTGTTCCCGAACCAGCCGCGTCGGAGCCGCTTCGCTAGGAGGCGGATCGAGCGCCTTCGCAAGAGCCCGAAGCGATCGGGCCGGAGCCGCAAGCGCCCGCCTTCGGCTTCGAGGAGTTGTTCGGCCGCAAATTGCCGATTTGGGCCGGCGGTGTCACGCTGGCGGTCGCCGGCGTTCTCATCGTCCGCTATTCTATCGAGGCGGGCCTGCTCTCGCCGCTCGTTCGCTTCCTTTCCGGCCTGACGTTCGGTGCCGGGCTGGTCGCGGCGGCCGAACTTGCGCTTCGGGGCGAAGACCGGATCCGGGATCCTCGGGTTCGGCAGTCGCTCGCGGGCGCGGGGATTGCGAGCCTCTACGCTAGCGTTCTCGTCGCCGTGAACGTCTATGCGCTCATCGGGCCAGTCGCCGCGTTCGTCGGCATGGCCGCCGTGACGGCGGTTGCGATGGCGCTGTCGCTGCGCTTCGGCCCACCGAGCGCGTTGCTCGGCCTGGTCGGCGGCCTCGCGGCGCCCGCTCTGGTGGGAGCCGGGCAGCCGGACGTGCCTTTGCTCACTCTTTATCTCGCGCTCGCGGTGGGCGGCGTGTCGGCGCTGTCGCGGGCGCAGCGCTGGGCGTGGCTCGGCATCGGCGCACTGGTCGGGGGGCTGGGGTGGGGCGCAACCCTGCTGCTCGGCGGGGCGCTGGATACGGCGTCGACATTGTCGATCGGCTTCTACGTCCTGCTCGTCGGCATCGCCTTTCCGGTCTTCGCGTTGCCGGGCGCCGGCGCAACGTTCGTCCGGTTCGCGGGCAGCGTCGCGGCGGCCGCGCAGATGGCGGCCCTGGTCGCCACCGGCGGCTTCGCCCTGCTGCACTGGGGCCTCTTCGGCTTGATCTCGCTCGCGATTCTCTATCTCTCCCGCCGGGAGGAGGCATTCCGGCATCTGCCCGTTATCGGGCTGAGCATCGCGCTGCTGCTTCTGGGAGCCTGGACCGATCCGGGGCCGGGACTCTTCGCTCTCGTTCTGCTGGCGACCGGCGCGATCTACGGCGGGCCTGTCTTCGTCGGTTTGTGGCGTCCGGCGGGAGGCCTGCTCGAGGCGGGCCAGATCGCCGGCCTTGCGCTGGCAGCGACGCTGCTTGCGGCGATGCACTTCTACCGCGCCGACGGCAGCGTTGACCTTGCTCTGGCCGCCGCCGCGCTCGCTGCCGCTTGCTTGCCGGCGCTTGCGGCGCTCCTCGGGTGGCGCGAGCCCGATCGAAGCGGGGACGCACGCTTTGCGCTGCTCTCCGCCGCCACGGCGCTGCTCGTCGCCGTCGCCGCCGGCTTTGCTGCCCCGATTTGGCTGCTGCCATTGCTCGTCGGCGGAGTCGCCGTCCTGCTGCTTCTCCTCAGCCTCAGCGCAGAGGACGAGCGGGTGGAATGGATCGGCTGGGCCTTTGCCGCCGCGGCGGTGCCGCTGCTGGTCGCCGCGCCGGCGTTCGGGCCGGAGTGCGCTCGGCTGTTCGGAATTTTCGAGCCGGTGCAGGCGGACTTTGCCTTACTGCGCTGGGCGGGCCTCTCCTGCGTCGCAGCCTTCTTCGCCTGGCGTGCTCGCTTGGCTGCAGCCCGCGCAGCGGCGCAAGCGGCAGCGGCGCTGCTGGCCTATGGCGCGGTGGCGCAGCTCGCGCCGCCGTCTGTCCTGCCGCTGCTGGCAGCGACGGGGCTGCTGGCCCTCGCCGCCGCCGGCCGCGTGCGCGCTCCCAAAACATTGCTCCCGGCGTTGGCGACGCTGCTCGCAGTGAGTGCCGGCTGGGCAAGCCTGCCGATGCTGCATTGGGCCGGAGCCACTCTGCCCGCGCTTGTCGGCGATCCGGTCATGGTCGGCGAACTTCCTCTCGCCCGTGACGTCCTTCTTCGGTTGCTGGCTCCGGCAGCGCTGATCGCCGCCGCGCTCTGGGCCGGCGCCGCCCGGGCCAGCACCGAAGCGCGCAGGGCCGCGTTCGCGGTCGCTGCCTTGCTCGCGGCCGTCGGCGTGCACATCCTGTTCAAGCAGCTGTTCGCGATCGCGTCCGACGGTATGTTCATCCAATTGGGCCTGGCAGAGCGCACCCTCTGGCAAGCCTTGCTCATGGCGGGAGCGGTCGCGGCCTGGAAGCTGGGCTCCCGGCGAGCGGCGCTGGCTTTTTGCCTTGCCGGCCTGGCGCACTTCGGCGTCTTCACGCTGCTCCTGCACAACCCATTGTGGGCAGATCAGGCGGTGGGCACGGTGCCGATCTTCAACCTATTGCTGCCAAGCTACGGCCTCGCACTCGCTCTGTTGTGGGCCGCACCGCGCTTCGAGCCCGAATTGCCGTTCCGGCTCGGTCGGCCGCGCGCGCTGCTGCAGATGCTGCTCATCCTGCTGCTTGCTTTCTCTTGGCTGCGGCAGTGGGCGGAAGGAGCGATCCTCACCGGGCCGAGCCTGTCGGCAGGAGAGGATATCGCTCGCTCGATTCTCGCCGTCCTGCTCGCGGTCGGTTTCCTGCTGTGGGGCATCAGGACGGGCGCGCGCGACTGGCGAATCGCCTCCTTGGTGCTGATGCTCGGCGCGGTCTTGAAGGTGTTCCTGCTCGATGCGTCCGGCCTTGAGGGGCTGCTGCGCATCGTCTCGTTCGTCGCGCTCGGCCTCAGCCTCATCGGGATCGGCTGGCTCTACAGCCGATCACTTGGCGGCATGCAGCCCTTAAGCGGCTTGCGATGATTGCCGGCTCCGCTCAGACTAACTCCAGGGGAATCGAAATGTCCGCACCTGATCTGTCGCTGCTGGGGACGCGTCGTTTCGCGCCGCTGTTCGTCGTGCAGTTCCTCGGCGCCTTCAACGACAATCTGTTGAAGTTCGCACTGCTGTTCCTCGCCAATTTCGGCCTTTACGCCGCCGAGCCCGCCAAGGCGGAGATGCTGGCGACGATCGCGACCGGGCTGTTCATCCTGCCTTATTTCCTCTTCTCGGCCCTCGCCGGGCAACTCGCGGACGCGTGGGACAAGGCCCGGCTCGTCCGCGCCGTGAAGCTTGCCGAGATCGCGATCATGGCCGTCGCGCTGACCGGATTCTGGCTGCAGTCCGTCCCGCTGCTGCTCGCCAGCCTGTTCCTCATGGGGCTGCATTCCACGATCTTCGGCCCGGTCAAATATTCGATCCTGCCGCAGCATCTCGGCCCCCGCGAGATCATGGGCGGCACCGGCCTCATCGAAGCCGGCACGTTCCTCGCGATCCTGGGCGGGCAGCTGCTCGGCGGCGTGATCCCGCCCTGGGAGGCCGGGCTGGTCGCCACCGGCCTTGCGCTCCTCGGCTTCCTGGTCAGCCTTGCCGTCCCGGCCGCGCCGGCGACGGCGCCGGGGCTGAAGATCGATCTGAACATCTTCCGCAGCACCTGGCATATCTTGAGGTCGGCGCGGCACGGGCGCGGCGTGTGGCTGTCGATCCTCGGCATCAGCTGGTTCTTCGCGGTCGGCGCCGTCCTGCTCGCCGAATTCGCGCCGCTGGTGAGCGGCGTGCTCGGCGCACGGCAGGAGGTCGCAACCTTGTTCCTGCTGGTCTTCTCGGTCAGCGTCGCTTTAGGCTCGGTGGTCGTGAACAAGCTTCTCGCCGGCGAGGTGTCGGCCCGCTACGTGCCCGTCGCAGCGCTCGGGCTGGCAGCCTTCATGATCGACCTTTGGCGTTCGACGAGCGTCTACGAGATCGAAACAGCCGGCGCGAGCATCGCCCAATTCCTTTCCACTGCGGGCAGCTGGCGCATCCTCGTCGACCTTGCCGGCATCGCCTTTGCCGGCGGCATGTTCATCGTGCCGCTCTACGCGATCCTGCAGACGCATAGCCCGGCTGAGGAGCGCTCGCGCACGATCGCAGCGAACAATATCGTCAACGCGGTCGTGACGGTGGCGATGGTGGCTATCCTGACCGTGCTGCTGGGCGCGGGCGTGAGCATACCCACGATCATCGCGGTCCTCGGCTTTGCCACGCTAGGCGTGGCTCTGGTCTCGTGCTGGCTGCTTCCGGAAACGGTGATCAAGAGCCTCACCCGGGCCACCTTGCGGCTACTCTACCGCGTCCAGGTCGCCGGCGAGGAGAATATGCCGCAGCCCGGCGAGCGGGCGGTCGTCGTGGTGAACCACGTCTCCTTCCTCGACGGCTTGCTGCTCGCCGCGTTCCTGCCCGGCAAGCCGACCTTCGCCGTCCACACGCGCATCGCGAAGGCCTGGTGGGTGCGGCCGTTCCTCGGTCTGTTCGACGCCTTCCCCGTCGATCCCACCAATCCCATGTCGGCCAAGGCGATGGTCCGCGCGGTCAGGGAAGGCCGCACCCTGGTGATCTTCCCGGAAGGGCGGATCACCGTCACCGGCGCCTTGATGAAGGTGTTCGACGGGCCGGGCATGGTGGCCGACAAGTCGGACGCGCCGATCGTGCCGGTACGGATCGACGGCGCGCAATATTCGCCTTTTTCCCGGCTGCGCGGCAAGGTGCGGCTCCGCACCTTGCCGAAGATCCGGCTCACCATCCTGCCGCCGCGCCGCTTCGCGATCGAAGGAACGATGAGCGCGCGCCAGCGCCGGGCGATCGCCGGCCGCCGCCTTTATGACGAGATGAGCGAGATGATCTTCGCCACCTCGAACACGGACCGCACCCTTTTTCAAGCCCTGCTCGACGCGCGGCGAATCCACGGCGGCACGGCCGCGATCGTCGAGGACATCAAGCGGGAACCGCTCAGCTACAACCGGCTTGTCGCGGGCAGCATGGCTCTCGGGCGGCCCTTGGCGCGGATCACGGTACGAGGCGAAGCGGTGGGCGTGCTGCTCCCCAATGTCGCCGGGGTCGCGGTGACGTTCTTCGCCCTCCAGTCGGCCGGCCGTGTGCCGGCGATGCTCAACTACACAGCGGGCCTGGCCAACCTCAAAGCGGCCTGCACGGCAGCGGAAGTCCGCACGATCGTGACGGCTCGTGCCTTTGTGAATCAGGCGAAGCTGGTCGACGTCGTGGCGGGTCTCGAGGCGGACGGACGGACGATCCGCTATCTCGAAGACATCGGCGCCGCCATCGGAACAGGAGCAAAGCTTGGTGCCCTCGTGGCGGCGCGCTTCGCCGGCCGCGTCCACAGGGCAAAGAGAGTTGCGCCGGATTCGCCGGCGGTGATCCTGTTCACCAGTGGTTCCGAGGGACTGCCGAAAGGGGTGGTGCTCAGCCACCGCAACCTGCTGGCCAACTGCCAGCAGCTGGCGTCCCGGATCGACTTCAACGCCTCGGACGTCGTCCTGAACGCGCTCCCGGTATTCCATAGCTTCGGCCTCACCGGCGGCACCCTGCTGCCGATCCTGAACGGGGTCCGGACATTGCTCTATCCAAGCCCGCTCCACTACCGGATCGTGCCCGCGCTCGCTTATGATGCCAACGCGACGATCCTGTTCGGGACGGATACCTTCCTGTCGGGCTATGCGCGGATGGCGCATAGCTATGATTTCTATTCGCTGCGCTACATCTTCGCCGGCGCCGAGCGGGTGCGGGACGAAACCCGCAAGACCTATGCGGAGAAGTTCGGCCTTCGTATCCTCGAAGGCTATGGGGCGACCGAGGCAGGCCCCGTCATCGCGGTCAACACTCCGATGCACTTTCGCGCCGGTACCGTCGGCCGGCTGCTTCCCGGCATCTCCGCTCGTCTGGATCCGGTTCCCGGCATCGAAGAAGGCGGCAAATTGTCCATCTCCGGCCCGAACGTCATGGCCGGTTACCTCAAGGCCGATGCGCCGGGCCTGCTGCAGCCGCCGGAGGGAGGGTGGCACGACAGCGGCGACATCGTCACGATCGACGATGACGGCTTCGTCACGATTCGCGGCCGCGCAAAGCGCTTCGCCAAGATCGGCGGCGAGATGGTGTCGCTGCCCGCGGTCGAAGGCTATGCGGCCGCGCTCTGGCCCGATGCCGATCATGCCGTCGTCACCAGGCCCGATCCGCGCAAGGGCGAGCAACTCGTCCTGTTCACGACCCGCCGGGATGCCGATGCTAGGGCGCTGCAAGCCTGGGCCCGAGCGAACGGAGTGACCGAGCTGATGATCCCGCGCGAGATAAGGGTCCTGGACGCTTTGCCTGTCCTCGGCACAGGAAAGCTGGATTATGTGAGCATGGGTAACTCGGCAGCCGCCGCCCCGATGCAACCGGAGGCTGAAGTCACGGCTGTGTAGGTTCAGGAGCAGGGCCGAGCCATTCGATACTTGGTTTCGCTCTGCGCCGAGGGAGCCGGGTTATTCCGGCAAGTGTATGCGACCGACTATTCGCCGCCGCAACCAGCGCGTGGAAGTCCGCGGCAGCAGGAAAGATCCGAAACACCGCCGGTGCAGTTGAGAAGACGTGATGTTTCTGCCAGCTTTGCGACTCCGCACGTGACGGGGGACGTATGGCGGCGCAGGTGGGAAATGGAGCGCGTTACTCGGCGTTCCTGAGCTATAGCCACAAGGATGCAGCCCAGTCGCGCTGGCTGCATCACCGGCTGGAATCATATCGCTTGCCCCGCCGGCTCGTCGGTACGCAAGGCGAGCGAGGCCCTGCGCCGGCAAGGCTGGTCCTGGTCTTTCGCCCTGGGAGGAGCTGTCCGCCGGACAGGATCTGAGTGAAAAGGTGCGTTCGGCGCTCGCCGCATCGGAAAGTCTCATCGTCATCTGCTCCCCTGCGGGCGCGGCTTCGCCATGGGTGCGCAAGGAAATCGAGGGCTTTCGCGCTCTGCACCCGGATCGACCGGTGCTCGCTGCGGTCGTCGCCGGCGAACCTGCCACAGCCTTTCCCGAGGCGCTTTTCGCGCTCGGCGCCGAGCCGCTCGCGGCCGATCTCCGGCCGGAGGGCGATGGGCGCCGCCTTGGTCTTCTGGAGCTGATTGCCGGCCTATCCGGTGTCGGCCTCGATGCCCTTGTCCAGCGCGACGCGCGCCGCTCTCGCGTGACGGCCATCACGGCCGGTTCGATCGCAGCGATGCTAATCATGGCGGTGTTGACGGTCTTCGCCTGGAGCGCCCGCCGGGAAGCGGAGCGACAGCGCGCCGAAGCTGAAGGATTGATCGAGCTCATGCTGACGGATTTGCGGGTACCCTGAAGGGCACGGTAAACTCGAGGCGCTCGGGGCCGCCAACGCAAAGGCTCTTCCTACTACACGGGTCAGATGTTGAAGCGTTGGGAGAAGAGTCGCCTGGGCGCCGGGCGCGGATACAGCATGCAATCGGTGACGACGCCCTGGCCCGCGAGGAAATCGAGAACGCGTTTGCGGCATTCGAGGAGGCGCGCAAGACGACGGCGGAGCAGATCGACGCCATCCGGACAACGGACGATGGATCGAGCACATCAAGAGCCTCAACGGCCTCGGCAGGGTCAGCGAGATGCGCAAGGACTGGGGGCAGGCGACCACTCATTATCAAGCCGCGGCCCAGGCAGCTGACCGGCTGGTCCGCTCCGCGCCGGTAAACCCGGACTTTCTGGACGCGAAGCGGCGGCAGCCGCGCTGAACCTCGGCAACATCTACTTCAGCGGCACCCGCGACTATGCCAGAGCAGAGAGTCATTACATCAAGGCCGTTGCGTTCTTTGGGCGGGCCGCTAAGGCGCGGCCGCGCGATCCGCACGTCCTCATGGGCCAGGCCAATGCGCTGGGATGGCTCGCCGACAGCTTTTTCATGCGCGACCTGTGGCCGCAGTCGCCCGCTGCGCGCCGGCAGCAACTCTTTGCGATCGTCCGACCGCTCCATGATCTAAGTCCCGCCAATGCGGAGTACATGTTCCGCCTGGCCGCTGCGGAGCGCGGGCTCGCGCATTCTCTGTTGAGGGCGGCGGGTGACGGTGAGGGCCGGCGGGCCGCGTTCGAGCATCTTATGCGCGCGCAGGTTGAGGCGTCTTTCTCGGCCTGGGATCCCCGCAACAAGGATTGAAGCACTCGCCACGAAGCTTGAGCGAGATTTCGGCAAGGTATTCCGCCTGCCGGGAGTGCAGGCGAGGGGCGATCCCTGAGCACCAGACGCAGGAGGTAGTGAGATGAACGTGTATGATCCGACGACAAAACAGCGAAGATCAAGCGGGTTTATTTTTATATGGTTGAGCGGGATCACGCTCTGGTGGAATACTTCATACGTTCCAGCAAGGGCATAGCTTGGGATGAAATGCCAGGATCCATCGATGAAATTGCGGCTGAAATAAAAAGGGGAAATACCACCTGCGCAGTCCGTGCAGCTCAAACGTAATTGGAAGAAACGAAGCTACTTCGTGTATTATGATCAAACAGCGGGTTTGTTAAAGGGTAACGCTGTGAAGTTTTTGGAGACAATACTTGTTTCCTTGATGGCGCAGAGATGTTTCCGGAAGAGACGGGGTCTACGCTTTCTATTGTATCAATCAGTGGTGTGCGGAAGGACGGACACGACCAGAAGCCGGGCGATGCGCAGAGGTTCCTCATCAAGGTGAATCACACTCATCACACAGCAGCGGAGGACGAGCCGGAGGAAAAGGGAGACGCCGCCGGACGCGTCAACGTCGGTGCAGGTAACACCGTGACGCACGACGATTCCGGCACGAACACAGGACCGCCGTGAGCGGTGACTCTTGACGTACCAGGAGCGTTCGTGCGCAGAACTGTCCGATGCATTCACGCAGTCTGACCCACATTATCGCCTTGGCGCGCGCCGGGGCAACCGATCAGGCGCTGCGGGAATATGAAGCAGGCGACTTCGATCGGGGCCTGATGCCGCAGCGCAGACCGTGCGAGCTCGTCTTCTAAAGGATTTGGCAACACAGCGGGCCGGTGACGAGCGCCGCCGCCTCTACTGCGACGCTGCCGAGGCTTACCGGCGGGCGTTCGAGATGCGGCCGGGAACTTATCCCCTGATCAACGCCGCTACACTTTCCCTGCTCTCCGGGGATGTGGAGGAGTCCCGGGCTCTCGCCGGTCAGGTGTTGACTCAGATCGGCGCGGCCCCCGACGAGCCGGAAACGCCGTATTGGCGGTCCGCCACTTCGGCCGAGGCGCTGCTGCTCCTCGGGCGGGAGGCGGAGGCCGATACCGCGCTCATAGAGGCGATCGCCCTCGCGCCGCTCGCCTGGGAAGACCACGCTTCCACGCTTCGCCAGTTCGCGCTGATCCTCGACGCGCAGGGAAAGCGCGCCGCTTGGCTTGATGCTCACCGCCCCCCGCGCTCGCTGCATTTCGGGGGGCATATGTCGTTCGATGCCGATGTGGTTGGTCGGGAGCATCTCGACGAGAAGATCGCAGCCGCGCTGAACGAGGAGAAGGTAGGCTTTGGTTATGGTGCACTGGCGGCCGGTGCCGACATCATCGTCGCCGAAGCTTTGGTCGCGCGGGGCGCCGAATTGCACGTCGTCCTTCCCGGCGGCCCCCAAGCCTTCGCGGCTGTTTCGGTCGATCCGTTTGGAAAAAACTGGCGCCGGAGGTTCGATGTCCTAATCGAACGCGCGCAAACCGTGCGCACGGTGCGCCCCGCCGGAACGGCGCCGAGCTCGCAGACGATCGGCTTGGCCGACGAAATTGCCATGGGCGCGGCGGCGATAAACGCGCGCCGCCTTGAGAGCGAGGCGGTGCAGCTGCTCGTGCTCGACAGCGAAAGCGGTTCGGGTGGACTTGCAACGGCTAGGGCTCAGGCCGTATGGACGGAGAGCCGGAGGCGGCGGAGGCTCGTGACTGCACCGCGCGAGGCGATCGATGCATCGCATACCCAGGCCGCCGGGGAGCAACCAAGAGAACGGCCGCTGGCCGTAATCGCAGTGGTCATTGCAGAGTCCGCGGAGGGGCTCGCTCTCGAACAACGGCTCGGATTGCTTCGGCAGACGCTCGCCGAAGCTCCGCAACCTTCCATTGCGCCTTACTGGACCGGCGAGCGCGTCCTGCTCGCGCACGAACGGCTGGAGGACGCGGCCGACCTGGGACTTTTGCTCGCTGGAGGGGGCTATCGGGTCGGAGGGGATTATGTTGCCGGCGCGCCCGTCGCCGATCCTTTTTCGGGTCGCGCGCGGCTTGGGCCAAGCGTTTCCGGTGCCGCGGAGGCGGCCGCCGCATCGACGCCGAACGGCTCGGCCTGCGTTACCGAGGATTTTGCGGCCGCGCTTGCAGCAAGGGGACGCGGCAGTATTCGTTCCGAAATGGTTGGCGAGCTCGACTCGCCCGACGCGGGGCCACCGATCGGCCTCTATGCCCTTAAATGATGAGTTCCTCGAGCGCACGGGGAGCGACAACTGTCAGCGAGGTCGGATCCCTGCGGATGATGCCGCGGCGCTCCAGAGCGTTGACCGCGCGTGATGCCGTCTCGCGCGTCGTCGACACCCTGAGCGCCAGCTCGGAAAACACTGGGGCGGGGCTGATTCTGAGGTCGGGAGCGCGTCTGGCTTCCCGCAGCAGCTCGGCGTAGACCCGGCCGACTGCGGAGAGCGCCGCGCGTTCGAACATGCGGGCGGTGGTTTGCCTCAGCCGCCGAAGCAGAATGCTTGAAAGGGCAAGGCCGATACAGCCGTGCTGCTGCGCGAGCAGGGCCATTTCGGAGGACTCAACGCTGAGCGCGCGGACCATGTCCTGGGCGACCACGTCTGCATCCTGAAACACAGGATCCTTCTCGGCCAGGGCTCCGATGATGTCCCCAGGGCCGTAATCGTGAAGCAGGACGATCTGGCCTTCGACGCTGTAGAGAAGCGCCCGCGCTCGGCCGAGCAACAGGAAATAGGCGAGGGCCAGCCAATCTCCCTGGCGAACGATGGTTGCCTGTTCTTCGAAGGAGCATAGCCGCCCCCGCCTCATCACCGCCTCTGCGACGTCGGAGGAGCACGAAAACGTCTGGGTGATAATAGCCCTGGCGGCTTCTTCCAGCCCGTGGTCTGCTTGGATGCCGTCCATTCGGCAATTGGACGTCAAATGGGGATGCTAGGCAATCCATTTTCCAAACCTGACGTCCCGGCTTCTCACTCTTTCTGCGTCCTTCTATCCGGCCGCGACGGCTGAGGGACGTGAACTCATGAAAAAGCAAACTGGCGTGACAACCGTCACGCTATTCTTGTCCGTTCCTGTGACAGCTTGCTCCCACTTCTAATCCAAAACTGGGAGGCGAAATTGAAACAGTATAAAATGGCGATGCTCATCGGCGCTGCATTCTGGAGCTTGCCGGCCAATGCCCAGATCCAGCAGGGCCTCGCGACCGGCGTGGTTCTCGACCAGATCCAGTCTGAGCTGGACCTTGCCATCACGTCCGCGCTGCAGGCAGGCGACCTGCTCATCTACCAGGCGGGCGTCGAAGCTCGTGACGTCATTGCGGCATGGCGGCAGGCCAATGGCGACCTGCTGGACGACGCCTTCTCGAAACTGGACGGCAAGACCCGGGAGCTGTTCATGAAAGCCGACGCTCTGGTCGACAAGGTCAATTCAGGTGTCGGTGATCGCCTAAGCCAAGCCCAGGAACTGGGAGACACCGCATTGACGATCAGCACGCAAATCCCGACGCAGCAACGAACCCTCATCACGAGATATTCTCCACGCGTGCTGGTTCCGCAGTCGAGCGCGCCCAAGGTCCTGACCCTCTACGGAGCCAATTTCGCTGAGGCGAAGCCTGTGTTGAAAGTGGCCGACGGCACCGAGATCAAGCCCCTGTCGCTGACCAACCAGTCCGTCTCGTACCGCCTTCCAGCTTCGTTCGGCACAGTGCCCGACGGAGCCGGCGGCATCGTCCCGGCGCAGATCAGCTATATTCGAAACGCGTCCGCCATTTTCAAGAAACGCGTCACTAAGGATCTGGCCTTCTGGGCCCTTCCGGCCACGATGGGCAGCTATACCATCGTTCCAACCGTGGAGAGGGCGAACCGCGTCGCCCACATGGTCGAGATCCACACCGGCGAACTTAAGGGGAAAGACAAGAACATTCTGAAGGGTATCAATCCCCCGCAGGGGTGGCTGTTCGATCTCGCACGTATCGATGGTGAGGCAAGTCTGCGCGGCAATGGCGGCGAGGCGGGACGCTGCCAGCTCATCGCGCCGCAGGATCGCTCCGAAAACGGCGTCATGGTTCAGGTGCGTGTCGATCACATCACCAAATGGAATGGCAAGAAGCCGGGATGGATACGGTGCATTGCGACCATGCCCGTCTACAAGCTCGAGAAGGTGACCCAAAGCCTTTCTCCCATCACCGGCGCCATTGCATGGTCTTCGGACGTTCGCATCGCGCCTCCCGATGGCATCCGTGACTGGGTTATTTCCGTGAACACCATGGACGGTCGGAACAGGCAATTCACGGGGTCAGGGTTCGATGCCCTCTTTCAGGTCACCGCCGACAAGAGCGGGGTGCTGATCAAGCCAACGCCCCCCAAGGGCTTCTGACCAGCCGCGGAACGTCATGTCGGCGAGCGCCGATTGGGTTCGTAGACAGTTGCCCGGGGGAGCGTGCGGGCGGCGGGTCGATTGAATGTTGCTTATGGATAGGATCCCGCTGGCGCTTGTCACCGTATGCCGGAGGTGTATCAGGTCCAGCGACACGAAGGTCGGCGGCAGGCTCTGGCGGAACCGGAAGGACCGTTCCGGAGCGGGCGAGGGCGCGGATCGCTCGTATCGCGACATAGAGCCGTCGTCGGCATGGTGCCAGCGGTCGCCGAAGAAGATGTGGCCGCTCATCTTCCTTGCATCGGCTTTGCTCCTGATCGCCCGGTCTTGATCGTAGGAAAGGGCATGGTTCACGCTCTCGGCAGAAGCGCATAGCGCTTCCACCTCAACCGATCAGGCTCTAGACGGCAGGGCAGGATGACCAAAGGGCGGATACGCGTCGGGATCGGCGGCTGGGACTATGATCCGTGGCGGGAGA
>JAUJOV010000036.1 GCA_030447545.1 Sphingomicrobium sp. | reverse complement strand
CCCCGATGTGCAGCGGCTCAGCTTTCGCCGGAATCCTCGAGCCCGTCGTTTCCTAGAACCGAGCCGCTGTGCCTTGGATGTTGGGCGTGAAGATCTTGCCAGGGTTCAGGATTCCATCGGGGTCGAAGCTCGTCTTGAGCCGCTTCATCAGCCGAACGGCTTCAGCGCCATGCTCTCGCACGAGAGCCGACTTTTTCCCGATCCCGATGCCATGTTCGCCCGTGCAGGTGCCGCCGACCGAGAGCGCGTGGTCAACCATCGCCTCGTTTATCGCACGCGCCTTGTTCCACGCCTCCTCGTCGTCCGGACGGAGAACGAAGAAAACGTGGAAGTTGCCGTCTCCGACATGGCCGAGAATTGGCGCCAGCAAGCCGACCTCTTCAATTGCGCTCTGGACGCGCGCGATGGACTCGGCGAGCCGCGATATCGGTACGCAGACGTCGGTGACCCAGGTGACCGCCCCCGGAACGAGCGCCCGGGCAGCCGGAAGCGCGGCATGGCGGGCTTTCCACAGCCGCGACCGCGCCTCCGCTTCTTGCGCCCGAGCCATTCGGCCACCGCCAAATTCTCCGCCGATCGCCTCGACCAGCTCGAGCTGCTCCGCCACCGCCGCAGCCGACCCGTGAAGCTCGACGAAAAGCGTCGGCCGCTCCGGCAGGTCGAGACCCGCATAGGCATTGCAGGCCCGAACGGCGGCCGCGTCGAGCAGTTCTATGCGTGCAACCGGCACGCCCGCCTGCATCGTCGTGATGACGGTGTCGACCGCGCCTTCCAGAGTCTCGAAATCCCAGGACAAAGCGAGGACCGTCTCGGGCAAGCCGTGGAGGCGAAGGGTCGCCTCGACGATGATCCCCAGGGTTCCCTCGGAACCGACGAAGAGATGCGTCAGATCATAGCCCGCCGACGACTTGCGCGCGCGGCTTCCGGTGGTGACGACGCTGCCGTCGGCGAGGACGACTCTGAGAGCGAGCGTGTTTTCGCGCATCGTGCCGTAGCGCACCGCATTGGTGCCGGATGCGCGCGTTGAAATCATGCCGCCGAGGGTTGCATCGGCACCGGGATCGACCGGGAAGAACAAGCCAGTCGCCCTTAGATCGACATTGAGCTGTTCGCGGGTGACGCCCGGTTCGACCACGCACAGCAAATCCTCGGGACTGACTTCGACAATCCTGTTCATTCCGGAAAGGTCGATGCAGATGCCGCCTTCAACCGCAGCAGCATTGCCTTCCAGCGAGGTCCCGGCGCCGAAAGGAACGATGGGCACCGACAGCTGCCGCGCCCGCCTCACGACGTCCTGGACCTCGGCTATGCTCTCGGGCCGCACGGCCAGCTCGGGTGTATGGGCAGGATGGTGCCCTTCGCTGATCGCGTACTGCGCGCGTCCCGCCTGGGAAGTTATCAGCCGCGGTCCGTAGCATCCGCCGAGGTCGTTGGTCAGCTTACTGATTCGCTCCTTCATCGAGCCACTCCGAATGATTGCTGATCGAACTATAACGCCATCGAGCGGGTTGTCGTCCTCGGACCAGACGGAGTTTCGATGACCACAGCAGTCGCCAGAAGCAGAATGGAGATCGAAGCGCGGCAGTCCGTCGCCGTCGCCGAGCGGCAGCTGCGGCAGCAGACGGACGCGAGCGAGGTAGCGCGGGCGATCCGCGACCTCGACCCGCAGCTCGTGATCACCTGCGCCCGGGGCAGTTCGGATCACGCGGCGACATACGCGAAATTCCTCGTCGAGACCCAGACCGGCATTCCAACAGCCTCACATTCCCCTTCGATTTCCTCGATCTACGGGACGCAGTGGCGTCGGCTGGACCGCGCCCTCTTCCTCGCCATTTCGCAGTCTGGACGGAGCCCCGATCTGATCGCGTCCGCCCACGCCGCCCGCGAGGCTGGAGCGCTGGTGGTCGCGCTAGTGAATGAACCGTCTTCGCCGCTCGGCGATGCGAGCTGCATCTCGCTGCCCATTCTGGCCGGGCCGGAAGAAAGCGTGGCGGCGACCAAATCCTGGCGGCGACCAAATCCTATGTCGGAACGCTGCTGTCGCTGGCTCGGCTGCTGGGCGAGTGGTCGGGCAGCGCGCCACTTCGCGAGGCCCTCGAAGCTTCGCCCGAAATGCTGAGCCGCGCATGGGATCTCGACTGGAGCGCGTCCGCCGACGCGCTTGCCGGCGCCCGCAACATGTTCGTAATCGGCAGGGGTTCGACCTTCGGGATCGCCCAGGAGATCGCGCTCAAGCTCAAGGAGACCTGCGGAATTCACGCCGAGGCGTTCAGTGCTGCCGAGGTCCGGCACGGGCCGATGGCGATCATCGACGAGGGTTTTCCGATCCTCGTCCTGGTTCCCGCCGACGCCGCTCGCGAGTCGGTCGCGCCACTGGCTGCCGACATGGTTGACCGAGGCGCCTGCGTCCTCGTTGCGGGCGGCGTCGTCGAGGGCGCCGTCAATCTGCCGACGCTTCGAGATCTGCATCCGGCGCTCGCACCGATCGGCCTTATCATGAGCTTTTACAAAATGGCTGCCGCGCTGAGCATCGCCCGCGGGCTCGACCCGGATGCGCCTCCTTATCTGCGCAAGGTGACGGAGACCCGCTGATGCTGGCCCTGTGCCCCACGCGACTTCTCACCGCCGCCGGATTCGAGGCCGGGCGCTGCGTGCTGATCGAAGACGGCTGCATCGTCGCCATTGTGCGATTGAACGACTGCCCCGCCACCGCGTCGCGCGAGGGTCTGGAAGGCGATCTGGTGCCCGGCTTCATCGACCTGCAAGTCAATGGCGGCGGCGGCGTCTTGTTCAACGATGAGCCGACGGTCGAAGGGATCGCCGCGATCGGCCGTGCTCACCGCAGCTTCGGGACCACGGGCTTCCTGCCGACGGTCATCAGCGACGATCTCGACGTGGTCGACCGGGCGATGCGAGCGGTAGAAGATGCGATCGTGCAAGGCGTGCCGGGAGTGCTCGGCATTCACGTCGAAGGTCCCTTCATCAACCCGGAAAGACGGGGCATCCACGATGAAAGCAAGATCCGGCAGATCGACCAGCCAGCGGTCGAGCTTTTGACCTCGCTTAACCGTGGCGTCACCCTGGTGACGCTAGCGCCTGAGCTCGCGCCGCCTGGGATCATAGAGAAGCTGGTGGAAGCGGGAGTGGTGGGTTCCGCCGGACACACTGCAGCCACTTATGAGGAGATGCGCCGGGCGCTGGATGAGGGGCCGACCGGCTTCACCCACCTCTACAACGTGATGAGCCAGCTAGAGGGGCGCGCGCCAGGCGTGGTCGGCGCGGCGCTCGACAGCAAAGACAGCTGGTGCGGCGTCATCGTCGACCGCGTTCATGTGCATCCGGCCGCGCTGCGAATTGCGCTGGCGGCGAAAGGAGCCGAGGGCATTGTGCTTGTCACCGACGCGATGCCGACGGTCGGCTCCGATCAGAAGAGCTTCATGCTCGGCAGCCGCCGCATAACCGAGGAAGGAGGGCGGTGCACCGCAGACGACGGCACTCTTGCAGGCTCGGCGCTCGATATGGCGAGTGCCGTCAGAAACGCCGTCGCGACCCTTCCCGTCGACTTGGCGGCTGCCGTCAGGATGGGCAGCGGAAACCCGGCCCGTTCTGTGCGGCTGGAAGATGTTACCGGCGCTATCCGGCGGGGCCTCAGGGCCGATCTGGTGCTGTTGGACGCGGAGGGCCGCGCGGTGCGGAGCTGGATTTCCGGAGAGTCCGCCTCCGCCTGAGCGGATCGCCCCCGGCGCTAGATTTCGCCTGCAGGCTCGGCTTCTCGCGAGCGCGCAAGCAATATCGCGCCATCGAGGCTGTCGCCAAGGGGATCGCGAAGCCGCTTGCGAAGGCCGGCCGCAAGCCATTCGCTCATCCGGGCGGACAGGCCGCCCATCAGGCAGCAATTTGGCGCGCCGCGCTCCAGAAGAACGCGGATCAGCCGATCTATGGATAGAGCAGCATCCTGTACGATCGGCTCCGCCACCGCGTCACCGCGTTCGGCATGATCCATCACGATCGGAGCAAACTGCGCGTAATCCGTCGCCGTTGCCTCATCGGCCCAAGCCACGATTTCACCGGCGGAGCCTCTGAACCAGCCGAGTATCTCTTGCGTCATGGGTGTATGCGCAATGCGTTTGTCGCGCGCCCATAGCGAGCGGCGGATCGCGCGCATGCCCAAATCCGCACCGCTTCCTTCGTCCGATACGGGGAAGCCGTACCCGCCTACGATCATCGCCTCGCCGCCAATTCGCGCGAAGCCTATGCTTCCGGTGCCGAGGATTACGATGGCGCCATCCTCGCCCGAATGGGCGCCGATGCAGGCAATGGCTGCATCGCTTGCGAATGCAAGGGAGGCAAAGGGGAAGCGAGCCTCCTTCAGCCCTTCGAGGGCCCCTCGCCTGTTCAGCCCGGCGACCCCGAGACCGGCGCGGATGAGCGGCACGTGTTCAGGAGCAAGTCCGGCCAAATCGAGCGCTTGGCGATATGCGGCTTCGATCTCTTCCAGCGCTTGCTGCAGGCCGATCCGCATGTTCGCAGGCCCGCCTTCGCCGGTGCCGATGACCTCGCCCGTGTCAGAGACCAGCCGCGCGCGAGTCTGAGTCCCGCCGGCGTCGATGCCAAGATAAAAGCTCATCCCGGAGCGCGTTCGGCACGGCAAATCTGCAAGCGAACATTCCCCCGACGTTGTCCTGAATCGCGGCTGCCATCTATCAGAGTAGGTGCACGGTGGCCATTTCCACAGCTCAAGCTAAACGCTGAGTTGCAAAGAACGGGAGAGTGCGTTGCGAACCGAGCGGATGAGCCAGAGGTTTGCGGATCTAGACGCCTGGCCGACCAGCGATGCCGTCATGGCGATGTTCGAAGGCCAGCTTGCGGCGGCGGCCGCGGTCAATTCCCAGGTCGAGGCACTGGCGCAGACCGCTGACGAAGCTGCCGACAGGCTGAGGGAGTCGTCGGGCCGAATCGTCTATGTCGGCGCTGGAACCTCGGGGCGCCTGGCTGTGCTCGACGGGGTGGAACTGGGTCCCACGTTTGACTGGTCGCCGGAGCGGCTTCTCTACGGCCTCGCCGGAGGAATGGATGCTCTCACGAGGAGCGTCGAGAATGCCGAGGACGATGCCGACAGCGGCCGGGCCTTTGCCGCTTCCGCCAGGCTGAACCGGAGCGATGTCGTGATTGGCGTGTCCGCGAGCGGTTCGACGCCGTTCACGCTCGCGGCCGTTCGCGAAGCGTCGTCCGCCGACGCGCTCACGATCGCGATCGCCAGCAACGCCGGCGCACCGCTGTTGCTCGCCGCCGAGCATCCGATCCTGCTGGACACCGGACCCGAGCTGGTGTCGGGCTCAACACGAATGAAGGCGGGGACCGCCCAGAAGGTCGCGCTGAACCTCCTCTCGACCGCCGTGATGCTCAAGCTCGGGCGCGTCTACAAGGGGCTGATGGTCGACATGCGCCCTTCCAACCAGAAGCTGCGCAGCCGCGCGATTTCGACCGTTGCCGAGATAGGCGGCGTCGATGCGGCTGCCGCGCGGGCGGCGCTCGAGCAGGCCGGAGACGACATCAAGGTCGCCTCGCTGCTTGCAATGGGAATGGACATAGAGAGCGCCAACCGCTGCCTGGCGGCCTGCGGCGACAATCTTCGAGTGGCGATCGACAGCTGCGGCGATTCGCCGCACGCATTGCCTGCGCCTGTCGAACCGAGTTCAGGACGCCGCGATGGCTGCACGACGCGATTACCACCAGGCCGAGGTTCTTGACGGCGTAGCAGGTGGCAAGCTCATGCTCCCCGTCTTCTGCGGGTCCTAGGTTCGAGGGCAAGTGCGTCCGCCATTGCCGCGCTGCGCACCCAGGTCAGACGGGCCTGCCGCGAGAGCCCGGCTCCGCCCTAGAACTTGACGTCCGCCATCATCGTGAACGCGCGCCCCCGCGGGTCGGCGACCCTCGGCTCCCACGAGCTGCCCGCGCCGGTGTTGCTGTCGTAGGTGACCGCGAACGGCGGATCGGTGTCGAACAGGTTCCTGATGCCCGCCGTGAAGCGCATGCGCTGGCTGACCTGGTAGGCCATCGACAAATTGTAGATCACGTAGCGGTTGACCCGCTTCTCGTCATTCGGCGGGTCGATCTCGCCGCTCTCTACGCCGGGCAGCTGCTGGTTCTTGTATCCCGAGCGGAAGAGCTGAGTCAGCGACAGCGTCCAGCGGTCCTGGCCGTAACTGACGAAGGCGTTGTGCTTCCAGCGCAGGCCAAGGTCGCCGCTGAACGAGAACACACCGAGCCGCTGCTCGAAATCGCCGCCTTCGACGAGCTGCTCCTTCTTCTTCAGCTGCCAGGTGCCGTCGAGACCGCCAAGCAGACGTCCGCCGAGCACATCGCCGCCGCCGCGCAGCGCGATTTCGAGGCCGCGAGTCTTGGAGCCGCCGGTATTCACCCAGGTCTGGTCGATCGCGACGAGCCTGCCCGAGGCGTCGCGGATGAAGCGGTCCTCGAACACGGAAAAATTGTCGACCAGCTGGCGAAGGCTGAGCGTCTGGATGCTGTCTGAACGGTTGATGTTCCACAGGTCGAGCGAGGCGCTGAAATACCTCAGCGGCTCGAACACCACACCAAGGCTCCACATCTTGGCAGTCTCGGGCCCGAGGTTCGGATTGCCGCCATTGATGATGTCGATGGACCGCTCGAGCGATGCGCAACCCGGGTCAGTGGTGTTGGGCACTCCGCCCGGGCATGTCGCCGGGTCGGCAAGATCGCGGCCGGAGAAGAGGGATTCCTGCTGCCCGTTGAAGATCTGGTTGAACGTCGGCGCGCGGAAGCCCGTGTTGTAATTGCCGCGGAACATCAGCGGCTCGATCGGCCGGAACTTGAACGAGACCATTGGATTGGTGGTCGTTCCGAAATCCGAATAATCGTCGATTCGGCCGGCGAGCGTGACTTCGAACGAGTCGAGGATTGGAAGCAGCATCTCGGCATAGGCTGCCTTGATGTTGCGCGACACGCCGTCGAGCGCATTCGCGTCGTCGAACGGGGCGGCGATGATCGTCGGACGAGCCGCTGCCTCGCGCGCGTCCCCGTTGAAGCGGTACTTCTCCTTGCGATAGTCGACTCCGAGGGCCGCGCGGACGCGGCCTCCAGGAAGGTCGAACAGCGAGCCCGACACCGACGCGTCCAGCTGGTTGAGCGAATATTTGCCGCCGTAGAGGACCACTCCTTCGGCCGACACGGCCGCGAGCGCATCCAGCGCTTCCTGGCTCTGGCTTTGTCCCGGCAGCAGGAAAGGGTTGATCAGCCCGCTGTTCAGTACGCCGATGATCCCGGCCTGGGTGAGCCCGGGAGCGACGGGCGCGCCCGCTTCGTTCGCGCCGAGGCTGTCGGTGCCGCGGTAATAATAGCCGCTGCCAAGCTCCGACTTGGATTCGCTCGACGCGTGGGAAGCGCCCGCGCGATAGTCCCATCCGCCGAAGATCGGCCCCTCGGCCCCCAGCGCGAAACGCTTGGTCTGCGTGTCCGTGGTGATCTCGCGCCGCCCGCACTCGATGCAGCGCCAGCGGTATCCGAACGGCAGGCCGCGACGGGCTTCGAGCTCCGGGAAGGTCCCGACCAGCCGCTCGAAGATCGCATTATAGTTCGCGCCGCTGCTCGGATATGCATAGTTCTGCGTGCTGGTGTTGGGAATCAGCTGCAGGTTCGAGAATCGCTTGCTCGCGGTCGCATCGGAGCCGGTCGCTTCTGCAAACACCTCGTGGACTCCCAGCTGGGCCACCCCGCGTGCCAGCCACGTCAGCGTCTTCAACGGCTGCTGCAGAACCGCCGCGCGGCCAGTGTCCCACGCGCAGGCGAATTCGGCCTGGGGGAAAGCCCACAGCGCGGTGTCGTACGCCTGCATTCCATCGAACGCATCGCAGCCTTCGCCACCAGGAAGATCGAGCACGTTGATGCCGCCGCTCGCGCGGGTGCTGGTGCCCGGGATGAACGGCGCTTCTCCGGGCACGAAGGGCGTCGTGGAGCTGCCGCCGGTGACGATGATCGTTCCCAGTGGGGTGTTCGGGCCGACACCCAGCGGCAGGATCGTCGCGTGCGGCGTTCCGCGGGTGTCCACCGACAGGCCCCGGTCGGACTGGAAAGTGTCGACGAAGTCGCGTTGGTCGCCACGCAGCTCTGGGATCTTGCTGTAGCTGATCCCGCCCATGATGTTGAAGCCACTCTCGTCCAGGTCGCCATACCCGCCCATCACCGTCGTTCGGTAGGTCGTGTGATCGCCGAAGCCCGTGAAGTCGTTCGACCCCTGCACTCCGAAGCCCTGATAGTCCTTGCGCAGGATGAAGTTGATCACGCCGCCGATCGCGTCGGTGCCGTAGATGGCCGAAGCGCCTTCCTTCAGGACCTCGACCCGCTCGATCATCCCGAAGGGGACCTGGTTCACGTCGACCGCGGAGCCCTGGAGGCCGTGGGCGGCAACCCGCCGGCCGTTCAACAGGACGAGCGTTGCCCCGGAGCCCTGGCCGCGCAGGTTGGCGAAGGACGCGGCATTGTTGCCGCGCTGCTGGCCGGACACGACATCGGCGTTGCTGGCGAGATTATCGGCCCCGGTGCCGTTGGTCGGCAGGTAGGAGATCAGCTGCTCGGGATTGTAGATGCCGACGCGCTGGATCTCCTCGGTCGTGACGATCTGCAGCGGAAGCGCGCTGTCGTTCGGGTCGCGGCGGATGCGCGATCCGGTGACGATGATCTCGTCGCCCCCCTCGTCGACCTCACCCTCGTCAACCTCGGGCTCTGTCGTCAGGTCGGCGTCCTGCGTCGGCTTTTCCGACCCGGTCGGCGTCGCCGCCTCGCCAGGCGTCTCCTGCTCAGGCTGAGTGCTCTGCGCCTGAGCCGGCGCGGCCGCACACATCAGCGCAGCAAACGCGGTTCCACACACCAACAGTGACTTCGATGAATTGCCAAGCATCTCGCCCCCTGCGTCGTGCCCTCCGCGCCTATTGGTACTCAAAAAATCCCCTCTGGCCAGCGGTTTCTTTTTGGAACTGATCCTGCCAACTCAACAGCGGCAATGCTGCGCGCACGTCGCGGCGCCTCGCATCGGGTCAGTTCTCGGCAGCGATCAGCAGCAGCGCCTGGTCCATCTCGTCTAGCGCGCTGCCGTCTTCCGGAACGTCGTTGGCGTGGATCGAAAAGACGAGGGTTCGCCCGCTCGCCGCGATCATGTAGCCGGCAAGCGCATTGGTCGCGTTGAGCGAGCCCGTCTTGGCGAACAGCCGGCCGCGCAGCGCCGTGCCGCGGAAGCGCTTCGCCAGCGTCCCGTCGATCCCGGCGACGGGAAGGCTCGAGCGCCACGCGGCGCCCCATGGCTGGCCGGCGATCCAGCGCAGGAGCATCACAACTCCGCGTGGCGCCACGCGGTTGTAGGTCGACATTCCCGAGCCGTCGGAGAAGTGGAAATAGTTTCGCGGCACGCCCGCACGCTCGAGCATCGCCGCGACGGCGGCGGTCCCCTCCTCGATCGAGCCGTCGCCGGCCACGCTGCCGACCCTGCGCAGCAGCAGCTCGGCGTGGAGGTTCTGGCTTTCCTTGTTTATGCGCACCACGTCTTCGGCGAGCGGCGGCGGCGTCAGGCGGGCGAGCGGCTGAGCCGAGCTGTCCAGTCCGGACGCACTGGCCGGGCCGTCCGGCAGCGGTGGACGGTGCAGCGCCTCGACCTCGCCTTGGACTCTAACGCCGCGCTCCTTCAGCAGCGCCTTGAAGCGCCACGCTGCATGATGGGCCGGATCGTCGATCCCCAGGCGCAGGCGCTGGGGCTCGGCTCCGCTGAGGATGGTCCCGCTCAAAAGGGCGACCCTGCTTCCGGGCAGGCGGTGGAAATGAAGGTCGGTCTTGCCCGAAGCGGCCGTAACCGCGCGGTTCTCGACGCGATAATAGTTATGATGCTCGAGCCGCGGCGGACTGCCTGGCGCAGTCGGGACGACGCGCATCACCAGCTCATTGTCGTCCAGCGTCAGCGCGGAGATGCCGGTGCCGTAGCGGCTGGAAATGTTGTTCCAGCTCATCCCCGGACTCCAGCGCTCGTCCGGGAAGCGCCGGTCGTCGCCGATCACGTCGTCGACGGTCCTGGTGCGGGCGGCCACCGCATCGGCAAGTGCGGCAAGGCAATTGACGACGCAGCCGGGAGCGCTCGACAGGCGCGCATCGCCGCGGCCTTCGAGGATCACGTCGGGCGCACGCCGCCCGTCCGGCCTCAGCCGAACCGCCGCCCCGCCACTGGTGTCCGGACCGCGCAGGTCCGCGAGGATCGCGAACGCCGCGGCCGTGGTGAAGATCTTGGTGGCCGAAGCCGGCATGAACCTTTGCTCGGGCGCGATTGCGACAAGCTCGCGCCCGTCCTGCGTCGCGACCACCAGCCCGAACCTCGTGCCTTGGGGCGCCTCGCGCAGCAGCGCCTCGACCCGCTGCTGAAGCGGCTCCTTCGCGGCGGCCGGCGAGGCGACAAGCGCGAGCGCCACCGCCGCGGAGCGCCATACTCGAGTCATGCCGCTTCCCGCTTCAGCCAGGGCGGGAGCTTGTCGCCGCGGATGATCTCCTCGATGTCCTGCCGCTCCCGAACCACCGCCCAGTCGCTTCCGTTGACCAGCACCTCCGGCGCTAGCGGCCGCGAATTGTACGTGCTGCCCATCGTCGCCGCATAGGCGCCGGCGGTGCGGATAATCACCAGGTCGCCGGCTTGGACCGCATCGATCTGGCGGGCGCGCGCGAAGCTGTCGCCGGTTTCGCACACGGGGCCGACGACATCGCTGAGCATCTTGGCGCCGGTGGGGACAACCGCTTCGATCGCATGCCACGCATCGTAGAGGGTCGGCCGAAGCAAATCGTTCATCGCTGCATCGACGATCACGAACGGGTGCACAGGCCCCGGCTTCACCCGGACGACGCGCGTGAGAAGCACGCCCGCGTTGCCCACGATCAGCCGCCCGGGCTCGAAGATCAGCCGGACGTTCCAGTCACGCGCGGC
>JAUJOV010000035.1 GCA_030447545.1 Sphingomicrobium sp. | reverse complement strand
GCTGGTCGGCGCCTATGCGCTGGGCAAGGCGCAGCGGGTGATCGCGGAATTGCGACGGCGCGGGCACCATGAGCCGATCTACTATCACGGCGCGGTCGAGCGATTGTGCCGGCTTTACGAGGAGTTCGGCGTCGAGCTTGGCGAGCTTCGCCACACCGCCTCGGCAACGAAGGCGGAGATGGCGGGGCACATCGTGATCTGCCCGCCCTCGGCGCTCAACGACCGCTGGTCGCGCCGGCTGCCCGACCCGGTGACCGCGCAGGCCTCGGGCTGGATGCGCATCCGCCAGCGCGCCCGCCAGTGCAATGTCGAGCTTCCGCTGGTGATCTCCGACCATGCCGACTGGGACGAGCTCACCTGCACCATCCGCGAGGTGGCCCCGCGCGAAGTGTGGATTACGCATGGCCGCGAGGAAGCGCTCAAGCACTGGTGCATGATTCACCAGGTGAAGGCGCGGGAGCTCAACCTGGTCGGCTACGAGGACGAGGATGATTAGGCGAGATGAAGAGGCGAGGCTTCAGCGAACTGCGATCCGCGCGGGCCCGACGCGCTGGCCGGTGACGTTGCCGGGGGTCGAGTAACGGCAAACCAGATAATCCATCTGGCGCGATGAGCGCACACTGCACCCGACGGCGCTCGTCGTCGGCCAGACGATCTGAGTGTAATGGCCGACGTCGTGCAGGAGCCGCTTCGGCTTACGTTGGGGAACACACCCGGGCGGAATGCCCGCCGTTCCGACGCCCAGTCGCGCACCATGTGGGTCGCGCTGAACGCCCCGCGCGTCCCCATCCACAGATTTTCGCCCTGGCCCGCTCGCTGGTGCGGAGCCGAATGCCCCCAGCGGCCGGTGCGCGCGAGCTGCAGCGCATAGGCATCCGCGGCAGCCGCGAGGCGCGCATCCCACACGAGCGGGGCAGCGCCGATGGCTCGGCGTTCGACATTGTGTGCCTCGAGCAGTTGCGCGGCCACCGGCGAATAGCGCGGGTAAGCGAGGGACGCAGAGCTGCAGGCGAGCAGCAATCCGCATGCCAGGACACGATCGATTTTCATCCGCGACCCCCCGGTGCCGGCATCCTTCAGGAGGCTATGCGGGATGTGTGGTTAATAGAACGTCATAATCTTGCACGAACTCGGCGACTGGGCGCTGGTGGGTGTCACCTCGGCGCTAACGGATCTTAACGAGGGCGCGAAAACTCAGGGGCCATCAGTGCGCGGGAGCGCTCCGCTCGACCCCTGATTGCGCGAGCTGCTCGTCGAGTTGGCCGACCAGCCGCTCGAGCGCGGCCTCGTCCCGAGCTTCGGCCCTCGCTACCAGCACGTCCTGCGTGTTGGACGCGCGCAGCAGCCACCAGCCGTCGTCCGTCAGAACCCGGGCGCCGTCGGTCGGGTCGACCGTCGCGCCGTCGCTCGACAGGCGCTGGAGCACTTCGTCGACAATCGCGAACTTGCGCACCTCGTCGACCTGGAAGCGCAGCTCGGGCGTCGCGACGGACTGCGGCATTTCGTCCATGATCTGCGTCAGGCTCTTGCCCGATTTCGACACCGCCTCGATCAGCCGCACGCCCGCGTAGAGCGCGTCGTCGAAGCCGTACCAGCGATGCTTGAAGAAGATATGGCCGCTCATCTCCCCCGCGATCGGCGCATGGGTCTCGAGCATCTTGGCCTTGATCAGGCTGTGACCGGTCTTCCACATCAGCGGGCGGCCGCCGAGCTCGGCGATGCGGTCGAACAGGATCTGGCTCGCCTTGACGTCGGCGATGATTGTCGCGCCGGGGCATTCCTTGAGCACCGGTTCGGCAAGGATCATCAGCAGCTGGTCGCCCCAGACGACGCGGCCGCGGCCGTCGACCGCGCCGATGCGGTCGGCGTCGCCATCGAACGCGATGCCGAAGTCGAGCGCCTGGTTGTCGACCAGCGCCTTGAGGTGCGCGAGGTTGGCCTCGACGGTCGGGTCGGGATGGTGGTTGGGGAAAGCGCCGTCGATGTCGGTGAAGATCGTGTGATGCTCGCCCGGAAGCCGCTGCACGAGCCGCTCGAGCACCGTGCCGGCTGCCCCATTGCCCGCGTCCCAGCCGACGCGGAGCGGCTTGCCCTCGAAGTCCTGGACGAGCCGGTCGACGTAAGCGTCGAGCACGTCGGCCTCCTCGACCTTGCCTGGTCCCTCGGACCAGTTCCCCTCCACCGCGATCCGGCCGAGCTGCTGGATCTCCTCGCCGAACACCGAGCGGCCGTTCAGCAGCAGCTTGAACCCGTTGTACTCGGCCGGATTGTGGCTGCCGGTGACCTGGATGCCGCCCTCGACCTCGAGCGTCGCCACCGCGAAATAGAGCATCGGGCTTGGGCCGACGCCGATGCGCACGACGTCGAGCCCGCCCTGCGTGAGCCCGTCGACCAGCGCCGCCTCGAGGCTGGGCGAGTGTGTGCGGCCGTCGCGGCCTACGGCCAGGCGACGAGCACCCTCGCCGCGGGCGAAGGTGGCGAACGCGCGGCCGAGCGCGTTCGCGTCCTTCTCGTGAAGCGTTTTTCCGACGATTCCGCGAACGTCATATTCGCGCAGGATGGTTGGTTCGAAGCGGTGGGTCATTGGGCCGCCTTACGCAGCCCCAGGCGATTGGTTCAACCTGCCGCTGCCAGCGGCTCCTGCGCTCCGGGCTCGGGAATGCCGAGGCCGGCGATCATCTCGCGAAGCTCCTGCCGAGCGGTGATGTGGCCGATTCCGACCTCGCCGAGCTGCTGGTAATCGAGCAGCGTCAGCCCCTTCGGGAACAGCTCCCGGTAGATCACCCGCTCTCCGAGGCCGGGGATCACGCGGAAACCGACGCGGCGGGCGAGCTCGTCGAGCGCAGCGCCGACGCGGCGCAAATTATGGCTTTCGATGTGCTGGAGACGGTTCCTGAGCACCACCCAGTCGACGCTTTTGCCAGTGTGCTTGGCACGCTGGGTGCGGCTGGTCCAGATCAGCTCGGCGTAGAAGCTCGGGCGCGTGATCTTGTAATTCTCCGGGTGGACCTGCCCGATGAGGTCGAGGTCGACGAAGCTGTCGTTCATCGGCGTGACGAGCGTGTCGGCCCTCAGGATCGCCGCTCGGGCGACCGGGTCGTCGCGGCCGGGCGTGTCGATCACCACCACATCCGCGCCTTCGGCGAGTTCGCGAAGCTCGGCCTCAAGGCCTTCCGGCGTCTGATCGTCGAGCACCTTGTAGCGAGCCTGCGGAAGATCCACCGACAGGCGGCGGATCGTCGCGTCGCGGTTCTCGAGATAGCGGGTCATCGTCCGCTGGCGGCTGTCGAGGTCGAGCGCCGCGACATTGTGGCCGCTCGCGGCGAGCGCGACGGCCGTGTGGACCGCGGTCGTCGACTTGCCGGTGCCGCCCTTCTCGTTGGCGAAGACGATGTAATGCGGCTGGATCATGACCCCCACCCCTTGAACTTTTCCCCCGCGGCGTCGAACACCGCGGCCCCGATCCTGGGTTTACCGGAGGCGCGGCGAGCGTGCAAACGATCCGTGAGGCAAATCAGCTCCCGAGCGCGCTGGTTGCGTTGCGCGCCGGCGGCAGGAGCCTGGCGCTGGTGCCGACGATGGGCGCGCTTCACGCCGGGCACCTCGCGCTGGTCGAGCAGGCGAAGCGCGCGGCGCAGCGGGTCGCGGCAACGATCTTCATCAACCCGCTGCAGTTCGGGGCGAACGAGGACCTCGGCCGGTACCCGCGGCAGGAGCGGGCGGACGCGGCGATGCTCGAGCAGGCGGGCTGCGACCTGCTGTGGATCCCGCCGCCCGAGGCGGTCTACCCGCCCGGGTTCGCGACCAGGGTCAGCGTGGCGGGCCCGAGCGAGCGCTGGGAAGGCGAGGCTCGGCCCGGCCATTTCGACGGCGTTGCGACCGTCGTCGCGAAACTGCTTTGCGCGGTGCGGCCCGAGGTCGCTCTGTTCGGCGAGAAGGATTTTCAGCAGCTGGCGGTGATCCGCCGAATGACCCTCGACCTCCAGCTCGGGGTCGAGATCATCGGCGTTCCGATCGTCCGCGACGCGGACGGTCTCGCGCTCTCGTCACGCAACGCATATTTGTCGAACGACCAGCGCGAGCGGGCGCTGGCCCTGCCCGGCGCCCTGAAGGAGGCGGCCGGGATGATCCAGTCGGGCGCAGCCGTCGGCGAGGCGATCGAGCAGGCGAAGGCAAGGCTTGGCGAGGCCGGGTTCGAGCGCATCGACTATGTCGCTCTGGTCGATGCCCAGAGCCTCGAGCCGCTCGATCGACCCGCCGGGGCAATGCGGCTGATCGCTGCCGCGGCGATCGGCGGCACTCGGCTGATCGACAATCTTGCGGTCGAAATGGACGCCCAATCGTAGATCAAAGCGGCGTTAACCGTTTCTTTGGGTTCCCCGCACGAAAGTCCGCCCACGATTTTGGGGGAGAGTGACAGTGGGTGCCATCAGCCAGAGAAGCGCGGAGTTCCTGATTCGCAGCCGCCTTGCCGATGCCGAAGGCGGCGACGTCGATGCCTTGTTCGAGCTTGGCGTCACCTATTCGACCGGCCGCGGCGGAGTGCCGGTGGACCTGGTCGAAGCGCACAAGTGGTTCAACCTCGCGGCCCTGTCGGGCTGCACTCGCGGGCAGCAGTGCCGCGCCGAAATCTCGGTCGAGATGACCGCTCGCGAGATTGCCGAGGCCCAGCGCCAGGCGCGTGCCTGGCTGGGCTCGCAGCAGCGCTACGCGGCCTAAGGGCTACTGCTTCAGCACAGTCACCACGCGGCTGTTCTGCAGCCAGGTGGCTTCGTGGGCGGCCTCGACCACGGGACGCTCGCGGCCCCAGCTGACGATCGCCAGCTGCTGCAGCGGCACTCCGCGAGCGAGCAGGAAATTGCGGGCCGCGGCGGCGCGGCGCTCGGCCAGCGCAAGCGCATAGTCGCGGGTCTGGCGGGTGTCGGCGTGGCCCTCGATGCTCGCTCGCACCCACGGGTTGGCCAACAGCCAGGCCGCCTGGCGGTCGAGGATCAGCTGAGCCTGCGGGGTGAGCACATAGGAATCGCGCTCGAACTGCACGATGTTTGAGCCGGCCTTGGCCCTGAGGTCCGCCTCGAGCACCGGGAGGGACATCATGTGCGGAGCGATCGGCGGCGGCGGCGGCCGCCGCTGGGCCTCGGCCGCCGACGCCATTGCGAGGCCAAGGATCATCAGCATGGCACGCATCATTCCGAAGCTCCCGACCAGCTTGGGTCCGACGCGGGCTGCGGAGTGGTCAGCCGCCTCGGTTCCCCGCCCGTGATCGGCACCGTGTAGATGGCCGACAAGCCGACGCCGCGAGCCTTGCGCTGGAACAGCAGGAAGCGGCCGTTGGGCGCCCAGCTCGGCCCCTCGTCCTGCCAGCCCGTGGTAATCACTCGCTCGCCGCGGCCCGAGCTGCTCATGACGCCGATCTGCATCACAGAGCCGCCCATGCGGGTGAAGGCGATGAGGTCGCCGCGCGGGCTCCACGCGGGCGTGCCATAGGCCGCGGCGCCGAAGCTGATCCGCCGCTGGTTCGAGCCGTCGGCGTCCATCACATAAAGCTGCTGGGAGCCCGAGCGGTCGCTTTCGAACACGATCTTGTCGCCGTCGGGCGAGAAGCTCGGCGCAGTGTCCGCGCCCGGCGCGGTGGTCAGCCGCCGCGGAAATCCACCGTCGGCGCGGATGACATAGATGTCGCTATTGCCCTCCCCGGCCATGGAGAAAGCGATCCAGCGGCCATCGGGCGAGAATGCCGGCGAAAAGCTCATCGCAACTGCCGGCAGCAGCGGGCGGTCCTTCTTGCTGTCGAGGTCGTGGACGCGGATGTGCGGAGTGCCGCCGGTAAAGCTCATGTAGGCGATGCGGGACCCGTCGGGCGAGAATTGGGGCGACAGGACCGTGACTTCGCCCTGGCCGAGATAGCGGTGGCCGCTGCCGTCGAGGTCCATGACCGCGAGCCGCTTGACCCGAGCGCTGGTCGGGCCGGTCTCGGCGACATAGGCGACGCGCGTGTCGAAATGGCCGGGCACGCCGGTCACTCGGGAATAAAATGCGTCGGCACAGTTGTGGGCCGCCCGGCGCCAGTCCGTGGCCGCGACGACGAAGCCCTTGCGGGTCATCTCGCGCCGTTCCTTCAAATCGTACAGGTAGCAGGCGACGGTGAGCCGCCCGTCGTCGCGTGCCTGGACATAGCCGGTGACGAGCGCCCCCGCGCCGGTGTCCGCCCAGTTGGGGTAGATCGGCGCGCCGGCCTCGGTCGGGCTGTACTGGCGGAGCTTTTCGGGCGCGATCGCCAGGAAAGAGGCGCTCGAGCGCAGGTCGGTCGCGATCTGCTGCGCGATCTGAATGCCGATCACGCCGGTCGCGCCGCCGTCGGTCTCGACATTCTTCGGCGTCGGCAGCGGCGGGACGGCAACGACCGTCAGCGGCTCTCGCTCCGGCACCTGCGCCGCGGCTGACGCCGAGGCGAGCGCTGCGAGGGCGAGTAGCAGGGACTTGAAAACGGGCATTACGTCCTTTCGGCGATGGCCTTGAACCGCTCGACCCACTCGCGCGGCTGGCGCTGAAGCCGGCCGTTACGGTCGAGGAAAGCGGCGGTCACCCTCGCATCGGCGAGTTGTTCTTCCCCGCGCATGACTCGTTGATGAATCAGGATCGAGACGCCGCGCACCGCCTCGATGGTGCTGACGATGAGGATGTCGTCGCCAAGCCGCCCCGAGGCGAGATAGCGGATGTTGACCTCGGCGACGACATAGGCGCTGCCCGTGGCGTGAAGCTCGGCCGCCTGATCGACGCCCGCCGCGCGGATCATGTCGGAGCGCGCCCGGTCGAGGAACTTCAGATAGTTCGCGTAATAGATCACGCCGAACGCGTCGGTATCCTCGAAATAGATGTGCACCGCATAATGGTGCTCCGGCCCGACGAGGCCGCCCTGGTAGGGTATGTCGAATTCTGCCCCCATCATCGTTCGTCCTGAGCGGAGCGCCAAGCCCGAAGTCGACGCGCGGATTGCACGCCCGTAGTGCCAGCGCCCTTCGACAAGCTCAGGACGAACGCAAGCTTGGGAAGTTGCCCATGCCTCACCTCACGCGCCCCACTTCTTCGACGCGGCGGATGAGGTCGCCCTGGACCGCAGCGATGTCGGCGAGGTGCATTCCCCAGCCGGGCATGAACATGCCGAGCAGGCCGGTCTCACCGTAGATCCGGTCGGTACGCCTGTCCCTCGGGTCGGCGTTGACGCGGATCGAGAGATAGCCGCGCGGGCCGTCGTTGACGCACTTGCCGGACGCCAGCCCCTGGGTGCGCAGGAAGGGCGCGGGCGGCGGACCTTCGCTCGACCAGCGGATCGGGCCGCCGGGGACGCCGAGCGACCATCGCGCGTTCCAGATGCTGTCGAGCCGCTCCCAGCCGCGCGAGCCCGGGCGCGCCGGATTGACGCAGCCGACGGTCATTCCCGGAGCATTGGCAAAGCCGAACAAAGCTCCGGGCGGCGGCGGGTTGTTCTCGCGAAAGCTCACCCAGGCGATCGCGCAGCGGGTCTCCCCGGGGCGGCTGCACAACGGGGTGCGCTTGAACGAGCCGCCGACGAGCCTGCCCTGGGGCACGAGCACGTTGAAGCCGGCGAGGAGCGCAAGCTTCATTCGGGCGTGGACGGCGGGGTTGGTCTCGATCTCCCGGGCGATCAGCTCGATCAGGTGGATCGTCCCCTGGCTGTGTCCGACGAGGACGAACGGCCGACCCCGGTTGTGGCGCGCGAGATAGGTGCGCCAGGCGGCGAGCACGTCGACATAAGCGAGCCTGCCCGGCGCCGTGACGTCCGCGCCGATGGCACCGGCGGCGATCGCGGTGAGGGTCAGCTGGCGATAGAGCGGGGCGTAGGGCTTGCACACCGACGCGAAGCGGGCGAACTGGGAGCGGATCGCGCCGAGCTCCTCGCGTGCGGCAAGGTCGCTGTTCATGCCGCTGTCGGCCGAGACCGTCGGATAGACGTAGAAGCAGTCGACCGGCGGGTCCTTGGCGGGCGTGCTCCGGCCGACGGCGCCGTAGCCATTGGGATTGAGCGCTGCGGTCGCCAGCGGCTCGGCGCACACATCCTGGCGGCCCGGAAGGCAGAGCCAGTTGCGGTCGAGCGCGTAGTTGACGGCCGCCGGCTGGGCCGGCCGTGTCTGCGCCGCGGCAGGCGCGGCTGCGGCGAAGGCTGCGGCGATGGTCAGCAATTTCAGCAACTTCACTTCGGGGCAGCTCCCGGATCGAACAGGCCGGCTTGTGCTCCGGCGGGTGCCGCCAGGCCGAGGTGGGTGTACCCGCGGCCGTTGAGGCAGCGCCCACGTGCGGTGCGGGCGATGAGGCCCAGCTGAATGAGTCGGCTCGATCACGTCCTCGATCGTGTCGCGCAGTTCGCTCAAGCCGGCGGCGAGCGTCTCCACGCCGACCGGGCCGCCGCCGTAGAGGTCGGCGATCATGGTCGAATAGCGCCGGTCCATCGCATCGAGGCCGAGATGGTCGATCTCGAGCCGCGACAGGGCCTTGTCGGCGGCCTGTGCATCGATCGCCGGAGCGCCGATCGCATGGGCGAAGTCGCGCACCCGGCGCAGCAGGCGGCCGGCGATCCGCGGAGTGCCGCGCGAGCGCCGGGCGATCTCGCGCGCGCCGTCGTCCTCGACCCGCTCGCCGAGCAGGCGGGCGGCGCGGCGGACGACCAGCTCGAGCTCCTCGACCGTGTAGAAGTTGAGGCGCGCAGGGATCCCGAAGCGGTCGCGCAGCGGGTGGTCAGGAGGCCCTGGCGTTTCGTGGCGCCGATCAGGGTGAAGCGCGGAAGGTCAATGCGCACCGAGCGCGCCGAAGGTCCCTCGCCGATCATCAGGTCGAGCGCGCGGTCCTCCATCGCCGGATAGAGCACTTCCTCGACCGCCGGGTTGAGGCGGTGGATCTCGTCGATGAACAGGACGTCGCCGTCCTCGAGGTTGGTGAGGAGCGCGGCTAGGTCGCCGGACTTGGCGATCACCGGAGTGAGGTCGCGCGGAAGCCGACGCCCATCTCGCGCGCGAGGATCCCGGCGAGCGTCGTCTTGCCGAGCCCGGGCGGGCCGTGGAGCAGCACATGGTCGAGCGCCTCGCCGCGGCTTTTGGCGGCGTTGACGAACACGCGCAAATTCTCGCGCGCCGACTGCTGGCCGATGAACTCGTCGAGGCTCTTGGGCCGAAAGCGCCGCGTCGGCGTCCTCGCTGGTGCGCTCGGGCGTGGTGATTCGGGCGGGGTCAGTGGCCACGGGCGGCTCGAAACGCAGCGAACGCAACAGCCCTACGCGCGCGCGCGCGTCGTGCGCGCGTGAGTCACCATGGGGCAGCGGGAAGTGGTTGAGCTCGGTTTGGGCACGATGGCGATGATGCACATTCCGGCTGCCGTAGGACAGGCTTTTCAGCCGGCCTTGCCGCCGCCCGCCTGCTCGTCGCGGCTGCCGCGCACCACGGCCAGCGGCCCTCGATCTCGGCCTCGAGAGCTGAAGCTCAACAGCGTGCGGATCAGCACGATGATCGCGAGCAACGCGACATTCTCGAGAGTGAGCTCGACGACGACGGTGTTGATGATGTCGGCTGCGACCAGGAACTCGAGCCCGAGGAGGATCGCCCGGCCGAGGCTCGAGCGAAAGAAGTCTGCGTCGCCTGCTTGCGGTCGTGGCCGCGGCTGAAGCAGACGAGGAAGATGGCGGAGGTCACGAATGCGCCGACCGCGATGATCGCGACGCCGATCAGCTCGATGCCGTGCACCAGCGGCGGGACGACCTGTGAGGAGCCGTTCGAGCATTGCGTCAGCTTGAATGCTCGACGGGGCCGAGGATTTCCACCCAGTCGTGCTTGCGCTCCTCCCACACGGAGAATGCGGGCGAAGCGAAATAGGGATCGTCGAACGCGCCCAGCGGGATGGCGACCATGCCGTCGAACTTGCCGTGGATGCTGAAGTGCACCGTCGACCCGCAGTGGGGGCAGAAATGGTGGGTGATCCGGTTGCCGCTGTCGGCCAGATGCGACCAGCGCTTCGATTCGCCTTCGACGGCAACCTGCGCGGCCGGCCAGCGCGCCTGAACAGCAAAAGCGCTGCCGCTGCGCTTCTTGCAATCGAGGCAGTGGCAGACGGAGACGCGCAGCGGATCGCCGGTGGCCGCGGCGCGCAGCTGGCCGCAGCGGCAGGAGGCTGTGCGCGTGGTCGCAGCGGATTAAAGCTCCAGCCGCGGCGGCGCAACCGCCGCGGCTAACGGATCGGAACGCTTTCCCCGGCCGGCCGGCGATCGCCGGCGAGCAGCGCGACGGCAGGCCGAAGCCCGGGTCCTCGCTCTCGTTCCAGTAGCGCGGCTTGGATGGGTTGCGGTAGTTCACGGGAGTGAAGTTGCGGGTCAGCAGGTAGGCGGGGCCGGCCGGGCCGAACGGCTCGACGAAGCGGCCGCTCCAGGCGCGCGCGGGTGGCCAGGCACCTCCGCGCGGACGCGGAAACATGTAGGCACCGACGCTCCACCTTCGATGCCGCGGGATCGTTCGCGAGGGTTGTCGGGATCGAGCCGCAGCCGCCGACCTCGACGATCATCGGCGTATCCGCTTCCCACTCGACCGGGCCGATGCTGGCGAAGATGTCCGCGCGATTGGTCTCACGTCGACCTTGCCGTCCTTGTCGCCGTCGCGGGCGAGGATGTTCCATTCGTCGGGCAGCAGCTGGACCTGGCCGAGCCGGCCGTCCTCGCACCTTGCCGGTTGCGCGATCGATCCCTGCCGGTGACGATCAGCTCGGCGACGCGGCCGGTCGAAATAGGTCCAGCCGGGGCCGAGACGATAGGCGCCGAGCATCAGATAGGTCTGGATGGGGTCGAAGCGCGGGCGGTAGCTGCCGTAATTGGAATACATCCCCCACAGCGCAACCTGCCCTCGAGCGGCGTTCCGGCGGGGGACGGCGGTGGGTTGCGGCGGAGCTGCCTGTAGATCCTGCGGCCGGCGGCGATCTGCTGCGGGGTGACGTAGCGGCGGACCCACTCGGCCGGCGTTTTGGGAATGTCGATGCGCTGGTTGGCGGCGAGGATCTCGGGGTTCGCGCGCACGCCCTCGAACAGGCGCAGGAGATATGGCCTCCAGCCCGAGCCGGCCTCCTCGAAGATCCGCTCGCGGAACGCATCGACCTGGCGGTCGCCGGTGGAGGTCAGCACCGGGTCGGGGCCGGTCAGGAAATGCGGCGCGTTGGGCGGGCCTGGCGGCATCGGCGGGGGCGGGTCAACGCAGCCAGTGACACCGCTGCGATTGCGCCGGCGTGATGGGGGGTATCGGCCGGCAATTCGGCCGCCGCCGACTGCGCGGCAGAGGCGGCGAGCAGAAAGCGCGTCAGCATGACGCGCATGACGGGCTCCAGCCTTCGCACATCTTTCACATCCCGAAGATGAACGGCGGGAGCGCGGATGGTCGTTGCGGCTAGCGGCCCGCCTTGCGCGCGCCAGACGGACCAGCGCGTCGAGGCCGGCGTCGACCGAGCTCGTCCTGCGCTGCATTGACGAGGCGCTCGCTTCGGCGAGCTTGAAGCCGAGGTTGGCGAGCGCCGAGAGGGCGCGGCCGCGAGCGCCATGACGCGGCGCGGGCCGCGCCGGCACCGAGGCCAGGAACGCCGAGCTTGCAGCAGCTCGTTGGCGATGCGCGCGCTGCGAGCTTGGGGCCGACGCCGCTCGCGCGGCCGATCATCGCCTTGTCGCCTTGCGACACCGCGCAGGCGAGCTCGTCGGGCGAGAGGATCGAGAGGATCGCGAGCGCGAGGCGGCCGCCGACGCCCTGGACCGAAGTAAGGGCGCGGAAGGAGTCGCGCTCTTGCGCCGAGCCGAAACCGAACAGGGTCCAGGCGTCCTCGCGCGCCTGGAGCTCGGTCAGGATCAGGACCTCGCCGCCGATTGGGCCGAGCGAGTCGAGCGTGCGAGTGGAGGCGTGGACCTGATAGCCGTCTCCGGCGACGTCGATCACGGCGGTGTCGGCAGCGGTTTCGGCGGGGTTCGGAAAGGCGCGCGGTCATGGTCGCTCGAGGTAGGCGATGCGGCGGACGCTCGCCAGATGATGCGCGCGTGGGTGATTGCCACCGCGAGCGCGTCCGGCGGCGTCCGGGCCGGCGATCTTCGATCCTGGGAGCAGGCGCGCGACCATCGCGTGGACCTGCGCCTTTCCGCGCCGCCGGTGCCGACGACAGCCTTTTGACGAGCGTCGGCGCATATTCGCCGACGGCGATCCGCGCGCGCGCGGCGCACATGGTCACTCCGCGCGCCTGGCCGAGCTTGAGCGTCGATTGCGGGTTCTTGTTGACGAACACCTCCTCGACGGCGGCGGCACCAGGCCGGTGCTCGGCGATTAGCGCTTCGAGCTGATCAGCGAGGTCGGCGAGGCGTTCGGGAAGCGGGGTGGCGGAATCGGTCCTGAGCTGGCCGTTGGCAATGTGCGCGAGGCGATTTCCACAGGCTTCGATCACGCCCCAGCCGGTGGTGCCGAGCCCGGGATCGAGCCCCAGCACGATGTTCGACGGGATCACCGTGCGGGAACATCCCGCCGAAAAAGGCGAGGAAGAGCGAGACGAACAGGACGAGGAAGGCGATCAGCCAGATGCGCCGCCAGTTCACGCGAGCCGCTCCAGCTCTTCGTCGGGCACGCGTTCGTTGCCCCAGATGGACTGGACGTCGTCGTCCTCGTCGAGCGCTTCCATCAGGCGGGCGAGGCGCTCGGCGTCCTCGCCCCGGACCTCGACCTCGGTTCCAGGCTTCCAGGCGGAGCGGGTGCTGTCGGCGTCGCCGAGCATCAGTTCGAGCGCCTTGGCGACCTCGTGCAGCGAGTCTTGCGCCGTCCAGATGCGATGGCCGTCCTCGTCGGACTCGACGTCGTCGGCGCCGGCCTCGATCGCCGCCTCGAGCACCTTGTCTGAATCGCCGGCGGAGGCAGGATATTCGATCAGGCCCATGCGCTCGAAGCCGTGGCTGACGGAGCCGCTTGCGCCGAGGTTGCCGCCGTTCTTGGAAAGATCGTGCGCACGTTGGTCGCGGTGCGGTTGCGGTTGTCGCTCAGCGCCTCGACGATCAGTGCTACACCGCCTGGGCCGAAGCCTTCGTAGCGGATCTCCTCGTAATTCTCGGTGTCGCCCGTCGAGGCCTTGTCGATCGCCCGCTGGATATTGTCCTTGGGCATCGACTGCGCCTTGGCGGCCAGCACGGCGGCGCGAAGCCGCGGGTTCGCGTCCGGGTCGGGCATGCCCATCTTCGCCGCGACCGTTATTTCGCGGCTCAACTTGGAGAACATCGCCGAGCGCTTTTTGTCCTGCGCGCCCTTGCGGTGCATGATGTTCTTGAATTGGAATGGCCGGCCATGGCTGATCCTTAGCTCAGCAGCTCAAGGCAGAGCGATAGGTCTCAAGGATGGCATCCTGCTCCTGGCGGGTGTGAGTCTCCATCTTCCGCAGCCGGACGACCATCCGCATGATCTTCGCGTCGTAGCCGTTCGCCTTGGCTTCCGCATAGACGTCGCGGATGTCGTCCGCGATTCCCTTCTTTTCCTCTTCGAGGCGCTCGATGCGCTCGATGAACAGCCGCAGCTGGTCCGCCGCGACGGTGCCGTCCGCCATTTGGTCACTCCACCGGTCGGGATTAGCGGGCTCGTCTGGGCGAGCGGTCCGGCTCGCTCAGCGGTTGAACGCGCCGCCCAACCGACTAAGGAGCGGGCACGCGAAGGAAGAGGTGCAGGTGAGCGAGCTACAACCGCGATCGCGCAAGGTGAAGATTGTGGCCACGCCTCGGCCCCGCGTCGAGCAAGCCCGCGATGATCCGCCAGCTGATGGTCGCGGGCGCCGACACGTTCCAGATCAACATGAGCCACGGCGACCAGCGCCAGAAGGCGCAGCTGGTGGAAGCGATCCGCGCTCGAGAAGGAGCTCGGAGCGCCCGACGACGATATTGTTCGACCTTCGAGGGCCCAAGCTCAGGGTCGGAAGCTTCGCCGGCGGATCGGCGCAGCTCGAGAAGGGCGCCCGAGTGGTGCTCGACCAGGAGAATGCGCCGGGCGACGGCGGCGGCTCGAGCTTCCGCATCCCGAGCTTTATGCGGCGGTCGGCCCAGGCGACCGGCTGCTGATCGACGACGGCAAGGTGCGCCTCAAGGTGCTCGAGTCGGTCAACCAGCAGATCACCGCCGAAGTGCAGGTCGGCGGCAAAGTGTCGGACAACAAGGGCGTCAACGTGCCCGACGTCGTGGTGCCGATCCCCGCGCTGACGGAGAAGGACCGGTCGGACCTGCAGTTCGCGCTCGAGCAGAAGGCCGACTGGATTGCCTTGTCGTTCGTCCAGCGGCCCGAGGACGTGGCCGAGGCGCGCGCACTCATCGGCGACAGGGCCGCGCTGATGGCCAAGATCGAGAAGCCCGCGGCGCTCGAGCGGCTGACCGACATCATCTCGCTGTCGGACGCGGTGATGGTCGCTCGCGGCGACCTCGGAGTCGAGCTTCCGCCCGAGGCCGTGCCGCCGCTCCAGGACCGGATCGTCGCCTGTGCGCGCCAGTTCGGAAAGCCGGTGGTGGTCGCGACCCAGATGCTCAGATCGATGGTTACGTCCCCACCCCGACGCGCGCGGAAGTCAGCGACGTTGCAACCGCGATCTACGACGGCGCCGACGCCTTGGTGATGCTGTCGGCGTAAAGCGCTCCCGGAAATTACCCGGGCGAGGCGGTGCACATGTTGGATCGATTCGCGCGCAGCTTGGTGCGCGATCCGTTTTAGGGCGCGCGATTCCATTTCACCTAAACTAAGCTCGAGCCGACCACTCCCGACGCGATTGCGGGTTCCGCGCGGCAGATCGCGACGACCGTGTCGGCCAAGGCGATGGTCTGCTTCACCAGCTCGGGCTCGACCGCGCGGCGGATCGCGCGCGAGCGGCCGCCGGTGCCGCTTCTGGCGATGAGCCCGACGATGTCGACGGCGCGGAGGATGGGGCTTTTGTGGGGCGTTCACCCGGTCCACTCGCGCGACGTGTCGAGCTTCGAGGAGATGGTCGCCAAGGCCAAGCGCATGGCGCTTCGCCACCAGATTGCGCAAGCGGGCGACCGGCTGGTGATCATGGCCGGAATCCCGTTCGGGACCATGGGATCGACCAACGTGCTGCACGTGGTGCGGCTGGTCGGCGACGAGCTCGACCGCCATTCGAACAAGAGCTGATCAGCGCGGCAGAAGCGCCGGGATCTCGTCGGGGATCTGGCGCGCGAGGAACCCTACCGGACCGACCTTGCGGGACAGGCTTTCGCCGGCCTCGCCATGGAGCAGCACGCCCCACAGCAAAGCGGTCAGGGAGTCGGCGCCGCGCGCGATGAGGCCGCCGACGATCCCTGCGAGCGTGTCGCCGCTGCCCGAGACTCCGAGGCCCGGAGCGCCGCCGCGGAAGATCCAGGCGCGCCCGTCGGGAGCGACGACATGGCTGGTCACGCCTTTGACCAGCACAAGCGCGTTGTAGAGCTCGGCGGCGCGGCGACCGCAGCCTGCGGGATCGTTCTCGACGTCGCCTTCCTCGCAGCCGAGCAGCGCCGCCATCTCGCCGGCATGGGGCAGGAGGATCGGCGGGTGCGTTGCCGCACGCGCGTCGGCGCTCACCCCGCGCAGCGAACGCAGAACCCCGGCATCGAGCGCGGTTGCGGCGTCGGTCCTGAACAAGGCCGACGCGAGCTTTTCGCACGCCGGACTTTCGGACATGCCGGGGCCGGCGATGACGGCGTCAACGTCCTCGGCGAGCTTGGCCAGCGGCTCGACCGACGAGGCGGCGAAAGTGCCGTCCGCATCCTCGTCGACGCCGATGGTGCGCGATTCGGGCATTGCCACGCCGACCTGCGGCGCGACGCTCGCGACCGTGGCGATCTTGAGCTTGCCCGCACCCGCGCGCATCGCCGCGGTCGCGCAGAGCAAAGCCGCGCCCGCGAGCTCGCGCTGGCCGGCGATGATCAGCAGGCGGCCGTGGCTGTGCTTGTCGCCGTCATCCGGCTGCGGAAGCGGAAAGGCTTCGAGCGTCGAACGGGTAAGCGGCTGTCCCGCCTGGCTAGCCCTCATCGGGTCCCGGTCATCATGTCGGGCTCGGACGTCTTAGGCGCGCCCTCGGCCTCGAGCGGAGCGCCGTGGTTCCACATGGCCAGCATCGGCACGCACGCGCCGCTCTCGTTGGGGTCGAAGTCGTAGGTGCAGATCCCGCAATTGAGGATGTCGGCCTGCTTATCGATCCTGAGGATCTCGGCTTCCTCGAGCTCTTCGAGGATGTAGCGCATGCACAGCACGACGACCTGGTGGCACACGATCAGCACGCGCCGGTTGCAATAGTGAAGGTTGATGGTGTTGAGCGCCGAGCGCAGGCGAAGGATCACGTCGGCCCAGCTCTCGCCGCCGGGCGGGCGGTGGTAGAACTTGCCGAGCCGCGCGCGGTGGCCGGCTTCCTCGGGATATTTCTCGCGAATGCCGAGCGTCGTCAGCCGGTCGAAAATACCGAACTCGCGCTCGCGCAGGCGCTCGTCGATGACCAGGCGCGAGCTGCCCTCGAGGCCGCCGGCCTTGCAGATCGCTTCGGCCGTCTGGCGCGCACGGATGTAGGGCGAGGAGAGGATCACCTCCGGCCGTTCGTTGGGCGGCAACGAGGCGAACCAGCGTCCGGTGGCTTCGGCCTGGCGATGGCCGAGCTCGGACAAGGGCACGTCGACGTCGCGCACCTCGATGGCGATCATCGGCAGGCCGGCCTCGTCGGCCGCCTCGCGCGCGACATTGCCTTCGCTTTGTCCGTGCCGGACGAGCCACAGCCGTTCCGGCCAGTTCTGACGTACCGCCATGCTTTTCCTCTTTGGGGGCACACGCGTGGAGCGCGGCAGAGGTTCCTGCGCCGTGTCGGGCTTGCGCGGCAGGCGGCCCTCCGCAACAGGGGTGGGGTGAAGTTGGACCCGGCCGCCGGGTGAGCGAGGAAGCCACCCGCTCCCAACCCTCGCCCGCCGAGGGGGAGGGCTCGACGGACGAGCTGCGGCCGGTCGCGCCGGCATACAGGCATGTGATCCGCGTGCGGATGCTGATCTTCTGGCTGGTGCTGTGGATTGGAGCCTCGGTGGCCGACCGGTCGCTGCTGCTCGAGACGGGCTTCTATGGCCTGCCGACGGTGGGCGTCGCCGTCGCGGGCCTGCTTGCGGTGACGCTCGCTCCGCAGCGGATTTACGCGCGGCTTCGCTACCGGCTGACCGGGCGGCTGCTGCAGGTGCTTCGCGGGTGGATGTTCCACACCGACACGGTGGTTCCGCTGGTGCGGGTGCAGCATCTCGACGTCGTTCGCGGGCCGCTCGACAAGATGTTCGGAACCGCGAGCCTGGTCGTGCACACCGCGGGCACGCACAACAGCATCGTCACATTGCCCGGGGTCGAGGCGGAGCGGGCCGAGGCGATGCGCGACGCGATTCGCGAGCATGTCCGCACGGACGCGCAATGAGCGCTGGGGAGCGCTCGGCTGGAGATCCCGAGCGGCTTCATCCCTTGTTCCTTCTGACCGGGCTCGGCCGGGCGCTGCGCGGGCTTGGCGGCGCCTATGCGCTGCTCGCCTACATGGCGGTGAGCGGGAGGCTCG
Source organism: Sphingomicrobium sp. (assembly GCA_030447545.1). Lineage (GTDB taxonomy): Bacteria > Pseudomonadota > Alphaproteobacteria > Sphingomonadales > Sphingomonadaceae > Sphingomicrobium. The sequence continues at coordinate 181 of JAUJOV010000035.1, read as the reverse complement.
GGGCGGCCCTGTTCGCGGCCGGCGCGCTGCTGCTGTTCTCCGCCGTCTCCCTGTTCCTCTACTGGGTCCGCTTCGAGTTTCGGGTCGGCGGGGACGAGATAAGGATCGACAGCGGCATTCTCAGCCGGACCCACCGCTCGATCCCGTTCGAGCGCATCCAGGACGTCGACATCAGCCAGGG
>JAUJOV010000003.1 GCA_030447545.1 Sphingomicrobium sp. | reverse complement strand
TCCACGATCGAGCCGGCCGCAACCGTGCCCTCGAGCGCGATGCGCGCTTCGACGATCCTGCCTTGCTCGGCGAGCAGTGCGCGGGTTTCGCCGATCCCGCGCTCGATCAGCCAGTCAGGCAATCGGGTAGCCCGCCGACTTCAGAAGCAGCCGCGTCTCGGCCAGCGGCAGGCCGACCACGTTGGAATAGCTTCCGGCGATGTGGCGGACATAGACTTCGCCATAACCCTGGAGCGCATAGCCGCCGGCCTTGCCGCGCCATTCGCCATGGCTTTCGTAATAGTCGATTTCCTCGCCCGACAGGCGCTTCATGGCGATCATCGTCTCGACCAGCCGCTCGCGGATCGCACCGCCGGGAACGGCCAGAGCAACGCCGGTCAGCACTCGGTGGCGCCGGCCCGACAGCAGCTTCATGCACTGGCGAAGAGTCGCTTCGTCCTCGACCTTTGGCAGGATTCGGCGGCCGACGGCGACGACGGTGTCGGCTGCGAGCACCAGCGCGTCGGGATCGCGCGCCGCAACCGCCTGGGCCTTTTCGCGGGCGAGGCGAAGCGCGTGATCGCGCGGAAGCTCGCTTTTGGGGACGCTCTCGTCGACGTCGGCGGGCAGTATTGCGTCGGGAATAACGCCGATGCGCGCCAAGAGGTCGAGCCGGCGCGGGCTTGCCGAGGCGAGGATCAGCCGCACGCGCGGCGCTCCTTATTTGAACCGGTAGGTGATCCGACCCTTGGTCAGGTCGTAGGGCGTCAGCTCGACCAGCACTTCGTCGCCGGTCAGCACGCGGATGCGGTTCTTGCGCATCTTGCCGGCGGTATGTCCGAGGATCTCATGGCCGTTCTCGAGCTTCACGCGGAACATTGCATTCGGCAGCAGCTCCACCACCTGCCCGCGCATTTCGAGAAGTTCTTCCTTGGCCATCAAACCTCGCTAGTTACGAAAAAAGTCGCGGAGCCTTAGCGGCAGAGCAGTCGAAATGGAAGGCGGAGCGCAGGGTCCCGTGGCCCAGCCGCCTTTCTCAGCTCGGATTGTTTTTGGCCAGGAACTGCTCGAGCCGTCGAAGCCAGTCCTCGAGGTCCGGCTGCTGCCGAAATCGTGGCCGCTGTCCTTGTAGAACACGGACGTGACATTCGCTCGCGCCTTCGACAGCGCAGCGACCATTTCGCGGCTTTGCCGTGCCGGCATGTTATCGTCCTGCTCGCCGTGGCCGATGAACACCGGGATTCTTACGCGGTCGGCAAAGTGAACCGGCGAAACGGCGGCCAGATCCGCCTTGCCATTGCCGCCCACCTTCGTTCGCCATTCGCGAAAATAGCGTGCCGCCGAGAACAGCTTTCGATCATATTTGAGCATGGCCGGCACGTCCGATACGCCGGCCCAGCTCGCGGCGCAGCGATAGCGCTCCGGATTGCGGATCGCCGCCCACAGGGCCGCGTATCCGCCGTACGACGCGCCGACCATGCAGACGCGCTGCGGGTCGATCTGGCCGCTGCGCGCAAGCCAGTCGACACCATCGTCGAGATCGTCCTGCATTTTCCGGCCCCACTCGCCGTAGCCCCTTTCGACGAACTGCCTGCCGTACCCCGTCGAGCCCCGAAACTGCGGCTGGAGGACCGCGTATCCGCGGCTGGCGAGAAACTGGACCAGTGGATCATAGTCCCACTTGTCGCGCGTGAACGGACCACCGTGCGGCAGCAGAATCAGCGGCAGTCCCCTCGTCTGACGGCCTCGCGGAAGCGTCAGATAGGCGGGGATGCTCAGCCCGTCGCGCGCCTGGTACCGGACCGCCTTCACAGGGGCGAGCTGCTCAGGGTTGATCGACGGATAAGGATCGATCACCGGGTGCATCTTCGAGCTGGTCCGGTCGAGCAGGTAGAACAGGCCTGGATCGGACGCGCCGCCCGACCAGACGAGCACTCGCTTCTTGTCGTGCGAGGAGTCGACAACGGTGTTCACGCTATTGGGCAAAGCGCGATCGAGCTTTGCCTGCAGCGCCTTCGACTCAGGCTCGAACCAAGCGGTGCGCGGCCGGTCGTCGTGATATTCAACGGCAGAGACGGTTCCGGTGATCGCGTTGTACGTCACGTCGTCGACGTCGACTTCGGCGTGCTCGAACAAAGGCGCGCCCACCGCGCCTGTCTTCAGATCATATGTGTAGACGCCGAACCGGCCGGTCCGCTCGTTCGTCAGAACCCAGCTGTTGTTGTTTCGCCCGAAGATGATCCGGTCGACCGCGCTGTCGTCGTCCTTGGCGAACTTGCCGCGCGTCCTGCGCAGCTTCTCGCCGGGCTTTTCGCGGTACCAGACTGTCCAGCGGCGGCCCTCGTACGCCACCCCGGCGCGAACCAGCCCATCATCGTCGGCGTACCAGTCCCAGACGCCGTCGCGCGCTTTCTCCACGAGCACTGCGTCGCCCGTAGCGAGGTCGGCGCGCTTGACCGACGGATAGGCGAACGCGTCGTCCTGGCTGGCGACCAGCGCCCATGACCCCGACGGGTCGGCATAGAGGACATCGCCGGCGTAGAGGCCGCGGCTCTTCTTATCGACGATCCGCGAATGGCCCGAGTCCACGTCGACGGCAATCAGACGCAGGAACGGGAGTTCGAAGCCGCCAAAATCTTTCGTCGCGCGAAGGGTCAACAGCAGCCGATGATTTCCCGCCCATTTCACTGCGGCGACTTCGCCGCTTCCGAGCCTGATCATCCTGGGCAGCGATTCGGGACGATCCGCATCGAGGATCGCCAGCCTCGTTTCACCCGCGACCGTTGTTCGTGCGGCAATGCGGCGGCCGTTCGGCGAGAGCAGCGGGCTACGAAACATAGGGAGCGCCGCAAACTGCGCAGTCGTGATCGTGGGCGCTCCAGGCTGCGCCTGCACCTCGGCCGCGACAGAGGCTGGACCGGCGATTGCCGCCAGCGCCAGCATGCTAATCATCAAACGCATAAAGCCCCCCGACTTCGGCGGGACGAGCGTAACACGGCGAAAGCTAAAGAAAAGCCCCGCCGCGGCTGGGCCGGGCGGGGCTCATCCTCGAACAGCTGATCCGAAGATCAGCCGGCGCCCTGGCCGGCGAGCGCCGCGAGCAGCAGCAGCGCGACGATGTTGGTGATCTTGATCATCGGGTTGACCGCCGGGCCGGCGGTGTCCTTGTACGGATCGCCGACCGTGTCGCCGGTCACGGCCGCCTTGTGGGCTTCCGAGCCCTTGCCGCCGTAATTGCCGTCCTCGATATACTTCTTGGCATTGTCCCACGCGCCGCCGCCCGAGGTCATCGAGATGGCGACGAACAGGCCCGAGACGATCACGCCCAGGAGCAGCGCGCCGAGCGCGGCGAAGCCCTGCTCGCGCCCGGCCACTGCGGAGATCGAGAAATAGACGAGGATCGGGGCGAGCACCGGCAGAAGCGAGGGCAGGATCATTTCCTTGATCGCGGCCCTAGTCACCAGGTCGACGGTGCGGGCGTAATTGGGCCGAACCGTGCCGTCCATGATCCCCGGATTAGAGCGGAACTGCTCGCGCACGTCGAGCACGACATTGCCCGCCGCGCGGCCGACCGCGGTCATGCCCATCGCGCCGAACAGATAGGGAAGCAACGCGCCGAGCAGCAGGCCGACGACGACGTACGGGTTGGACAGCGAGAAATCGACGCCGGCTGCGCCAATGCCGAGCTCGGGGGCGAACTCCTGAAGGTCGGTGGTGTAGGCGCCGAACAGCACCAGCGCGGCAAGCGCGGCCGAGCCGATCGCATAGCCCTTGGTCACCGCCTTGGTGGTGTTGCCCACCGCGTCGAGCGCGTCGGTGCGCGTGCGCACGTCCTCTTCCATGCCCGACATTTCGGCGATGCCGCCGGCATTGTCGGTGACCGGGCCATAGGCGTCGAGCGCGACGACCATTCCGGCGAGCGCAAGCATCGCGGTTGCCGCGAACGCGATCCCGATCAGGCCTGCGAGCAGGTAGGAGCCGATGATCGCGATGCAGATGACGACCGTCGGGAGAGCGGTCGATTCGAGGCTGATCGCAAGGCCCTGGATGATGTTGGTCGCGTGGCCGGTTTCCGAGGCCTTCGCGATCGTCTGGACCGGGCGGTAGTTGGTGCCGGTGTAATATTCGGTGATCCACACGAGCAGGCCGGTCACTGCAAGCCCGATCAGCATGCAGAAATAAAGGTCCCAGCCGGTAAAGCCGCCGGTCTGCTCGGCCGCTGCGCCGGTGAGGTCGGTGCCGGCCGCTTCCTGCCCGCCGATCACCGCATTGAGGTCGCCGAGGGCGAAGGTGGTCGCGAGCCACAGCGCCGGAACCGACAGCGCCGCGGTGGTCCAGAAGCCCTTGTAGAGCGCGCCCATGATCGACTGGCCGCGGCCGAGGCGGACCATGTAGGTGCCGATGATCGAAGTGACGATGCACACGCCCCCGACCAGCAGCGGAAGCGCCATCAGCGTGGTGACGTCGCCGCCGCCGCGGTTGCCGATCAGAAGCGCGGTCAGGACCATCGTCGCGCCGACGGTCACGACATAGGTTTCGAACAGATCGGCGGCCATGCCGGCGCAGTCGCCGACATTGTCGCCGACGTTGTCGGCGATCACGGCCGGGTTGCGCGGGTCGTCCTCCGGGATTCCGGCCTCGACCTTGCCGACGAGGTCGGCGCCGACGTCTGCGGCCTTGGTGAAGATGCCGCCGCCCAGGCGGGCGAAGATGGAGATCAGCGAGGCGCCGAAGGCAAGCGCGACCAGCCCGTCGATGACGGTGCGGCTGTCGGGCGCTGCACCCTGCACCTCGACCAGCACATAGAAGACGCCGGCGATCGCCAGCAAGGCGAGGCCGGCGACCAGCATGCCGGTGATCGCGCCCGCGCGGAAGGCGGTGGTGAGGCCGCCCTGGAGCGAGGTGCGGGCAGCCTCGGCGGTGCGCACGTTGGCGCGAACCGAAATGTTCATCCCGATGTAGCCGGCCGCGCCCGACAGGATCGCGCCGATGCTGAACGCGATGGCCGGCGTAAGCCCGAGGAACAGCCCGACGAGGATGGCGACGACCACGCCGACGATGCCGATGGTCATATATTGCCGGCCGAGATAGGCCTCCGCGCCTTCCTGGATCGCTCCGGAAATGTCGATCATCCGCTGATTGCCGGCCGGCGCGGCGAGCACCTGGCGGCTGGTGAGGATTCCGTAAAGCACGGCGATCACGCCACAGGCGAGGGCGATCAAAGTGAGGTCCATGTGTTTCCCCGTTTGGCGGCGAATGATGACGGCCGGCGTGCGGGAGGCAGCCGGCGGGATGGCGCCCTTTATGGGCGCAAGGCGCGGCTTGCAACCGCTTGCGGCGCCTCGCCGTCAGTAAAGCAGGAGAGCGGTCGCCATTCCGGTGACGAGCCCGCTAGCCCCGATCAGCCACTGGCGCAGGGGGATTGCGGCGATGCTGGTGGCCAAGGTGCTCAAAGCCCAGTTGCTCCGGTAGCTCGACGGGCCTGCCGCCGCTGGTGAGGGAGAGAAGATCCCCTTGCCCAGCGAGAGTCCCGATCCGTGCAATGCTGGTCCCTGGGGGTAAAGAAAGGCTTAAGGGGTCGAGCTCCGGGGGCAAGGCAGCGATGAGCGCATAGTCGTCGCCGCCGGTCGCCGCGAATATCCGCGCGGCGAGGTCGTCGCCCCGGGACTGGATGAAGGCTGCCGACAGCGGGACCGAATCGAGGTCGATCCGGGCGGTGCAGTTGCTGGCCTGCGCAAGGCGGCGGCAATCGAGCAGAAGCCCGTCCGAAACGTCCATCATCGCGTGGGCGTGCGGCGCGAGGGCCTGGCCCGCGGCAAGCAAAGGGACGGGACGGCGGTAGATGTCGACCAGCGCGCCGGTCGCTGCGGCGTCCGCCCTGAGCAATGCGAGCCCTGCCGCGGAATCACCGACGGTCCCGACGAGCCACAGATGGTCGCCCGGACGGGCGCCGCTGCGCAGCGGAGTGCTTGTCCCCGCCCGGCCGATCGCGGTGAGGCCGAGGACTCGCGGAGCTCCGGCGGGAAGCGCGATCGTGTCGCCGCCGATCAACGCCAGGCCGTAGCTTTCGCAGGCGGCCTCGATGCCGTCGATCAGCGCCATGTCGCGCGCTTCGTCGCCCGACAAAGTGAGCGAAAGCAGCGCGGCGACAGGAGTCGCGCCCTTCGCGGCAAGGTCCGACAGGTTCACTGCGACGAGCTTCCAGCCGACGCTCGCCGGCGGATCGGCGGGCAGGAAGTGAACGCCCTCGGCCATGCTGTCGGGGGTGAGGACGAGGCCTTCGAGGAGGGCCGCGTCGTCGCGCAGGCCGAGCGCCGCCGGGTGGGTGGCGATGCGCCGCAGCCGCTCGATCGCGTCGCTCTCGCGCATCTCTAGCCGGCGGGCGCGGCGCGGGCGTCCTTGGCGACCGCGTCGAGCACTCCGTTGACGAAGCCGCTTTCGCGCTTGTCGTAAAAGGCGTGGGCGACGTCGACATATTCGGAGATCACCGAGCCGACCGGCACGTCGTTGCGGGCGAGCAGCTCGTAGGCGCCGGCGCGAAGCAGCGCGCGCATCGGGCGGTCGAGGCGCTCGAGCCGCCAGCCGGTCGCGAGGCGCCTGCTGATCAGCTCGTCGATCTCGGTGCCGCGCGCGCTTACGCCGGTGACGATGTCGTCGAAGAAGCTTCGCTCGGCCTCGACATATTGCGCCTCCTCGATGGTCGCGCCGAGGCGATGGTCGTGGAATTCCTTGAGCAGGCGGGCGACCGGCGTTCCTTCCATCTCCTGCTGGTAGAGCGCCTGCACTGCGGCGAGGCGCGCGGCGGAGCGGGATCGGGAGCGCGCTTCGTTGGTCATCGAGACGGGCTCCTAGCGGGCGAGCGTCAGGCGAGAAAGGCCTCAAGCGCTTGCGCCACCTCGTCCGGCGCTTCCCACGGGGCGAAGTGGCCCGCGTCGGCCAGGCGGGTGATGCGCAGGTCCTCGACCAGCTGATCGAGCCCGTCGAGCTGGACCGGGAGCAAAGCGCTGTCCCTCATTCCCCAGATCACCAGGGTCGGGATCCGCACCTTGGGGAAAGCCTTCAATAGCCAGTCGGGGAGCGGAACGGTGATTCCCGGCGGCGGGACCATGACCCTTGCAGCGCGGTACCAGTTGAGCATGGCCGTGAGCGCGCCCGGCTGCGCCCATTCGGCGAGATATTGCTGCTTTTCGGCCTCGAGGATCTTCGCCTCGCCGGCGTTGGCGGCGATCGCCTTTTCGAACAGCGCCTCGAGCCCCGTCGCCTTGAGCGCCTGTTCGAAGCCGGGCGTCCGCAGCATCGTGATGTACTGCGAGGCGGAGCGCTGCTCGGCGTTCTCGATCAGCCTTTTCTGGAAGATGACCGGATGCGGCGCGTTGATGATCGCGATCCTGGTGAGCCGCGGATCGCCGCGGGTCGCGGCGCTCCAGGCGATTACTCCGCCCAAGTCGTGGCCGACCAGCGCGAAGCTTTCGAGCGCGAGCTTGTCGGCAAGGGCGAAGACGTCGTCGGTCAGCGTGTCGGTGCCGTACGCTTCGACCTCCTGAGGGCGGTCGGAACCGGCGAAGCCGCGCTGGTCGGGCATGATGAGGCGGAAGCGCTGGTCGAGCCGCGGCGCGATTTCGCGCCAGGTGCGGTGCGATTCGGGAAAGCCGTGGAGCAGGATCACCGGCGGGCCGTCTGCCGGCCCTGCGAGCGCGACGTTGAGCGTGATCCCGGTGCGAAGCGCGACGCGGCGGAACTCGGTCATGGATAGCTGACCGTCAGCGGCACCTCGGGCAGCGGTATGAACTCGTGGTCATCGTCGGGCGGAAGCGCGAACTCGCCGGCGCGCCAGGCGCGCTTCGCCTCGTTGATCCGCTCGCGGCTGGAGGAGACGAAGTTCCACCAGACGTGGCGCTCGCCGTCGAGCGGGGCTCCGCCGCACAGCATCAGCCGAGCGCCGCCGGCCGTGGACAGCAGCGGCAAATGCGCGGGCGCAAGCAGGGCCAGGTGCTGCGGCACGAGCGGACGGCCGTCGAGCGTCGCATCGCCGTCGAGCAGGTAGAGCGCGCGCTCGTCGGCTTGATGGTCGATCACCAGCGCTGCCCCCGGCGCGAGCTCGATTGCGGCGTAGATAGTCGGGGAATGGCAGGTCACCGGTGAGGAGGCGCGATGCCATTCGCCCATGATGATCCGCGCGCACACTCCATTGCCTTCGACCAGCGGCAGATCGCCGGCAGGCACGTGCTCGAACGCGGGATCCACTTCTTCCTTCGCGCGGGGCAAGGCGAGCCAGGTCTGGATGCCGTCGAGCTCGGCGCCTCCGGAGCGCTCGTCGGGCGGCGAGCGTTCGGAATGGGCGATCCCGCGCCCGGCCGTCATCAAATTGACCGCGCCGGGCTCGATCCGCTGGACCGTGCCGAGGCTGTCGCGATGGTCGATCGCCCCGGCGAACAGAATACGTGACTGTCGCGAGGTTGATGTGCGGGTGGGGGCGGACGTCTATGCCCCGGCCGGCTGTCAGCCGCGCCGGGCCCATCTGGTCGAAGAAGATGAACGGGCCGACCATCGTCCGCTGCTTGTTCGGCAGCGTGCGATGCACCTTGAAGCCGCCGAGGTCGTGAGTGACGGGTGCGATGGTCTGGACGAGGGGCTCGGGCATCATTCCTCGCCGGGCGCGGTCGCGCGGATCGACAGAGCGTGGACCCTTTCGTGCATCAGCTCGCCGAGCGCGCGATAGACCATCCGCTGCCGCTCGACCCGCGACTTGCCCGCGAACGACGCGCTTTCGATCTGAAGCGTGAAGTGGCTTTCGCCTGCCGGGTTGTAGCCGCCGTGGCCGCGATGCTTCTCGCTGTCGTCGGTGAGCGCCAGTCGGCTTGGGGAAAGCGCCGAGTCGAGGCGGCTGAGCATTTCGGTTGCGACCGGTCCCGTGGCAGCGACGTTCACCGGGCCTATATAGGAAGGTTCTTGAGGCGAGGAAGCGGTGGCGTCGAGTCATCCCAGAATGCACGGGAAAGTCCATGGAGCGGCCGGCCGCTGCGCGGTGCCGGGCTGCCGCGCGCTCGGCGAGTACAAGGCACCGGTGCAGCCGGCGAGCTTCGACGGGCCGGGGGTGTGGCGGCTGCTGTGCCTCGACCATGTCCGCGAGCACAATGCGCGCTACAATTACTTCGAGGGGATGAGCCCGGACGAGATCGCCGATGCTCAGTCGCCCTTCGGCGGCTGGGAGCGGCCGAGCCGCAGGTACGCGGCCATCGGCTCCGACCCGCCGCCTGCGTGGAGCGACTTTTCCGATCCGCTCGACGCGATTGCCGGCCGGTTCGGCCATGTCCGCCGCGAGCGGCCGTCGCGGTTTTCGAGGGCCGAGCAGCGCGCTTTGGCGGTGATGGGGCTCGGCGAGGACACCGACCGCACCGGGCTTCGCAGCCGTTATTCGCAGCTGGTCCGCCGCTACCATCCTGACCGCAACGGCGGCGACCGCAGCCTGGAGCACCGGCTCGGCGAAGTGATCGAAGCCTATCAGACGCTCAAGAAGGCCGCGGCTTTCGCCTGAGCGGCGGGGGCTCGCCGGCCGTAGAGCCGGTCGAGCGCACGCGCGGTTTCGAGAAGTCCCGCGGTGCTGCCGGCGAACCTCTCGCCCGACGCCAGCTTTTCAACCCATCGAGCGGCGGCGCGACCGCCCCATTGGTCGGGAGGGGAAGCGAGCGTGTGCCGTTCGCGCCCTTTGAACAGCTCGGCGGTGAAATCGAAGAAGGAGCCGTTTTCGTTGCGCATCTCGGCGCCGCCTTGAGTGCCGTAGAAGCTCGCGCGGATGACCGCGTCGGCGCCGGCGGGCAGGTTCCACGAGCAGGCGATGCGGATGTTCGCGCCGGTGGCGAGGTCGATCGAGCCGGTCGCGAAGTCCTCGACCTCGTGCGGCTCGGGCGGTCTGCCGCCGCGCAACGCCCGGCCGCTCGCGCGCTCGACTTCGGGGAAATCGAGCAGCCACAGGGCGAGGTCGACGAGGTGGATGCCGAGGTCGATCACGCAGCCGCCGCCCGACAGCGCCGGGTTCCAGAACCAGGCGTTGCCGGGCCCGTACGCGTTGTGGACCAGGAGGTCGGCCGAGAAGATGTCGCCCAGGGCGCCGGCGCGGACCTGCTCGCGGATTGCGCGCATGGCAGCGGTGTGGCGGTAGGACAAATCGACGCCGAGCAGGCGGTCGGCGCGGCGGGCGGCGTCGAGCACCGCTTCGACTTCGGCCGAGTTGCGGCCGAGTGGCTTCTGGCAGAAGACGGCCGCGCCGGCCTCAAGCGCGCGACTGCACTGGTCGGCGTGCATCGCGCTCGGGGTTGCGATCACGACGCCGTCGGGCTGGAGCGCAAGCAGTTCTTCCAGTGAGCCGACCAGCCGTGCGTCGGGAGCAAGCCTGCCTGCCTCCTGCGCCATTTCCGGATTGGGCTCGCAGATTGCGATTGCCTGCGCTTTGCCCGTGGCGAGCATCGCCTCCATCCGGTTGCGGCCGATCCAGCCGACGCCGATGAAGCCGAGGCGGATCATGGCACCACGACGGCCTTGACGAAATTGCCCGGCCGGTCGCGCGTCGCGTCGAGCGCCGCGCCGAGCTGATCGAGCCGGAAGCGGTGAGTGACCAGGAGCGAGGGATCGACCAGCCCGGAGCGCACCGCTTCCACCGCCTCGCGCATCCCCTGGAGGGCGACGGCGGGGTCGCGCTCGTGCGCGTTGGCGACGTCGAACCCGCGCCAGTTCCACAGCTGCATGTTGACCTGCCGCGGCCCGTCCTGGTGGTAGCCGGCGATCACCAGCCGGCCGCCTTCTGCCGTGAGCTCCGCGGCAAGGTCGAGCGGCCACTGCTTGCCGACCGCCTCGATCACGCGCTCGCACATGCGGCCGCCGGTCAGCTGCTTCACGCGTTCGATGATCCGCCAGTGATCGTCCATCGGGATCGTCTGAGCCGCGCCCATCGTGCGGGCGAGGCCGAGCGATTCCGCACGGCGCGAAATGGCGATTACGCGGGCACCCGCACTGCTCGCGAGGCGCACGAGGATCGCGCCGAGGAAGCCGACGCCGATCACCGCGACCGTGTGGCCCGCGGCGATGTCGCTTCGGCGGAAGATGTTCATCGCGCAGCCGAACGGCTCGCCTGGAAAGGGCGTGTTCGCGAGCTCGTCGGGAATGCGCACCAGCGCGGACGCGTCGGCAAGGTCATATTCCGCGTAGGCGTGGCCGCTGAGCGCCGCCACTCGGTCGCCCTCAGTCCAGTGCCCGACCCCTTCGCCCAGCGCATCCACCACGCCCCAGCCCTCGTGGCCGAGCGCGCCCGGGTCCGTGGGGAAGCTCATCCACTCGGGCCCTTCCCACGGCGTGAGGTTGGACGCGCAGACCCCCGATCCTTCGAGGCGGATGCGCACCTGGCCGGGGCCCGGCTCGGGCCGTGGAACGTCTTCGATGCGGACCGCGCCGGGCCCGGTGACTACGGCCGCGCGCATCCGCTCATTCGGCCGCGGCGATCAGCGGCTCGCGCATCGTTCGGTTGACGATTCCGCGCCAGCGCGGCTGATCGTCCGCGCTCGTTCCGGCGAACCAGGCGATGGTTGAATCGAGCCCGGTCTCGAGATCGACCTTCGGCTGCCAGCCGAGCAGCTCGATCGCTCGGCCGATGTCGGGCTTGCGGCGCCGCGGATCGTCGATCGGCAGCGGCCGCTCGACCACCATCGAGCATGAGCCGGTCATGCGCAGCACGAGCCCGACGAGCTCGCTCACCGTCAGCTCGTTGGGGTTGCCGAGATTGACCGGAATCCCGACCGCGCTGTCGCTGTCCATCAGCCGCATCAGCCCGTCGAGCATGTCGTCGACGAAGCAGAAGCTGCGGGTCTGCGAGCCGTCGCCGTAGACGGTGATGTCCTCGCCGGCGAGCGCCTGGCAGATGACGTTGGAGACCACGCGGCCGTCGTCCTCGCGCATTCGCGGGCCGTAGGTGTTGAAGATGCGGGCGACTCGCGTGTCGCAGCGGCGCGCGCGCAGATAATCGAAGGCGAGCGTCTCGGCGGCGCGCTTGCCCTCGTCGTAGCAGGCGCGCGGGCCGATCGGGTTGACCCAGCCGCGATATTCCTCGTGCTGCGGGTGGACCTCGGGGTCACCATAGACCTCGCTGGTCGAAGTGAGCAGCAGCCGCGCGGCGCAGCGCTCGGCGAGCCGGAGCATGTTGTTGGTGCCGACGACATTGGTCAGCATCGTATGCTCGGGGTCGGCCTGGTAGTGCGGCGGCGAAGCGGCGCAGGCGAGGTGATAGATGTGCGTGAACCTGGGCGCGCCGCCGTTGAGGCGGGCGGGAAGCCCGTCGATCACGTCGGCCTCGATCAGGTCGAAGCGGCTCTCGCCCTGGAGGTGGCGCAAATTCTCGGAGCGGCCGGTAAGGAAGCTGTCGAGGCAGACCACGCGCGCTCCCTCGGCCAGCAGCCGGTCGCACAGGTGCGAGCCGATGAACCCGGCCCCGCCCGTGACGAGCGCGATTTTCTCGCTGGTAGGCTTCACACGCTTCTCCCTGGGTTGCGTGCGCCCGTCCGTCTTCCGGATGGCGGCTTCTTTCAAGTGATTTTCCAGTTCGCCGGCCCGATGGTCGGCGGTATGCTCGGCGAGCACCCTTGCACGTGCTGCTCTGCCCAAAGCTGAACGATCGGGGCCGGTGATCAGTCCGACCTCGTCCTGCGTAGAGCGGGAGAGAAGGATTTCCTTGTCCGGGCGCAGGATCGATTCGATCCCGTCCCAAGTGTCCGAGATCACCGGCACTGCGCAGTCTGCGGCTTCGAACAGCCGCACCGACGGCGACCAGCCCGCGGCAATCATGTCCGCGCGAGTGACGTTGAGAGCGAAGCGCGACGCCGCGTAAAAGGCGGGATGATCGGCGGGCGGCAGATGGTCGATGCGCTCGACATTGTCGGGCCAGTGGATGGAGCTTGGATATTGCGGGCCGGCGACTGCGAACTTGAGGTGCGGGAGCCTGCGTGCGGGCTGGATCAGCAGCGCCTCGAGCGTCGGCTGCCGGTCGTCGCTGTAGGTTCCGAGATAGGTGAGGTCCCACGTCTTCTCGACGTCGAGCGCCGGATAGGCGTGCGGATCGACCGAGCAATAGAGCGAGCGCGCCGCGGGCGACCCGTACTGCCGCTCGATTCGCCCGAGCGTGGGACCGCCGGTGAAGGACAGATAGACGTCGTAGCCGGGGATGATCTCGGGTGAAAGATATTCGAAATCGCCGCGCTCGAGCTTGGCGAGAGTCACCGGCGTGTCGATGTCGTAGAAACCGGTCACCCCGCGCGCGTGGCGCTGGACGAAGCGGCCGACCTCGACCCCGTCGGGAACGTAGGAGCCGACGATGACTGCGTCGGCCTGTTCGATCTCGCTGCGCCAGTCGTCGAGCTCGTTCAGCGAGCCGTAGAATTCGAGCCGGCAGTAATCCACGTCCTTGAGATCGCGGTTGTCGCGGTACCAGGGCACATCGCGCTCGAGGAACAGGATCTCGTGTCCGCGCGCGGCGAACGCCCGGAGCAGCGCGCGGAACGTCGTCGCGTGGCCGTTTCCCCACGACGAAGACAGGCTGAGGCCGAGCACGACGAGCTTCATGCCGCGCACCCTTCGCTTTGCGCTGCCGAGCGCAGCAGGTAGTCGACCAGCGCTCCCCCGTGCGCGTAGGTATGCTCGGAGCGGATGCGTGCAAGCGCCGCCTGGCCGATGCGCCGCGCGCGTTCGGGGTCGAGCGCGCGCACATGTTCGGCAACGTCCTTCCCGTCGCGCGCGACCAGCACTTCCTCCTGCGGCTTCAGGAACAGCTCGATCCCCTCCCACGCGTCGGTGATCAGGCAGGCCGCGGCGCCTGCCGCTTCGAACACGCGAGTCGCGGGCGAGAAGCCGATATTGGCCATGCTGTCGCGCGCGATGTTGAGCACTGCGAGCGGCGTGCAATTGAACGCGTTATGCTCGTGCGTGTAGACGTGGCCGAGGTGGCGCACGTTGTGCGGCATCGCCTGTGATTCCCAGCCGTTGCCGCCGATCAGGAAGCGCCGCTCGGGCAGCGCCTCGGCCGCGGAGAGGAAGAATTGCTCGACTCGTGCTTCGCGGTCGGGAAGCCGATTGCCGAGAAAGGACAGATCGGCCTCGAACCGCGGGTCGGGATCGACCGGGTGGTGAGTCGTCGGATCGAGCGCGTTGTAGACTGGCACGCAGCGCGCGGCTCCGAACCCCTCGTACGCCTCGATGACCGGAGGGCCGCCGCCGTAGGTGAGCACGAAGTCGAGCGACGGCAATGCGCGCCGGACGGCATGCGTCTCGTCGTGGCGCATTTCCTCGAGCGTCGCTGCGGCATCGACGTCCCAGAAGATGCGCAGGGCGTCCGGGCGGCTGTGCTCGACGATGCCGGCGATCAGCTCGTCGTCGAACACGCCCACCCCGCTGGCCTTGACGACGATGTCGGCCGCGCGGGCTTCGGCGAGCACCGCGGCAAGGCCGTCGGGCGTCGCCGGGTAGACGACCGAGCGCGCCCATTGCGGCGGCTCCATGTCGCGATGCTTCTGCCGGTCGTAGGCATCGGGCTCGAAGAAGGTGATGTCGTAGCCGCGGCCCGCGAGGTCGCGCAGCAGCCCGCGATAATAGGTCGCAGCGCCGTTCCACCAGGACGACAGCAGGCTCGAACCGTAGAACGCGATCTTCATGCCGCCACCATCGTGCGCTCGCTCTGCAGCGCAGGGAGGATCGTTCCGAGCAGCTCGTCGACGCGGTGCGCGCAGCTGTGCCGCTTCCGGATCGTCTCGAGCCCGCTTGCAGCGAGCGCGGCGCGCAGCTCGGGCTCGTTCTTGAGGCGCTCGAGCGCGCGAGTCATTTCATCGCCGCTCGACACCATGAGGAAATCCTGGCCCACGCGGAACAGGCCGTCGCTGTCGTCCCATGGCGCGGAGACCAGCGGAATCCCGCACGCGAGCGCTTCGAACACTCGGATGGTCGGAATGCCGGGCAGGAGCTGCGAATAGAAACGGCGCGGCACATGCACTGTCGCGATTGACCTGGCGAAGGCGGCCGGCGCGTCCGCATTGGCGATCCATCCGTGGTAGCGCGCGCCATGTTGGGCGAGCGTCCGGCGCGCGCGATTCGGATAGCGCACGCCGTAGATGTCGAGCGGCAGGCCTGCATCGCGCGCGGGCTCGAGCAGGAACTCGACGAGCTCCTCGCTGCGCTCCCCGTCGCCCCAATTGCCGATCCAGATCAGCCCTTCGCGGCCGGCGTCCATTGTTGGTGGTTTGAAGCGTCGAAGGTCGGCAGCTTCGTGCCACACAAACGCGCGGCGGCCCCAGCCCCAGCGGCGGTAGATTTCCGCGATGGTTTCGCCGAACGCGAGCACGCCGTCATAATGTTCGAGGTCGTAGGCGCGCATTTCCTCGGGCTCGGACACGGCGCGGTGATGCGTGTCGTGGAACAGCAGGGTGAAGCGCCCGCCGCGCGCGCGCAGCCGACCGAGCGCCGCGACCAGCGCGGGCTCGTTCCACTCGTGGACGATGACCAGGTCGGCGTCGGCGGCGCGCGCAGCACCTTCCTCGGGCCGCGAGTAGGTGCGCGATTTAAGCTCGGGATACGCGCGTGCGAAGGCATCAAGCGCCTGTTCGCCATGATCGGCGAGCAGGTTGGTCAAGCTCCACGGCGCTTCCGGCTCGAACGCGTCAACCTGATGGCCGCGCGCGACCAGCTCGCTCAACACGCCGCGCAGGAAATGGGCATTGCCGTGGTTCCAGCACGAGCGCAGTGAATGGGTGAAGTAGGCGATCCTCATGCCGCACCCGCGGCTGCGATCCGCTCGCGCGCGGGTGGTGCGGCAAGAGCGACGGGGTCGTAGATCTGCGACATCCGCTGCGCCATTGCGGCGGGCGTGTAGCGCAACGCCCGCAGCTGTGCGGCGCGGCCGAGCTGGTCGCGCAGTTCGCACTCGTTCAGAAGCTTGGTGATCGCCTCGGCAAAGCCGCGCGCATCGCGCGCCGGAACGAACAGCGCAGCGCCGTCCCACAGCTCGCGAAGGGTCGCGATGTCGGAAAGGACCAGCGCGCAGCCGGCCTGTGCAGCCTCGAGCGCGGACAGGCCGAAGGGCTCGTACAAAGCGGCGGAGGCGAAGATCGGCCGCGCGGCCAGCCGCTCGGCAATCGCGGCGGGGTGGAGCGAGCCGGGAGTGTGGAGATTTTCGAACTCCACGCGCGTGCCGTTCGGCCCTTCGGCAGGGCCGATCGCCTCCACCCGAACGTCGAGCAGCGCAGCCGCCTCGTCGAGCGTGCGCAGGTTCTTGCCCTCGTCCCACAACCGGCCGACGGTCAGCACGAAATCGCGGTGCGACCTTTTGGACAAAGCGAGCGGCTGCCGCCCGTTGTGAACGACATACAAGGGCCGGCACAGCTCGTAGCTGCGTGCGGTCTGCGCAGCGAAAGCTGCAGTGGGCGCGACAATCGCGCTCGCGCAATTGAGGCCGCATTCCACGAGGTCACGCCGCCACGCGAAATCGTGCGGAAGCGGCCCGCCGCGAACGCTTTGCCACCAGCTTGCAAGGCAGCTGTGCTGGACGGCGACGACCGGGCGGCCGAACTCGACGACGGCAGCATGGGCGGCGCTGCACAGCTGCACCACGTCGGCCGATTCCCTGTCCGCAAGCTCGGCAAGCGCGCAGCCGGCGCGGCGGATCGCATCGGGCTGCTCGGCAAGCCAGTCGAGCGGCAGGCCCGTGTCGATCACTCGAATCCCGTCCGCGTCGGCGAGCTGCCGGTCACCGGGCGAGGGTCCCATCGCCGCCAGCACCGTCTCGGTCCCGAGCTCGCGAAGCCCGCGCGCCAGCTCCACGCTGTACGTCCAAACGCCGCCAACCGCGTCGGTCGCAAGCAGGACCTTGCGCACGCTCATTGAGCAGCGCTCGCCATGGTCGGCTGAAGCTGGATCGTCGCCTTGCGCTCGTTCGCCAGCCATTGAGCAAGCCGCGCCACCCCGTCGCGCCAGGCGATCGGCTGATCGAGCCCGAGCGCGGCGCGGGCCCTGCTGGTGTCCGACACATACCAGCGCTGGTCGCCGTTGCGCCAATCCTCGAATTCAAGATCGACCTTGCGCCCGGTGATCGCGCGCATTTCATCGACGAGCTGCAGCAGGCTGACCGCGTTGCCCGGGCCGCCGCCGAGATTGAACGCGCTTCCCGCGATCCGGTCGATGCGCTCGAGGGCGCGGACATAAGTCTCGACCGCGTCGGACACGTCGAGGATGTCGCGCACCTGGCGCCCGTCGCCGTAGATCGTGATCGGCTCGCCCTCGAGCGCGCGGATCAGGAAATGCGCGACCCAGCCCTGGTCCTCGGTACCCATCTGCCGCCGGCCGTAGATGCAGCTCATGCGGAAGACCGCGCTCGGGATGCCGTAGCTGCGCGCATAGTCGAGCACATATTGGTCGGCGGCGCCCTTCGAGCAGCCGTAGGGCGTGTGGAAGTCGAGGGCGCGCGCTTCGCAAATTCCGCGCGAGGCCGTCTGGGCGTCCGGCTCGTAGCGTTCGCCGCGGCGGTCGACCGACAGATCGGCAAGATCGCCGTAGACCTTGTTGGTCGAGGCGAAGATCACCGGCACTCGTCGCCCGTTCAATCGCAGGGCGTCGAGCAGGTGGAGCGTGCCGCGCACGTTGATCTCGAAGTCCTCGCGCGGATCGACCAGGCTGGTCGTCACCGCGACCTGCGCAGCCATGTGGAACACGGCGCTGGCGTCGGCCGCGGCGCGCGCGACCTCGTCCTCGTCGCGGATGTCGGCGACCACGCTGGTGATCCGGCTTCCGTGGCGTTCCTTGAGCCAGTCGAGATTGCGCTCGACCCCGGGGCGCGAGAGCGCGTCAAAGACGATCACGTCGTGGCCGTCGGCCGCGAATCTGTCGGCGATGTTGCAGCCGATGAAACCGGCTCCGCCGGTGATCAGGATTGGCCGAGAGTCCGGCTGGCTCGTCATGCCACCAGCCCCTTGGCTTCGAGCTCGGCGCGCGCCTGGTCGACTCGGTCGTCGGCCGTCTGGCCCGCGACCCATTCGGCAAGCTCCGCCAGGCCTTGGTCGAAGTCGTTCTCGGCAGTAAAGCCGAGCTTCTCCTGCGCCTTGGCTCCGTCGCAGAAGCAGTGGCGGATGTCGCCCACCCGCGCCTTGCCGACGATCTCCGGCTGGATGTCGTTGCGCTGCAGCGCACGGGCGATCGAGCGCGCGACCTGCGTCACGCTGCGGTCGACCCCCGAGCCGATGTTGAACACTTCGCCGTTCGCGTCCGGATGGACCAGCGCATCGCAGAATGCGCGGGCGACGTCGCCGACATAGACGAAGTCGCGGCGCTGCTCGCCGTCCTCGAAGATCATCGGCCGCTGTCCGTTCGACAGGCGCGACGAGAAGATCGCGAGCACTCCGGTATATGGGTTGGAAAGCGCCTGGCCCGGCCCGTAGACGTTGAACAGGCGCAGGCAGGCAGCCTTCCATTCCATAGGCCCCGAGTCATGATCAGAGTCTGGCGCTCCTGCACATATTTGCCGAGCGCGTAGATCGAGGCGAGGCTGGGCTGCTTCCACTCGGGGGTCGCTACAGGCCTGAGGGCCGCCCCTGAGCGTCTAGCGGATCCCAGCTCTGGCTGTCGGACGTGCGCGGCTTGCGCTCGGCGTCCTGCACGAGGTTTCCGTCGGCGTCCTCGTAAAGCCCCTCGCCGTAGATGCTCATCGACGAGGCGGTGACCACGCGGCGCACCGGCTTGTCGATCAAGGCTTCGAACAGCACTGCAGAGCCCGTCTCGTTGACCGACGTGTAGCGCTCGACCGCGTACATCGACTGGCCGACCCCGACTTCGGCGGCGAGGTGGATGACGCTGTCGACGCGCTGGAGCGCGCGCGTGACGACGTCCTTGTTGCGGATGTCGCCGACGATCAGCTCGGCGCCGGCGGGGAAATCTTCGGGATGATCGCGATTCCCGTGGACCTGCTCGATCAGGCTGTCGAGGACTCGCACCTCATTGCCGCGCCTGAGGAGCTCGGCGGTGACCGCACGCCCGATGAAGCCGGCTCCGCCGGTTACGAGAACAGTTTCCCCCAAGCGTCTTCCCTTCCCTGTTTTTCGGTCATCCGCACGCTTTGAGCGCGCTTCTTCTTCATCAACCCATTGCCGCGGAAGTTAGTTCCGAACAGCCATTCGTTCCGGCTCTTCATCTACCAAGGATTCCAGCCGCTTTGAGCTTGTTGCACATGGAAGAAGACATTGATGAAGCCGCTGTTCGAGGCGCTTGAGAACGCGCGTCAGGCGAAGCTGTTCAGCCCGATCGCCGCACATGTCGATCGACAGCGCCACCTGCCCGAGGCGGAACGCGAGAAAAGCGGTCGTCATGAACTCCACCAGCTCGGGGTCGACGAGCCTGCCGATCGAGCGGCCGACCTCCGCCGCAAGCCAGGCCGTCTGGCGCCGGTCGAGTTCGAACTCGACGGACGCCCCGGCGACGTCCCAGGCGATGTCCTGCGCGCCGATCAGGTCGTGCCCGCAATGGTGCTCGAGGGCATCCACCTTGAGCAGCCTGCCGTCGGCAAGGCGCAGCCATTCGTGCGGCTGAAGGCGGCCGTCGGTGAGCACTCGCACCACCCGCTGCTCGAGCGCTCCAACCCGCGGCTGCCAGCGCGACAAAGCGGCCGCCGCATGCTCGCCGATCGCGAGCGACAGGTTGCGGCGCGTCATGTCGAGCAGCTCGGCGATACTCGCCCCTTGCGCGCCGGCGGCGGGGAAGAGCCGGGCGCGCCGCGCGATGTAATGCGCGAGCTCCTCGACGGGCGCATCGGACGCGACCAGCCGACGAGCTTCGCCATGCCAGCGCTGAACGAGGAAGCCGTGGACGAGGCCCCGCGCGTCGCATGAGAGCCCCGACTCCTGCAGCCCCGAGGCCGTTGCCAGGTTGCGGCGGCCAGCTTTGCCGAGCCCCGCAAACTTCAGGAGCCATGTGTCGCCGCCTGCGCGGGCGAGAAATTTGCGCCGCTCCCACGCACGATTGACCGCCGGCCACTCGCCCGCGTGGGCATAGGCATGCCTGCGCCACTCTCCCGCGGAAATGTCCGTGAGCGGCGCATCGAGCGGGCCGAGCAGATCGCTTGCCCAGCGGCCCAGCAGCTGCGGGAGCATCGGGCCGAGATCAGCGACCTCTTTCTGCGCGCGAGACCAGCGCTGCCGATCCGCTGCGCTCGCCTGCCGTCCGGGCGCTCCGCAATGGCTCGGCAAAAACGCGATCCGCTCGAGCGGCACGCCGCGTTGTTCGAGCCAGTCGGCGACTGCTCCGAACGACCTTCCCGACTGGCCGGGGCCTTCGTCGACGATCAGGAAATGCGCGGGCTCTCCAAGCAGCTCGCGCTCGAGCTCAGGGGCGATCGCAACCTGGCGGTTGTACGCAGTGCCGAAGGGTCGGACGGTGACGAACGACGGCGCACCGAGCGCAGCCGCAACCGTCGCGGCGAGGCTGGCGCCGATGCTTCGGATGCCGATCACCCGAGGCGGAGCAGCGAGACTCAGGCGGCGGGCGGCGAGCGCATAAGCCTCCGGATAGACGGCGTAGAAGGCGAAGCCCTCGGGCTCGCGCAGATCTACTGCGGGCGGCAGGTCCACGGGGCACGGCACCTGCGGCAGCTCCAGCGGCGCATCGAAATCGCTGTCCCACGAAGAGTGGACGGCGCGGCCGAGGTGCAGAAGAAGCTCGGTCAATGAGTGGGTCGCCGGCGTTCGCCGGTCGGCTCGGGCACGCTCGAAATCGGCGTCGGCGATGCCCTGGAGCAGCCGCCCGGCTTCGATCAGCAGCGCGACGAGCCTCGAATGCCGCTCGAGCCCCGGCGCCATCGCACAAATCGCCGCCCGTTCCTGCGCGAGGCCACTGCAGCCGCTCGCCTGGGGACACGCGCTCGCTTGCGTCGCCGTAGACCAGCATCGCTCAGCCTTGCGCCAGGTGGCGATAGGCGATGCAGCCGAACGAATGATAGTCGGGCACGGGATGCCCGTGCCGCTCGAGCCAGGCCGCCCAGCCGCGATATTGCGCTTCGCTCGGCGACACGCACAGCCGCCGCTGCTTCGCCTGCTCGAGCGCCTCCAGCGGCTCCCAGCCCAGCTCGACCATCGCGCACAGGGCAAGCAGCGGCGAGCGGCCGATGCCGTGCTGGCAGTGAATCAGAACCCCGCTCCCGCGCTCGATGTGCCGGCGCGCGAATTCCACTCCCCGGTCGAGCATCTCGGGGCTCGCCGGATCAAGGTCGGGAGTCGGCAGATGGAGGAAATCGAGGCCGGCGTCCGCAAGCACCTGCCGGTCGTCGCAATCCTCCTCGCGCAGGTCGACGACCGCGCCGATGCCGTGCGTTCGCGCCAGGTCGGCGACGCTCTCTATGGGGAAGCAGCCGCTCACCGCCAGAAGCTCGGCAAGCCAGCTGATATCCTCCCACGGCTGGGCAGGGCCCCCCGCACCGCCGTCAAGATCCGACCGCTCCAATGCCATGGCCGCTGAACAACGCAGCAGCTATGTTGTTCCTGAATGGAACTTACCTGCGCTCCCAGCGGTTCCGAGTGCTAAATAATCTCATTGCAACCCCGAACCGATCGGGCGGAGGCTGGACAGTCGGCGGCGGCGAGCCGCGCAACAGGGGCACGAGACAGGCGAATGAACGTAGCGGAACGCAGCATCCGGGCTTCCGCCGACAGCGATTTGAGGAAGCGCATCGACGCGCTCGGCCCCTGGTTCCACAACATGAACCTGGGCGGCGTGGCGACTGCGCCCGACCATTTCCTGGGCGACTATCCGGCTTCCAAGTTCAAGCGCTTCGCTCGGCACCTGCCGACGGACCTCAGCGGCAAGAGCGTGCTCGATATCGGCTGCAACGCGGGGTTCTACTCGATCGAGATGAAGCGCCGCGGCGCCGCGCGCGTGGTCGGGATCGACAGCGACGAGCGCTACCTCGCCCAGGCGCAGCTTGCGAGCCAGGTGCTCGGCTTCGACGACATCGAATTGCGCAAGCTCGACGTTTACGACGTCGGGGCCATCGGCGAGCGCTTCAACCTCGTGATCTTCATGGGCGTGCTCTATCACCTGCGCCATCCGCTGCTCGCGCTCGACCTGATCCACGAGCATGTCGCCGGGGACCTCCTGCTGTTCCAGTCGATGCAGCGCGGGTCGAAGCATGTGTTCGACGTGGCTCCCGACTACGAGTTCGAGGAAACCGACCATTTCTTCGAGGCGGACTACCCCAAGCTCCACTTCGTCGAGCATGAATATGCGGGCGACTGGACCAACTGGTGGATTCCCAACCGCGGCGGCGCCGAAGCCATGCTGCGGTCCGCGGGCTTCGCCATCGAGAAGCGCGTCGAAGAGGAAGTCTATCTCTGCCGCCGCGGCGAGCGGCCCTTCGCGCAGTGGGACCCGGGCGCCGTCTATCCAGCCAGGGAGCCGCGCGCATGATCGAAGCGGCGATGATCTGGAACGAGCCCAACAACAAGTCGCACTGGGATCCGGAGGTGGACCCGGACTGGTCGACCTACGCGCGCACGGTGATCCAGGCGGGCAAGGCGATCGAAGCGGCAAACCCATCGGTGACTCGCGTGCTCGGCGGCATTTCGCCGATCGATCCGCACTTCATCAGGCGGCTGGGTGAAATGGGCGCGCTCGATGCGGTCGATGTCGTCGCCGTGCACGGCTTCCCGCTCGACTGGAATTTGTGGCCGATCGACGAGTGGCCGCAGCGCATCGCCGAGATCGAGGCGGTCGTGCCCGATCACGACATCTGGGTGACCGAAGTTGGCGTCGGCAGCTTCGGCGCCGAGGAAGTGCAGGTGTTCGGCCTCAACCGCACCGCCGAGCTACTGCTCGACCGAGTGCCCCGCGTCTTCTGGTATTCGTTGTTCGACCTTCCCCGCTCGTGGGAAGCGACGACCCGCCACAAGCAAGCCGAAGGCTCGTCCTATTACCGCCACTTCTACATGGGCCTCATTAAGGAGGACGGCACTCCCAAGCTCGCGCTCGAAGATTTCCGCAAATATGCTCCGCGGATGGGCATCATGCAGTGGTTCCACTTCAACGACCACCGGCTGGACGACGCAGTCAGGTGGATGAAGGAGCTTGGAGTGACGCACCTGCGCACCGGCCTGAGTTGGGCGGACAGCTACCGCCCCGGCTGGGAGGACTGGTTCGACCGCCAGATGGAAGCGCTCGAGGATTTCAACACGACCGTGACCCTCTGCTTCACTCCCGATTGCCAGGGCACGAGCGGCCACCACACCTGCCCGCCGGCGCACCCCGAGGCCTTCGCCGAGTTCTGCGGGCGGATGATTGAGCGCTACGCGCCGGCCGAACGGCGAAAAGCGGTGGCATGAGCCTGCACGCATCCAATCGAAGCGACATCAACGTTGCGATTGTCGGCGTCGGCAATTGCGCAAGCTCGCTCGTCCAGGGAATCGCGCACTATCAGAACGGCGGCGCGAACGATCAGATCGGGCTGATGCACTGGGATCTCGGCGGCTACCGGCCCAAGGACATCCGCTTCGTCGCCGCCTGGGACGTCGACCGGCGCAAGGTCGGCCGCGACGTCGCCGACGCGATTTTTGCCAAGCCGAACTGCACCGCGACGTTCTGCGACCATGTGCCTGCGAGCGGCACGACGGTGCGCATGGGGCGCGTGCTTGACGGCGTTGCCGACCATATGCGCGACTGGACCGACGAGCGCACCTTCCTGGTCGCGGACGAGCCGCAGCCCGAGCGCGAAGACGTCGTGCAGGTCCTGCGCGAAACCGACGCCGACGTGCTGGTCAACTATCTGCCCGTGGGCTCGCAGCAGGCGACCGAATTCTACGCCGAATGCGCGCTCGAGGCGGGCGTCGCGTTCGTCAATTGCATCCCCGTGTTCATTGCCAGCTGCCCCGACTGGGCGCGGCGGTTCGAGCAGGCGGGACTCCCGCTGATCGGCGACGACATCAAGGCGCAGCTCGGCGCGACGATCGTCCACCGAGTGCTCACCGACCTGTTCCGCAAGCGTGGCGTGAAGCTCGACCGGACCTATCAGCTCAACACCGGCGGCAACACCGACTTCCTCAACATGCTCGAGCGCTCGCGGCTTGCATCGAAGAAGATCAGCAAGACCGAAGCCGTGCAGTCGGTCGCCGAGCACCGGCTCGATCCCGAGAACATCCACGTCGGCCCGTCCGACTATGTCGCCTGGCAGAACGACAACAAGGTCTGCTTCCTGCGCATGGAAGGCCAGCTGTTCGGCGGAGTGCCGATGAACCTCGAGCTGCGTCTGTCGGTCGAGGATTCTCCCAACAGCGCGGGCGTCGCGATCGACCTCATCCGCTGCGCGCGAGTCGCCAAGGACCGCGGGCTTGCCGGGCCGGTGAAGCCCGCCGCGGCCTTCTTCTGCAAGCACCCGCCCGAGCAACTGAGCGACGACGAAGCCTTCGAACAGCTCGAGCGTTTCGTCCGCGACAGCTGAAGAGGAGCATCTGCGATGCCTGCGAAATCCGGAGCTCAGCAAAAGGCGGCCGGGGCGGCCTTGTCCGCCAAACGCGGCGACACGCCGAAGAGCAAGCTCAAGGGCCCGTCAAAGCAAATGGCCGAATCGATGAGCGAGAAAGAGCTCGAGAAGATGGCTTCGACCGAGCGCAAGGGTAAGCCCGAGCACGCGTCGAAGAAGTAGCCGTTACTTCCAGCCGCGCTGCTTCGCCTGCGCTTCCTTCGCCGCGTCGAACGGTTCGCCCGCAATCGTCGAGTCGACCATGTCGAGCAGCCGCGGATCGGAGCCCGCGGCCATGCGGTACTCGGATTGCGAGTCTTCGGGCGCGGCGAACAGGCCGCGCAGCTGCCAGCGGCCGTCGTCGCGGCAGGCGAGCCCGCTCGATGCCGCACTTTCGAAGGTGCGGCAGACGCTGCCGGTCTGGTCGCGGAAGGTGAGGCCGATGCGCACGTCGCTGGACGAACCTGCGCTTGCAAGCTGCGTGTCGAGCGCCTCGCCGACGACGCCGGCGGGATAGATCGCGCCGCCCTGCACCTCGACCGGCGCATTGCTGCTCACGCGGTTGACGGTGGCGCCGAGCGCGATTCAAAGGGCGCGCGTGGCCGCCCTCGCCGCCCATTGCGGTCTTGGGCTCGTAAAGGCCCGCGCGATCCTCGCGCGCCGCGACGCGAGGTCGACGACGTTCGAGCTGCGCGGCTGCGCTGCTGCCAGGATCCGCTCGGGCACCGGCTGCGCTGCAACGGGCGCGAACGCGCCGCGCAGGCTGCCGGCAAGCGCGCGATGCTCGGCCGCCTGCCGCTGAAGCTCCGGATCGCCCGCGACTTCGCGTTCGACCACCGCGGCGTCGGCGGCGCCGAGCTCGCCGTCGAGCCAGGCGAAGAACTTTTCCTCGTCAACCATCAGCTGCCACCCCCAGCATCGACAGAAGCGCGGTCCGCCCGCGCACCAGCCGGCTCGACACCGTGCCGATCGGCAGGTCGAGCATTTGAGAAACCTCGCGATAGCCGAAGCCCTCGACGAGGATCAGCGCGACCACTTCGCGCTGCTCGTCGGAAAGCCGCTCCATCGCATTCATCGCGCGCTTCAATTCTAGCGAAGAGTCCATCGCACCGCGCGGGTCCTCGCCGATGTTCTGCGCTTCCTCTTCGGGCGCTTCGTGCCGCTCCTTGCGGCCGCGCGCGCGCACCGTGTCGATCCACAGATTGCGCATGATCCGGTAGAGCCAGCTGTCGAGCCGCGTGCCGGGCTGCCATTGCGCGCGCGAGCGCAGCGCGCGCTCGACGCAGGTCTGCGTAAGGTCGTCGGCGTCCGCCGAATTGCGGCTGAGCGTGTGCGCAAAGCGGCGCAGCCGCGGAAGCAACTGCGTCAATTCGCGCTCGAACGCCACGGATGAGTTCATTCGCCCTCATACTGGATGAAACGGCAGGTCATCCTCGTTTCATCCCTGATTGCCGCAAAAAGAGGTCGAATCATGTCCAGATTCGCGTGATCACTACCCCTGCTGCCTCCGCAGGGGCGGCCCGCCGCCTGGACTTGCCGAGCGGCGGGCCTTCTTTTTGTGTCGTTCAGCAGCAGTGCGCGTAAACGCTGGCGCCGGTCGGCCCGCCGCGCGCAGCCGGTCAAAGGGTTCAAATGAACGGTGGCGCCGTTAAGGGAGCCCCATGAGCGACGATCGCAGAGACATTCAGCAAAGCGAGAGGCTCGCCGGGCTGGTGCTCATAGCCGCCGCCACGCTTGCGCTGATCGCCGCCAACAGCGGCTTGTCCCATGCCTATCACGAGTTTCTGGAAACCCGTTTTGGGCCGCCGATGCCGCGGCTCGGCGTGCTCGACGTCCACCACTGGGTCGCCGACGGGCTGATGGCCATCTTCTTCCTTCTCGTCGGGCTGGAGGTGAAGCGCGAGTGGTACGACGGGCGGCTCTCGACGCCCGCGGAACGGCGCCTGCCGTTCCTTGCCGCGGCCGCCGGCATGGCGGTGCCCGCGCTGCTCTACCTGATGGTGATCGGCTTCGATCCGGCGCTGATCCGCGGCTGGGCAATCCCGTCCGCGACCGACATTGCCTTTGCCGTCGGCGTGCTTGCGCTGCTCGGCGCGCGCGCAAACCCGACGATCAAGCTGCTGCTCGTCACCATCGCCATCATGGACGACGTTGGCGCGGTGATGATCATTGCGCTGGTCTACACCGCCAGCCTCAATGGAGCCGCGATCGGGGCCGCGCTGGTCATCGTCGCGGCCATGGCTTGGCTCAACCTGTGCGGAGTGCGCAGGTTGTGGCCGTACATGCTCGGCTTTGCGCTGCTCTGGCTCGCCATGCTGGCGAGCGGAATCCACGCGACGATCGCGGGCGTGCTCGCAGCCCTGACGATCCCGCTCGGGCGCGGCGAACCCTTCTCGCCGCTCAAGCGGCTCGAGCACCACATCCACCCATGGGTGATGTTCGGAGTGATGCCGCTGTTCGGCTTCGCAAGCGCCGGAGTCGAAGTGACCTCCGTTGGCGACATGCTGGAGCCGCTCCCGCTGGCGATCATTGCCGGCCTTTTTGTAGGCAAGCAGATCGGAGTGTTCGGCGCGATCTGGCTGGCGGACCGCACGGGCCTCGCGCCGCGGCCGGCATACACACGGTGGCTCGAGCTGTACGGCGCATCCCTGCTGTGCGGGATCGGCTTCACCATGAGCCTGTTCATCTCGGCGCTCGCTTTTCCCGACGCCCCGGCGGCGGTGGAGGCGGCCAAGATCGGCATCCTGGTGGGATCTCTGCTCTCGGCCGTGCTTGGCTTTGGAATCCTGTGGCTGGCGACGCCGGTCGCCATCAGCGAGGAGGACAGGGAAGAGGCAATCGAGATCTTTGGCGAGGACCAGGATAAAAGGGCCGCGGCCAGGAGGCTGGCGCAAGCCCTTGCCGCAGGCGAGCCCGCGTCGCGCAAATCGGCCGACTAGATGCGCTGCTTCTGGGACGAGCGCCAGCGCGGGCATCGCCCCGCGGGCGAGTTCTTCAACGGCGCAATGCACCCGCCGGCCGAGCATGCCGGCCGGGTCGATGCGATTCTCGAGGCGATCGGCCGAACAGAAGCGCCGCCGGATCAGGGCGAGCAGCCGCTGCTTCGAGTCCACAGCCGCGACTATGTCGATTTTCTGAAAAGCGCGCATGGCCAATGGCGCGCGGCGGGGCGCGAGGGCGACGCCTTCCCCTACACATTCCCGGTTGTTGGCCGCCGGCCGCTCAGTCTCCAGCGCGTCGATGCGCTGCTCGGACAATACAGCTTCGACACGTCAACGCCGATCGCTGAAGGCACCTGGGATGCCGTCTACTGGGGAGCGCAGGCCGCGCTTGCCGCGACCGACGCGGTGCTGAGCGGCGAGCGTGCCGCCTTCGCCTTGTGCCGGCCGCCGGGCCACCATTCGGGCGCCGACTACCTCGGGGGCTATTCCTACCTGAGCAATGCCGCGATTGCCGCCGAGCAGGCGCTCGCCGCCGGCCGCAAGAGCGTCGCGATCCTCGACGTCGACTACCATCACGGCAATGGCACGCAGGACATTTTCTACGCGCGCGCCGACGTCGCCTTCGCGTCGATCCACGCCGACCCGAGCACCGACTACCCGTTCTTCTGGGGCCATGCCGACGAGAGCGGCGAAGGCGACGGCGAGGGCGCGACCCTCAACCTGCCGCTGCCCCGCGGCACCGGCTGGGGCAATACGAGCCGGCGCTGACCAGAGCGCTCGAGTGGATCGCCGAGCGCGAGCCCGAGCTGCTGGTCGTGTCCTACGGCGCGGATACGCACGAGGCCGACCCGATCAGCCATTTCGCGCTGAGGACGCAGGACTATGCGCCGATGGCGCGCCGCATCGCCGCGCTCGGTGTGCCGACCGTGATCGCGATGGAGGGCGGCTATGCGATCGAGGCGCTGGGCGCGAATGTCGCCACCTTCCTCGGCGGGTTCTAGCCGAGCTTCTGCGTCAGCTCCGGCGGTGGCACGATCTTGAACAGGTCGCCGACGAGCTGCCGATGTCCGCGACCTGGAAGATCGGGGCTTCCTCGTCCTTGTTGATCGCCACGATCACGCGCCAGTCACATCATCATTCCGGCGAGGTGCTGGATCGCGCCCGAAATGCCGATCGCGATGTAGATTTCGGGAGCGACGATCTTGCCGGTCTGGCCGACCTGATAGTCGTTGGGCGCATAGCCCGCGTCGACCGCGGCGCGCGATGCGCCGACCGCGGCGCCGAGCTTGTCGGCGAGCGGGTCGATCAGCGCGTGGAACTGCTCGGCGGAACCAAGCGCGCGGCCGCCCGACACGATGATTTTTGCGCTGGTCAGCTCGGGCCGCTCGCTTTCGAAGCGTCCATTTCGACGAAACTGCTCAACGCGGCGTCGCTGCCGGCGTCGAGCGGCTCGATCGAAGCG
The DNA here is from genome assembly GCA_030447545.1 of Sphingomicrobium sp. Taxonomy (GTDB): domain Bacteria; phylum Pseudomonadota; class Alphaproteobacteria; order Sphingomonadales; family Sphingomonadaceae; genus Sphingomicrobium. The sequence goes on along the minus strand of JAUJOV010000003.1, from coordinate 95,809 downwards.
CTTCCGCCCTCGCGCGCCGCCTTTTCGAACGCCGTGCCGCGCACCGTAAGCTGCTTTCTTCGCATCGCTCGAGCGGACCGTGGCGATCGCGTTCCCCGCGTAGATCGGCCGAGTGAACGTGTTCTCGTCCTCGACCGAGAGGATGTCGCTGACCTGCATCACGTCGAGCAATGCCGCGACGCGCGGAGCGAGGTTGCGGCCGGTGGTGGTCGAAGCAGCGACGAACGCTGAATAATCCGTCATGGCGGCTGCAGCGATGGGCGCGATGTTTTCGGCAAGGCCGTGGTCGAGGTGCGCAGCGTCGGCGACCAGCACCCTGGTCACCCGGCGATCTTCGCCGCAGCTTCGGCAACACCGCCGACATTGTGTCCCGCGACCAGCGCGTGGACCCTCGCCCAGCTTGCCGGCGGCAGTGACCGCCGCCAGCGTCGCGTCGCGGACTTCGCCGGCCTCGTGCTCGACATAAACCAGAGCCGTCACTGCACCACCCCGAGCGTCTTCAATTTGCCGACGAGCTCATCGACGCTGCCGACCTTGTCGCCCGCCCGGTAAGCCTGGGCGGCTCGGCGACCTTGAGGGTTTCGAGACGCCGCGCGATGTCGACGCCGAGCTCGTCCGCGGTGCGCGTGGCGAGCGGCTTGGACTTGGCCTTCATGATGTTGGGCAAGCTCGCGTAGCGCGGCTCATTGAGGCGAAGGTCGGTGGTAATCACCGCCGGCAGCTTCAGCCGGTCGGTCTCGAGCCCGCCGTCAACCTCGCGAGTGACGGTGACTTCGCCGTCGCCAGAATCTCCCTGCACCTCGAGCTTCGATGCGAACGTGCCCTGCGGCCAGCCGAGCAGCGCGGCGAGCATCTGCCCGGTCTGGTTGCTGTCGTCGTCGATCGCCTGCTTGCCAAGGATGATCATCCCCGGCTGCTCTTCGGACGCGAGCTTCGCCAGAATCTTGGCGACGGCGAGCGGCTCGACCTCCGAGCCCACATCGTCCGGCGTCTGGACGAGGATCGCTCGGTCGGCACCCATCGCAAGCGAGGTGCGCAAGGTTTCCTGCGCCTTTTGCGGGCCGATCGAGACGGCGACGATCTCGGTAGCTACGCCCTTCTCCTTGAGGCGGATCGCTTCCTCGACCGCGATCTCGTCGAACGGGTTCATGCTCATCTTGACGTTGGCGAGGTCGACCCCGGAGCCGTCCATCTTCACCCGCGGCTTGACGTTGAAGTCGATCACGCGCTTCACCGCGACCAGAACTTTCATTGCTTCACCCTTCCATCCCAGGCCGCGTAATCGGCAATCAGCTGGGGAAACTCCTCCTCTGCAGGAACCGTGTCGAAGCCGCGCTCGGCGCCGCTGTTCGCCCACCCGAGACCTTCGCTAAGCCAGGCGTCGGCGAACGGCCGGTGCGCCGCGGCCGCGTCGAGCAGCGCCGAACGCACGTTCACGTAATCGTCCATGCTCTCGGGCTGGGTGAACAGCCAACTCATGCACGAGGGGCAGAAATGGTGGCGGGCAGGACCCTTGAGGCCGCCGAGCACCGTGTCGCCCTGAAGCCGCTCGAAGCGATCGGCCGGATAGAGGCTGTTCAGCGAGAAGGCGCTCGCCGCCATGCGCTGGCAGCCGCTGCAATGGCAGGCGAAGGTGATCAACGGCGGACCGCCGACCGCGAACCGCACCTCACCGCAACGGCAGCTTCCCTCGTGCCGCACTTCGCTCAAGCGGGCACTTCCTGCTTCACTTCGGCGACGATCTTGCGCGCCGCATCGCCCAGGTCGTCGGCGGCGACGATCGGCAGGCCGCTCATCGCGAGGATGTCCTTGCCCTGTTGCACGTTGGTGCCCTCGAGCCGCACGACCAGCGGGACGGTGAGGTCGACCTCGCGCGCGGCGGCGACGATGCCTTCGGCGATGATGTCGCAGCGCATGATGCCGCCGAAGATGTTGACCAGGATTCCCTTCACCGACGGATCGCTGAGGATGATCTTGAACGCGGCCGTGACCTTCTCCCTCGACGCTCCGCCGCCGACGTCGAGGAAGTTGGCGGGCTCGCCGCCTTCCAATTTGATGATGTCCATCGTCGCCATGGCCAGGCCCGCGCCGTTGACCATGCAGCCGATATTGCCGTCGAGCTTGATGTAGGCGAGGTCGTGCTTCGACGCCTCGATTTCCATCGGCTCCTCTTCGGAAAGGTCGCGCAGCTGATTGAGGTCGGGATGGCGGAACTCGGCATTGGAATCGAAGCCGACCTTGGCGTCGAGCACCAGCAGCTGGCCGTCCCCGACGATCGCCAGCGGGTTGATCTCGATCTGGCTTGCGTCGGTCTGGACAAACGCCTGGTACAGCCGCGGCAGAAGCTTGCCCGCCTGCTTGGCCAGATCGCCCTCGAGGCGAAGCGCGGATGCAACCGCGCGGCCGTGGTGCGGCATCAGCCCCGTCGCCGGGTCGATGGTCAAGGTGACGATCTTCTCGGGAGTGTCGTGCGCGACCTTCTCGATGTCCATGCCGCCCTCGGTCGAGGCGACGATCGCGATTCGGCCGGTCGAGCGTTCGACCAGAAGCGCGAGGTAGAATTCCTGAACGATGTGGACGCCGTCGGTGATGTAGAGCCTCTGGACCTGCTTGCCCTCGGGGCCGGTCTGGACGGTGACCAGGGTCTTGCCGAACATTTCGGCCGCATGGTCGCGCACCTCGTCGACCGAGCGCGCGAGGCGGACGCCGCCCTGCGCGTCGGGGCCGAGCTCCTTGAAGCGGCCCTTGCCGCGGCCGCCCGCGTGGATCTGCGACTTCACCACCCACAACGGGCCGGGAAGCCGGTTCGCGGCCTCGACCGCTTCCTCGACGCTTAGAGCAGCATGTCCGGCGGGCACCGGCACGCCGAACTTCGCGAGCAGCTCCTTGGCCTGATATTCGTGGATGTTCATAGCGCGCCGGCCTTAGCCAGATTGGGGCGGCGCTGCAAAGCCGAGGGGCGGCCGGTAGTCAGATACCCGAAGTTCGCCAAGTTCGCTCCTCAACGCGGGCGCACGCCCCCGCACGCGCTCTCGCACGCGCGAGGCGCACGTGCCGAAAATCGCGGCACGACCAAAGGGTCACGCAACAGCCGCCGTGCTAGACTCGCGGCAGGGCTGTAGGACAGAAAAATCTCGTGGCCGACTCCGAGCGCCCGATCCGCAAGATCATCCATGTCGACATGGATGCCTTTTACGCGTCGGTCGAGCAGCGCGATGATCCGCAGCTTCGCGGAAAGCCGCTCGCCGTCGGCGGCGGGCACCGCGGAGTGGTCGCGGCGGCGAGCTACGAGGCGAGGCGGTTCGGGGTTCGCTCGGCAATGCCGTCGGTGACGGCGAAGCGCCGCTGCCCCGAGATCCTCTTCGTCAAGCCGCGGTTCGACGTCTATCGCACGGTGTCGCAGCAGATCCGCTCGATCTTCGCCGATTTTACCGAGCTGATCGAGCCGCTGAGCCTCGACGAGGCCTATCTCGACGTCACCGCCGACCGGCAGCGCCTGGGAAGCGGGCGAGCGACGGCCGAGGCGATCCGGCGGCGAATTCGCGACGAGACCGGGCTCACCGCTTCGGCCGGGGTGAGCTACTGCAAGTTCGTCGCCAAGCTCGCGTCCGACCAGAACAAGCCCGACGGCCTGTGCGTGATCCCGCCCGAGCGCGCGCCCGCCTACATCGCCGCGCTTCCGGTCTCGCGCTTCCACGGGATCGGCCCGGTCACCGCGCGCAAGATGGAGGCGCTTGGAATCCTCACCGGCGCCGACCTCTTGCAGCGCAGCCTGCCCGAGCTCGAGACCCGCTTCGGGAGCTCGGGCCGCTGGTACTGGCGGATCTGCCGCGGGCTCGACGAGCGCGAGGTCACGCCCGACCGGCCGTACAAGTCGGTCAGCGCCGAGCGCACGTTCGACGAGGATTTGATGGAGCCCGGGCGGCTCGCGGCCGAGCTCGAGCGAATCGCAGGCTATGCGTGGGAGCGGGTCGAACGATCGGGCGTCACCGGCCGAACCGTCACCCTGAAGGTGAAGTTCGCCGATTTCACCTTGATCACCCGCTCCAGAAGCTTCCCCGCGCCGGTCGCTCGCGAGGCGTTCACGGCCGCCGGCCAGGCGCTCCTTGCCGCGCTCCAGCCGGTGCCGAGGGGTATCCGCCTGCTCGGCCTCGGCCTTCACAACCTGGTCGAGCCGCAGGTTCAGCAGCAACGCCAGCTGGGGCTCGAAATTTAATCCAGGCGAGGCCGCGGGGGGTGGCAAATCGAGGTCAGTTGTGATATAAAATTGTCACGAGAGGTTACCGCGGCCAGCGGTGGCCCCTTTTTTTAGCAGGAACCGCACCAGGCAAGCAGCCGCGCCCGCAAGGGTCGTTTTGGGGGACGACGCGAAAGCGTGTCGGCTCGCTCTGCCGCAACGGAAAGGACAAAAATGGCTGCGAAGGCGCTCAGCTTCGATGTTGGCGATTATGTGGTGTACCCCAAGCATGGCGTCGGCCGGGTGGTCGAGCTGCAAAGCACCGAGATCGCCGGAACGCGCCTCGACCTCTACGTCCTGAGGTTCGAGAAGGAAAAGATGACCCTGCGGGTGCCCGTCAACAAGGCGGACTCGGTCGGAATGCGCAAGCTTTCCTCGGACAAGACGATGAAGGACGCGCTCGAGACGCTCAAGGGCAAGCCCAAGGTCAAGCGCACCATGTGGTCGCGCCGCGCCCAGGAATATGAAGCAAAGATCAATTCGGGCGACCTGACGTCGATCGCCGAAGTCGTGCGCGACCTGTTCCGCCCCGACGATGCGCCCGAGCAGAGCTATTCCGAGCGCCAGATCTTCGAGGCCGCTTCCTCGCGCTTGGCGCGCGAGCTCGGCGCGATGGAGCAGAGCGACGAAAAGGCGGCGCTGGCGAAGATCCTCGAGATCCTCAACAAGGCCGCCGACATCCATCACCGGCCGAAGGAAGTCGCTGCTTAAGCTCGACGACCGCTTCAGGCCTGAGGAACAAGGGCGTGCCCGGCGGGGCGCGCCCTTTTTCTTTGCGGGCTTGCGCTGCAGTGCTGAAGTGGTGTATTAATTCACTAACTCAGCTTGGAGGTGACGATGATCAGGTCGGTGATTTTCGCGATTGCGGCGGCGGCCGCGGCGGCTGCCGGGTGCAGCAAGGCGCACAGCCAGGAGAGCGGGCCGACGATCGAGCGCGACTTTCAGGTCGGCAATTTCGAGCGGATCGCGCTTTCGGGCGCCTATGACGTGACCGTCCGCACCGGCGCCGAGCCAAGCGTCCACGCGCGTGGAAGCCAGCGCATGATCGAGCAGATGGTGGTCGAGGTGCATGGCGATACGCTGAGGATTCACCCGCAGAAGCGCAGCGGGACGGGCTTCAACCGGGGCTCCCGCGGCAAGGTTGCGCTCACCGTCACCGTTCCGCGGCTCAGCGCGGCGCAGCTCGCCGGCTCGGGCGACATCCAGGTCGATAGGGTGACCGGCGAGAGCTTCGAGGGTGGAATTTCCGGCTCGGGCAACCTCAGCATCGGCGCGGTCGAGGTCGGCCGGCTCAAGATGGGCATTTCCGGATCGGGCCGGGCAGAAGCCCGCGGCCGGGCGAGCCAGGCGCAGTACGACATCGCAGGATCGGGCGCGATCGACGCCAGGGACGTCGCGACCGAGACGGCCGCGGTGTCGATCGCCGGCTCGGGCGACGTGACCGCCCACGCGACTCGCGCCGCGAAGGTGGACATCGCCGGATCGGGCGACGTCGAGATCATGGGCGGCGCCAAGTGCACCGTCTCCAACGCCGGGTCGGGCAAAGTGCGCTGCGGCTGACTTGCTAACTCGCCCTTAACCACGAAGCGGCCAGAGTGGCGGGCATGAAGATCGCCCCGCTAATCGCCCTGCTGCTCGTTGCGGCCGCTGCTCCACTCCAACCGGCCGAGCGAAGCTTCAGCGTCACGTCGTTCGACAAGGTGCGGATCGATGGGCCGTTCCGCGTGACGGTCTCGACCGGAGTCGCGCCCTTCGCCAGCGTGAGCGGGTCGTCGGCGGCGATCGACCGCGTGTCGGTCGCAGTCCAGGGGCGAACGCTGGTGGTGCGCGGCAACCCCTCGTCGTGGGGCGGCTATCCCGGGCAGCCGGTCGGGCCGGTCGACATCCGCGTCGGCACGCACGAGCTTGCCGCCGCCTTCCTCAACGGATCGGGGGCGCTGGCGATCGACCGGGTGAAGGGGCTGTCGTTCGACCTTGCCGTCCAGGGCTCGGGCAGCGCGGCGATCGGCAATGCCGCGGTCGACCAGTTCAAGATCGGCATCAGCGGCGCGGGCAGCGCCACCGTCGCGGGCACCGCGCCGAAGATGACCGCGGTGCTTCGCGGCACGTCGAAGCTCGATGCGTCGGCGCTTGCCGTGAAGGACGCGACGCTGGGCGCCGACGGGGCTTCGGTGATCCAGGCCAATGCGACCAACAGCGCCAAGGTCGACGCTCGCGGCACCGCCAGCGTGGAGGTCAGCGGAGATCCGGCCTGCACCGTGACGGCGCAGGGATCCGCGGTGGTCGCCGGCTGCCGTCAACACGGCGAACGCCAGGACCCCGCCGCTCGGGCAATCGTTACACTCCCGAGGCGACAATAACGGGAGCATTGCCATGTATATCGGAATCGGCGGCCTAATTCTTTGATCATTCTCCTGGTCATCCTGTTCTGACCTCTTTCGACAGGTTGTGAGCTGAACGGCGCGGGCGCGGCAGGGCCGCAACCGGCGCGCGCCTTTTTGTGAGCCGTTGCCGCGAGGCGAGGCCAGTGTCAGGATACCGCCCTTCCCAATGGGGGAGGCTAGTGAGCGGGCTCACCGACGACGCATATCAGGCGCTGCTCGAGCCGATGCAGCGCGAGCTTGTTATGATGGCGCGCTGGGTCGCGGAGACCGGGCAGCGCATGGTCGTCATCTTCGAAGGGCGCGACACCGCCGGCAAGGGCGGCACGATCCACGCGATCGCGCGCGCGCTGAGCCCGCGCCAGTGCAAGGTCGTGTCCTCGCCCCGCCGACGGAGCGCGAGCAGGGCCAGTGGTATTTCCAGCGTTATGCCGAGCATCATCTGCCGGCCAAGCGGCGAAATCGCCCTGTTCGACCGCAGCTGGTACAGCCGCGCGGGCGTCGAGTGGGTGATGGGCTTTTGCACCCAAGCCGAGGCCAAGGCCTTTCTCGCCGCGGTTCCGCACTTCGAGCGCCAGCTCGTCGAGGACGGCATCTTCCTGTTCAAATACTGGCTGTGCTGCGACCAGGCCAGGCAGGAGGAAAGGCCTTCGAGCGGCGGCTGCACAACCCGCTCAAGAGGTGGAAGCTGTCGGACATGGATGTCGCCCGCGCGAGCGCTACGCCGATTACACGCGAGCGCGCGAGGACATGCTCGCCGCGACCCACACCCGTCACGCGCCCTGGACGCTGATCGATTACAACGACCAGCACCTCGGCCGGCTGACCTTGCTTCGGCATCTGCTCGACCGGCTGCCGGAGACCGAGCTTCCCCAAGGCGACATCGACTTTCCGCCGCTCAAGGGGCCTGCGCTGACCGAAGACTATGGCGTGCTCCGGCCGGCTCCCGACTTCCCGCTGGCGGATGACAGCAAGCAGCGCATGGCTTAGGCTGGCCATGTAACGCGCTGTCCGGGGGGAGGCGAAATGCGGGCCTTGCGACTGTTCGGGATCCTGACGCTCTATTATGCCGGAATCGCGGCGCTGGTCGCGGCCGCGCTGACCCTCGCGCCGGGCATGGAGCCCTATCTGCCGATCGGCGGAGCGCAGGCGCTGATCTCGACCTCTGCTCGGCCTCGAGCAGCTCGACCACGCACCGCAGGTCACGCGCGTCGATCTGCTTGGCACGAGCCTCGCCTGGATGGCAATGGCGCTCCTCGGCGCGCTGCTCACCGCCCTTCCGGTGAGCTGGGTCTACATGAATGCGCGCAGCCACGAGGCGTACGACCAGTCGCTGGTCGACACGGTCGTCATCCTGCCGATCGTCGTCACCAGCGTGGTGATCATCGTTCAGCACTCGCTTGCGCTCGCCTTTTCGCTCGCCGGGATCGCGGCGCGGTCAGGTTCCGCAATTCGCTCAAGAGCACCGGCGACGCCTTGTTCATCCTGCTCGCGGTCGGCATCGGGCTCGCGGCGGGCATCGGCGCGGTCGAGCTCGCCGGGCTGATGTCGCTCGCGTTCAACTATTGCTTCATCGCCTTGTGGGTCAGCGCCTACGGCGAGCGCGAAGGCATGAAGCGCTATCTCGAGGATTGCGGGCCCGCCGGCGAGCCGGTGGCGGCCCCGGCGCGCCCGCACAAGCACTCGGCCGATCTAGCCGATGCAGGTCCGCAATAGCCGGCGCACGCCGTCGTCGGTGGCAATGTCGCGGAAGAAGCCTTCGAGATAGGCGGCCGCGCGCTGGCGCCTGCGCTCCTCGAGCTGCGGAACCTGGCCGAGCACCGCGAGCAGCTCGGCGCGGCGGCTGCGGAACTCGGCGGCGAGCGCAGGGGCATGGCCGCCCAGCGAGCAATATCCGCGATAGTGGCGCTGACGCACCGAAGAGATCGGCAATATGTCCGGCGCCGTCGCATAAGGCGCGTCGACCAGGCCCGAAAAGTCGAAGTCATACGGCACCGGGATGATTCCCGTGCGGGCAGCGGGGCTTGCGCCCATCAGCCGGAAATTATGGCAGCAGATGTCGCCGGGCGGACCGACATTCATCGACCAGTCGACGTTGCCGATCATGTACTGGAACAAGGCGGCGCGAACCGCCTCGCGCGCGTCGAGCCGCGAGTGGGGGATGTCCCTGGTGCGCACTTCGTACAGGCCGTTGCGGCGCGCGGCATCGTCGGGATCCTCGATGAAGAAGCCGAGCCGCGAGGTCATTGGCCGGCCATCGGCGCCGACATAATCGACCTGCGCGAGCCGAACCCTCAAGCCCCTCGGGCTGAGGACATTGAACATCCGGTAGGCGGCATATTCGAGGAGCAGATGTTGCTGGAAGGCGGCGCCGCTTCGGCAATGGGTGACCAGCTTGATTCGCCGCTGGCGCTCGAACAGGGACGACGGCGGCGGCTTGGCGGCGAATTCGACCCTGAGCGGCGGAAAGGTGCAGGTCTCGCGCTTGCGCCGGGTGAGGCCGCGCGGCGACAGCAGGATCGCGTGGGTTTCGGCGGCGGGATAGGTCAGCTGGAGGGTCGCGGGGCGCGCGGTGCGCTGTTCCTCGCGGGTCGAGACGACCGCGCCAATCGGGCCGCGCAGAGTCACTCGGACGGGATCGGCGGACGAAAACAGCCTGGTCGGCGGCGCGGGCGCGCCGGCGGGGCGCTGAGCGGGGGAAGCGGGCTGAGCCGCGGAGACGGACGGAACGGCTCCGAGCAGCCCCAGCCCAACAGCGAGCAAGCGCAAACCAGCCATGCCGCATCTCCCCCTGCGGAACGAGCGCCAAAGAGGCGCCGATCAGCGCGTCCTGTCAAGCAGGCCGGGGGGCGCGAAAGGGGTCGGGTGAGTCTTGGGGGTGCTCCCTGGCGGGCTTCAGTTGCCCTCAGGCCCGTCCAGGGTCCTGTGCACAAGCTCCACCAGACGATCCGTCCTGTACGGCTTGGGCAGGAACGAGCTGCCTTCCGGCATGTCCTGCGGTTGTACATGCACCTGCCCCGAGGTGACGATGACGGACAGGTCGGGCCGCGCCGCGGTGACCTTGTCGGCAAGAGCGAGGCCATCCAGCTCTCCCGGCATGTTCACGTCGGTGACGACCAGGCCGATTCGGGGGTGCTCCTGAAGCACATCGAGAGCCTCTGCCGCGTCTCCGGCCTCCCACGCCATGATCCCGCTGTCGGCAATCGCGTCAGTGGCAACGATCCTGACGAGCGGCTCGTCCTCGACCACGAGGACTTCACGAGGGATCTGAGTGTTCATAGCAGTGACAAACAAACGGCGGTTGTTCAGCGTTCCGGCGATTTTTTACGCGTGGAACGTGGCGTCAGCGCTTGCCTGAGGACCGCAGCGCTTTCTCGAAGCGATCGAGGTCGCTTTGCTCCACGTGAAGATGAGGCGACAGCCGCAGCATGGCGCCACGCCGGCTGAGGTACACCCCGTCGGCGGCCATTCGCTCGACGAGGTCCGCGCCGGCCTCGGCCGGCAAGGGGAAGCCGATGATGTGCGGCGCCTGCAAGGGCGCAGGGCTTTGGCGCATGTCCGCACCGGCACAAAGCTCGGCGAGCTTGCCCGTGAGGATCTGAAGCTGCGCGGCGATCGCCTCGACGCCCCACGCGACAAGCTGCTCGAGCGCCGCTTCCATCTGCGCAACCGCGGTGAAGTTGCTTCGCTCCCCGACGTCGAAGCGGCGGGCGCCCGGCTGATAGGCGTCCTTGTACGGGACCAGCTCGGCGAAATTCTCGGCTCCGGCGCGGGCCGCCCAGTTTTCCTCGAGCGGCCGTTTGTCGTGATGGCGCGGCGCGACATACATCAGGCCCGAGCCGTAAGGGCTCAACAGCCACTTGTAGCCGGCGGCGATCGCGAAGTCCGGGTCCACGGCTGCGAGGTCGAGCGGCATTGCTCCCCATGACTGGGTGAGGTCGAGCACCAGCGCGGTTTCCTGCGCCCGGCACGCGCCCGCGATTCGCGCCAGGTCGAGCGCAGCGCCGTCGGCCCAGTAGCAATGCGGCAGGGACGCGATCCGCACCTCGGGAACGAGCCGGTCGAGCACGGCAGCCGTCCAGTCGCCGTCGGATGGACGCTCGACCCTGACCAGAGTGCCCCCGCGCTCGCGCGCAAGCCGCTCCCAGATGTAGAAGTTCGACGGATATTCGCCTTCGAGCAGCAGGACTGCCTCGCCGGGGCCGAACGGCAGCGCCGCCGCCGCGGTGGCCAGGCCGTAGCTTGCCGAGGGCACCAGCGCGATGCACTCGGCCGAGGTTCCGGCCAGCTCGCCGAACAGGGTCCGAACGCGCTCGACCTTGTCGAAGAAGTCGGCCGAGCGGATTTCCCACGGCCGGCAGCGCCAGTCGATCGCCGCCTTTCCCGCCTGCCGGACGACGCGAAGTTGAGGCGCCATGTACGAGCAGTTGAGGTAGCAGATATGCTCGGGAACCTCGAACGCCGATCGCTGCGAAGCCAGGACGGGCATCACTCGGGCAAGCTGGTCGCTCGGGAGCCCGGCGGCCCTAGTGGACGCTGGCTTGGCGCTCGACGCCCGAGAGGAAGTTCCACAGCGCGCCGGCGAGCTCCTCGCCCGCTTCGACGGCTTCCTCCCGCTCGGCCTCGGGCAGGCGGTCGAGGAGGGCGCGGCACACCTGGCTGTGCTCGACGTCCGCGCTCTCGTGCACCCGGAAGAAGCGCAAGGTTTCCTCGTCGCTGATCGCATAGCGCTCGACGAGGCCCTCGATCTTGGCCGAAGCGACGCCCGGGAACTGGCTTTCGTATGCGTAGAGCGCTCCGAGGCCCGATGCGTAGGAGCGGCGCGACAGGCGGCGGAAGGTGTCGATCAGCGCCTGGGTGTCCGGGTTGAGCTGCTGCGCGTGAACCGCAGCCTCGTCCTCGCCGAGCCCGCAGGCGAACATCAGCCACAGGCTCGCATGGTCCTGCTTGCCGGCCTCGATGCCTTCCTCCTCGGCGAGGTTCTCGGCCAGCATCCGCCGTCCGTCGCGGTCGGGGCAGGCGCTGTGCACCGCGCTCACCGCGCGCGGGAAAGCCTCGACATGGTGGAAATATTGCCGCGCGTAGGCGCGCAGCGTGTCGAGCGGCAGCCGGCCTTCGGTCCACGCCTGATAGAAGGGATGGCTGAGCATCGCCTGGCTTGCGACTTTCGAATCGATCCTCGACGAAACACTGGCCATGCGCTGACTCCCTGACTGGACGAGTGGCAGGCGATAGCCGCGCCCCCCGGCGCGGGCAAGGCGGCTTGGCTCAGACCAGCGCGAGCGCCGCGAGGCGGCCGTAAAGCTGCGGCGGGAGCTCGCCGACGCCGGTCTCGTCGTTGGCCGCGACGGCCGCGTCGGCGTCGAAATATCGCCAGCCCTGGTGCGCGCGCCGCGGGACCGGGACGAGCGTCCTCAATTCGGCCGAGCAGACGATGTCGATGCGCCCGTCCTCGCGATCCTCGAAACGCAGGATCTGCTGGCAGCCGATGATCCGGTGCTTGACGATCCAGTAGAGATTTCCGCCGACGAGCTCGTCGCAGCGCCGCGGGCGCATCCGGGTCGGCACTCGCCGCTCGGGCCCCTGCGCCCGCTCGGCCGCCCGGCGCCTGAGCGACTCGACGTCGCGGCAGCCCATTGCGACCTTGGTCAGGTGGAGATTCGGCATCGGGCTGTGATGCCCAAATACAGCTGTCGTGACAATGACTTAGCTGCGCGGGCGCTTAGCCCACCAGCCCGCTGGCGACGGCAAGGCCGAGGAAGAAGCAGGAAGCCCATCGAATCCGTCATCATGGTGACGAAGATCGACGAGCCGACCGCCGGGTCCACCCCCATCCGCTCGAGCGTCAGCGGGACGAGCGAGCCGACGGTGCCGGCAATCAGGATGTTGGTGAGCATCGCCGCAGCGATCACTCCGCCCAGCAGCGGGTTGCCGAACGCGATTGCGACGCCGACGCCGAGGATTGCGGCGACCGTGCCGCCATTGAGGAGCGCGACCCGCACCTCGCGGCCGACTGCCCGCCAGCGGTTGGAGCCGGTCAGCTGGTTGGTCGCGATTGCACGCACCGTGACGGCAAGCGCCTGGGTGCCGGCATTGCCGCCGACGCCGGCAACGATCGGCATCAGCACGGCGAGGACCACGAGCTCGGCAATCGCGCCTTCGAACTGGCTGATCACGGTCGAGGCGACCAGCGCAGTGACGAGGTTGGCGATCAGCCAGCGCACCCGGCTGCGGTAGCTTTCCATCACCGGCTCGTTGATGTCGCCCTCGTCGCCGGCGCCCGACAGGCGAAGCACGTCCTCGCTCGCTTCCTCCTGGATGATGTGGACGATGTCGTCGACCGTGATCATGCCGACCAGGCGCCCCTCGTCATCGACCACGGCGGCCGAGATGAGCGCATATTTCTGGAAGCGCAGCGCGACCTCCTCCTGGTCCATGTCGACCGGGATCAGGGTCTGGTCGCGGATCATGATGTCGGTCACGGGCATCGAGCGCGGGGAGCGAAGGATGGTCGAGAGCTTGCACGTGCCGACCGGGTGGTGGCTCGGGCCGACCACGAACACTTCCCAGAAGTCGGTCGGAAGCTCGCCGGTCGAGCGCAGGTAATCGATCACCTGGCCGACCTTCCAGTGCTCGGGCACGGCGCACAGGTCGCGCTGCATCAGCCGGCCGGCCGATTCTTCCGGATAGGTGAGCGCTTCCTCGATCGCTGCGCGGTCGTCGGGCTCCATTGCCCGGAGCACCGCGCGCTGCTCGTCCTCCTCGAGGTCCTCGAGGATCGCGACCGCATCGTCGGTCTCGAGCTGGCCGGCGAGGTCGGCGACCTGCTCGGGCTCGAGTGCGTCGATCAGGCTCTCGCGCACATGCTCGTTCATTTCGGCGAGCACGTCGGGGCCGACGATCCCGGCGAGCGCCCTGACCAGCCCGTCGCGCTCGTCGCGGGCGGCAAGCTCGATCAGGTCGGCGACGTCGGCGGGGTGGAGCGGAGCGACCAGCTCGCGCGCGGTTTCGTCGTCGCCGCTTGCAACCGCGTCGAGGACGAGGTCGACGAACTCGGGCCGAAGACGATCTTCCTCGTCCATCGGCTCTGCGGCGTCGGGCGGGGCTGCGGTGGCGATGTTCTCGCTCTCGCTCATGCCTTGCACCCCAATCCCGACCGATATGGTCGTCCTATGGTCGCGGCCGCTCTGGCGCAAGCCGCCATCGCGGCCTACACGCCCCACCACTTCACCCCATCATCCGGAGCATATCCATGGCAGACGACGAGCGGCTGACACTTACTCTTTCGAGCGGCGGGGACGTCGTGATCCGCCTTCGCCCGGACCTCGCGCCCGGCCATGTCGAGCGCATCACGGAGCTGGTCAACAAAGGCTTTTACGACGGCGTGACCTTCCACCGCGTGATTCCGGGCTTCATGGCGCAGGGCGGCGACCCGAGCGGCACCGGCTATCGCGGGTCCGACCTGCCCAACCTCAAGGCCGAGTTCAGCCGCGAGCCGCACGTTCGCGGGACCGTTTCGATGGCGCGCACCAACGACCCCGACAGCGCCAACAGCCAGTTCTTCATCTGCTTCGGCGACGCGCGCTTCCTGGACGGCCAGTACACCGTGTGGGGCAATGTCGAGAGCGGCATGGAGCATGTCGACGCGCTGCCCAAGGGCGAGCCGCCGAGCGAGCCCGGCAAGATCGTCAAGGCGACGATCGGTTCCGCGAGCTGACAAGGTGAAGCCGGTCGCGCTCGTCACCGGCGCGTCGGCCGGGCTGGGCGTGGAATTCGCCCGGCAGCTCGCGGCGCGCGGGCAGCGGCTGGTGCTTGCCGCCCGGCGCAGGGACCGGCTCGAGACGCTGGCGGCCGAGCTCGGCAATGCGCGCGCGGTCGGGATCGACCTTGCGCGGCCCGGGGCGGCCGAAGCGCTGATGCGCGATGTCGAAGCTGCGGGAGAGCAGGTCGAGACCCTGGTCAACAATGCGGGGTTCGGGCTTCGCGGCCGAGTCGCCGAGCTCGACGCCAGGCGCCAGCGCGACATGATCGACTTCAATTGCGGAGCGCTGACCGAACTGTGCCGAGCAGTCGCTCCGGCGATGATCGAGCGCGGCCATGGTGCGATCCTCAACGTCGCTTCGACCGCGGCCTTCCAGCCGGGGCCCAACATCGCCGTCTATTTCGCGACCAAGGCCTATGTGCTCTCGTTCAGCGAAGCGCTTCACGAGGAGCTCAAGCCCCACGGCGTCAGGGTCAGCTGCCTGTGCCCGGGCCCGACCCGCACGGAATTCGGGCAGGTCGCGGGCTTCAGCGAGGACGGGGCCTTCGACCGGAGGGCGATGGAGGCGGCGGCGGTTGTCGGCGCGGGGCTCGACGGGCTGGAGCGCAACCGCGCGATCGTCATTCCCGGAGCGATCAACAAGGTTGGCGCTCAGGCGACGCGCTTCGCTCCGCGCTCGACCGTTCGCAGGATCGCCGGCGCGCTCAAGTTCTAGGGGCGAGCTTTTCCCGACGCTGCCCGGCCCCACATTGAACCCAAACGAGCCCGCCGCCGTTAGGATTGGGCACGAGAGCGTGAAAAGGAGAGCGAGTGGCCGACACCGACACTCTTGAGCGGACCACCGCGACCAAGGTCCAGGTCGCAAACCTCCCGCCGATGGAAGGAAGCCGCGGCTTCGCTCGGCTGCCGCTGAGCCTGATGAAGACGCTCGGCCTCACTGAAGGCGACGTGATCGAGATCGTCGGCAAGAGGTCGACGACTGCCCGGGCGCTGAGGCCCTACACCGAGGACGCCGGGCTCGACATCATCCGCATGGACGGGCTTCAGCGCTCGAACGCGCGCGTGGGCTCGGGCGACTTCGTCGAGGTGCGCAAGGCGCAGTCGAAGGCCGCGACCCGAGTGGTGCTCGCTCCCGCTCAGGACAATGTGCGGCTCCAGGGCTCGGCGAGCGCGCTCAAGCGCAGCTTCGCGGGCCGGCCGCTGACCGAAGGCGACGTGGTCGCCACCACCGGTCACCAGCGCGTCGATTCGAACCTGCCGGAGGAAGTGCGGCAGATGCTGAGCGCCCCGGCGTTCGCTCTTCAGGAAGTGCGGCTCAGCGTCGTAACGACGGCGCCCAAGGGCATCGTCCATATCGACGCGAGCACCCAGATCGAGCTTCTGCCCGAGTACCGCAAGGACGAGGGCGAGCGGCGCGCCGACGTCACCTACGACGACCTCGGCGGAATGCGCGAGACGATCGACGCCCTGCGCGAGATGGTCGAGCTTCCGCTTCGCCACCCCGAGCTTTTCCAGCGCCTGGGTGTCGACCCGCCCAAGGGAGTGCTTCTTCACGGCCCGCCGGGCACCGGCAAGACGCGGCTGGCGCGCGCGGTCGCCAACGAGAGCGATGCGCGCTTCTTCCACATCGCAGGCCCCGAAATCATGGGCTCGGCCTATGGCGAGAGCGAGAAGCGCCTTCGCGAATTGTTCGAGCAGGCGGGCGCGCAGGCGCCGTCGATCGTGTTCATCGACGAGATCGATTCGATCGCGCCCAAGCGCAGCCAGGTCACCGGCGAAGCCGAAAAGCGCCTGGTCGCGCAGCTGCTGAGCCTGCTCGACGGGCTCGAGCCGCGCCAGAATCTGGTGGTGATCGCCGCGACCAACCGCCCCGAAGCGCTCGACGAGGCGCTTCGCCGTCCCGGCCGCTTCGACCGCGAGATCGTCGTCGGAGTGCCCGACGAGCAGGGGCGGCGCGAGATCCTGGGGATCCACACGCGCGGAATGCCGCTGTCGCCGGAGGTCGACCTCGACGAGCTTGCGCGCCAGACCTACGGGTTCGTCGGCGCCGACATTGCAGCGTTGACCCGCGAAGCCGCGCTCGAGGCTGTCCGGCGGATCATGCCGCGGATCAACCTCAGCGAGGAGACTCTCCCGCCCGAGGTGCTCGACGATCTGTCGGTCGAGCCTCGCGACTTCACCAATGCGCTCAAGCGCGTGCAGCCCTCGGCCATGCGCGAAGTGATGGTCGAGAAGCCGTCGGTCCGCTGGGACGATGTCGGCGGGCTCGACGTGGCGCGCGACCGGCTGCGCGAGGGCATCGAGCTGCCCTTGAAGCATCCCGAGGCGTTCCGCCGGCTCGGCATCCGCGCGGCCAGGGGCTTCCTGCTCTACGGCCCGCCCGGCACCGGCAAGACCCTGCTCGCCAAGGCGACCGCGCGCGAGGCCGAAGCAAACTTCATCGCGACCAAGTCGTCGGACCTGCTGAGCAAATGGTACGGCGAGAGCGAGCAGCAGATCGCTCGCCTGTTCGCCCGCGCGCGCCAGGTCGCCCCGACGGTCATTTTCATCGACGAGCTCGACAGCCTGGTGCCGGCGCGCGGCGGCGGGCTGGGCGAGCCGCAGGTCACCGAGCGCGTCGTCAACACCATCCTTGCCGAGATGGACGGGCTGGAGGAGCTCAACAATGTGGTGGTGATCGGCGCGACCAACCGGCCGAACCTGATCGACCCCGCGCTGCTCCGGCCGGGCCGGCTCGACGAGCTGATCTATGTCGGCACTCCCGACGCCGGCGGGCGGCGGCAGATCCTTCAGATCCACACGTCGGGAATGCCGCTGGCGCACGAGGTGGATCTCGATTCGCTTGCGCAGCGCAGCGAGCGGTTCACCGGCGCCGATCTCGAGGACCTGGTGCGGCGCGCCGGCCTGACGGCGCTGAGGCGCGGGATGGACGCCGACGCGGTGACGATGGCGGACTTCGAAGCCGCGCTGAAGGAGACCCGCGCGTCGGTCACTCCGGAGATGCTCGAGGAATATGAGCGAATCCAGGAGACCCTGAAGAGCGACGCGGTGCGGCCCGGCCGCGGCGTCGGCTTCGTCGTTCCGGGAATGGTTCGCTCGCGCGGCACCGACGCCAAGGGCGTGGACTAACCAGCGCCGGCCAGCCCGCGCCTGGTCCACAGGGACAGCGCGACGAGGACCAGCGCCGATGCCGCGAACGGCAGGTTGGGATCGATCAGATAGATCGCCATGCCGAGCGCCGGGGCGGCGATCCAGCTGATCCCGTTCGCGGCGGTGATCGCGCCCGCCACGGCGCCCTGCTCGGCCAGCGGAACGGCAAGCGACGCGCCTGCGGTGAAGCCGGGGCGAGTCATTCCGAAACCCAGCAAAGCCAGGGCAAAGCCGATCGTGATCCCGTACAGGTTCTGCGCGAGCATGGTGCCGATCAGCCCCGCGGCGGCGACCAGCGAGCCCCACACGATCAGCGCCCGCGGCCCGATTCCGACGCGCGGGATCAGGCCCCACTGGGCGCCGAGAGTCGCCGAGGCTCCGGCCATCATCACGATTGCGATCGCACGTTCCGAACCGACCGGCTCCAGCTGCAGCCGGTCGATGATGAAGAAGCCGGCGCAGGTCAGCGTCGCCGCCTGCGCATGGCCGGCGGTCACTCCGGCGAGAAGCCAGGAGCGGATCCTGGCGTCGCTCCACCGCATCCGGCCGCCCGGCCGCTCGGGCGAGGTCGCGGCGACCACGCTCGCTCCCGTCGGCGGAGTGGCGATCGAGGGATAGCTCATCGCCGCTCCCCGCCCCCTGCGCCGGCCCAGCCGGTCGTTGGGAAGCCACAGCAGGATCGCCGCGAACACCAGCGCTGCAATTGCGGCAAAGGCGAACAGCGGCCCGGACAGGCCGACAAACGGAAGCACGAACAGGGGCGCGACTGCCGGGCCGATGATCGTCCCGAGGCCGAACGAGGAAGCAAGAGCCGAAAGCGCCGCGACCCTGCCGCTGCGGCGGGTGCGAGCGGCAAGATAGGCCTGCGTCGCCGAGGGCGTGGCCGAACCCAGCGCGCCGTAGATCGAGCGAAACAGGCCGAACAGGGCGAAGGTCAGCGCTCCGCCGATCGCCCCCACCAGCCCCGCATGAAGCACGATCCCGCACAGCAGCATCGACACCACGAAGCCGCTCAGCCCTACCAAAGTGAGCGCCTTGCGCCCGTGGCGGTCGCTCTTTTCCGCCCAGTAGGGCGCGAGCAACACCCACAGCACCGCCGACCAGGTGTAGGAGACCGCGACCCAGAAATCCGAAATGCCGATCTCGCGCCCGATCGCCGGCATCACCGACTGGAGCGCGGTGTTGCCCGCCGCGGCAACCAGCATCGCGGCGTAGAGCAGCAGGAAGTGCGCTCGGCTGAGCGCCGTGGTTCCGATCCGCTGCGGGGCTGGGTCGCGTGGCACGCGCACGCCCTAGTGCGGCGCGCCGCGAGGTCAAAGACGCGCCGCACCGGAACCTTGCCAAGCAGCGGCGCATTTGCGAACGGACCGCCCTCGCTTTTCCGACGAACGGATCTTCGATGCCCCCCAGCGCCCGACCGCTCAAAGCCAATCGCCGCCACGCGCGCCGCGGCGACCGCCGAGGTCCGAACCCGCGCCTCCAGTTCCTTCGCGGATTCCTCAAGCACCCGGTGATGGTCGGCTCGATCATCCCGTCGAGCCGGGTGCTGATCGAGCGCATGCTCAAGCCTGTCGACTGGGAGAACACGCGGCTGTTCGTCGAATATGGGCCGGGCGTCGGCACCTTCACGCGGCCGATCCTGGAAAAGCTCGGGCCCGACGCGACTCTGCTGACGATCGACACCAACGACGAATTCACGCGCTATCTCGCGGAGTCGATCGACGACCCGCGGCTGGTCGCGGTCACCGGATCGGCCGCCGACGTCGAGAAGATGATCGTCGAGCGCGGACTGCCCAAGGCCGATTATGTGCTTTCGGGCCTGCCCTTCTCGACCCTTCCGCCGGGCGTCGGCGATTCGATCGGCGAGGCGACCGCGCGCGTGCTCCGCCCGGGCGGCGCGTTCCTGGTCTACCAGTTCAGCTCCAAGGTGCTCGACTTCATCCAGCCGCACTTCAGGCGGATCGACCGCGGCTTCGAGTGGATCAACGTGCCCCCCGCCCGCCTGTTCTGGGCGTGGAAGGACGCCCCGCAGTCGGCCCGGGGGACGGACGAGTAGCGTCCTCGACTAGCGCTCAGGCCCGAAGTTCAGCCTGCGCGTCACCGTGTAGTCCATCGTCGTCACCAGCCAGTGAGCGATAGTCCAGCGCAGTCGGCGCAGCAGGGTTGCGCGCTTGCGATGGAGCTCGGGCGTGATCCGCTCGCTGGCCCCAAGCTCGCGCTCGAAATAGCCGCGCATCAACTCGGCAAAGGGACGGTCCTCGATCCGCAGCATGATCTCCAGGTTGATGTAGGCGCTGCGGAAATCGAAATTGGCCGAGCCGATGTACACTACCTCGTCGAGGATGCTGAGCTTGGTGTGCAGCCGCGCCGCCTGATATTCGTACATCTCGACCCGGTGGCGGAGCATTCGCGCATAATTGTGTCGCGCCGCGTCGACGGTCGCCATATTGTCCGAGCTGCCCGAGGTGATCACCCGCACGCGCCCGCGGTCGCCGAGCCGCCCGATTCGCCGGAGGAAGGAGCGCGGCGGCGAGAAATAGGCGGAGATGATGTCGAGCCGGCTCGCCTGCGCCATGTCCTGCGCAAAGGCCTTGGGCCACGGATTGCGCCGGGTCAGCGGACCGCTGAACTTCCACTGCAGCGGGCCGCTGTTCTCAGTGTGGCGGTTGATCAGCCGCCTGAGGCTGCGCAGCTTGGCGCCCTTGCGCGTCGTCCAGCCGTAGATCGCGTCGAAATATTCGGCCGCGGGCTCCACTGCCGGCCCCTCGATCCTCAGCCACAGGTCGCGCCAGCGCGTGGGACCCTCGTCGATGAGGTAATCGTCGTGGATGTTCGCGCCGCCGATGATCGCTGCGCGGTCGTCGGCGATGGCGAGCTTCTGGTGGTTGCGCAGCAGATAGCGCCGCCCGTAGCTCGGGTGGAACAGGCAGAAATTCCCGCCCTCCTCGGCAATGCCCCGGAAGTAGCTGGCCGTCGCGTCCGAGCAGCCATAGCCGTCGAGCAGAAGCTTGACGTCGACCCCGCGGCGCGCGGCCGCGACCAGGGCGTCGCGCACCTGCCGGCCGCTCGCATCCTCCTTGAAGATGTAGAACAGCAGCCGGACGCTGCGCCGGGCCGAATTGATCAGCTCGAGAATCGCCGTGAGGCGCGCCTGCCCCGTCTCGATCAGCTCGAGATCATTGCCGGCGACGCGCGCCCGGAGCGGCGCTGGAGAGAGGGTCTGAACAGTGGGCTCATCGGCCATCGAGCCGTCTGTGGCCGGAGCATCGTCCTTGAGCAAGCTTGCCCTCGCTTCGCTTCGTGAGCGCCGGCCTCGGCAGTCCCCCGGACTGCCTGCGGGCGGAACGCCATGCTCGCCAGTCCCCCGGACTGGCTCCGCGTGACGTTTCCTTGACTTTCAGCCTCGCAACCCCTTATTGCCCGGGCCGTTCCTCCACCACATTTCAGGCATTTCGGAGCGCTTCATGGCTCGCGTCACGGTCGAAGATTGCGTCGACAAGGTCCCCAACCGGTTCGACCTCATCCTGTTTGCTGCGCAGCGCGCGCGCCAGGTCTCGGCGGGCGCCGACCTGACGATCGAGCGCGACCGCGACAAGAATCCGGTCGTCGCTTTGCGCGAGATCGCCGAGCAGACGGTTCAGCCGCGAATCCTCGAGGAAGCGATCGTCAACGGGCTGCAGAAGGTCCGCGTCGACGAGGAGGACGAGACCGAGGAGCTGGCGTCGATCAGCGAGGCCGCCGAGGCCCTGCGCCTGACCGCCGCTGCGCCGCCCCGTCCGAGCCCCAGCGGCAACGACTACGAATAAGGCTGCTTCCTAGGCCGCTTTGCCGGCCTCGGCATCTTTCCGCGCTACCCAGATCAGCTCGTCGAGGCCGAGCGGCCGGCCGTCTTCAGCCTGGACGCAGATCTTGCGCACCGGACGGCCCGTGCGCCGGTCGGCGAGGACCACGTCCGCGCGCCCGCAGCCCCATTCCTCGCCCCACTGGCGAAGCGCGACGACCACCGGCATCAGCGCCTCGCCCTTGGGGGTCAGCGCATAGACCACCTTGCGGCGGTCGGACTCGTCAGGCGAACGCTCGAGGATCTCGCCGGCGACCAGCTTGCACAAGCGGTCCGACAGGATGTTGCGCGCGATCCCGAGCGCGGCCTGGAATTCCTCGAAATGCCGAAGCCCATTGAACGCGCCGCGAAGGATCAGGAACGCCCATTTCTCGCCGATCAGCTCGACCGCCGCAGGAAACGGGCACTGCACCGCCTGCTTGCGATATTCGTCGATCTGCGACGCGACCTTGCCCTGGCCCAATCCGCTCGCCTCCCTCGCGAAGCGCGATGAAAGCACAAAGATCTGAAAATGAACAGCCGCGCGCGCCCAAGCCCGCGCGCAGCCTTGGCGCTTGCACAAAGGCCGCCGCTCCCCCCATGTAAGCGGCGTGCTTCGACAGTATGAGCTCATCGAGAAGGTCCGCTCCTACGATCCGGACGCCGACGAGGGGATGATCAACCGCGCCTACGTCTTTTCGATGAAGGCGCACGGCGCCCAGGTCCGCGCGAACGGCGACCCCTATTTCAGCCATCCGATCGAGGTCGCCGGAATCCTCACCGACCTCAAGCTCGACGACGAGACGATCGTCACTGCAATCCTCCACGACACGATCGAGGACACGCTCGCCACTCCCGACGAGATCCACAACCTGTTCGGGCCGCATATCGCGCGGCTGGTCGACGGAGTGACCAAGCTCAGCAAGATCGAGGCCCAGTCGGAAAGCGAGCGAGCGGCCGAGAATCTGCGCAAGTTCCTGCTTGCGCTGTCCGACGACATTCGCGTGCTTCTGGTGAAGCTCGCCGACCGGCTGCACAACATGCGCACGCTCCACCACATTCCGTCAGACGAGAAGCGCCGCCGGATCGCGCGCGAGACGATGGATATCTACGCTCCGCTCGCCGAGCGCATCGGCATGTACGAGATGATGAACGAGATGCAGACCCTGGCCTTCCAGGTGCTGGAGCCCGACGCCTACGCCTCGATCACCCGCCGCCTCGACCAGCTCACGCGCGAGGGCGGCGACCTCGTCAACCGCATCGGCCTTGGCCTTCAGCTCTACCTTGCCGACAACGGCCTCGATGCGACGGTCACCGGCCGCCAGAAGCATGCCTATTCGATCTGGAAGAAGATGGCCGAGCGGCACATCAGCTTCGAGCAATTGTCCGACGTGATGGCGTTCCGCGTGATCGTGGAGAGCAAGGAGGATTGCTACCGCGCGCTCGGCCTCATTCACCAGCGCTGGCCGATGGTCCCGGGCCGCTTCAAGGATTACATCTCGACGCCCAAGCGCAACGGCTACCGTTCGGTGCACACGTCGGTGATCCACGACGCCAAGATGCGCATCGAGATCCAGATCCGCACGCGGAGCATGCACGAGCAGGCCGAGCGCGGGCTTGCCGCGCACTGGGCTTACAAGGAGCGCAAGCCCGCGGCCGACATCAAGGTGCCGTGGATCGACGATTTGGTGGAAATTCTCGACCATGCGGCAAGCCCCGAGGAGCTGCTCGAGCACACCCGGATGGCAATGTACCAGGACCGGATCTTCGCCTTCACGCCCAAGGGCGAGCTGATCCAGCTGCCCAAGGGCGCGACTCCGGTCGACTTCGCCTATGCAGTGCACACCGACCTTGGCGACCGCACGGTCGGAGCCAAGGTCAACGGCCGAGTGGTGCCGCTGCGCACGATCCTCGAGAATGGCGACCAGGTGGAGATTCTCGCGTCCGAAGCGCAACACCCGCAGCCGTCATGGCTTCGCTTCGTCGTCACCGGCAAGGCGCGTTCGGGCGTTCGCCGCTTCGTTCGCCACAAGGAGCGCGACGAGACGATCGAGCTCGGGCGGAAGATCTATGACGAGATCGTTGAGCGCTTGCCGGCGCTGCTCGACAAGGACGCCGTCCGCCAGGCGCTCAAGCGGATAAAGATCGAGAGCGAGGACGAGCTGATGATCGCCATCGCCCGCAAGCGGGTGAGCGACGAGCAGGTGATGGAAGCGCTGATGCCCGGCTCGGCCGGCGGCGACGTCGCCCCGCGCCCGCTTCCGCAGCAGACCGCAATCTCGATCAAGGGGCTGACGGCGGGCGTCGCCTACCATCTCGCGACCTGCTGCCACCCGATCCCCGGCGACCGGATCGTCGGCTTGCGCCGCGAGGACGAGGAGATCGAGGTCCACGTGATCGGCTGCGACACGCTTGCCAGCGGGGTCGACGCCGACTGGCTCGACCTTGCCTGGGGCGAAGGCTCGGACGGCGGCGCCGCGCGGCTGTGCATCATCCTTCGCGACGTGCCCGGAGCGCTCGGAACCATGGCGAGCATCCTTGGCAAGAAGCACGCGAACATCGTGAACCTCGGCCTGGTTCACCGCGACGGCAGCTTCCAGACCTTTCATCTCGACGTGGAGGTCCACGACCTCGCGCACCTTCACACGATCATCGCCGCGTTGCGGGAGGCCGACCCGATCAGCTCGGTCGAGCGGATCTAAGCGTTGGCGCGCTGCTCGCGCGCTCCCAGGGCAGCGAGCACTGCGAGCGTGACCAGGTCTGAAGCGCTTGCCGTCATCGGCGCGATCTGCACCGGAAGCTCGAGGCCGAGGATGTACGGGCCGAGCACGCTTTCGCCGCCCAGCTCCCTCAGCATCTTCGCCGTCAGGTTCGCCGACTGGAGCCCGGGCATGACCAGCACGTTCGCCGGCCCGCTGAGGCGGCTGAACGGGTAGAAGCGCTTCTGCATCTCGTAGTTGAGCGCGACGTCCGGGCCCATCTCGCCTTCATATTCGAAGTCGCAGCGAAGCCCGTCGAGCAGCTTCACCGCCCCGCGCAGCGGCTCGATATGCACGCCCGGCGGGTTGCCGAAGGTCGTGTACGAGATGAACGCGACGCGAGGCTCGAGCCCCATTCGCCGGGCGAAACCCGCCGAGCGCAACGCGATCGCGGCCAGCTGCTCGGCCTCCGGCCGCTCGGTCACCGCCGTGTCGGCAATCAGCACCGTCTGGTGCCGGGCGACCACCAGGTTCACCCCGAACGGAGTTGCCCCGGGCTCGTCGTCGATGATGGTCCGCACCTGCTTCAGCGACTGGCTGAACGGCCGCGTGGTGCCGGTGATCATCGCGTCGCCCTCGCCCAATGCGAGCATCGCCGCGCTGAAATAGTTGCGGTCCTGGTTGACCATCCGCTCGATCTCGCGCTGCAGAAGGCCGTGCCGCTGGTGCTTCTTGTAGATGTGCTCGACCGCTCGCCCGACCAGCGGCGAGTTGCGGCTGTTGAGCACTTCATATTCGTGCGGGTGCTCGACCCCGAGCTCGCGCAGCTGGTCATAGACTTCCTCGCGCCCGACCAGCACGGGCGTTCCATAGCCCGCTTCCTTGAAGGCGATTGCGGCCCGAAGCACGTTCGGCTCCTCGCCTTCGGCGAACAGCACGCGCTTGGGGTTCGCGCGCGCCGCTTCATAGGCGAGGCTCAGCACGGTGACCGTCGGGTTGAGCCGTGCGCGGAGCGTCGTACGGTAGCTCTCCATGTCGGCGATCGGCTTTTGCGCGACTCCGGTCGCGACGGCGGCCTCGGCCACTGCCGAAGCAACCACCTCCATCAGCCGCGGGTCGAACGGCGCGGGGATGATGTAATCGCGCCCGAAGCTCTGCGATCGCCCGCCATAGGCGGCCGCGACCTCCTCGGGCACCGGCTCGCGGGCAAGCTCGGCAAGCGCGTGCGCCGCAGCGATCTTCATCTCGTCGTTGATCCGCGTGGCGCGCACGTCGAGCGCCCCGCGGAAGATGAACGGGAAGCCGAGCACATTGTTGACCTGGTTAGGATAGTCGGAGCGCCCGGTGGCGATGATCGAATCCGGCCGCACTTCCTTGGCATCTTCGGGCCGAATCTCGGGGTCCGGGTTGGCCATCGCGAAGATGATCGGCTGCGCGCCCATGCCCTCGACCATCTCCGGCTTGAGAGCGCCCGCGGCGGACAGGCCGAGGAACACGTCGGCGCCGACCAGTGCCTCGCCAAGCGTGCGCGCGTCGGTCTCGGCGGCGTGCGCCGACTTCCACTGGTCGAGGTCGGTCCGGCCCTTGTGGATCACGCCCTTGCGGTCGCACATGATCACGTTGCCGTGCCGCACGCCCATCGCCTTGATGAGCTCGGTGCAGGCGATCGCCGCTGCGCCCGCGCCGTTCACCACCACCCGGATCGAGCCGAAGTCGCGGCCGGTCAGATGGCAGGCGTTGATCAGCCCCGCCGCGGTGATGATCGCAGTTCCATGCTGGTCGTCGTGGAACACCGGGATGTTCATCCGCTCCTTCAACGTCTGCTCGATCTCGAAGCAGTCGGGAGCGGCGATGTCCTCGAGGTTGATCCCGCCGAAGCTCGGCTCGAGCAGGGCGACCGCGTCGATGAACGCCTTGCAGTCCTCGGTCGCGACCTCGATGTCGATCAGATCGACGTCGGCGAAGCGCTTGAACAGCACCGCCTTGCCTTCCATCACCGGCTTGGAGGCAAGCGCGCCGAGATTGCCGAGCCCGAGGATCGCGGTGCCGTTGGAGATCACCGCGACGAGATTGCCCTTGGCGGTAAGGTCGTAGGCCTTGCGCCGGATCCTCGGCGATCGCCCGCACCGGCACCGCGACCCCGGGCGAATAAGCGAGGCTCAAGTCGCGCTGGGTCGCCATCGGCTTGGACGCGACGATCTCGATCTTGCCCGGACGGCCGCGCGCATGGAAATCGAGCGCTTCGGCTTCGGAGAAGCTGACGTTGCTTTCGGACATGGGCGCGCCTTAGCGAACTCCTGGGGGGAAAAGAGTAACGCCGGATCAATTGCGGAGTCGCACCGCGGGTCCCGAGCGGCTACGATTTTCCTCGATGGCGCGCTGCGACGCACCCACTCCGATGATGGCCCAGTACCGGCGGCTCAAGGCCGAGGCCGGCGATGCCTTGCTGTTCTACCGGATGGGCGATTTCTTCGAGCTGTTCTTCGACGACGCCAAGATCGCCGCGGCCTGCCTCGACATCGCGCTGACCAAGCGCGGCGAGGCCGACGGCGAGCCGGTCGCGATGTGCGGAGTGCCGATCCACGCGGCCAGATCCTATCTCGCCCGGCTGATCCGCGCCGGGCACCGCGTCGCGATCGCCGAGCAGACCGAAAGCCCGGCGCAAGCGCGCAAGGCGCGCGGCTCGAAGGCGCTGGTCGACCGTGCGATCGTCCGACTGGTCACCCCGGCACCCTGACCGAGGAGACCCTGCTCGACTCCGGCGCGGCCAACTGGCTCGCTGCCGTCGCGCGCGCGGGCGACCCCGGATCGGCGTCCGGGGCGACGAATGGGCGATCGCCGCCGCGGACATTTCGACCGGCCGCTTCGAGCTGATCGCCTGCGGGCCCGGCGAGCTCGCATCCGAGCTTGCCCGACTGGCGCCCGCCGAAGTCGTGGCCGAGGCAGCGGTCCCCGGCATCAAGACCACCCGGCGCGACGAGGGCTTCGACAGCCTCGCCGGAGAACGCGCGCTCAAAAGCCGCTTCGGGCTTGCAACGCTCGACGGGATCGGCAGCCCGGGCCGAGCGGAGCTCGCTGCCGCCGGCGGCCTGCTCGCCTATCTCGACTCGACGCAAAAGGGCGCCGGCACGCTGCTCGACGCTCCGCGCCGCGTGTCGCGGCTCGCGCACATGGCGATCGACGCGGCGACGCGCGACAGCCTCGAGCTCACCCGCTCGATCGCCGGCAGCGTCGCTGGAAGCCTGCTCGGCGAGATCGACCGCTGCCAGAGCGCCGCCGGCCGCCGCCTGCTTCGGCTCCGACATTTCCGCCCCGCTGACCGACAAGCGCGCGATCGAGGCGCGCCTCGCCCTGGTCGAATGGCTGCACGAGGACGCCCGAAGCGCGAGCGGGTGCGCTCGGCGCTGAAAGCGATGCCCGACTTCGCGCAGGCGCTCGCGCGGCTGACCGCCGGGCGCGGAACCCCCCGCGACCTCGCGCTGCTGCGCGACGGCCTCGCTGCCGCGTCGGCCCTGGGCGATGAACTTGCGCGCGAACCCGACCGCCCGCCGCTGCTCGAGACCCTCTGCCTCGCCTGCGCGGTCACGAGCCGCTGGTCGAGCAGTTCGCCCGGGCGCTGGTCGGTTCGCCGCCGCTCGACTCATCGAAGGGCGGCTATATCGCTCAAGGCTATGACGAGGCGCTCGACTCGCTTCGCGACGCCGCCGCGCACGGCCGCCGAGCGATCGCGGCGCTCGAAAACCGCTACCGCGAGGCGACCGGGATCCCCTCGCTGAAGATCCGGCACAATGCAGTGCTCGGCTATCATGTCGAGATCGCCGCGCGGCACGCCGACAAGCTGATGGCGCCCGATCGGGCTTCACCCATCGCCAGACGCTCGCCGGCGTGGTGCGCTTCAATTCGCCCGAGCTCCACGAGGAAGCGAGCCGCGTCGTCGAGGCCGGAGCGCACGCGCTCGCCGCCGAGGCGGTGCCGAGAGCAGCTCACGCGAGCCGGCCTTCGCAGCTTCCTCGCGCATCCTCGGCACCGCCGAAGCCGTCGCCCGCATCGACGTCGCCGCAAGCCACGCGAGCCGGGCGGCCGAAGGCGGCTGGGACAAGCCGCGCATCGTCGAGCAGCCGTGCCTCCAGGTCGAGGCCGGCCGCCACCCGGTCGTCGAAGCGGCGCTCGGCTCGACCGGCGAGCGCTTCGTCGCCAACGATTTGAGGCTCGGGCTGGACGACCGGCTGTGGCTGATCACCGGGCCCAACATGGGCGGCAAGTCGACCTTCCTTCGCCAGTCGGCGCTCGTCGCCGTGCTCGCCCAGGCCGGAAGCTTCGTCCCCGCGGCTCGCGCGAAGGTCGGCATCGTCGACAAATTGTTCAGCCGCGTCGGAGCCTCGGACAATCTCGCGCGCGGCCGCTCGACCTTCATGGTCGAGATGGTCGAGACCGCCGCGATCCTCGCGCAGGCGACGCCCAGAGCCTCGTCATCCTCGACGAGATCGGCCGCGGCACCTCGACCTATGACGGGCTCGCGATCGCCTGGGCGGTGGTCGAGGCGATGCACGACGAGGTCCGCTGCCGGACGCTGTTCGCGACCCATTATCATGAGCTGACCCGGCTCGCCGGCCGGCTCGACTGCCTGTCGCTCCACCACGTCCGGGCGCGCGAGTGGAAGGGCGATCTCGTCCTCCTCCACGAGGTCGCCGACGGCGCCGCCGACCGCAGCTACGGAATTGCCGTCGCCAAGCTCGCCGGATTCCCGCCGCGCGTGGTCGCGCGCGCGAAATCGGTGCTCGGCAAGCTCGAGCCGGCCGCGACGCGACCGGCGGGATCGCGGCCGGGCTCGACGATCTGCCGCTGTTCGCCGCGGCCGAGCCCGAGCAGCCGGCCGATCCGCTGGCCGAGGCGCTCGAGACCATCGATCCCGACGCGCTGAGCCCGCGCGACGCGCTCGAGGCGCTCTACGCGCTCAAGCGGCTGGCCGCCGAGCAGGGCAGATGAGCCGCAGCTTCGATACGGTCGAGAACCGCCGCGCGCGATCATCGACCGCCGCTCGCTCGCCGACGAGCTTGCCGCGCTCAAGGCGGACGCGCGCCACGCAGAGGCGCGAACATCCTCAGGCACGCGCTCGACGAAGGCCGCGCCGAGGTCGCCCGCCGGCTCTGCGCCAACCCCGACCGCGGCCGCGCCGCGCCTCGAGCGACCGCCTATCTGCACGACCAGCTGGTTCGCCTCGCGCATGACTTCATCGCCTGCGACAATGAAGAGCAGGTTGCCATCGTCGGCCTCGGCGGGACCGGGCGCGGCGAAATGGCGCCGTTCAGCGACGTCGACCTGATGTTCCTGACGCTCGACAGGCGGTCGCCGGGGACCGAGCAATGCGTCGAGGCGATGCTCCATCTGCTGTGGGACCTGAAGCTCAAGGTCGGCCATTCGATCCGCTCGATCGACGAGCTGATGGCGCTCGCCACGGCGACATGACGGTGCGCACCGCCTTCTCGAAGCACGCCTGATCTGGGGCGACGAGGCGATCTTCGCCGCGGCGATGCAGCGCTTCCGGTCGAAGCTCGTCGCTGGCACCGCGGCCGAGTTCGTCGCCGCCAAGCTCGCCGAGCGCGACGAGCGCCACAAGCGCATGGGCGACAGCCGCTACCTGGTCGAGCCCAACGTCAAGGACGGCAAGGGCGGGCTTCGCGACCTGCACGCGCTCTACTGGATCGGCAAATATGTGCACGGGGTCGAGGAGCCCGCGGACTGGTGCGCGCAGGCCTGTTCAGCGCCGCCGAGTTCCGGCGCTTCGAGCGCGCCGAGCGCTTCTTCTGGGCGGTGCGCTGCCACACCATCTGTCGGCCGGCCGCGCCGAGGAAAGGCTCGGCTTCGACCACCAGAAGCAGATTGCGCGAGCCATGCACTACGCCGACCGGCCGGGGAAATCCGCGGTCGAGCGCTTCATGCAATTCTATTTTTGAACGCAAAGGCGGTCGGCGACCTCACCGGCGTCTTCCTCGCGCAGCTCGACGAGCAGCTGGGGCGAAAAGGCACGCGCTTCGCCCTTCCGACCATCCGCCGCCGCCCGAGGCGCCTGGCCGGCTTCGTGCTCGACCGCGGCCGGCTGTCGATCCCCGGCGACGATTATTTCGCCAAAGAGCCGGTGCGACTGATCGAGCTGTTCGCGCTTGCCGCGCGCGAGCAGCTCGAGATCCATCCGGCGGCGATGCGCGCGGCCTCGCGCGACGCCAGGCTGATCGACGAGAAGGTGCGCAGGGATCCGCGCGCAATGCGCTGTTCCTCGAGGTGCTGACCTGCATCAACTCGCCCGAGACGGTGCTTCGCTGGATGAACGAGATCGGGCGTGTTCGGCCGCTTCGTCCCCGACTTCGGCCGTGTCGTCGCCCAGATGCAGTTCGACATGTACCACCATTATACGGTCGACGAGCATTCGATCCGCGCGATCGGGCTGCTCGCGGCGATCGAGCGCGGCGAGCTGAAGGACGACCACCCGCTCTCGACGGCTCTGTTCAAGCAGATCGGCTCGCGCCGAACGCTCTATGTCGCAGTGCTTCTCCACGACATCGCCAAGGGCCGCGGCGGCGACCACAGCGTGCTCGGCGAGCAGGTGGCGCTCAAGCTCTGCCCGCGCTTCGGGCTCGACCCGGCCGAGACCGAAATGGTCGCCTGGCTCGTGCGGCACCATCTGCTGATGAGCTCGACGGCGTTCAAGCGCGACCTCGCCGACCCGAAGACGATCGAGGATTTCGTGTCGCGGGTGCAAAGCCCCGAGCGGCTTCGACTGCTTCTGATCCTGACCGTGGTCGACATCCGCGCGGTCGGGCCGGGCACCTGGAGCGAGTGGAAGCGCGCGCTCCTGCGTACCCTGTTCGAGGCGGCCGAGGACCGGCTTCGGCTCGGCCACAAGCAACGCGGCCGGCGCGACCTGGTGGTCGAGCGGCAGCGCAGGCTGGCCGAGACGCTCGGCTGGAAGGCGAGCGCGGCAAAGGCCCAGGCGCACCGCCTTCCCGACAGCTACTGGCTGGCCGAGCCGTTCGAGCTGCAGCTGGCCAATGCGCGGCAGGTCGCATGCGCCGAGGCGCGCATCGGCGATCCCGTGCCGAGCGTGATCGCCGAGGACGATCCCGACAGCGGCGCGACTCGGATCAGCGTGTTCGCGCCCGACCGCGAGGGCCTGTTCTACCGGATCTGCGCGGGGCTCGCGGCGGCCGGCGCAAGCATCATCGATGCGCGAATCCACACCACGCGCGACGGAATGGCGCTCGACAATCTGCTCGTCCAGGACGGCCAGGGCCGCGCCTATTCAGACCGGCGCCTGAGGAACCGGCTGGTTCGGGCGGTCGAGAGCGCGCTTGGCGCCGAGGAGCCGCCGGCGCTGCCGCGCGCAGCGAGCCCGGCGCGGACCGCCGCGTTCAAGGTCGCGCCGCTCGTCGCCATTGCCGAGCGCGCGTCGAGCAGGACAACGGTGGTCGAGGTCAACGCCCGCGACCGGCCCGCCCTGCTCGCGGGGCTTGCCGGCGCGATCTACGCCCACGGCCACCGAATCCATTCGGCGCATATCGCGACTTATGGCGAGCGCGCGGTCGACGTGTTCTACCTTACGCGCGCCGACGGCCGCAGGCTTGGGCCGGATGACATCGAGCAGCTGCGCAGCGCGCTGCTCGACGCGGCGCGGCAGGTCGACGAAGCCAAGGCCGCCTAGCGCGGCGCTCCCCACCTCGCGCGAAGAGTCAGCCCGAGCGTGCGCGGCTCGCCGAGGAACGCGCCGTAGAGCTGGGTCGCGCGCGGGATGAAACCGCGGCGCACGGCGCGCTCGGTCCCCGAGCCCTGCAGCGGCGCGTCGAACGCCACCTGCGTGTAGTCGGTGTCGGTCAGGTTCTGAGCCCACAGCTCGACACCCCAGGCCTGATCGGCGCCGTGGATGCCGACCCGGCCATTGAGCACCGTGAACGCGTCCTGCCCCTTTTCCACGTCCAGGTCCGACCCCGTGTTGAACGCGCTCATGTACCGCGCGTCGACATAGAACAGCCCGCGCATGCCCGTCCCGCCGATCGGCGGAGTCCAGGCGAGCGAAGTCGTCGCGGTCCATTGCGCCGAGTTGGACAGCCGCCGTCCCGGAAGCTGGAACAGCGGCGGCGCAAGCGGCCGTCCGTCGCGTCCGACGAGGTCGTCGCGGTAGCGCGTATTCGCGTACACCGCCCCGAAGTTCCAGCTGACGTCGGCGATCGGCCTCGCGAACAGCTCGACCTCGACGCCTTTGCTTTCGACGCCCGCGCGCGTGTCGCCGCTGCGCAGCGCCGCTCGCCGCGACATTGTCCTCGTCGGCGCCGCCGAGATCATCCTCGCAGCTGTTGATGTTCTCGACGATGAAGTTGACGCCGTTGAACGTGTTGAGCTGAAAATCGCGAAACAGCTGGCGGAACAAAGGCAACGTTCGCGTCGAACCCGCGCCCATTATATTTCACGCCGAGCTCGACGGCGTTGTTGATCTCCGGCTCAAACTGCAAATCCTCGCCCGACGCGCCGCGATGCCTGCCGCAACCGGGCTGCGCCGCGCTGACGCAGATCGCGCCATTGCCGTTGCTTCGCCTCAGCCCCGACCGGTCGAGGTTGAACCCGCCCGCCTTGTAGCCGCGCGAATAGCTCGCATAGGTCAGGAAGTCGGAGAATTTGTAGCTGAGGATTGCGGTGCCCGAGAGCTTGCCCTCGCTGCGGCTGTCGTCGATCCGGAACGCACCGCCCGGCGCGCTCGGAAGCACGCAGGGCAGACCCTGCAGCCCTGCAATCGCGGCGGCGAAGAAGGTGCACACCGCATTGCCGTCGGTGAGGTCCGCGTCGAGCGTCTTGCGCTCGCGCGTGTAGCGAGCGCCGAGGGTCACATCGAGGCCGTCGGCGACGCGAAGATGTTGTGCGTGAACAGCGCCCAGTTGCGTCTTCTGATCGAACTCATCCTGCGTCAGCAATCGTCGAGGCTTAGGCCGGGCCGAACCGGTCGCGAGGTTGAAAAAGCCGCTGTTGGTGAACATCGGCGCGGCGAAAGCGCCAAGCCGCGCAAGGCCGCGAGCACCGGCTGCTGAGCGGCGGGAAGCAGCGGCAGGATCGCGCCCGCGGCGGCCGGATTGAAGCATGTCGGCGAGGTCGGCGCGAGCAGCGCGGGCGTGGTCGCGAACGCCGAAGCTGGCTGCGACCAGGCAGTTGGCGTAGCTCGCATAGTCGGCGCCGTAGCTGAGATTGTCGCGCGCCCGCAGCTTCTCATCCGCGAAATAGCCGCCTGCAAGCCAGTCGAGCCGGCCGCCGAATGCTTCGCCCTGCAGTCGCAGTTCCTGGGTGAAGGTCCTGAACCGGTTGCCCGCGCTGCCGTCGCTGTCGCGGAACAGGATGTCGAGCCGGTTGTAGTCGAGGTCCTGGCCACGCACGAGGTCGTTGACCCGGTACGCGGTCAGCGAGGTCAGCTCCGCGCGGCCCAAATCATAGACCAGCTCGCCCGACAGGCCGCCGTCATCGACCTCATTGTCGTAATTGCGGCCTGGAGTAATCGACGTGTTGCGCTCGAAGCTGTCCTCGTCGATCACGGCGCCAAGGCCGCGCTCGATCGCGGCGATGGTCGACGGCTGGGTGGTCACTCCGCCGGCGCCGCTTGCAACGACGTCGCGAGTCGGCAGGAAAACGGCCGCGCAGCATTCCTCGTCGCGGTGCGAGTAGTCGGCGATCAGGCGCACGGACAAATCGTCGTTCGGCTCGAACAGCGCCTGCCCGCGCAGCAGCCAGCGGTTGCGGTCGTTGAAGTCGCGGCCGGAGATCGCGTCCTCGATGAAGCCGTCGCGCTTCATGGTCACGGCGTCGAGTCGGGCAGCGACGCTCCCGCCGACAGGCCCGGTGGCGCTGCCTTCGAGCCGGCGCATCCCGTAATTGCCGATGCTGACCTCGCCCGCGGCCATCGGCGTGAACAGCGGCCGTGCAGTGATCACGGAGATCAGCCCGGCCGACGTGTTGCGGCCGAACAATGTGCCCTGCGGACCGCGCAGCACCTCGATGCGGTCGAGCGGCCCGAGCTCGGTGAAGCCGAGTCCGGTGCGCGAGCGATAGACTCCGTCGATGAATAGGCCGACGGAGCTTTCGAGCCCCGGATTGTCGCCCACCGTGCCGATGCCGCGGATGCGCGCGACGGCGCCGACCGATTCCGAGCCCGTCGAGGAAACCAGAAGCGAGGGCGACAGCTGGTTGAGCTGCCTGATGTCGCTCGCGCCGCTATATTCGAGCCGCTCGGCAGTCACCGCGCTGACGGCAAGCGGAACGTCCGAAAGCGCCTCGTTGCGGCGGGTCGCAGTGACGATGATGTCGGCAGAATCGACCGGCTGCGCCTCGAGGGCAGCGACGTCGACGGCCGCGCCTTGTGCGGTCGCGTCCTCGGTCGCCTGCGCCGCCTGCCGGTCGGTGTCAGTCTCAGGCTCACTCTGGGCGTCCTGAGCATGGGCGGGGCACGTGACAGTGAACAGGGCTGCGGACAGCAGCCAGCCGGATTTCGACATTCTTCGGAAAAACTCCCCCTCGGGCGAACAGCGGGTGCTACTTGGCATCGGGTGCTACTTGGGCAGCGGGTGCTATTTGGGCGCGAGCACCATCAGCATCTGCCGGCCTTCCATGCGCGGGTGAGCCTCGACCTTGGCCATCTCGGCGGTCTGGTCCTGAACCCGCCGAAGCACCGCCATGCCGAGCTCGCCATGCGCCATCTCGCGGCCGCGGAAGCGCATCGTGACCTTCACCTTGTCCCCCTCCTCGAGGAACTCGAACACCTTCTTCATCTTGGTGTCATAGTCGTGGTCGTCGATGTTCGGACGCATCTTGATCTCCTTGATCTCCTGCGTCTTCTGCTTCTTGCGCTGCTCGTTGGCCTTTTTCTGCGCCTCATATTTGTAGCGGCCGATGTCGAGGAACTTGGCGACCGGCGGGTCGGCGTTGGGGGAAATCTCGACCAGGTCCAGCCCGACCCCGGCCGCCTGCTCGATCGCTTCGCGCGTGTACATCACGCCCAGATTCTCGCCGTTCTCGTCGATCACCCGCACCTTCGGCGACTGGATGAACTCGTTGTAGCGGGGGCCGGTCATCGGCGGCGGCGCCAGCGGGCGGCGCATCATGGGCGGTCGTATAGCGCAAACTCCTATCTGCTGTTCTCAGACGAACGCGCGGGAGTAAAAGGTTGAGAGGCTGTTGAAAAGTGCGCGCGGGCACAGCGCGTCATTTTTGCAGCAAGATGTTGCGGCGAGGCGTCAGCCCCTCAGGTCGGGCGGAACGGCTTCGGCCGCGATCATCGACACCGCTTCGTCGAGGCTCATCACCAGCTGGCGCTCCTCCGAGCCCAGGCGGCGAAGCGCGACGGTGCCCTCCTCCGCCTCGCGCTTGCCGACCACCAGCAGCAGCGGGACCTTGGCAAGGCTGTGCTCGCGCACCTTGTAGTTGATCTTCTCATTGCGAAGATCGGTGTCCACCCGGATCCCGCGCTGGGCGAGCCGGCCGGCGACCTGCTTCGCATAATCGTCGGCGTCAGACACGATCGTCGCGACCACCGCCTGCACGGGTGCCAGCCACAGCGGGAACTTGCCCGCATAATGCTCGATCAGGATCCCGATGAAGCGCTCGTAGGAGCCGAAGATCGCGCGGTGGAGCATGATCGGTCGGTGCTTGGCGCCGTCCTCGCCGACATAGCTCGCGTCGAGCCGCTCGGGCAGCACCCGGTCGGACTGGATGGTGCCGACCTGCCAGGTGCGGCCGATCGCGTCGGTCAGGTGCCACTCGAGCTTGGGCGCGTAGAAAGCCCCCTCGCCCGGAAGCTCCTCCCAACCATATTCCTGCGTCGCGAGCCCCGCGGCGACCACTGCATCGCGAAGCTCGCCTTCCGCCTTGTCCCAGTCCTCGTCGCTTCCGAACCGCTGATCGGGGCGAAGCGCGAGCTTGATCCCGTATTTCGCAAAGCCGAGGTCGCGGTAGATCCGGTCGGCGAGGGCGCAGAACGCGCGCACCTCGTCGACGATCTGGTCCTCGCGGCAGAAGATGTGCGCGTCGTCCTGAGTGAATTGGCGCACGCGCATCAGCCCGTGAAGAGCGCCGTGCGGCTCGTTGCGGTGGCAGGTGCCGTTCTCGTAGATCCTCAGCGGCAGGTCGCGATAGCTCTTGATCCCCTGGTTGAAGATCAGGACGTGCGCCGGGCAGTTCATCGGCTTGATCGCCATCAGGTCCGCATCGCCCGACAGCACCGGCGCCTCCTCGTCAGTGCCCGGGATCTCGTCGGGCACGACGAACATGTTCTCGCGATACTTGCCCCAGTGGCCCGATTGCTCCCACTGGCGCGCGTCCATCAGCTGGGGAGTCTTGACCTCCTGATAGCCCGCACCGTCGATCGCGCGGCGCATGTAGGCCTCGAGCTCGCGCCAGATCAGGAAACCGTTCGGGTGCCAGAAGATGCTGCCATGAGCCTCGGCCTGGAGGTGGAACAGGTCCATCTCCTGACCGATCCTGCGATGGTCGCGCTTGGCCGCCTCCTCGAGGCGCCTCAGGTGCTCGTCGAGCTGCTTCCGGTTGAGCCAGGCGGTCCCGTAGATGCGGCTCAGCATCGGGTTCTTGGGGTCGCCGCGCCAGTAAGCGCCGGACACGCGCGTCAGCTTGAACGCGGCCGGGTCGAGCTTGCCGGTGGAGGCGAGGTGGGGGCCGCGGCACAGGTCCATCCAGCTGTGATCGGCGGTGCCTGAGCGGTACATGGTGATCGGCTCGCCCTCGGGCAGCTCCATCACCCATTCGGCCTTGAAGGTCTCGCCCGTGCGGCGGAAGAAGTCGCGCACGCTCTCCTTGTCCCACACCTCGCGGACCAGCGGCTCGTCGCGAGCGATGATCCGGCGCATCTCCTCCTCGATCAGCGGCAGGTCCTCGTCGGTGAACGGACCGCGCCCCGGGGCCGGCGCGAAGTCGTAATAAAAACCGTCCTCGGTCGCCGGCCCGAAGGTGATCTGAGTCCCGGGAAACAGGTTCTGAACCGCTTCGGCCAGGATGTGCGCGAAGTCGTGGCGGAACAGCTCGAGCGCATCCTTCTCGTCGCGCGAAGTGATCAGCTCGAGCTTCGAGTCCCCCTCGAACGGCCGGGTGATGTCGCGCAGCTCGCCATCCACGCGCGCGGCGAGCGCGGCCTTGGCAAGTCCGGGGCCGATCGCGGCGGCCACGTCCGCCGGGGTCGAGCCCTCCGGCATCTCCCGCACCGACCCGTCGGGAAGCGCGATCCTGAACATGTTGGTCATGTGCGCGCCATGTAGCGAGGCTGCACCCGCACCTCAACGGCGCGTGAAAAGCCCCGCCGAACCCAGGACCGGCGGGGCTCCCGGGGCTTGGTTCGCGCGGGGGCGCGAGCCTAGCGACCCTCCCTCCACATGCTTCCGTCGAAACTGAGCTCGTCGGGCGAAATCGGGACGATGCGGCCGTCGGTCGTCCGCACGAGCACATTGCGCACCATACGCCCGGGCGAAGGGACGATGCGCTCGACCGTGCCCGTTCGGCCGTTGTCGAGCATGACCTGCGAGCCGACCGAAAGGCCGGTCAGCGGGCCCGCGATAACGGTGTCATCGTGGAGGACGCTGTTGGCGTTGGCGCGCTCGAGCGCCCGCGGCGACCTTGCGCCCGCAGCGGCGCCGCTCCCCGAGACGGCCGTGGCACTTCTGCCGGCGCTGCGTCGGCGCTAGGGCGGCGATGCGTTCGCCGGCCTCGCATCGCCGCGGTGCCGGTCTGCCCGTCGGCCCACCTCTCTTGGCATTGCTGTTCGGCCTTGCCGGCCTTGGCTCCGGCCTTGCTCCGACGGCCATGGCCGCCGCTTTTGCCCGGCTTGGCGAGCGCCGGGCCGGTGACTGCAAGCGCCGCCGTGGCCAGCGCGCTGAGGATCATCGAGCGAATCATCGCATGTCTCCCGAATTCAAGTTGTTGGATTTGGGAGATAAACGCAGCGAGGAGCAGGCATGGGCCAGCCAATCGAACCCAGTTCGGATTGATCGCCCCTCGTCCAACACGGCCGGCGGGGCAGCCCGGATCACGCCGGCTCGGTGCTCTCCACCGCTTCCTTGATGATTTCCTCGGCGCGCTCGAACAGCTGCGCGTCGACCCGCGCGCCCGAGGCACCGGCATTCTCCCGCACCTGGCTTGGGCGCGAGGCGCCGATGATCGCCGAGGCGACGTTCGGCTCGCGAAGGATCCAGGCGAGAGCGAACTGCGGCAGGGTCAGCCCCGCCTCCTGCGCGATCGGCTTGAGCCGCTGGACGGCGCGCAGCAGCTCGGGCTTCATCAGTCCGCCGATGAACCCGCCCATCGCATCGCTCGCCGCGCGAGTGTCCGCCGGCGGCGGCGAATCCGGATCGTACTTGCCGGTGAGCACGCCCTGGCCGAGCGGCGACCAGACGATCTGCGAAATGCCGTTCGCCGCGCAGACCGGGATGACTTCCTCCTCGGGCTCGCGATGGACCAGCGAATATTGCGGCTGGCTCGAAACGAATTTGGCGAAGCCGCGCGATTGCGTGAGATCGAGCGCGGCCTGGATGCGCTCGGCCGGCCATTCCGAAAAGCCGACATAGCGCACCTTGCCGCTGTCGACGGCTCGCGTCAGCGCCTCCATCGTCTCCTCGAGCGGCGTGTCCCAGTCGTAGCGGTGGCACTGGTAGAGGTCGACATGGTCCATCTGCAGCCGCTGCAGGGACGCGTCGAGCTGCTTTTCCACCTGGCGCCGCGAAAGCCCGCGGTCGGTGTCGGTCATCGGGAAGTAGACCTTGGTCGCAAGCACGTAGCTGTTGCGCGGCCGCCCCTTGAGCTCCTCCCCCAGGAAGGTCTCGGCCGCTCCGCCGCCGTAGACGTTGGCGGTGTCGATGAAGTTGATCCCGAGCTCGAACGAGGTGTCGAGGCAGGCGCGCGCCACGTCGGTCTCCACTCCAAGCCCATAGGTGAGCCAGGAGCCCAGGCAGATCTCCGAAACCTGAAGGTCGCTGTCGCCGAGCTGCCGGTATTGCATTGCCGTCTCCTGTCAGGGCCGCCCCGGCGCGCCGATCCCACAATCGCCCGGCGTCCAGTCTGTTCCAGCCGCGCTAGCGCGGGGCGTTGACGACCAGCTTGACCGTTTCGCCCGGCCTTGGCGGCTCACCGGCCGTTCTTCCATTGAGCATCAGGAAGTGGGCCACCGGGTCATCGGCGCTCATCCGGGCGGCAAGCGTCTGAAGACTGTCCGACGGCCCGACCCTGGCGACTTCGATCCGCCGCGGGCGAAGCCGCGCCGCTTCCTCCGCGCTCAGCAGCCGGAACGAGCCGAACAGCGCGTCGAGCAGGGCCGGCGGCGCCGCACCGGGCTTGGAGATCATCAGGAAATGATAGGCCTGGTCGGGTCCGCCGCGATAGGCGGCCATCGACAGCTGGACGGGGCCTTGCTCCGTCTCGACCAGCGCGGGCACCAAGACGGCGTCCACGCCATTGATCGTCCGCCGCTCGGCCCGGCCGATCTCGACCCGTGCTCCGCGCAGCAGGGTGGAAAGGACCCTGTCGGCATAGGCATCGAGCCCGCCGCGCGGCAGTGGCCCGCCCGAAAACTCGCCGCGCATCCCGTCCGGGCCTTCGATCAGGATCGCCTGCGGACTGTTGGTCAAGGTGAAGCCTTGCGGAGCCTCGAACCCGATCCGCATCACCGGGTGCGCGAAACGGCGGCCGATGACGAACCCCTGCTCCGGGTCGTCTCCGTAGAGCAGGCCATCGACTGCGCGAAGATAGGGAGCCTCATTCTCCGGCAGCTCGTCGGGCCCGACGCCCGTGTCCTTGGCCGCCTGCCGCGCGCGAGTGATGCGGTTCTCGGTCAAGGGATGGGTCAGGCCCCATTCGGGGATGCTGCGCGCTTGATCGCGGCTTTGGGTGTGCGTCAGGAACTGCTGGTTGCGGGCGAGCGCGGCGAGCATGTCGGCCGCGGCATAGGGATCGTACCCGGCGCCGCGCAGGTAGCGAAGGCCGAGGTCGTCGGCTTCATATTCGTGGGCGCGCGAGTAGCGCAGCGTGAAATAGCCCGCGGCCGCAGTCGCGATCCGGCTCAGCTGCTGCGATCCCGTGACCAGGCTGACGGCAAGCACTCCGAGGCTGCGCAGAAGCGAGCGCCGCTGCTGGCGCTCGCTGTGATCGGCAGCGATGTGGCCGACTTCGTGCGCGAGCACCGAGGCGAGCTCGGCTTCGCTGTTGACGATGCTCATCAGCCCGCGGGTCACGTAGATGTAGCAGCCCGGCACCGCGAACGCGTTGACCACGTGGCTGTTCACCAGCGTGAAGGTGCATTGCCCGGCCAGCCCGGCGCTCGCCGCGACCTTCTCGGCCACGCCCTTGAGATAGTCGGCTTCGTCCCCGTCATAGGCGCCGCCGAATTCGGCGAGCAGCTTCGGGTGCTGCGCCGCTCCGAGCTCGCGCTCGGCCTCGGACACCGGCGCGTCGCTGCCGGATCCGCAGGCGCTCGTCAGCAGGGCGATCGCAGAGCAGGCGATCAGGAGGGATTTGCGCATGGCCAGCCTGCTACGCCCAGGCGCCGCTGTGGTTGCCTCGCCACGCCGCGATCATCAGCCGCGGCCGGCAAGGCACCGGTCCTGCACCTCTTAGCCGCGAAGCAGGCTCCAGCCAGCGGGCAGGAAATCCGTCGACATGTAGAAATACAGGTTGCACCGGTTGTTGGTCCAGCTGCCCCCCTTGACGATGCCGAAGGCCACGGTGCCGCTGAACACCGGCCCG
Organism: Sphingomicrobium sp.; assembly: GCA_030447545.1. Classification (GTDB taxonomy): domain Bacteria; phylum Pseudomonadota; class Alphaproteobacteria; order Sphingomonadales; family Sphingomonadaceae; genus Sphingomicrobium. The sequence goes on along the minus strand of JAUJOV010000003.1, from coordinate 54,996 downwards.
CCGCTATCGCCCGCCATGCACCGCGATCCGGCGACGGCCACCCACACCGGCTCGCACGGTCCGGCGCACAGCTCTCCGGGAGGAGAGAAATCCGTAAGTTTGACTTCCGAGCAGCTGTATCCCGAGCTCTCGCCCCAGTGGCAGACCACATCTCCGGCCCGGGTGTTGGCGCGGCTCCGCGCGCCCGTGACCCTGCGCAGAGCCCCCGCCCGCCGGTCGGCGTAGAACAGGGGTTCCTCCACCCGCCTGCTCTCGTGGAGCTGCACGTCCTGGTAGCGCGCTCCCCACGCACCGACGAAGGTCAGCGGGACCCTGGCTCCGTCGCGGTCGCGGTAGACCAGCACGTCCGGGCAATGCGCCGCCGTCACCACGCCCGTGCTGAGGCCGCTTGCGACGACGAAGCCGGTGGTGCACGCGTAACGCTTGCCGTCCGCGGCGTTGACGCCTTCGACACGGCCCCCGCCCCGAACCAGATTTTCCGAACGATCGGAAATCTCGACCCGCACGGGCACGCCCGTCAGACCCTGGGCATGCGCGCGCATTACGGCAGTGCCTTGCCGGTCGGCGTCCGCTCCGCTCACCAACAGCACCAGCTCGCCCGTGCGGGCATCGAGCCCCATTCCGCGCGCGTTGGGAAAGCTGGCCCGGAGCGCAGCCTGCTGATTACGCATCGCCGACACGATCTGGTCGCGGGTTGCGGAAGCGCCAAGTTTGAAAACGACCGGAACCGGACTCCCGGCGGCGAGTGCCGACTGATCCACGACCGGCTCGTCGCCCGTCAGAAACACGACGATGCGATATTGCGGACGGTGCTCGATCGAGATTCCGGCGAGCCGGTGCCTGAGCGCCCGGCCGATGCGATCGGTCACGGCCGCGCTGGCTTCCTGCGCCTCGAGCCGTCGCACCGCTTCAGCCAGGCTCACGAGATGCAGCTGCGCATATTGCGCCGCGTCCTGCGCCAGCGCCTGCGAATCCTCCTGAACCTCGATGGTCGAAGCAGCAGGCCCAGCGCCCGGCGAGGACAAAGGCTGAGCGCCCGCTGCGGTCGCGGCAGCGGCGAACGTCACCAGGAACCCTGCAAGTCGTGCCACACGGGCCGCAGCCATATTTCCTCACGCTCGATCGACAGCAGCTCGAGTGGCGGCGGTCATATTGACCGAACCTGACTATGGTCGGTCGCGACGGCTGAACTCGGTCGTCTACCCTACGCCTTGATCCCGGCCGACTGCGCCCAGAGCGCAGCCCGGCTCGCCGGGTTCTCCGCGGCCGCCGGCATCATCGCCCGGAACTCGTCAGTGAACCGCCCGTCGACGCGGATGCTCCACGCGAGCTCGCCCGTGGCATCGGCGCCATGATACTGGTTGACCGTGTCGAACCGGGCGGAATAGCCGCCGACGTAGAGCTTCTCTCCAGTCGCGGGGTCGAGCATGTAGAACGGCTTCTCAAGGTTGGTTCGCAACCAGACGAACTCGTGGCACAAATCGATGCTGTCATGGTCGCGGTGCGCAGTGACCGCTCGCCCGTCCGGATCGTACATGATCAGCATCCGGCCAGTCGCCGCGAACGGCAGCGTGCGCAGGAAATCCATCAGCTGCGAAAACTCGTCCGCCTCATCGCTGATGCTCCACAGGTCCGTTCGATCGAGGTCGTAATAGTCCTCGAGCCCTTCGGAGCGGGCAAGGCATACCATGCGCGATCCCGGCAGCGTTGGCGCATCGGGGTTCAGGATGAAAGGGCCCGTGTAGAAACGCAGGTCGCGCTCGGCCGCGAGGCGTCGCTCGAGGCGCTCGCGGATGGTGCCGTCGAGCGCTTTCAGCTGCTCGACGTCGATGAACTGGTCGAGATCGACATAGGACGGATAGCGGGGCTGGTGTTCACCATCGCGAGTGAACTCCCGGACGGACCCCGGTCCCGGGTTCTTTAAAATATAATATCTCGGCTCTAACCTGCATCAAATCCCTTCCCGTCGCTTGCGACTATTGCCCAGCGCCTGTCCCCACCGGCTGATTATCCCGCCTTCCCGCGCGAAGGCGAACTCAGCCTGTCCCCCTAATGCACTTTGGAGCGGTATGGAGATTTTGTGAGCGGCCTTTATTGCGGCGGAAATCCGCAGCCGGGCGTGGGCATCACTCGCTCCCTCAGACAAGGCTAACCCTCCCCAACGCTCGTCGGCGACTTATATTCCAACCGCGTCTCGCCCAGCCACTGGGACGAGCTCGACGATCTGTCGATCCAGCGGCCGTGGGACGAGCTTGACCTCGAGGCTTACGGAGAGAAGGTCAAGGCCGCTCTCGACGAAGGCGGCCTGTGGATTTCGGGGAGCGACCTCGAAGCCATGTGGCTCGCCGGGATCTTCCCCCAGGGCCACCCGAACCTGCTCGCTCCCGCAATGGGGGCGCTCAAGCGCATCGCCAAGCCCGCGGTCGAAGCTCACCACGGACTGCCGGTGAAGGTCCCGACCTTCGTGTCGACCGACCTTCCCGATTGGGATCTGCACGCCTTCTGCCGCGAGCATAACTGGCGCGTGTGGCTCAAGGGCCCTTATTATGACGCGGCGCGCACCCCGACCTGGGACTCGTTCGTCGCCGCTCGCGACGCCCTTGCCAAGGTGTGGTCGACCGACCGCCTGTTCCTCCAGGCGCATGTGACCGGCTACGAGGAATCGGTGATGCTCGCCGCCTATCGCGGCGAGCTGCTCGACTGCGTCAGCATGCGCAAGCGCGACATCACGCCCGAAGGCAAGACCTGGGCAGGCGACATCGCGCCGGTGCAGCCCGAGTTCGGAGAACCGCTGCGGGCGATGGTGCGCGAGCTCGACTGGACCGGCGGCGGCGAGCTCGAGATGGTGCGCGACGCTTCGGGCGAGCTGTGGCTGCTCGAGATGAACCCGCGCTTCCCGGCCTGGGTGCACGGGGCGACGATCGCCGGGCACAACCTCCCCGCGCTGCTGGTCGAGGCGGCCGCGGGCGTCCCCGCGCGCAAGAGCCAGGCCCAGGCGTCGGAGTTCACTCGGGTAGTGCTCGAAGTCCCGGTTCGGGAGGATTACCCGCTGCCGCCGCTGGCCGAGCCGCTCGCGGGCGCGGTCGGTCATTCGATGAAGCACCCGTCGGGCCTGACCTCGCTTGCCGAACGCCTGCACAAGTCGAACCCTGAGCTGATCGAGCTCGTCGAGGACATGAGTGAAGGCGCTGACGGAGCGCCGCAACTGCCTGACAGCTTCCTCCACGACATTGGCGGTTACGATCTGGCCGCGGTCCAGACGCCGCAGTTCCTTTACCTCGATTCCACCGCCGGGACCCTGTTCGAGCGCGCGTCGCAGCGCGCCCGCCGCCTGAGCAGCAACGAGGTGCAGGTCGTCAGCGGCTATTCGATCAAGACCAACCCGGACGAGCGGCTGATCCGCCTCGCCCTCGACAATGGCTTCCTTGCCGAAGCGATCAGCCTGCTCGAGGTGCAAAAGGCGCTGGAGGTCGGCTTCCGCCCCGATCAGGTGATCCTCAACGGTCCGGGCAAATGGTGGCCCGAAGGCATGATGCCGAAGGAGCGGCTCCACGCGGTCTTCTGCGACAGCATTGCCGACCTCGACCGCTGCGTCGCCGCAATGGCTGCCGGCGAAATGTCCTCGCGCCACGTAGGCATCCGCCTGCGCACCCCCAACGTGGTCTCGCGCTTCGGAATCCCGCTCGACAGCCCGATGACGTTCGGCAAGCTGGTCGATGCCGTCGCGCGGCTGCCCGAGGACAGCGCCTTCGGCGTCCACTTCCACATGGCCAGCTCCAACATCGGGGTCGCCCAGTGGTGGCACCTGTTCGAATCCATGCTCAAATGGTGCGAGTCGATCGAGCGGCTCACCGGCCGCACGATCGAGATCCTCGACATGGGCGGCGGCTGGTTCCCGGACGACTGGCATGCCGCCGACGACGACCGCTTCGCCCGCGCGGTGGAGCGGGTGAAGGCCGCGCTTCCAGGCGTGCGCCAGATCGTGTCCGAACCGGGCAAGGCGATGGCCCAGCCGTCGATGGCCGTGGCGATGCGCATCCTGGAAATCCAGGAGCATGAGGACGACTATGTCGAAGCTGTGGTCGACGGCTCGATCGCCGAGCTTCCGATGTTCGCCTTCCAGCCCCACCGGATCCTTCGCCAGTGTGCCGACACCGGCGCGCTTCAGCCGCTTGGCCGCGGCAAGACCCACCTCATGGGCCGGCTCTGCATGGAGCATGACATCGTCGCTTCGAACGTCGCTCTGCCGGACGGCACGCGCGCGGGCGACGTTCTCATCTTCTGCGATGCCGGCGGTTACGACAGGAGCATGTCTTATGTATTTGGTCGAGGCTAAGGCCCTCGCGGACGGGGAGCTCGCGCAGGCTCCGAGCACGCCGCTGCCAAGCGATCGCTGGGAGAGCTTTCCCTTCAGCCGCCTGTCGCATCACGGCTCGGCCTGCTGCGACCTCGCACGCGAGTGGGTGATCGCGGCGGACTACGCGCAGCTCAACGGCGGCGGCCTCGCCAGCGGCCCCAGGTGGCTTCGGCAGAAGTACAAATGGGGCCCGTCGGCCTGGCCGATGCACTGGTGCGAGGTCGTGCGGCTCGACACGATCGACTGCGGCGCTCACTCGGCGCTCGCGCACGAGGTCTTCGCCGCGCGCGGTCTGACATGCTTTCCGGGCCAGCTCGTGCAGCGCTATTCGACCGACGCGACCGACCAGTGGCGCGGCAGCTGGGAGGCGGCGCAAAGCTCGTGCCACTGGCTTGACGGCGAGCACATCTATCATGAAGCGACTGCCCTGCTGGTCGGCGAGGACAAGCTCCAGATCTGGGACGGCAGCGCAGGGACGTGGATCAACCCGCGCCAGGGCCGCGGCTATGGCTCGGTCGCCGCGGTGCGGATCTTCGCGGACGCGCCGCTCGCGCAGCATCCCGGCTTCCACTGGGGCGAGCAGCGCATCCGCCCGAACGTCTGGAACCAGATCGCCTAGCGATCCCAGCGCTTCATCAGGAAATAGCGGGCGCCGCCGATCGGATGATCGGCAATGGTGCCTGCAAGGCCATAGCCGAGCTTCTCGTAGAAGCCGCGCGCCTGGAAGCTGAACGTATCGAGCCAGGCGCCGATGCAGCCGCGCGCGCGCGCTTCCTGCTCCGCCCGCTCGAGCATCGCGCGGCCGAGCCCCTGCCCACGCAGCGCTTCAGGCACGACCAGCAATTCGATCGCCAGACAGTCGTAGAAGGTACCGCCCCACAGACCGCCCGCGTGACTGCCGTCCTCACCGCGGATGGCGATGCACAGCGGCCCCGCTCCTGGCGGGCCGCGCAGCGCGCTGTTGAACTGCGCGAGCGGCTCTAGGATTGCCCGGCGCAGTTCGTCGCCGGGATTGTCGACAAGCTCGAGGATCGGCTTCGCAGGGTCGCTCGCCACTGGCTGCTGCACTCCCGTCAAGCACTCGCCCATCAGATGATCGGCTGGCCTCCCGTCACCGCGATCGTCGCTCCCGACACGTAGCTCGCCTCGTCCGACGCGAGCATCACGTAGACCGGTGCAAGCTCACGCGGCTGGCCGGGCCGCTTCATCGGCACCTGCTCGCCGAAGCTGCTGACCTTGCCCTCGGGCATGGTCGCGGGGATCAGCGGCGTCCAGATCGGGCCCGGCGCCACGCAATTGGCGCGAATGCCCCTTTCGGCAAGCATCTGCGCAAGCCCGCCGGTGAAATTCTGGATCGCGCCCTTGGTGCTCGCATAGGCGAGCAGTTCCTGGCTCGGGTTGTCGGCCTGGACCGACGTCGTGTTGATGATCGAAGCGCCAGGCTTCATGTGCGGCACTGCGGCCTTGGTCAGATAGAACATCGCGTGGATGTTCACTGCGAAGGTGAACTCCCACTCCTCGTCGCTGATCTCCTCGATCGAATCGAGCGTGTCCTGGTGGGCCGCATTGTTGACGAGGATGTCGATGCGCCCGAACTCCTCGACCGCGCGCGCGATGATCGCTCGGCAGTGTTCGGCATTGCTGATGTCGCCCGGCACGAGCACGGCCTTGCGGCCGGTGGCTTCGATGTCCTGGCGAACCTGCTGCGCGTCCTGTTCCTCCTCCTCGAGGTAGCTGATCAGGACGTCGGCGCCCTCACGCGCGAAGGCAATCGCCACCGCCCGGCCGATGCCGCTGTCCCCGCCGGTGATCACGGCCTTCTTGTCGGCAAGCCGCCCGGAGCCGCGATAATCCTGCTCGCCATGGTCGGGCCTGGGCTCCATTCGGTCGGTCAGGCCGGGCATGGGCTGCGGCTGGTCGGGGAATGGCGGTTGCGGGTCGTTGCTGCTCATGACTGCTCCTGCTGAAGGCCAGCCAACGGCAGCCTGTCCGATGTGGTTCCGAAACAGGCTCGAGCGGCCCTGGCGCGGCGGGTTCGACCCGAAGCCGACCTTTCTCGCGTTGATCTTCGCTCCCCGCGCGTGTGCACTTGCCTGCCTGTCGCTGAGGACGGCACATGTCGGCTGCGTCACATTGCTGTGCCTTCAGGCGCGCGGGCAAACCTCCCGAGCGCCGGAGCCCGATCAGGTCCCTGTGGCGTTGCAAGAGCGGCAATGTGCTGGCGATCGTCGCCGCATCGCTGCCCGTGGTCATTAGCGCGGCCGGGCTCGCAACGGACACGATCCAGTGGGTTCTGTGGAAACGACAGCTTCAGCGTGCCGCCGATTCGGCAGCGCTCGCAGGCGTCTATGCGAAGGTGAACGGCGCGAGCTATCAGGACGCGGTCACCCGCGACCTTGTGGACAACAAACACGTCGCGGTGAGCGCCACCGTCACTCCGAACAGCCCTCCGCCAACCGGCGCCTATGCAAGTGACCAGTACGCGGTGCGGGTGGAGCTTGCCTTTCAGAAGAAGCTCGGATTTTCCTCGCTGTTCACCGATCCCCCCACGATCAGGGCGGCTGCCACTGCGACGATCACGCCGTCAGGTGAATATTGCGTGGTCAGCCTGGAGCCCCTGGCAGTCACCGGAATCACGGTCACTGGCTCTTCGACGCTCGATCTGGGCTGCGGCATGATCACCAACTCGACGTCCGGCAGCGCCGCAGTCGCCACCGGCTCCTCGCTGGTCAACGCAAGCCCGATTGCAGCCGTGGGAGGCATTCCCCTGTCGAGCAACTGGGGAACATCCCAGCTGCTGCCATACACTCTGGCTCAAATCGATCCGTTCGCCGCAATCGTGCCGGAGCCGCCTTCCGGCACCTGCGCCGACGTGCTGGTCGAGCCCAACCAGACGGTAACGCTGGCTCCCGGCTGCTATCGAAACATGGTGCTCAAGGGGAACGTGACGTTCCAGCCTGGAACCTACACGCTCGACGGGGGCAGCCTGCAGATCACCTCGCAGGCGACCGTCGATGCAAGCGCGGGCGTCACGTTCGTCCTGACTAGCAGCACGGGTCCAGGCTCCATCGGCAATGTGACGATCGATGGCGGATCCGACACCACGATCATTGCTCCGACCAGCGGTACTTATGCGGGAATTGCGCTCGACAACGAGCGCGCCGCTCAGCACACCGCCAACGCCAACGTGATTGCAGGCGGATCGACTTCGCAGTTCGGCGGCGCTTTGTATTTCCCCGGCCAGCAGCTCGAATTCACCGGAACCAGCGGCTTGCAGACGCAATGCATGCAGATCGTGGCGCGCAGGGTCGTCTTCACCGGCACTACATCGATCGCGAACAGCTGCACCACCGGATCAGGCGCGGACAGCTTCAAGGGGCGCGCAGTCCGGCTCGTCGAATAGCTCCACCGCTGAAATTGTCCCCCGCCGCAGAGGCGGAAAAATCCTGTCCTGCAGAGCCGGTGCTGAGCTAACGCTTCGAGGCCGATGACTCAGCCCGCGCCCGCCTTCCTCGACCACCACGGCACCCGCCTTGCCTACTGAGGCTTCGCGACGGCTCGGCCCCGACGCTCGTCTTCCTGCCCGGCTACGCCTCCGACATGGAAGGCTCGAAGGCGCTCGCGCTCGACGCCTTCGCGGAAAAGCGCGGACTTGCGATGCTGCGGCTCGATTATTCGGGCACCGGCTCGTCCGAAGGCCGCTTCGAGGACGGCACGCTCGAGCGCTGGATCGCCGACGCGCTGCTGCTCATCGACCGCGTGACCGACGGCCCGCTGATCCTCGTCGGCTCGTCCATGGGCGGCTGGATCGCGCTTCACCTGGCGCTGCGCAGGGCAGGTCAGGTCCAGGCGCTGGTCGGGATCGCCGCCGCGCCCGACTTCACCGACTGGGGCTATGACGACGAGCAGAAGCGCCGGATCGTCGAGAACGGCCGCTTCGAGCGTCCCAGCCCCTACGACGAGCCCCACCTGATCCACCGCGGCTTCTGGGAGTCGGGCCAGCAGCTGCGCCTGCTCGAGGACGAGATCGCGATCGACTGCCGGGTGCGGCTGGTCCACGGCGATGCCGACGAGGACGTGCCGGCGATCGCCATGCGCCTCAAGGACGCTGTGCGTTCAGCCGATGTCCAGCTGACGATCCTAAAGCATGGCGGTCACCGTCTGTCCGAGCCGCACCAGATCGACGCGCTTGTGCGGGTCGTGGCAGCCCTCGTGGAGCCCGCGCCATGATCATCCTGTTCGCCGCCGCGCTGGCCGCAGCCGCGCCCTCCGCCTGCCCCGACACTTCGACGAGCAAGGCCCTCGTCTGCCAGCCGAGCGCTCGAGGCAAGCGGGCGGGCAACCCCGAGGCCTCCGCCCAGGCGTTCGAGCAGGCGGCGCTCGCGGCTTCGACCGACCAGTTCGAAAAGGCCCGACTGCTCGCCGCGGCCGGCAACATGTGGATCGCCGCAAACCAGCCGGGCAAGGCCGGTCGCCCTCGACAAGGCGCTCGCCGGCACCGGCCTCCAGGCCGAGCAGCGCGGCGAGGCGCTTCTCGACCGCGCCCGCGCCGCCGAAGCGCAGAACGACCTCAGGACCGCCCGGGCGAAGGTCGAGCAAGCCAAGCAGACCATCTCGGCCGACCCGTTCCTGTGGTATTTCTCGGCCGCGCTGGCGATCCGCGAAGGCAATGTCGCCACCGCCAGAACCGCGATCGGACGCGCGCTCAGCCTCGCGCCCGACGACCCGACCGTGCTGTTCGAAGCGGGCCACGTCGCGCACCTCGCCGGCGACATCGCGGCCGCCCGCGTCTACTGGGCGCGCGCTGCTGCAGTCGACATCAACGGCAAGTCGGGCCGAGCCGCGCGCGAGGCGCTTGCATTGCTCAACCGCCCGCAGGGCAAACAGTGACGCTCAAGGTCGTCGCAGTCCCGGCGCTGGCCGACAATTACATCTGGCTGGTCCATGATCCGCCTCGGGCGAGACCGCCGTCGTCGACCCGGGCGAGGCCGAACCCCCGCTCGCCGAGGCGCAGCGGCGCGGCTGGCACATCGGCCAGGTGTGGAACACGCACAAGCACTGGGACCACACCAACGGCAATCCCGGCGTCAAGCAGGCGACCGGCTGCATCGTCCTGGGACCCGCCGAAGCGCCCGGGCATGACGTTACGCTCGGCGAAGGCGACGAGCTTCGCCTCGGCGACCATGTCAGCCGCGCGATCGCATCCCGGGCCACACGCTCGGCCACATCGCCTTGCTGTTCGAGGACGATCGCGTCGCGTTCGTCGGCGACACCCTCTTCGCAATGGGCTGCGGCCGCCTGTTCGAAGGAACCCCGCAGCAGATGCATCGCTCGCTCCAGCGGCTGATGGATCTGGCGCTCGACACCGCGCTCTATTGCGGCCACGAATATACGCTCGCCAACGCGCGCTTCGCGGCCCACGCGGAGCCCGGCAACAGCGCGATTGCCGACCGCCTCGAGCGCACCGCGGCGATGCGCGAGCGCGGCGAGATCACGCTCCCGACGAGCGTCGCAGAGGAACGTGCAACCAACCCCTTCGTTCGAGCTTCGGACTGGCAGGAGTTCGCCCGCCTTCGCGCGGAAAAAGACAGCTTCCGTTCATGAATCGCGGCGCCTGATTGTCCTGGCTGAGTCCTGGAATTGCGAGGTTTGTGATGCGCAGCATATCCCTTCTTCTGATGACTGGCGCGCTTGCTTCCTGCACGACCGCTCCGCCGCCGGGACCGCGCAGCGCCGAGGCGCAGGCGGAGCTTCAACAGCTGATCGCGGGCCGCACCGCCGGCCAGCCGGTGAGCTGCCTGCCCGGCTTCCAGAGCCGAAGCTCGAACATGATCCCGATCGACGACAATACGGTGGCCTTCCGCACCAGCACGGGCGGCGAGGTCTATGTCAGCAACATCACTTCGGGCGGCTGCACGGGGCTGGCCTCGGGCTTCTACACGCTGGTGACGAGGACGAGCGGATCGCGCCTGTGCAGCGGCGACATCGCCAGCGTGACGGACATCAGGACCGGAACTCTCGTCGGCGCCTGCTCGCTCGGCGAATTCACGCCCTATCGCCGCTAGGCGCGCCGCCTGATCCGTACAGCGCGTCCAGCCGCTCGCCGTAGCGCTGCCGGATCACGTGCCGGCGGATCTTGAGCGACGGGGTCATCTGCTCGTTATCGGTCGTGAACGGCTCGTCGGCGAGGAGGCACCGCCGCACCATCTCGCTCACCGAGAGCTCGGCGTTGACCCGATCGACGGCGGCCGAGAGCCGCTGCTGGAGATCGGGAGCATCGGCGATCTCCGCTTCCGGCACGAGCAGCGCGACCAGGTAGGGCCGGCGGTCGCCGTGCACCATCGCCTGGGCGATCTCGGGCTGCAGGGTCAGCATGCCCTCGACCCGCTGCGGCGAGACATTGTCGCCCTTGTCGTTGACGATCAGGTCCTTCTTGCGGTCGGTGATGACGATCCGGCCGCCGTCGTCGAAATGCCCGACGTCGCCGGTATGCAGCCAGCCGTCGACGAGCACCCGCGCCGTCTCTTGCTCGCCCCGCCAGTAGCCGCGCATCACGAGCTCACCGCGCACCAGGAGCTCGCCGTCCTCGGCGAAGCGCACCTGCGTGTTCAAAAGCGGAGGCCCGACCGTGTCGATCCGCACCCCCGCGCTCGGCCGGTTGCAGCTGATCACCGGCGCCGCCTCGGTCTGGCCGTAGCCCTGAAGCACGGTGAGGCCGAGTGAATGGAAGAACAGGCCAACTTCCGCATTGAGCGGCGCCCCGCCCGAAACCAGCGCCTTGATCCGCCCGCCGAACCTGCCCTGGACCTTGCGCCGAACGGTCGCCGACAGGATGGAGTCGAGCGGCGCGTGCGATGGCCTGAAGCGGCCCTCGTAGCGCTCGCGGCCGAGCTCGAGCGCGCGCCCGAGCAGATATCTGGAAAGAGCCCCGCTCTTCTCGACGCCCTTGAGGATTCTCGCGCGCAGCATTTCGAACAGGCGCGGCACCACGACGATGATCGTCGGCCGAACTTCCTGGATGTTGGCGGCGAGCCTTTCGAGGCTTTCGGCGTAGTAGATCTGCGCTCCAAGCGCGATGGGGAAGTGCTGCCCGCCCGAATGCTCCATGGCGTGGCTTGCCGGAAGGAACGACAGGAACACTTCCTCGCCCCAGCCGAGGTCGTTCGAGATCACGTCGGCCGCGCCCTCGCAATTGTGCAGGATCGCGCCGTGGTGCTGGCGCACGCCGCGCGGAGCGCCGCCGGTGCCGCTGGTGTAGATGATGCAGGCGAGCTGGTCGCGGCCGACCGGCTGAAGCCGTTGCTCGATCGCGCGCATGTCGGGTTCGCCGGAAACCATCTCCGTCCAGCCGTGCGACTGGACGTTCGCCGGCGCCTCGAGGGAGCCCAGGTCCTCGATTGCGATCAGCTGGGTGCAATCGGGCGCGGAGTGGACCGCGGGCACCAGCGTCCTGGCGAGCTTCGCGGTCGAGACGATCACTGCCCGAGCGCCCGAATTGCCCAGGATGTGCGAATGGTCGCGCGCAGTGTTGGTCGTGTAGGCCGGGACGGTGACGCAGCCCGCGGCCATGATGCCGAGGTCGGCGACCAGCCATTCGGGGCGGTTCTCGCTGACCAGCATCACTCGGTCGCCGGGCTCGAGGCCGATGCGCGTCAGGCTGTGAGCGAGCGCCGCCGCCTGCCACGCCGCCTCGCGCCAGCTCAGCGCGCGCCACTCGCCTTCGCGCTTGGCCCACAGGAACGGCGCCTCGCCCTTCTCCCGGGCACGCGTCAGGAACATGGTGACGAGGTTGGGGAAATGCTCGAGCTGGCGCGCCATTCGCCTACTCGCTGACCGCTGCGCCCTCGCTGCGTGGGTCCGCCGCGCCGACCCAGCGCCCGCCGACGCGTTCGATCGCGTTCGCCTTGAAGCCGGGGTCGCGCAGGTCGACCTTTTGGCCGAGCGCCCGAAGCGCCGGAATCATCGCCTCGTGGGCGCTGCCCCGCTCGACGAAGACGGTGTCCCCTGGCGAATAGAGAACCGGAAGGGCGATTCCCGCCTGCGCGCTCATGTGCCAGTCGACGACTGCGATGATCGTCTTTGCGACCTGAGCGATGATCGTCGCTCCGCCCGCCGCTCCGACCGCCAGGCGCGCGGGGCCGTCGGGGCCATAGACGATCGTCGGGCTCATCGAGCTTCGCGGGCGCTTGCCCGGCTCGACCCGGTTGGCGACCGGCAGTCCGTCCTTCACCGGCAAAAAGCTGAAATCTGTGAGCTCGTTGTTGAGATAATAGCCGTTCACCACCAGCCCCGATCCGAACACGCTCTCGATCGTCGAGGTGAGCGAAGCCACCTCGCCCCAGCGGTCGACCGCGACGAAGTGCGACGTTCCGGCCTCGGCCGGCTCGAGCCCCGCAGTGACTCGCGGAGCGCCCGGCGGAACTCCGGCGCTGACCGAGGCCAATGTGCGGTCGGCAGCGATCAGCGCCGAACGGCCGGCGAGATAGCCGGGGTCGATCAGCCCCGCGACCGGCACCGCGACATGATCGGGATCGCCGATGTAGCGGTCGCGGTCTGCGTAGGCGAGGCGCATCGACTCGGCGATCAGGTGCCAGCTGGTCGGCGACTGCGGCCCCAGCGAAGCGAGATCGAACCGCTCGAGCTGCTTGAGGATGGCGAAAACCGTCGTCGCGCCCGATGACGGCGGGCCCATGCCGCAGATGCGGTTGCCGCGGTAAGTGCCGCACACCGCCGGCCGCTCCTTCGCGTCATAGGCGGCAAGGTCGCCGACCCTCATCTGCGACGGGTTGCGCGGCGCTGCGTTCACGGTCGCGACGATCGCCTGCGCGTTCGGGCCGACGTAGAAGCTGTCGGGACCGCGCGCGGCGAGCTGCTCGAGGAAAGCGGCAAGAGCGGGGTTGCGAACCATTGTGCCGGCCGGCAGCGGGTTGCCGTCGGGCCCGTAGAACATCGCGCGCCCCTGGGCGGACAGAGCGCCCGTTTCCTTCGAGCGCCCAAGCATTCGGTGGAAGCGCGGAGTGATCGCGAAGCCGTGGCGTGCGAGACGGATCGCCGGACCGAACAGCCGCGCCCAGGGCAGGCGGCCATGGTCGCGGTGGGCGCGCGCCATCAGCCGGACGTTGCCCGGCACCCCGACGCTCTTGCCGCCCGGGATGGCCGCGTCGACCTCCATCGGCTTGCCCCCATTGAAGAACCAGGTGCCGGTCGCGGCCATCGGCGCCTTCTCGCGCCCATCGTAGGTCTCGGGCAGTCCCTCGCCGTCCTCGTAGACCAGGAAGCCGCCGCCGCCGATGCCGCTGCTCTGCGGTTCGACGACGGTGAGGGCGACCAGCGTCGCAAGCGCCGCGTCGGCCGCGCTTCCGCCCTGGCGAAGCATCTCGGCGCCCGCCGCGGCCGCGCGTGGGTCGGCGGCGCTGACCATCCCAGGCGGTCCGGAGGCAGGCGGAACCGAGGTCGTGGCGCAGCCGGCAAGCGCCAGCAGGGCCGCAGCAATGGACAAGAGACGTGAACCCATGCGCCTGGGCTAGCCCGTCCCCACCGCCTCGGCAATGCTGGCAAGCCCCGCCCGCTCGACCCGCTCCGCCAGCCCGTCGGCGATGCGCCGGGCAATGCCGGGCCCCTCATAGACCATCGCGCTGTAAAGCTGGACGAGGCTCGCGCCCGCGCGGATGCGCTCCCACGCGTCCTCAGCCGTGGCGATCCCGCCGACGCCGATCAGCGGGATCCCGCCGCCGCTTGCGCTTCGGAAAGCACGCAGAGCCTCGAGCGCCAGCGGCTTGAGCGGCGCTCCCGAAAGCCCGCCGGCCTCTCCCGCGTGCGTCGACTTGAGGGGCGGCCGCGCCAGCGTCGTGTTGGCGACGATCAGGCCATCGATGCCATGATCGAGCGCCGAGCGGACGATCCGCTCGGGATCGCCCTCGCCGAGGTCCGGCGCCACCTTCAGGAAAACCGGCGTGGCGCTGCGCGCCTCGCGCACCGCCGCAAGCAGCTCGTCGAGCGCGCCTCGGTCCTGCAGCCCGCGCAGCCCCGGAGTGTTGGGCGAGCTGATGTTGATCGTCAGATAGCGCGCGACAGGCGCCATCGCCCGAACCCCGGCGACGTAATCCGCGACGCGGTCCGCGCTGTCCTTGTTCGCGCCGACATTCACCCCGATCGCTCCGCGGCCGGGGGTGCGCAGCCGCTCGAGCGCCGCCTGCTGCCCGCCGTTGTTGAACCCCATGCGGTTGATCACCGCCTCGTCCTTAGCCAGCCGGAACAGCCGCGGCCGCGGATTGCCCGCCTGGGCGCGCGGCGTAAGCGTGCCGACCTCGACGAAGCCGAAGCCCGCGCCAAGCATCTGCTCGGCAACCTGGGCATCCTTGTCGAACCCCGCGGCAAGTCCGACAGGCGAGGGGAAGTCGATCCCCGCGACGGTGGAACGCAGCGAGCCCGCGAAGCGCGGCTGCCTGCGCCTGGGCGCGAGCTTCAGCGCCGCAATCGTCGCGCGGTGCGCCCGCTCGGCGTCGAGAGCGAACACCAGCGGCCGGGCAAGTCGGTAGAGCATCATCGAGCGTTCATCGAAGAGTCGTCACCCTGGCCTTGAGCCGGGGCCCGCCTTTCTTCAAGGAGCAGGCGGATGCCCGATCAAGCCCGGCACGACCGATTTTCCGCGAAAGGCCCGCTTCCGTGAACCGCTTCATCCTTCTCGCCTCGACCGCTTTCCTCGCCGCCTGCGCGACCACGCCCCCGCCGGCCGCCGTCGCTCCACCGGCCGAGCAAGCTGCCGCTCCGGCCCCGGCGATCACCGCCGAGCCGATTCCCGCCAAGAACGCCGAGCTCGCCGCCTTCTTCGAGGAAGCCGACCGCGCCGAGCTCGCCTTGTCGCCGATGGCCAAGTCCTACCGGGCGATCAAGGACCAGGACTATGGCCGCTGGGACGACTTCACCGACGCCGCCGCACTCGAGGAGCGCGAGCTCGGCCGCCGCCTGGCCGCGCAGCTCCAGCAGCGCTTCGACCGCTCGCGCCTCTCGAGAGCGGACCAGCTGAGCTACGACCTGTTCCTCTATCGCAACGCCCGCGCCGACTCGATCTTCGCGTACCGCCGGCAGAACTATGTCTTCGACCAGATGAACGGGGCGCAGAGCGACCTCCCCGCCTTCCTGATCAACATCCACAAGGTCGGCAGCGTCGCCGACGCCGAGACCTATGTCTCGCGCGTGCGCGGAATCGCCACCGCGCTCGACCAGTCGATCGACGAGGCACGGCAGCGCCAGGCGCTCGGAATCCTGCCGCCCAAATGGGTGTTCCCCTACGTCATCGCGGATTCGCGCAACGTCACCAAGGGCGCGCCCTTCGGCCCGGGCGCCGACGCCCCTTTGTGGGCCGACTTCAAGTCCAAGGTCGCCAAGCTCGACACCGACGCAGCGACGAAGCAGCGGCTGCTCGATTCCGCCCGCTCGGCGCTCGTCGACGACGTTCGCCCCGCCTACGGCCGCCTGATCGCGCTGATGGAGCAGCACCAGCGCGCCGCCGGCACCGACGACGGCATCTGGCGCTTCCCCAACGCCGCCGCCCAGTACCAGGCGCTGCTCAAGTTCTATACGACGGCCGACTACACGCCCGACCAGATCCATGATCTCGGCCTCGCCCAGGTCGCCCGAATCCACGGCGAGATGGACGCGATCAGGCGGCAGGTCGGCTTTACAGGCACGCTTCAGGACTTCTTCGAGCACATGCGCACCTCGAAGCGCTTCTACTACCCCAACACCGACGCCGGCCGGCAGATGTACCTCGACGAATCGCAAGAGGCCTACGCCCAGGTGAGTGCCGCGGCGCCGCGCTTCTTCGGCCGGGTCCCGCAGTCCGAGCTCGCGATCAAGCGGGTCGAGCCGTTCCGCGAAAGGAGCGCAGGCAAGGCCTTCTACCAGTCGCCACCGCCCGACCGCTCGCGCCCGGGCACCTATTATGTGAACCTCTACGACATGAACAACATGCCCTCGACCGAGGTCGAGGCCTTGTTCTGCCACGAGGGCATCCCCGGCCATCACCTGCAGAACGCGCTTCGGGTCGAGCTCGGCTCGGCAGTGCCGCCGTTCCGCCAGTTCGGCGGCTACACCGCCTATGGCGAGGGCTGGGGCCTCTATTCGGAGAAATTGTGCAAGGAGATGGGGCTGTACCAGGACCCGTACCGCGATTTCGGCCGGCTCCAGCTCGAGCTTCACCGGGCGATCCGGCTGGTGGTCGACAGCGGCCTCCACCACAAGCGCTGGACCCGCGAGCAGGCAATCAAATACGTCGAGGACAACAGCGCCGACGCCCCCGGCGGGATCGTCAAAGCGATCGAGCGCTACATCGTCTATCCGGGCCAGGCGACCGCCTACATGGTCGGCAAATTGAAGATCGAGGACCTGCGCCGCAAGGCCGAGGCGGCGCTCGGCCCGAAGTTCGACATTCGCGGCTTCCACGACACGGTGCTGCTCGCCGGGGCAATGCCGCTCGACATGCTCGAGGCACGCGTGAACGAGTGGATCGCGACCCAGCGGGCGTCGTAAGCCGTCATTGCGAGCCCGGCGAATGCCGGGGAAGCGATCCAGCGCGACGAATCTGGATTGCTTCGTCGCCTTCGGCTCGTCGCAATGACGTTCGCGCAGGTTGAGTTTTCGCCCGCAACTCACTAAATCGGACCTGAGCAGTCCGAATTAGCCATGCGCCTGACCCACCTTGCCGATTATGCGGTCGTGATCATGACCGCCGCCGCGCGCCGCGAGGCTGGCGCGCGCCTGTCCGCGTCCGAGCTCGCGCAGGAAACCGGAGTTCCCTTGCCGACGACGCAGAAACTCATGGGCCGCCTCGCCGCGGCCGGCCTGCTCGACAGCGCGCGTGGGCAGCGCGGCGGCTTTCGCTCGCTCGCGCGGCCGGCGAGATCAGCCTCGCCGACATCGTCGAGGCGGTCGAGGGGGCGATCAGCCTCACCATGTGCTCGGACGGGGTCAACCAGGACTGCGCGCTGGACGCTCACTGCAGGATCAAGCCGCACATGGGCATCGTCGGCAATGCGGTTCGCGGAGCAGGTCTCGGGGCGGTGAGCCTGACGGAGCTCGCGCGATGAACGAAGCGATCAAGAACCGCGAGATCCACGAGACGATCGACCGTGACTACGAGTGGGGCTTCGCGACCGACATCGAGCAGGAGTTCGCGCCCAAGGGCTGAACGAGGACACCGTCCGCTTCATCTCCGCCAAGAAGGGCGAGCCCGAGTGGATGCTCGACTGGCGGTTGAAGGCGTATCGCGCCTGGCTCGAGATGGAGGAGGTGAGCTGGGCGAAGCTCAGGATCCCCGAGATCGATTACCAGGACGCATATTATTACGCGGCGCCCAAGGCGAAGCCCAAGCTCGCGTCGCTGGACGAGCTCGACCCCGAAATCCGCCGCACCTACGAGAAACTCGGAATCCCGATCGAGGAGCAAAAAGGTGCTTGCCGGCGTCGAGGGTGCTCCGCGCGTCGCGGTCGACGCGGTGTTCGACAGCGTCAGCGTCGCCACCACCTTCCGCGAGGAGCTCAAGAAGGCGGGCGTCATCTTCCTGAGCATCTCCGAAGCCATCCGGGAGTACCCGGATCTCGTCCGGAAGTATTTGGGTCCGGTCGTGCCGCAGCGCGACAATTACTTCGCCTGCCTCAACAGCGCGGTCTTCTCCGACGGCACCTTCGTCTACGTGCCCGAGCGTGCGCTGCCCGATGGAATTGTCGACCTATTTCCGCATCAATGCCGAGAACACCGGCCAGTTCGAGCGCACGCTGATTGTCGCCAACAAGGGCAGCTACGTCTCCTATCTCGAAGGCTGCACCGCGCCGATGCGCGACGAGAACCAGCTGCACGCCGCGGTGGTCGAGATTTACGCGCACGACGACGCGGAGGTTAAATATTCGACGGTCCAGAACTGGTATCCGGGGGACAAGGAAGGCCGTGGCGGGATCTTCAACTTCGTCACCAAGCGCGCGCTCTGCGCCGGTGCGCGCTCGAAGGTCAGCTGGACCCAGGTCGAGACCGGAAGCGCGATCACCTGGAAATATCCAAGCTGCATCCTGAAGGGCGAAGGCAGCGTCGGCGAATACTATTCGGTCGCTCTCACCAACAACCGCCAGCAGGCCGACACGGGAACCAAGATGGTGCACATTGGCGCCAACACGCGCTCGACGATCGTCAGCAAGGGCATCAGCGCGGGCCGATCGAGTCGCGGGCTGGTGCGCGTGCTTGCCGGTGCGGAGAACGTGCGCAACTTCACGCAGTGCGACTCGCGCTGCTGCTCGGCGACCAGTGCGGCGCGCACACCGTGCCCTACATCGAGGTCAAGAACCCGACCGCGACGATCGAGCATGAGGCGACGACGTCGAAGATCAGCGAGGACCAGTTGTTCTACGCGATGAGCCGCGGGCTGGACCAGGAAGCGGCGGTCGCGCTGATCGTCAACGGCTTCGCGCGCGAGGTGCTCAAGCAGCTGCCGATGGAGTTTGCGGTCGAGGCGCAGAAGCTGCTGGGGATCAGCCTCGAGGGGAGCGTGGGATGAGCCGCAAACGCCGTCAGCGCGATGAGTTTTCCACTTGGAATGAAGCCGGCGTAGAGGGACTGCGCATCTGATGCCAGCTGAACCAAAGCGCGTCGAAGTCAATGGCGCCCCGGTGAGCGACGAATCTCATGAATATGTGGTCAAGAAGGCCGATGCTCCAGATTGAAAACCTCCACGCGACCGTCGCCGACAAGCCGATCCTGAACGGCGTGTCGCTGCACGTGCCTGCGGGCGAGGTGCACGCGATCATGGGGCCGAACGGGTCGGGCAAGTCGACGCTCGCCTATGTGCTCGCCGGCCGCCCGGTTATGAGGTGAGCGACGGGAGCGCGACGTTCGACGGCCGTGACCTGCTCGACATGGAGCCGCACGAGCGGGCCGCGGCGGGACTGTTCCTCGGTTTCCAGTACCCGGTCGAAATTCCCGGCGTGTCGTACCTGCAGTTCCTGCGCGAAAGCCTGAATTCGCAGCGCCGCGCTCGCGGCGAGGCCGAGTTGTCGGGGCCGAGTTCATCCGCCTGGCGCGCGAGCAGGCAAGCGCGCTCGACGTGGACGTCGAGATGCTCAAGCGACCCGTCAACGTCGGCTTCTCGGGCGGCGAGAAGCGCGCCGAGATGGTGCAGATGGGCATCATCAGCCCGCGCTTCGCGGTGCTCGACGAGACCGACAGCGGGCTCGACATCGACGCGCTGCGGATCGTCGGCGAAGGCATCAACCGGATCATGCGTAGCGGCGACAAGGGCGCGCTCCTGATCACCCATTACGAGCGCCTGCTCGAGCATGTGCGGCCCGACCGCGTGCATGTGCTCCAGGCTGGGCGGATCACGCGCTCGGGCGACATCGAGCTCGCCCGCGAGCTCGAGCGCGAAGGCTATGTGGAGGCGGCTGCGTGACCGCCCCCTTCCCCACCCGCAAGCAGGAGGAATGGCGCTACGCCGACCTCGACGCGCTGCGGCCCGTGTGGGAGCAGTTCGCGCAAAGCGCGACGCTGACCGTCGCGCCGGGCGAGAGCTTCGAGGAGGTGTGGCTTCCGGGCGGCGACGACGTGCAGGTCAGGCGGGTGCGGATCGCGCTCGGCGAAGGCGCTTGCGCGCGCCTGTTCGTGCTCAACAATGCGCCGGTGTACGGACGCATCGAGCTGGAGCTGAGCCTTGAGACCGGCGCCGAGTTCGATCTGTACGCGGCGAACATCGGCGGCGGCAGCTCGACCAACGAAATCGTCACTAACGCGAGGCACGTCGCCGTCGGCGGGCGCTCGCGCCAGACGGTGCGCTCGGTGCTCGGCGGAAAGGCGGTCGGCACCTATCTCGGCCGGATCGAGGTTGCTCGCGGCGCTCAGAAGACCGACGCCGAGCAGTCGATCAAGGCAATGCTGCTCGACCGCGGAGCGACCGCCAACGCCAAGCCCGAGCTCGAGATCTTTGCCGACGACGTGAAATGCGCTCACGGCGCGACCGTCGGCGAGCTCGATGAAGCGCAATTGTTCTACGCGATGAGCCGCGGCCTCGACCCCGCGGGGGCCCGGGCGCTCCTGCTCGAAGGCTTCGTCACCGGCCTGTGGGACAATGTCGCCGATGAGCCGCAGCGCGAGCGCATCCGCGAAGCCGCGCGCGACGCGCTGAGGGCAGTCGTGTGAACGTCGAGACTCGCATCAACTCGGCGCTCGACGTCCGTGACCAGTTTCCGGCAATCGAGAACTGGCATTATCTCGACAGCGCCGCGACCGCGCAGAAGCCGCGCCCGGTGATCGACGCGATCACCCGCACTTACGCGCACGACTATGCGACCGTTCACCGCGGCATCTACCAGCGCTCGAGCGAGATGACCGGCCGCTACGAGGCCGCGCGGGCAGCCGCGGCGGAGCTGATCGGCGGCGCTCCTCACGAACTGGTCTTCACCCGCGGCGCGACCGAGGCGATCAACCTCGTCGCGCGAACTCTGCCCAAGCAAGGCCGCAAGCGGGTGCTCGTCTCGCTGCTCGAGCACCACAGCAACATCGTCCCCTGGCAGCTCGCCGGCTACGAAGTCGACGCGGTGCCGCTGACCGGCGACGGCTGCATCGACCTCGACGCCGCCGAGCGCATGCTGACCAGGGACCACCGCCTGGTCGCCTTCGCCCACGTGTCGAACGTGCTCGGCTCGATCCTCGATTCAAAGCGCGCGGCGGACATCGCGCATCGCCAGGGCGCGCTGCTCCTGCTCGACGGCTGCCAGGCGGTTCCCCGGCTGCCGGTCGACGTCGCTGCGATCGGCTGCGATTTCTACGCTTATTCGGGTCACAAGCTGTACGGGCCGACCGGAGTCGGAGCGCTCTGGGGCCGATCGGAGCTGCTCGCGCAAATGCCGCCGTGGCAGGGCGGCGGGGCGATGATCGAGTCGGTCGCCTTTGCTCGCTCGACCTATGCCGAGTCGCCTGGAAGGTTCGAGGCAGGCACTCCGCACATCGTCGGCGCAGTCGGCCTTCACGCGGCTGTCGAATGGGTCCAAGCCGTCGGACTCGAAGCGATTCATGCCCACGAGCAAGCCCTCGTCGAGAGGTGCAGAAAAGCGCTCCGTGGCCTGGGCTTTGTCACACTTTACGGCCCCGACGACGGCGCCGGGATCGTCAGTTTCAACGTCGACGGGGTGCATCCGCACGACACCGCCACCATATTGGACGACGTGGGTGTCGCGGTGCGTGCCGGCCACCATTGCGCCCAGCCGCTGATGGAAGCGTTGGGAGTCCCGGCGACCGCCCGGGCGAGCTTCGCCGCACACAGCGACAGCTCGGACGTGGAGGCGCTGGTGCGCGGGCTGGAACAGGTGAAGCGGATCTTCGGATGAACCAGGAACGCAAGATCGAGACTGAAGAAGTCGGGTCGGTGACCCCGCCCCCGCGTGCCCGCGTGACGCCCGAATTCGAGCGCAAGCGCGACTATCTCTCGGGGTGCCTTTCCGGCGAGACGACGCCGGCGGAGGACGCGCCAGCCAACGACGACCTCAAGGCCGCGGTGATCGAGGCGCTGAAGTCGATCTATGACCCGGAAATCCCGGTCGACATCTACGAGCTCGGCCTGATCTACGACGTGGACATCAGCGAGGACGGCGACGCGGTGGTCACCATGACGCTAACGACGCCGCACTGCCCCGTGGCCGAATCGCTTCCCAACGAGGTTGAGCTGCGAGTGCTGTCGGTGCCCGGCATCCGCGACGCCGTCGTAAACCTGGTGTGGACGCCGCCGTGGGACCCGTCGAAGATGAGCGACGAAGCCCGGCTCGAGCTGGGAATGCTGTGATGAACAAGGAAACGAAAGTCCGAGCGCGTCCTGCCGCGATCACGCTCACTGAGGCCGCCGAGGCGCGCATTGCCGAGCTGATGAGCCGCGCGCCCGAAGGGGCGGTCGGAGTCAAGCTGTCGACCCCGCGCCGCGGCTGCTCGGGCCTTGCCTACTCGGTCGATTATGTCAGCGAGGAAAACCCGCTGGACGAGAAGATCGTCACCGCGGGGGGCACCTTCTACGTCGACGGCGGGTCGATCCTCTATCTGATCGGCTCGATCATGGACTGGCGCGAGGACGATTTCGCCGCCGGCTTCGTCTTCGCCAATCCCAACGCCAAGGGCGCGTGCGGCTGCGGCGAGAGCTTCACCGTCTGAACTCGCGTCCGTCCCGCGGCGTTGGTATAGTGTTGAGCGTCAAAGGAGGTGGCGATGCGGCTTCCACTGATTCTCGCGCTGATCGCGCTTTGCTCGCCTGCAGATCCGGCGCCGCGCCCGGCGCCGGCAGTTGAGAACCCCCGCCTGAGCGTGACCAGCAGGTGCGCCAACGCCACCACCCAGTTCGCCCGAACGGGATCGGTGCACCGCGGCAAACCCGCGCGGCCGGAGAAGCTGACCGAGCTTCCGCCCGGTCAGACCTATGCTGCGGTCTACCGGCTGGTGGACGGCTGTGCCATTCCGGTCATGTACCGCGAGGTCAATTCGATGCGCGAACGCGGGCAGTAGGCCGCAGACGCAAAAGCGGCTAGGCGCGTGCGCGCAATGGCCACGCGCGTCGTCCCCGAATTCCGGCACGTCCGCGACTGGATCTTCGACCTCGACAATTGCCTGTATCCCGCGTCCACCGGGCTGTTCTCGCTGATCGACGAGCGCATGGGCGCCTACATCGAGCGGCTTCTCGATTGCAGGCCCGAGGAAGCCAGGCGGGTGCAGAAGGCCCACTTCCACGAGCACGGCACCACGCTCGCGGGCCTCATGAAGGAGCATGGGGTCGACCCGCACGAGTTCCTTGCCGACGTCCACGGCATCCCGCTCGATCGGGTGCAGGCCGATGAGCGGCTCGCCGCAGGCCTTGCCAGGCTGCCCGGCCGCCGCTTCCTGTTCACCAACGGCGATGCGCCCTATGCGCGCCGCGTGCTCGAAGCGATCGGGGTCCACGACCGCTTCGACGACCTGCACGACATCCATTCGAGCGACCTCAAGCCCAAGCCCGATCCGCACGGATACCAGCTGCTGTGCGATCGGTTCGGCATCGATCCGCGCCATGCGCTTCTGGTCGACGACATGGCCGGGAATTTGAAGCCGGCCAAGGCGCTCGGAATGACGACCGTGTGGGTCGACAACGGCTCGGAGCGGGGAAGCCATGGCGCTGAAGGCGGCTTCATCGACCATCCCATCGGTGACGTCGGCGAGTGGCTCGAAACGATTGTGGAGGCAAGTGAATGACGCTTGAGGCGACCATCGACGCAGCCTGGGAGGAGCGGGACTCGTTCGGCCCGGGCACAAGCGGCGAGGTCCGCGAGGCGGTCGACGCGGCGATCGCGGCGCTCGACTGCGGGAAGGCCCGGATCGCTCAGAAGGTCGACGGCCAGTGGACCGTTCACCAGTGGCTCAAGAAGGCCGTCCTTCTGTCGTTCCGGCTCAATCCGATGGAGATGATCCCGGGCGGCCCCGGCGGTGCGCACTGGTGGGACAAGGCGCCGTCAAAGTTCGCCGGCTGGAGCCAGGCAGAGTTCGAAGCCGGGGCTTTCCGCGCGGTCCCTGGCGCGATCGTGCGCCGCGGCGCTTTCGTCGCTCCAGGAGCAGTGCTGATGCCGAGCTTCGTCAACATCGGCGCCCGCGTCGGCGAGGGAACGATGGTCGACACCTGGGCGACGGTCGGCAGCTGCGCCCAGATCGGCCGCAACGTCCACATCTCGGGCGGGGCCGGGATCGGCGGAGTGCTCGAGCCGCTCCAGGCCGGCCCGGTGATCATCGAGGACGATTGCTTCATCGGCGCGCGTTCGGAGGTTGCCGAAGGGGTGGTCGTCGAGCAGGGCGCAGTGCTGTCGATGGGCGTGTTCCTGGGTGCATCGACCAAGATCGTCGACCGTGCGAGCGGCGCCGTGCACTTCGGCCGGGTGCCGGCCTACTCGGTCGTCGTTCCCGGCACGTTGCCGGCCGGCGATGCCGGCCCGAGCCTCGCGTGCGCCGTGATCGTCAAGCAGGTCGACCAGCGGACGCGGTCGAAGACCAGCATCAACGAGTTGTTGAGGGACTAGCCTCGCCCAGCAATTTGGCCGCTTCGGCGCCCGCCCAGTCGAGATCGCCGATGTAGCGCCAGACCTCCCGGCCCTGCGCGTCGTAGAGAATGGTGGTCGGAAGCACGTTGGCTTCAACGCTCGACGACACAGCCATCTGCGGGTCGTGCCACACCTCGAGCTCGGTGAGCCTGTTCTGCTCGAGGAACGCCTCGACCGAGCCGCGCGGCGCCATGTCCTGCGACACCGCGACCACGCGCGGAGCGCCCTCGCGGCGGCCGAGCGCCTCGAGCGTCGGCAGCTCCTTGACGCACGGCGCGCACCACGTCGCCCACAGGTTGACCAGCAGCGGCTCGCCTGTCTCGCCTGCGAGGGTCGCAGGCTCGTCGGCGGCGTCGCGCAGCTCGACGTCGGGCAGCGGCCGACCGGCGGCGGCGCGGCTGACACCCTTCGCCGGGCCCGCCGGCTGCTCGGCCGGGGGGTCCTGCCGGTCGCATGAAGGCGCGAGCAGCGCGAGCGGCAGGAGCAATGCGAGGAGCCGGGGCTTCATCGGCGGCGCGATAGAAAGGCGATGCGGCGCCCGCAAGGCGCAGCGCTGGCGCAAAGTGGCGCGAGCGGCTAGGCCGATGCAATGAAGCTTCGCGCCGCCGCTTTGGTTTTTGCGCTTGCGCTCGCCGCGGGCTGCGGCCGGATGGCGCCGCTTCGTCCCGCCGAAGGCGAGCCGCTGCCGGTCAAGCCGCTGATGGCGCAGACCACGCCAACGGCGGAGGAACTGCTGAGGCTCCCTACGGGCGCGAACCCGCAGCGTGTGGACGAGCTCCTGCGCAGGTCCCAGCCGCGGCGGGTCGACCGGTTCGACCTTCCGCCCGCGGGGGTCGGGGCTCCGCCGCCGGTGCTCGGCACCGACAGCGACGAAGACACCACGAACGAAGTAGGCCCGGCGACCCCCGAATGATGCACAAGGTCAGAAAGGCCGTGTTCCCCGTGGCGGGCCTCGGCACCCGCCTGCTGCCCGCGACCAAGGCGATTCCAAAGGAGCTGCTGACGGTCGTCGACCGGCCGCTGATCCAGTACGCTGTCGACGAGGCGCGCGAGGCCGGGATCGAGCAGATGATCTTCGTCACCGGCCGCGGCAAATCGGCCTTGGTCGATTATTTCGACGTGGCTTTCGAGCTCGAGACCACGATCCGCGAAAAGGGCAAGAGCCTCGAGCCGCTCGACTCGTCTCGGGCGGGCTTCGGAGAGCTGGTTTCCGTCAGGCAGCAGCAGCCGCTGGGCCTCGGCCATGCGGTGTGGTGCGCTCGCGAGATCGTCGGCGACGAGCCGTTCGCAGTTCTTCTGCCCGATGACCTGATGGCCGGCCGGCCGGGCGCGCTGAGGCAGATGGTCGATGCGTGGGAAAGCGTCGGCGGAAACATGCTGTGCACCGAGGAAGTGCCGCACGAGAAGACCGCGAGCTACGGCGTGATCACACCCGGGCGGCAGGAGGGCGACCTGACCGAGGTGCTCGGCCTCGTCGAAAAGCCCGCGCCCGAAGTCGCTCCGTCGAACCTCGGCGTGATCGGCCGCTACATCCTCCAGCCGGAGGTGATGCGCGTGCTCGACGCGGGCGAGACCGGCGCCGGGGGCGAAATCCAGCTCACCGACGCCATGGCCAGGCTGATCGGCACTCAGCCCTTCCACGCGCTCAAGGTCGACGCAGTGCGGCACGACTGCGGCGACAAGGCGGGCTATGTGATCGCCAATCTGGCCCTTGCGCTGGAGCGCGACGACGTCGGACCGAGGATCCGGGAGTATCTCTCCCGCTCTTAGGGCTCCAGCTCGATGTCCCAATAGAGATAGTCACGCCAGGTTTCGTGCAGGTAGTTGGGCGGGAAGCTTCGGCCGTGGTCCTGCAGCTGCCAGCTCGTGGGGCGGATCGGCTCCAGCGCGATGTGCATCCCGGCCTGCCGCGGAGTGCGGCCGCCTTTGCGCAAGTTGCACGGAGCGCAGGCGGTGGCGACATTCTCCCAGGTCGTCCGTCCGCCCTGCGCGCGAGGCACGATATGGTCGAACGTCAGCTCCCGCGCCGAGCCGCAATAGACGCAGCGGAATCTGTCGCGCAGGAACAGGTTGAACCGGGTGAACGCCGGATATTCCGACGGCCTGACGAACTGCCTAAGCGCAATGACCGACGGGAGTTTGAGCGCCACGCTCGGGCTGTGCACCTCGCGGTCGTAATGGGCGACCACGTCGACCCGCTCGAGGAACATCGCCTTGACCGCGGTCTGCCACGGCCAGACGCTCAGCGGATAATAAGACAGCGGCGTGTAGTCGGCGTTGAGCACCAGCGCCGGGCAGGATTCGGGATGTCGGATGACGTCGGGGTGATACATGGCGCGGGCAATGACCTTTCATGTCCGCCCGCCACGAACACGTCTCCGGCCCTGTCGCACTCAAGGAGGAGAAGGGTCGCCTTGGGCCCGTCTTCCCTTGTTGCCAGCCGGGTGCCAAACCGGCGTGACAAAACCATGAATCGGGGATTGCGGACAAAGCGTCAAGAGTCGTTTCGGTCACAGCGCGCATGATTGTCACGCGATTCGCCCCTTCGCCGACCGGGCGGCTGCACGTCGGGCATGCGTACAGCGCGGTCATGGGCCACGCTCGGGCGCGGGAAAGCGGCGGGCGGTTTCTGATGCGGATGGAGGATCTGGACGCAGGCCGGAGTCGCCCGGAGTTCGTGGACGGCATTTTCGAGGATTTGCGCTGGCTCGGATTCCATTGGGACGAGGAGCCGCTGGTCCAGTCGCAGCGCACCGCAGTCTATGCCCACGCACTGGAGCAGCTCCGCGGTCGAGGGCTCGTCTATGCGTGCTTCTGCAGCCGCGCCGACATCGCGGCCGCGTCGAGCGCTCCGCACGGGCCTGCGGGCGCCGCCTATCCCGGCACCTGCCGCGGCGTGGCTGACCACGCCGAACGGCGCGCACGCGAACCGCACAGCTGGCGGCTCGACAGCGCGAAGGCGCTCGCACTGACCGGCGTCCCCGAGTGGGCGGAGGCCGACGCACGGCCTTTCACCGCGTCGTCTCGACGACGTCGTGCTCGCGCGTAAGGACGCTCCCGCGAGCTATCATCTTGCCTGCGTCGTCGACGATGCGGCGAGCGGCGTGACGCTCGTTACCCGCGCTTCCGACCTCAGGTGCTCGACGCCGGTGCAGCGCGTGCTGCAGGTTCTGCTCGGTCTGTCGCAGCCCGCCTACCTTCACCACGCGCTGGTTACCCACTCCGACGGCCGCAGGCTCGCCAAGCGCGACCTCGCGCCGACGCTTGCCGTAATGCGCGAAGCCGGCGTCGACGGCCGCGCTCTCGCCGCCGACCTCCTCGCGGGCAAGCTTCCGCTTGGTTTCGACTTGCGCGGTGCCTAGATGGCGTCCGTGAACACCGCTCTTGTCATCCTGCTGGTCCTCGCCATGGGCGCGACCGCCTACGTGCTCGTCCGCGGATTCATCGCCATGGCGTCGGGCAAGGACATCAGCGGCGAGCAGCAGCAGGGCTATATGCGCAAGCGCGTGCTGTTCCAGGCCGTGGCGATCATCATCGTCATGCTGATCCTGATCATGGCGGGCGCGTCCCGCGGCTGATGGCCGAAAGCTGATGGTGCGCCTCAACAAGATCTACACGCGCACCGGTGACGGCGGCACCGCCGGGCTGGTCGACGGCTCGCGGGTCAGCAAGGCGAGCGCCCGGATGACGGCGATCGGCGAAGTCGACGAAGCCAATGCCGCGGTCGGGATGGCGATTGCTGCGCTTGGCGCGAGCGAGCTCGCCCGGCGGCTGGTGCGAATCCAGAACGATCTGTTCGACCTGGGGGCTGACGTCGCCACTCCCGGCGCGGGCAATGACGGAGCGCTGCGAATCGTCGCCGAGCAGGTCGAGCGGCTCGAGCGCGAGATCGACGCGATGAACGCCGATCTGGTGCCGCTCCAGAGCTTCATTTTGCCGAGCGGATCTGCCGCGGTCGCCGCGCTTCACCTTGCCCGCGGGGTCGTCCGCCGGGCCGAGCGCGCCTGCGTCGCGCTCAACGACGCCGAGCCGCTCAACCCGCAGCTCCTCGCCTACATCAACCGCCTGTCCGACCATCTGTTCGTCGCGGCGCGCCACGTGGCCGCAAGCGAGGGCGGCGATGTGCTGTGGCAGCCCGGAGCAACGCGCGGCAACTGACAAGCGCAAGTTCATGCTGTAGGGCGCCCCCATGGCGACCGAGGCCCGGCCTTCGCCCGCGGCTCAGATGAGCTCGCGCTTCGCAAGCGTCCGATCGCTGACGATGGACCTCGTCCGTCCATTGTCGGACGCCGATGCCACGATCCAGCCGTTCCCGGACGCCTCGCCGGCCAAGTGGCATCTCGCGCACAGCACCTGGTTCTTCGAGACGTTCGTGCTGCGCGACCATGTGCCCGGTTATCGGCCGCACGACGAGCGCTTCGCCTTCCTGTTCAACAGCTATTATGAAGCCGAAGGCCCGCGGCACGCGCGGCCGCGGCGCGGGATGGTGAGCCGCCCGTCGCTCGATGAGGTACGCGAGTGGCGCTGCCGGGTGGACGAGGCGATGGAGCGGGCATTCCTTGGTCTCGCTCCAGCGGCGCTGGACCTAATCGAGCTCGGCCTGAACCACGAGCAGCAGCACCAGGAGCTGCTGCTGACCGATATTCTCGCGACCTTCGCCGAAAACCCGCTCGAGCCGGCCTATGCCGAGCTTCCCGCTCCCGCCTGCTTCGCGGTCGAACCTCTCGTCTTTCATCAGGGGCGCGCAGGCATCGTCGAGGTCGGAGCGGCGCCAGGGGCCGACTTTGCGTTCGATTCTGAGCGCCCACGGCACCAGGTGCTGCTGTATGCGCATGCGATGGCGGGCCGGCGCGTCACCAACGGCGAATGGGCCGAGTTCATCGCGGCCGGCGGCTATGCGACGCCGTCGCTCTGGCTGAGCGAGGGCTGGGACTGGGTCCAGCGCGAGGCGATCCGCGCGCCGCTCTATTGGCGCGAGGACGGCACCCAGTTCACTCTCGCTGGCAGGCGCGAAATCGACCGCGCGGCGCCGGTCGCGCACGTCAGCTATTACGAGGCGGACGCCTTCGCCCGCTGGGCCGGCGCTCGCCTGCCGACCGAAGCGGAATGGGAGAGCTTCGCGGCAAGCGCGGACCCGTGGCTGGGCAACCAGCTCGACGAGGCGGGAGCGGCCGTTCCGCGCCCCGGCGGCGGCCTGTTCGGCGACACGTGGGAATGGACTCAAAGCGCCTTTGCTTCCTACCCCGGCTTCGCTCCGGCGCCGGGGGCGGTCGGCGAGTACAACGGCAAGTTCATGTGCGGCCAGTTCGTGCTCAAGGGCGCAAGCTGCGCGACACCACGTGGGCACTCACGAGCAACCTATCGTAACTTCTTCCCGCCGCCCGCGCGCTGGCAGTTCACCGGAGTGCGGCTTGCTCAAGACTCCTGAACCGGCCGATGCAGCATTTCGCGAGCACGTGCTCGCGGGTCTCGCGGCGCCGATCCCGGCGATTCCGGCACGCTGGCTTTACGACCACCGCGGCTCCGAGCTGTTCGTCGCGATCACCCGCCTGCCCGCTTATTATCTGGCCCGCACCGAGACTGCATTGCTCGAGGGGATCAGGCCCGAGATCGCCGCGCGCGTTCCTGCGGGCGGCGCGGTCGTCGAGTTCGGCGCGGGGTCGGCGACGAAAACGCCGATGCTGCTGAGCGCAATCCGTCCAGCGGCCTATGTCCCCGTCGACATCTCCGGCGACTATCTGGAGGAGAGCGCGGGCGAGGTCGATGCGTGCTTCGAACGCATCGCGGTCTATCCCGTTGTGGCCGACTTTGCGCTCCCGTTCGATCTTCCGGGCGAAATCGCGGCACTGCCCAAGCTCGGATTCTTCCCCGGCTCGACGATCGGCAATTTCGTGCCGCGCACCGCGACCGATCTGCTTCGCCACTTCCGGGAGCTTCTCGGCACCGGAGCGCTGCTTCTGATCGGAATGGACCGGGTGAAGCCCGTCGAGCGGCTGATCGCGGCCTACCAGGATTCGCAAGGGACCACGGCCGCGTTCAACCTCAACCTGCTCGATCGGATCAACCGCGAGCTCGACGGCACGGTCCCGCTCGACGCCTTCCGGCACGAGGCGCGGTGGAACGACATCCTCTCGCGCATCGAAATGCACCTGGTCGCGACGCGCGATGTGGAATTCACGGTGGAGGGCCAGCGCTTCCAATTCGCGCAAGGCTCGTCGATCCACACCGAGAACAGCCATAAATATGGCCGCCGCGGGGCGCGCCTGCTGCTGCTAGCGGGCGGGTGGACGCCGATCGGCGAATGGACCGACCCGGCAGGCGATTTCGTCGTCGTTCTGGCGCAAGCGCAGCCCAACCGCTTCGCGCCGTGATTGCCCGATGGCGGCAGCGCGGCTAAGCCGCGGCCATGCTTCTCGCACTGTTCCAGATCCTCGACTTCCTGCTGCGCATCCTCGGCTGGATCATCATCGGCCAGGTGATCCTGAGCTGGCTGATCGCCTTCAACGTGCTCAACACCAGCTCACAGGGGCTTCGCTCCTTCCTTGCGGCGCTCGATAAGATCACCGAGCCGCTCTACCGGCCCGTGCGCCGAATGCTGCCGGACTTCGGCGGGATCGACTTCTCGCCCCTGGTCGTGCTGATCCTGATCCAGATCCTGCGCATGCTGCTGAACGGCGTAGCCGTGGAAGTGGCCTCGCCGACGGTATGACGGCTCGCCTGATCGACGGCAAAGCCGCGGCGGCCGCGGTGAGGCAGCGCGTTGCTGAAGTCGCCGCCCAGTTCCAGAGCAGTGCAGGCCGCCCGCCGGGCCTTGCGACCGTGCTCGTCGGCGAGGACCCGGCAAGCGCCGTCTATGTTCGCTCCAAGGGCAAGGCCACCGCCGAAGCCGGCATGGCGGGGTTCGCCCACAACCTGCCCGAGAGCACCAGCGAGGCCGAGCTGCTCGAGCTCGTCCACCGGCTGAACGCCGACGCGGCCGTCGACGGAATCCTCGTCCAGCTGCCGCTGCCGGCGCACATGGATTCGGCGCCCGGGTGATCGCCGCGATCGACCCGGCCAAGGACGTCGACGGATTCCATCCGAACAACGCCGGGCGGCTGGCGACCGGGCTCGACGCGCTGGTGCCGTGCACTCCGCTGGGCTGCCTTCACTTGCTCAGGCAAGAGCTTGGGTCGATTGCCGGCAAGGAAGCGGTGGTGGTCGGCCGCTCGAACATCGTCGGCAAACCGATGGCGCTGCTGCTGCTCGGCGACAGCGCGACGGTGACGCTCGCCCATTCGCGCACCCGCGACCTGCCCGAGGTGGTGCGGCGCGCCGACATCCTTGTCGCGGCGGTCGGGCGGCCCGAGATGATCAAGGGCGACTGGATCAAGCCCGGCGCGGTGGTGATCGACGTCGGCATCAACCGCGTGCCGGCCGCCGACGGCAAAAGCCGGCTGGTCGGCGACGTCGACTTTGCCGGTGCAGCCGAGCGGGCGGCGGCGATTACGCCGGTTCCGGGCGGGGTCGGGCCGATGACCATCGCCATGCTGCTGCGCAACACGCTCGTTGCGGCGCACCGGCGGGCCGGGCTGCCGGACCCGGAGGGCCTGTGATCGAGCTGTTCGGCTCGGCCCTGGTCACCTTCCTGGTGATCATCGACCCGCCGGGCGTGGTCCCGATCTTCGCGAGCCTGACGCGCGACACGACCGCCGTGCACCGTCGCTCGATGGCCGTCCGCTCCTCGGTGATCGCCTGGGCGATCCTGATGTTCTTCGCGCTTCTTGGCCGGCCGATGCTCGAGGCCCTCGGCATCAGCCTGGCGAGCTTCCGCATTGCCGGCGGGATCATGCTGTTCATGATCGCCCTCGACATGGTG
The DNA here is from genome assembly GCA_030447545.1 of Sphingomicrobium sp. Classification (GTDB taxonomy): domain Bacteria; phylum Pseudomonadota; class Alphaproteobacteria; order Sphingomonadales; family Sphingomonadaceae; genus Sphingomicrobium. Next base: position 22,700 of record JAUJOV010000003.1, on the reverse strand, counting down.
TTCGAGCGGCGCACCCAGCGGCGGGAATCGCGCGCCCAGTCGATCGAGGGCACTCCGGACGCCGAGGACATTTCGGTCTTCCCGATGGCGATCCCGATGATCGCGGGGCCGGGCTCGATCGCAAGCGCCATGCTGTGGGTGTCGCGGGCCGACAGCTCGCCCGAGGTGGCGGTCGTCCTCGGCGCGATCACCGTCGTCATCCTGCTGACCCTGCTCGCCTTGCTCGCAGCCGGCCCGGTGATGCGCCTGCTCGGGGAGCGGGTCGAAGCCATGATCACGCGGATCCTGGGCGTCATCCTCGCCGCGCTCGCCGCGCAGTTCGTCGTCGACGGAATCCGGCAGAGTTTTCCGTCGCTCTGACCGGCGAGGGAACCGGCCGCGAGCTGAAGCGCTGTTCGCGGTTGCACAAGTTCGGAGAATGGGATGAAGCTCGTGATCAGGATCGGCGCCGCAGTCGCCCTCGTTGCGCTCAGCGCGTGCGGGCAGGACGCCAATGAGGGTGCGGCCGACAACATGGACGCCAATGCGGCCATGCCCGCGGACGGGCAGGTGCTGCCGATCGAGGATAATGCGGCCGGCATGGACACTCTGGGCAACCAGTTGGACCAGCTCAACGAGACCGGCGGAACCGGCGGCACCAGCGGCAACACCGCCGGGGACGCGGCGGCGAACTCAGCAGAAAACACGACCAACAGCTACTAATCTCCGCAGGACTGCGCTAAGAGGCCGCTGCGGCGAAAGCGATGAGCCGTTGGAACCGAAGGCGGCGCGGAGCGCTTGTTCCCGCCGTCCCACCACTACAGGGGTTATTATGATGAAGATTTCTACCACGCTCGCGGCCGTCATCGGGTTCGCGGCCCTCGCCGCTTGCGGCGGAGGCGAGGACACGACCGCCAACGCGGATGAGAACGCGATGATGACCGACATGAACGCGGGTATGGACATGAACATGACCGACATGAACGCGGGCATGGACATGAACATGACCGACATGAATGCCGGCACGACCGACATGAACGCCGGCACGACCGACATGAATGCGACCGGCAACATGACCGACATGAACACCACCGGGAACACGATGTAAGCATCCAGCAAGAGCACGCGCTGGACCGGGGCGCCTGCGCAAGCGGGCGCCCCTTTTTTGTGCCCATGCGCCCGTGGCGGCGCCGATCCGGCCGGGTTCGGACTGGGGCATCAGGGCTGGATCCCTCCTGGCCGAACGGCGGCGAAACGCAGCGGATGCAGCGAGCCTGCATGCGCGCAGGCGCGGGGGAGGGGGGTGTGTCGGCTTTGTCGGTTTCGCACTTGGGGTCGGCGCGTGCGCGTGACGCGCGGATGCGCGCGAGGCACGAAGCGAGTGCCTGGAAAAGCATGGTTCGGCCATGCACGGGTTCAATCACAGGCGGCATGCTGTAGGACAGGGAAATTTCGCGGCAAGGAGAGCAGCCATGGCCAAGGGCCAGCAGAAATCGAACAAGGAAGCGCGCAAGCCCAAGAAGGCGAAGGTGAAGACGATCGCCGCCAACCCATCGACCAAAAGCGGCACGCGGGGGCTCGAGAATCTCAAGAACGATTAGAAAAAGGGCGGCTCGAGGCCGCCCTTTTGAATCGCTTGCGAGCCGCAGGTCAGACGGCGCGCATGTAGTAGAGCCGGATGCTGTTGTCGAAGTCCTCCGACCAGTTCGGCTCCTCGCCCTGCTTGTAGCTGGGCGCCTTGCTGGTATCGATTTCGTTCCTCGACCGGTTCAGCTTGTAGCCGCCGAGCTCGGTGTCATATTCGAGCGACTCCCAGGGCACGGGGTAATTGTCCTCGCCCATGCCCAGCATGCCGCCGTAGCCGACGACGGCACAGCGGACCTTTCCGTCCCTCTTGCCGATCATCACCTTGCGAACAGTGCCGAGCTTTTCGCCGTCCTGGTCGTACAGCGGCGTGCCTTCGACCTTGTCCGGTGCGATCATCTGGCGGGTTTCGTCCTTCATGTTTTTGGTGTCCGGGTCGCGTGTTTGTGTGCTTGTGGTCATCTTGCGATGCCTCCTTTTGCTGGATTTTTTAGGTTCGCGCGGCGGCAGGATCGAGTCCTCGCGCCGCTGGAGGCGGCCGCCGTATCGCGCCGCCCCTTCACCCAACCAACGGGCGGGGACGCGCATCGTTGCGAGGCTCGGGACGACTGATGCACGGCCCGTCGAACGCCCGGTCGGACAGGGCAGGAAATGCGTGAATCGATGAGCGAGATCCGCATCCTGATCGACGCCGACGCCTGTCCGGTGAAGGACGAGGTCTATCGTGTAGCCTGGCGCCGCGAGGTGCCGGTGACGGTGGTCAGCAACGCACCCTTGCGCGTGCCCGCGCATCCGCTGATCGAGCGGGTGGTGGTGTCGGACGCCTTCGACGCGGCGGACGACTGGATCGTGGAGACGGCGGACAGCCACGCGGTGGTGATCACAGGCGACATATTGCTCGCCGACCGCTGCCTGAAGAAGGGCGCGACGGTGATCGGCCACAACGGCAAGCCGTTTACCGCGTCCAGCATCGGCGGCGCGATCGCGACGCGGGCGATCATGGCCGACTTGCGGGCCGGAGGTGACGTGGTCGGCGGGCCGGCGCCGTTCGCGAAGGCCGACCGGTCGCGGTTCCTGCAGGCGCTGGACGAGGCGCTGGCGCGGCTGGCGAGGAGTCCGCCGGCGCGGCGCGGCTAGACCTTGCGGACGACCCCGGTCGAGGTGGCGACGGTGATGCCCATGCGCCGCACCTTGAGCGTGTTGCGGGCCGACCTGCCGCCCGGAAGCAGGGTCATCCATTGCTCGGCGGTGAGGTTGCCCTTCATTTTGAAGCGGAAGCGGTAGCTCTGGCCGACCTTGTCGATCTGCACCGGCCCGACCGCTTCGGTCATGGCCGCGGTGAACCGCTGCGCCCCGAGCCGCCGGACCTTCCAGCGGCGCTCGCGCGACGGCTGGCCGTCGTCGTCGTGCACGCGCTGGACCAGGGTCAGGCTGCCGTCGCGCTCCATCCGGCCGTGGCCGACGCTGCGCGTGCGGTAGGGCTTGCGCATCAGCACCCTGATCGTGCCGGCGGTTTCGGTGCGGCCTTCGAAGAAGCTCAATGGGTCGCCCTGCGGCGGCCCGGCGGAGGCCGGAACGCCGGCGGCGAGCAGGATCGGGATCGCCAGCGACAGGCGCGCGAGGGGTGTCGGCAGCGGGTACGAGGAGATCGGGGTTGAGTTGCCAAGCATGCTGCGACCCTGGGCGACCAGCGGGGGGGTGGCAATGCGCCCCACGGCGGCGCACCGTTCGCCAAGGCCGGTTGGTCGCGGTTTTGGCGGGCCGGGTGCGGTGGTGGGACGGTTCCGGCGCGAGCCGAGCGGCTGTCCGACTTCCCTAATCCCCACAGTCGCTTAACGCCCGCTGCGAAATCTCGGCATGCAGCTGAGCGTGGCTTGCGTAATCGCGCGCGGTGGCGAGGTCGTCGGCAGCGAGGGCCAGCGTTGCCCAGCCGACGACCCGTTGGGGGTGGCTCGGCACTTTCGGGAAGGTGTTGCCGGTCGGTTTCCAGTCGGCGATCGCCGTGCGCAGGATCTGCCAGCGCCGTGCCGGGTCGGACCAGTCGCCGCCGAGCACATCGCGCGTGACACAAGCATTCGGCGCCGGGGAGGCGAGCCCGGGCTCGCCCCCGCGCCCCCGCAGCAGGCCGGCCAGGCTGGCGCCGGCGCTCTCACCGACGCGAGCAGCATCGCCAAGGACAGGCCCCGCGGCGCCGCCGACCCGCTAGCGCGCCCCCACGGCAAAGCGGTGCGCGGTGGCGAGATCATTCGCGTTGCGCCAACGCCGGACAGCGGTTTCGATGGCCTCCAGGCGCTCGGCAAGGCTTTCGGCGCGATCTCGGCTGCGGCGGTCGGTGCGGCGTGGTGAGGGGACGCGGTGCCGACGCAGTTTGGCTCGAGGCGCCCTGCTCCGGCGGTGTCTCGCGGCCGCAGGCTTGGGCAAGAAGCGCTGCTGCCGCGATGCAGCCGCGCAGGGTCACTCGGCTGCCGGCACGTAGAGGTCGCCCCCTGTGCGGTAGCGCCTGGACATCTCCTCCATGCCGGCCTCGGCCTCTTCGGCGTCTTCGGGCTTGAGCCCCCTCTCCCCGGTCAGCTTCGCTGACTCGCCCTCTCCCTCAAGGGGAGAGGGATTCAGACGCGCAAACTCCCTGACCTCCTGGCTGATCTTCATCGAGCAGAACTTGGGGCCGCACATCGAGCAGAAGTGGGCGGTCTTGGCGCCTTCGGCGGGGAGGGTCTGGTCGTGGAAGGCCTCGGCGGTGTCGGGGTCGAGGCTGAGGTTGAACTGGTCGCGCCAGCGGAACTCGAAGCGGGCTCGGCTCAGCGCGTCGTCCCAGGCGCGGGCGGCGGGGTGGCCCTTGGCGAGGTCGGCGGCGTGGGCGGCGAGCTTGTAGGTGACTACGCCCACTTTCACGTCGTCGCGGTCGGGGAGGCCGAGATGCTCCTTGGGCGTGACGTAGCAGAGCATCGCCGTGCCGAACCAGCCGATCATCGCCGCGCCGATGCCTGACGTGATGTGGTCGTAGCCCGGGGCGACATCGGTCACGAGCGGACCCAAAGTGTAGAACGGCGCCTCGCCGCACACCTCGAGCTGCTTGTCCATGTTCTCCTTGATCTTGTGCATCGGCACGTGGCCGGGGCCCTCGATCATCACCTGAACGTCGTGCGCCCAGGCGACCTTCGTGAGCTCGCCGAGCGTGTAGAGCTCCGCGAACTGCGCCTCGTCGTTGGCGTCGGCGATGCTTCCGGGCCTCGAGGCCGTCGCCCAGCGAAAAGGCGATGTCGTAGGCCTTCATGATCTCGCAGATTTCGTCGAAGCGCTCGTAGAGGAAGCTCTCGCGGTGGTGGGCGAGGCACCATTTGGCCATGATCGATCCGCCGCGGCTGACGATCCCGGTGACCTCGGTTCGCGGTCAGCGGGACGTAGGGCAGGCGAACGCCGGCGTGGATGGTGAAATAGTCGACGCCCTGCTCGGCCTGCTCGATCAATGTGTCGCGGTAGATTTCCCAGCTGAGGTCCTCGGCGATGCCGCCGACCTTCTCGAGCGCCTGGTAGATCGGCACGGTGCCGATCGGGACCGGCGCGTTGCGGATCAGCCATTCGCGGGTGTCGTGGATGTTGCGGCCGGTCGAGAGGTCCATGACCGTGTCGGCGCCCCAGCGGATCGCCCAGACCATCTTGTCGACCTCCGACGCGACGTCGGAGGCCACGGCGGAATTGCCGATATTGGCGTTGATCTTGACGAGGAAGTTGCGGCCGATCGCCATCGGCTCGCTTTCGGGGTGGTTGATGTTGGACGGGATGATCGCCCGGCCGCGGGCGACCTCGTCGCGGACGAATTCGGGGGTGACGAAGTCGGGGATGGCGGCGCCGAAGGACTCGCCGTCTCGGCTCGCGGCCTCGCGGGCGAGGTCGCGCCCCATGTTTTCGCGGATGGCGACATATTCCATCTCGGGCGTGATTATGCCGCGGCGGGCGTAGTGCATTTGGCTGACGTTGGCGCCGGGCCTGGCGCGAAGGACGCGCTGGCGGACATTGGGGAAGGGCTGGACGCCGCCCGAGCGGTCGGGGCCGAGCTGTCCGTTATCCTCTGGGCGCACGTCGCGCTGCGCGACTTCCTCGACGTCCCCGCGCGAGCGGATCCAGCCGGCGCGAAGCTCGGGCAGGCCGGCCATGATGTCGATCCGCGCAGCCAGATCGGTGTAGGGGCCGCTGGTGTCGTAGAGGAGCACCGGCTGCTCGCCGCTCGAGGTTTCGAGGTCCACTGCGCGCATCGCGACCCGCACGCCATCGCGGCCTTCGACGTGGATCTTGCGCGACCCGCGGATCGGGCCGGTGGTGACTTTGAGTTCAGTACGTGCAGGCGCGTCGCCCATCGGAAGGCTCCTTCTCCCTACGCCGGTGTGAGCCGGATCAGGTTCGATGGGTCCGGTGCTGCTGCACCGATCTCAGCTGCGCCCAGGGACCCCATCAAAGTCGTACTTTGATGGGAACCCCAGCAGCTCCCCAGGGAAAGCTCGCCTTAGGGCGTCGCGCGGCCGAGCGCTAGCGGCCGGCCGCTTTGGCGGCTTCCGCGGCCGTCACGGTCCCGTCCTTGTTCGCATCGAGGCTGTCGAACTGGCCGAGCTGCCGCGCCCTGTACTCGTCGCGGCTGATCTTGCCGTCCCTGTTCGAGTCGAGCCGCTGGATCGCTGCGTCGGGCCTGGCGTTCGCGCGGACCGTGGCGCCCGCCTGGAACTCGGCGAGGCTGAGCTGGCCGTTCCTGTCGGCGTCGAGCCTGGCGAACTGCTCGGCGAGCTGCTTCTGAACGTTGGCCTGGGCCTGCTCGGTAATCTTCGCCTCGAGCGCCTGGATCTCGCCCCGGTCGATCGCGCCGTTCTTGTCGGCGTCGACCCGGGCGAAGCTCTCGTCGAGCTTCTGGATCAGCTCGGCGCGGGTGGCGGAGCTTTGCGCCTGGCCGGCAGCGGGGGCCTGCGCCCCGGCCGCTGAGGCCGCGAAGAGGCACAGCAGAGGTGCGGTAAGGAGGCGTTTGCCCACGAGAATCTCCGATTTTTTCACTTGAACCGGCGGCCGCTGTCGCGCATCGGGCCTTGCTCGAACATGAATCCCCCGAAAATGAACCTGTCGCCAAGCCCCGCCTGTTCCGCGATCATCTGACCCCATGCGCCAGCTGACTCACCTTGACCGGCTCGAGGCCGAGAGCATGCACATCATGCGCGAAACGGTCGCCGAGGCCGAGCGGCCGGTGATGCTCTATTCGATCGGCAAGGATTCGGCGGTGATGCTGCACCTTGCCAGGAAGGCGTTCCACCCCGCGCCTTTGCCCTTCCCGCTGCTCCACGTCGATACGACCTGGAAGTTCAGGGACATGTACGCGCTGCGCGAGAAGATCGGCCGCGAGCCCGGCGTGAGGCTGATCGTCCACAGGAACCCCGAGGCCGAGAAGCTCGGCATCAACCCGTTCGACCATGGGCCGGTGCACACGGACATGTGGAAGACGGAAGGGCTGAAGCAGGCGCTCGACGCGCACGGCTTCGACGCGGCGTTCGGCGGGGCCCGGCGCGACGAGGAGAAGAGCCGCGCGAAGGAGCGCGTGTTCAGCTTCCGCGACCGCAACCACCGCTGGGACCCCAAGCGGCAGCGGCCCGAGCTGTGGTCGCTGTACAACGTGCGCAAGAACAAGGGCGAGAGCGTGCGGGTGTTCCCTTTGTCCAACTGGACCGAGCTCGACGTGTGGCAATACATATTGCGCGAGAATATCGAGATCGTGCCGCTCTACTTCGCCGCCGAGCGGCCGACGGTGGAGCGCGACGGCATGATCCTGATGGTGGACGACGAGCGCATGCCCCTCGAGCCCGGGGAGCAGCCGCAGGCGCGCCAGGTGCGGTTCCGGACCCTTGGCTGCTATCCGTTGAGCGGAGCAGTCGAGAGCGAGGCCTGCACGGTCGAGGAAGTGGTCGCGGAGATGCTGCTGACCACCACGTCGGAGCGGCAGGGCCGGGCGATCGACCGCGACGCCGGGGCGGCAAGCATGGAGAAGAAGAAGCAGGAGGGCTATTTCTGACCCGCCCCCTCGACCATGACCGCGAGCTGATCCGCGAGGACGTGCGCCAGTGGCTGACGCGCCACGAGCACAAGGAGCTGCTGCGCTTCATCACCTGCGGCAGCGTCGACGACGGCAAGTCGACGCTGATCGGGCGGCTGCTCTACGACACGCGGCAGATCTTCGACGACCAGCTCGCCGCGCTCGAGGCGGACAGCAAGAACCAGGGGACGCAGGGGCAGAAGATCGACTTCGCGCTGCTGGTCGACGGGCTGGCCGCGGAGCGCGAGCAGGGGATCACGATCGACGTCGCCTACCGCTTCTTCTCGAGCGAGAAGCGCAAGTTCATCGTCGCCGACACGCCGGGCCACGAGCAGTACACGCGCAACATGGTCACCGGCGCCTCGACGGCCGACGTCGCGGTGCTCCTGGTCGATGCGCGCAAGGGCGTGCTCACGCAGACGCGGCGGCACTCCTTTCTCGCGCAGCTGATCGGGATCCGGCGCTTCGCGGTGGCGATCACCAAGATGGACCTGGTCGATTATGACGAGGCCGCGTTCGAGGCGATCACGACCGATTATCGGCTGTTTGCCGACCGGATCGGCATTGCCGACTGGACCGCGATTCCGGTGTCGGGGCTCAACGGCGACAATATCAGCCAGCGCAGCGGTCGCACCGCTTGGTACCGCGGGCCGAGCCTGCTCGAATATCTCGACAGCGTGGAGCTCGATGCGACGGCGGAGGCGCAAAAGCCGCTGCGCATGCCGGTGCAGTGGGTCAACCGGCCCGACCAGTCGTTCCGCGGCTTTGCCGGCCAGATCGCGTCGGGCACGATGGGCGCGGGCAGCGAAGTGCGGATCCTGCCTTCGGGCCGAACGACGCACATTGCGCGCATCGTGACCGCGGACGGCGACCTCGACGAAGCGGTCGCGGGCCAGTCGGTCACCGTCACGCTGACCGATGAGGTCGACTGCTCGCGCGGCGACGTGATCTGCGCTGCGGCGCTTCCGCCCGAAGCGGCCGACCAGTTCGAGGCAGTGATCGTCTGGATGGACGAGCACGAGCTTCTGCCCGGGCGGGGCTACTGGCTGAAACTTGGCACGCAGGTCGTCACCGCGACGGTGCACGAGCCCAAGTACGAAGTGAACGTCAACACGCTCGAGCATCTCGCGGCCAAGACGCTCGAGCTCAATTCGATCGGCGTGGCCGAGATCGCGACCGATCGCGAGATCGTGTTCGAGCCCTATGCGGTGCCCGGCGGCTCGCCAAACCGGGTGCTTGGCGGGTTCATCCTGATCGACAAGCTGACCAATGCCACGGTCGCGGCGGGAATGCTCCACTTCGCGCTTCGCCGCGCGATGAACATCCACCGCCAGCACCTCGAGATCAGCCGCGAGACCCACGCCGCATTGAAGGGGCAGAAGCCTGCGGTGCTGTGGTTCACCGGCCTGTCGGGATCGGGCAAGTCGACCATCGCCAACATCGTCGAGAAGAAGCTGGTCGCGCGCGGGCGGCACAGCTTCCTGCTCGACGGCGACAATGTGCGGCACGGGCTCAACCGCGACCTCGGCTTCACCGAAGCCGACCGTATCGAGAACATCCGCCGCGTCGGCGAAGTTGCGCGGCTGATGGCGGATGCCGGGCTGGTCGTGCTGACCGCCTTCATCTCGCCGTTCCGCGCCGAGCGCGAGCTGGTCCGGTCAATGCTGCCCGAGGGCGAGTTTTTCGAGGTGTTCGTCGACACGCCGCTGGCCGAGGCCGAGAAGCGCGACCCCAAGGGCCTCTACGCCAAGGCGCGCGCCGGCGAGATCGCCAATTTCACCGGCATCGACAGCCCCTACGAGCCGCCGCAGGAGCCGGAGATCAGGATCGACACCACATCCATGAGCCCCGAGGAAGCCGCCGACCTCATCGTCGCCCAGCAGATCCTCCGTCAGCGGGTGTAGCGGCTGCGTCGGAAGCGGAGCCCCTCATGTCTGCTTGGGGTGAAAGCGGACAGTGACGGCTCGCCAGTTCATTGTTCTCCTGCATCGCCTGGTGGCGTGGCTTCAGTGTGGACCTAGTGCCCGGCTGGTCTGATCGGCTCGCCCGAGGGCGAAATCAGATGCCAGGTGCCCCACTGGTCCGTGACGTGCTGGCCGGTTGTATCTCCGGGCCCGCGATCGCGCACATAATAGTACAGCGGCCAACCACCATAGGTGACGTGGGGTGCGCCATGCATGGGCACCGTCGCCAATCTCGCGGGATCAACTCCAGGCCCACCGACAGGCGGCCCGCCCACATGCAGCGGGGGCCACACACGCAGGCAATCCGCGTCGCAGCGACTCATGCGGGACTCGTTGCGCGTACCCTCAAGTATGTAGAGTGAGCGGCCTGCTCGATCGACCAGATACGTACCGAATGGAGCCTTCGTGGCTGTGGTGACAGTCACTGGTCTGACCGGCAGCGGAGCGGCTGGAACGGTGGCGCAGGCGCTTAACGCGAACGCCGCTGCGCCGAGAGTGGCAAGGGTGAGCTTCATGGCATCCTCCGTGAGTGGAAGTTGAAACGCAGTACTGCCGTTCCCAACGCGAAACGGCACTTACGGACGCGAATGTCCGATTTGGGTCGAAAGCGGACGGTCGACTAACGTCCGGTTTAGGCGGAAAGCGGACGTTACCCAGCACCCCGAACTTGGCCGTGACGGGGGCGGACAGCCGGTGAGCGTCTCGAAGTGCCATGTCACAGCTCCCTCGACTGATCGCTGTTGCCATCCGGGGGTTCGAGCGCGGGATTGGATCCACTCGCTGTACCGGCGTGCGGACGCTGCTCGCGCAAAGCCTGGAGAAGCCGGTCGGTCAGACCCGCGCAGCGAGAGCCTGCGAACGGCAGGGTTTCAGCAAGGATCGCCTTGAGCTCGGGCGACAGCGCCTCCTGCAGGCGCTTGCGTGCGCGGTGGAGCCGCGTTTTCACGGTCGCGGCCGGGATCTGCAGTACCTCGGAGACTTCCTGGACGCTCATCTCCTCGACGTCGCGCAGGACGAACACGATTCGGAACCGCTCAGGGAGCCGTGCGATTGCCTGCTGCAGAAGCTTGCGAATCTGCTCGCGCGCCAACTCCGCATCCGGTTGGGACAAGTGGATCGAGCCGCGCATGAGCCGCTCCCTGCAGTGGTCGATGTTGATCACGCAGTCCGCGGCTAATCGGGACCACCATCGTTCCGCCTCACGTTTGCGTGACAGCGCTTCGTTGATCGCGATTCGTGTAAGCCACGTCGAAAGCGACGACCGCGCCTGGAACTCGCCAATCGCGCGGAACGCTTTCAAGTAGGTGTTCTGCACCGCGTCCTCTGCATCCGCATGGTTCTTCAGGATGCCCCAAGCAGCTCGATACAGCCGCCGGTTGTTGCGGCTGGTGATCAGCGCCACCGCTGCCTCGTCATGCGCGGCCGCCAGCCGCGCAAGGTCGTCATCCGCGAGTTGCTCATATGCGAGCTTCGGCTGCGCGGTCATGTCGCTCCTTCACCCGAACCCATTCGATGAGGTTGGAGTGAAAAGGTTCCCGCGGCCCCTGCAGCCGGGAACCTTTTTTCGTTCACGTGATCAAACCCGACGTCGAGTTCGGACGTCGAAGCTCGCAGAGTGGGGGAGTAGGAGGAAAAAAGATGACCCAGCGTCCGGACCCGAGTGGACCACCAGTGATGCAAAAACCGCTGACTCGCCGCAGCATGGTGCAAATGGCCGGAGTGACTCTCGTGAGCACAGTTGTGCTCGGTGCGACCGGCTGCGCGCCGGCAATGCAGGCGCTTGGCGTTCCAGCCTTCCCCAACGTCGAGACCGGTCCTTTCGCTCCGCAGACCGTCGCCGGAGTGCCGGTCGGCACGCTTAACGGCGGAACCAAGCCGATCTACGTGGCCCCCTCCTGGAAGCATGGACCCGGTCGTGCACTCGGTTGCCGACACGTTGTTCTGGGGCGACATCATGATGGAGCACGCGATGTTCTTCGTCATGCTTATGCCGGGGGCGGAGCTGGCCGGCCCGCGTGGCGAGGCGGAGCGGTTCCAACGGCAGTTCGCTGACCATCTCGCCGGCCTGCGCAGCGGCACAGTGCGCCAGGGAGACCATATCACGCTGAACAACAGGACCATGAGCCTGGCGAGCGCTTTCATCGACTACAAGGCTCGAATGGAGGCCGCGCAAACGAGTGGTCAGATGCGGTCGCTGGTGTGGCCGAGCTTCTTCGACCACACGCGCAAAGAGGCCGAGCGCTTTACGCGCCGTCTGGCTCAGCTCAACGGCGGCAACGCTGCCTTCGACCGCCGGGAGGTCGTGCCGTTCTGGGCGGACAAGATGGAAGAGCACGCACTGTTCATCAATGACCTGCTCGATCCTGACGAGGCGGCGCTAAAGCAAGTCGCCGAAACGGCTGCCGGTCAGTTCGCGAGCCTGGAACGCGCGCCGGTCCGCAGCAAGGACCCGGCGATGGCCGCCGCGCAAACGATCATCAACTTCAAGACAGCGGCAGAGAAGGGCATTCAGACCGGGCAGATCAAGAGCATCATCCACCCGGCGCTCGCCGACCATGTTCGACGCGAAGCGGTAAGGTTCAAGGACGAGCTTACGCGGGCAGCTTAGGAAGTCATAGCCGCAGCTCGCCCTCCACTGCGGCAGGGACCGGGCAGTACCGCATCATCCTGCCCGGTCCCTTTAGCCTCAGGCATGGACAGCCTGGTTTGGTATGTCCGCACTGCGTCGAAGTCCGACGATTCGGGTCGGACGGTGTCGCCCTCCCCGCCGCTGATAACGGCTCTGCAACCAACTCGGCCGACAGCGGTTTGCGCAGACATGAGACTCCTGCTGCTCGCCGGCGCTGCCGTCCTATGCGCATCGACGCCCGCCCAGGCGCAGGACAGCGACGACTGGCGCGTGCGGGTCGGGCTCGGGGCGCAGATCAGGCCGGAATTCATCGGGGCCGACGACCGCGAGGTCGCGCCGCTCTTCGACGTGGATGTTGCCCGGGGCACCGACCCCTTCCGCTTCGAGGCTCCGGACGACAGCTTCGCCATCCCGCTCATCTCGGGCAAGGGTTTCGCCGCCGGGCCAGCCGCCAATATCGAGGGCAGCCGCAAGAACTCGGATGTCGGCGCGCCGGTCGGAAAGGTGCCGACGACCTTCGAAGCGGGAGCATACGCGCAGTTCGAGCCCAGCGAGTCGACCCGCGTGCGGGGCGAGCTGCTCAAGGGCATCGGCGGCCACGAGGGGCTGGTCGGATCCATCGGCGCCGACCAGATCTGGCGTGACGGCGACCAGTACGTGTTCTCGATCGGCCCGCGGCTGCTGTTCTCCGACAGCCGCTATCAGCGCGCCTATTTCGGAGTGGACACGGCGGCGGCCCTGGCCTCGGGGCTGCCGCGTACCGGCCCGATGGCGGCCTGCATGCTGCGGCGCTGGCCAGCGGGCTGTCGCGCCAGTTCAGCCCGCGCTTCGGCATGTTCGGCTTCGCCCGCTACGAGCGGCTGCTCGGCGATGCCGCCCGGTCGCCGATCGTCCGCGAGCTCGGCTCACGCAACCAGCTGTCGGGCGGAATTGGGCTCAGCTACACCTTCACCGTCCGGCGCTGAGCCGAGGCTTTCAGTCACCCGCGCCGGGGTCAGGCGTAAAGTATTTGTCGAACTTGCCGTCTTCGCCCTTGTGCTCGTCGGCGTCCGCAGGGCTGTCCTTCTTGCGCGTGATGTTGGGCCATTCGGCCGAATAGGTGGTGTTGAGCTCGAGCCATTTCTCAAGGCCGCTCTCGGTATCGGGCAGGATCGCTTCGGCCGGGCACTCGGGCTCGCACACGCCGCAGTCGATGCATTCGTTGGGGTTGATGACCAGCATCGTCTCGCCCTCGTAGAAGCAGTCGACCGGGCAGACCTCGACGCAATCCATATATTTGCAGCGGATGCAGGCGTCGGTGACGACATAGGTCATATGCGAAGGCTCCTTTGCGCCCGCTCATGGAGCGGCGGCCTGCCTCGTCAATTGCTCGAGTCCGGCCCGAGTTCCTCGTAGCAGCTGCGCGCCTGGCTGGCCGGGCCGCGGCGCTCCGGAAACTCGAGAACGCGGACGCGCACCTGTCCGTGGAGCGGCAGCGCGATGGTGCTCCCGACGCGCACCTGGTCGCTGGGTTTTTCGACGCGCTTGCCGTCAATGCGCACGTGGCCGGTATCGATCACGCCTTGCGCGAGCGTGCGGCTCTTCACCAGGCGGATGCAGTGGAGGTAGCGGTCGATCCTCACCGCTTCAGTTTGGCCAGCTCGGCGAAAGCGTGTGACGGCGCGCGCGGCTGCTCGGGCTTGCGGCGGCGGCCGCGCCAGCGCCAGCTTTCGCCGGCCCTGGCGAAGCCGACTTCGTCCATCAGGCGGGCGATGCCCTGATCGCTCAGGCCAACGGAGGTGGCGAGGTCCTTGTCGACGGGCTCGGTGCCGCCCGCCGAGCGCACCTTGTGCGCGTGGCTTGCAAGCCGGTCGGAGAGGTCGACGCGAAGCCACTGCCCGCCGAGGCGGCGGTAGGCGAGCATTGCTCCGCGCGGGTCGGCCGCGGCGTCGAGCAGCGCAGCGCCCGCGGGCGGCATCACCGGCATTGCGGCGCGCTGCGCACCGCCAGAAGAGCAGCGCGCGCCGCTGCGCCGCGGGCTTGAGCAATGGGGCACGAACACGTCGAGCGGCCCGAGGCGCACCTTGAGGCGGTGGAGCATCTGACGGTCGCGCTGCTCGAGCGCGCGTCGCGCGGCGACCAGCGCGCGGCGCGGAAGCAGGCCGCCCGCGTCGGTGAGCATTGCCGCAAGCGCCCGCACTCCGGGTGAGCTGGCGGGGTCGGTCGCGGCCGCGGCGAGCGTCTTCAATGGCTTGAGATGCTGGTCGACCTGCGCGTCGAGCCAGGCTTCGAGCCGCGCGCGAAGCTCGGCGCGGCGATTGGCGGACAGCTGGTCGAGAGCGCGGGTTGTGCGCAGCGCGGGCTCGAGGATGAGCGGCCCGGAGCGAGGCGAGCGAGCACGTTCTTGTCCTGGGCTTTGCCGAAGGGGCCGTGCCAACCGACCGCGACCCGGCCCTGGTCGTCGACCATCAGGTCGAACATCTCGTCCGAGGCCTCGACCAGCGACTTTGCGGCGGTCGAGCTCGTCGCCGAGGCGTCGCTCGGCCGCGGCAAGCAGCAGGCGCTTGTCGGCAAGCCGCGCGGACTGGTCGACCCTGAAGTCGAAGCCGGTCAGGTGGCCGATCGGCTCCGGGCCGACGCTCACTTCGCCGTCGGCGGCGACGGTGACCGGCAATGCATCGGCACCGCGCGCGCCGATGTCGCGCGCCAGAACCGCGGTTCGGCGGTCGACGAAGCGCTGGGTCAGCCGCTCGTGAAGCGCGTCGCTGAGGCGCTCCTCAACTTCGCGCGTGCACTCGGCCCATTTGCCGGGATCGGCGAGCCAGTCGGCGCGGTGGGCGATGTAGGCCCAGCTCCTGACGCCCGCGAGCCGGTCGGCCAGCGCCTCGATGTCGCCGCTGACATTGTCGAGCCGCGCGACCTCGGCCGCGAACCATTCGTGGGGGATGTGGCCGCCTTCGCCCACGTAGGTGAAGACACGCCGGACCATGCGTGCGTGGTGCATCGGGCCGACCTTCCGGAAATCGGGAAGGCCGCACACCGCCCACAGCCGGCGGGCAATTGCGCTTTTCTTCGCAGCGACCGCCGGGTCCTCGGCGATGGTCTTGAGCACGGCGAGGTCGATCGCTTCGGGCGCGGGGCGAAGGAGCGGGTCGTCGCTGCGCGCTTCGAGGCTGGCGATCAGCGCCTTCACGTCGGTGAAGTCGAGATCCGAGTTGCGCCAGTAGAGATGGTCGAGCGGGCGGAAGCGGTGCTCCTCGATCGCCTGGATCTCCTCGTCGCTGAACGATGCGCCCTCCTCGCCGCCGAGGCCGAGCGTGCCGAAGCTGCCGTCGCGCTGGTGGCGGCCCGCGCGTCCCCCGATCTGCGCCATCTCCGAGATGGTCAGGCGGCGGTCGCGGCGGCCGTCGAACTTCTCGAGGCCGGCGAAGGCGACATGGGTGACGTCCATGTTGAGGCCCATTCCGATCGCGTCGGTCGCCACGAGATAGTCAACCTCGCCGCGCTGGAACATCGCCACCTGCGCGTTGCGCGTCGCAGGCGAAAGCGCGCCCATCACCACCGCAGCGCCGCCGCGGAAGCGCCGCAGCATCTCGGCGAGCGCGTAGACCTGCTCGGCCGAGAAGGCGACGACGGCCGAGCGCGGCGGCAGGCGCGAGAGCTTGACGTTCCCGGCATAGCGCAGGGTCGAGAAGCGCGGGCGGCTTACCACCTCGGCCTCGGGCAGCAGCTCGCGGATCAGCGGGCGCAGCGTGTCCGAGCCCAGGATCAGGGTCTCCTCGCGGCCGCGGGCGCGCAGCATCCGGTCGGTGAACACGTGGCCGCGCTCGGGGTCGATGCCGAGCTGCGCCTCGTCGATCGCGGCGAAGGCGAAATCGCGGCGAAGCTCGCCGTCGTGGTGGGTGTCGCCGGTCGGAACCGGCATGCTTTCGGCCGTGCAGAGGAAATAGCGCGCCCCCGGCGGGACGATCCGCTCCTCGCCGGTCAGGAGCGCGACCTGGGCCTGGCCCTTGATCGCGACGACGCGGTCGTAGACCTCGCGCGCGAGCAGCCGCAGCGGGAAGCCGATGACGCCCGACGAATGGCCGCACATGCGCTCGATCGCGAGATGCGTTTTGCCGGTGTTGGTGGGGCCGAGGATCGCCCGGACGGGAGCGTCGTGCCGCGCCATGATTTCAATGTGGCAGCGCTTGGGCGGAGCACAAGGTTCCAGGCTGCGGATTTAAACGGTCCTTAACCGCGTTGCGGCATGACGGGGCCGATGCTTCAAGCACGTGCCCTTCATCCTTTCGAGGCCGAGCCGTTCAGCCTAGTCGTCGACCTGTCCCAGGAGGAGATCGGTCGGCGGTGGTTCCGCGGTGCGGGCACCCTGGCGGCGCTGTGCGGGACGGCGATGATGCTTGCGCCCGGAATCGAGCCATTCGTGCCCGCGGCGGCTGCTTCTGCCCCGGTGCTGATGCACAACGTCCAGCTGAGCGCGCTCTCAGCGCCGTCGCTTGCCGGCGAGGGCGAAGCTCGCACGATGCCGGTCGCGCGAGGGCTCCAGGCGGGCGAGCGGGGTGGCGTGAAGAGGGTCAGCGGCGACGTTTCGGACGGGCTTTACTGGTCGCTCCGCTCGGCCGGAGCCTCGCCGCAGCTTGCGGCCGATTATCTCAAGGCGCTCGCAACCCGGATCGACGTGGGCGAGGTCGCGCCGTACGACCGTTTCGAGTTCGTCGTCGCCGAGGGGAGCGGCGCGCTCGTCTTTGCGGGGCTGGACCGCGCGCACGCAAGCGACGTCGAGCTGATGCAGTGGACCGTCGGCGGCAGGCGGGGCTGGTTCGACACGAATACGAGCCCGCACACAGCATCGGGGCTGATGGCTCCAGTTGCCGGGCGAGTCACGTCGCACTTCGGCATGCGGGGGCACCCAATCCTCGGCTTTGCCCGGATGCACTCGGGCATCGACTTCGGATCGCGCTACGGCAGCCCGATCGTCGCTGCCGCGGATGGCCAGGTGGTGGGCGCCGGCTGGGCGGGCGGATACGGCCGGCAGGTGATCGTCGCTCATGGCAGCGCAATGGTCACCACTTACTCGCACATGAGCGCGATCGCCGCGGCGCCTGGCACTCCGGTGCGGCAGGGGCAGGTGATCGGCTACGTCGGCTCGTCGGGACTCTCGACCGGGCCGCACCTCCATTTCGAGGTCCGCGTCGGCGGCCGGCCCGTGAACCCGCTGACGGCGCGGCTCGTCATGCGCTCGCCCCTCGAGGGCGCACAGCTCGCGGCCTTCAAGGCGCGCGTGAAGCAGCTGCGCTCGATTCCAACGACGGCGCAGAAGCCGGTGCCGGCCGCCGCCTGAAGCCACCCACGGATTTCACCAAAACATCAGGCATTGCTCATGACGTTCACCGGCGCAGCGGCCAGGTTGAGGCCTCGTTTCCTGCGACGGAGCACACAAGATGAGCAACCAAGGCCAAAGCGGCGGGGCGCGGCGCGTGCCCTGGAGGATCGTCGGCTGGGGAGGGGCTGCGACCCTGCTGCTGGTGCCGCTGATCGCGAGGGCGCCGTGGACCTGAGCGATTTCATCTTCGCCGGACTGATATTCGGTGTCACCGGCCTGCTGCTGGAGCTGGCAGTCCGCGCGAGCCGGAACAATACGTATCGCGCCGGAGCAGCCGCTGCGCTCGCATCGGCGTTTCTCATCATCTGGTCGAACGGCGCAGTCGGTATGATCGGCAGCGAGGACAATCCGTACAATTTGCTGTTCCTCGGCGTGATCGGGCTTGCATTGGCCGCTAGCACCGCCGCACGTTTCCGTGCTGCGGGAATGGCGGTTGCCATGGCCGCCGCTGCGCTTGCGCAGGTCGCTATTGCGCTGGGCGGCCTGTCCGCCGATGTACGCGGCGCGATCATCTCGATGGTGTTGGCCGGCCTATGGGTGCTGTCGGCCGCGCTGTTCCGCAAAGCTGCGCGGGACGAGGGGGCCGTGGGCGCGGCGCGCTAGCCTCAGGCGCTCTTGCGCAGCGCCGGCTCGTTGGCATCGAGGAACATGATTCCCTCGGCGTGGGTGGAGAGGCGGAGCAGGATCAGATCGCTGCTCGCTGGACGGCCGATGTAGAAGCCCTGCGCTTCGCTGCAGCCCTCTCGGGCCAGAATGTCGAGCTGGGCGGCGCTCTCCACGCCTTCGGCGGTGACCTTCATGCCGAGGATCTGGGCAAGGGCGATCGTCGCTCGCACGATCGCCAGTGCCTGGGCGTTCACCGCAATGTCGGCGGTGAACGAGCGGTCGATCTTCAGCCGGTCGAACGGAAAGCTGCGCAGGTAGCCAAGGCTGGAATAGCCGGTGCCGAAATCGTCCATCGCGATGCCGATGCCGAGCCTGCGCAGCTCGAGCAGGGTTTCGCGCACCCAGCTTTCGTCGTGCAGCAGCACGGATTCGGTGATCTCCAGCTCCAGCCGGAGGGGGTCGAGGCCCGCGGCACCGAGCGCGCTGATGACCATGCTGACGAGATCGCCGCGCTTGAACTGGGCGGGCGACAGGTTGACGGCGATCTTCACGTCATGCGGCCAGTCGGCCGCGTCGCGGCACGCCTGCCTCAGCACCCATTCGCCGATCGGAACGATCAGGCCGGTGTCCTCGGCAACCTCGATGAAGGAATCAGGATACATCACCCCGCGCGTCGGGTGCGACCAGCGCACCAGCGCCTCCAACCCTGCTATCCGCCCGGACTCGAGATCCAGCACCGGCTGGTAGTGGACCTCGAACTCGCCGCGCTGAACGGCAAGGCGAAGGTCGTGCTCGAGCTCACGCCGCTCACGCAGGATCGCGTCCATCCCGGGTTCGAAGAAGCGGTACGTGCCGCGGCCGTGGGATTTGGCGCAATATAGCGCAAGATCGCTCTTTTTGATCAGATCCACGGGGATTTCGGAATCGTCGGGCGCGATGGCGATGCCGACGCTTGCGCTCATGACCACCGTGTGGGCGTCAAGCCGGTAGGGCTCGGACAGCGCTTCGACGATCTTCTGCGCAAGCTCGCCCGCGTCGGTCTGCGAGCAGATTGCGAGCTGGATCACGGTGAATTCGTCGCCGGCGAGACGATAGACGGCATAGCCGTCGCCGGCGGTGCACTGCAGGCGAGCGGCGACTTGCCGGAGGATCGCGTCGCCGACGAAATGGCCGAGCGTGTCGTTGATCTCCTTGAACCGCTCGAGGTCGATGGTGTGGAGCGCGACCCGCTTGCCGTCGCGTGCGCAGGACATGCTGCGCTCGAGGTTCTGGGCGAAGGTCACCCGGTTGGGCAGGCCGGTCAGCGAATCGTGCGAGGCGAGGAAAGCGATATGCTCGTTGGCGCGAACGCGATCGGTGATGTCCTCGTGAGTCGCGACCCAGCCGCCGTCGGGAAGCGGGCGGATCTTGAGCTCGACCACCTTGCCGTTGGCGAGCCTCAGCTCGGTGTCGATCAGGGTGGAAGTCGCCGCCGCGGCGCGCTCGAGGTGCGCTTCGAGCGGCGGCGGCAACTGGCCTGAACGGACGAGGTGGCCGATGATTTCCTGGATCCTGGTGCCCGGCGCGAGAAGCTGCGCGGGCACCTGATAGATTTGTGCGAAGCGATCGTTGGTCGCCACCAGCCCGCCCGCGGCATCGTACATGGAAAGGCCCTGCGCCATGTTGCCGAGCGCCGCCTGAGTGATGTCGACGTTGCGGCGCAGCTTGCCGAGCAGGCTCGTGCGCTGCGCAAGAATGATTGCCAGCGGAAGCGTCGAGAGGATCGCGGCGAGGAAATAGATCTGGAGCAGCTGGATCTGGCCGCCGGCGCCAAGCCCCTTTGCCCCCGCGATCGGCCCCAGGCCGCGAAGGGTGAACCAGATCGCGATTGCAGTGACCACCAGCGCTCCGGCACTGGCTCCGAGGAGCCGCAGCCTCAGAGTCATCAGAACGAGCAGCGGGAATGCGACGAACAGGAAGTCGAAGCCGGTGCCGAACGTGCTTGCGACCACCAGGGCGAGGACGGTGCTGAACGCCGCGCACTCTGCAAGGGTACGGCGGCTCAACGGCCCGCGAAGCGCCGGGTCCAGCCAGGCCATGGCCATTGGCAGGGCGATCAGCAGGCCGAGCGCATCTGCGGTCGCCCACAGGCGCCAATTGTCGGCGAACGGCGCAATTCCGGCCGCCGACATCAATGCCGCGCCGACGCAGGTGATCAGGACCGGCGAAAAGATTGCGGCGGCTGCGAACACCGCCATCCTGCGCGGCGAGGCGAACCACGGCGCATCGTCCTGAACCGCCCGCAGCGCCCAGGCGACCAGAAGCACTTCGACCAGGTCGGCAGGAGCAATGATCAAGGCGGCAAGCGCATCGCCTCCGCTGACCAGGCTCGCGAGCATGTCGGCGAGGAAAGCGAGCGCGAACAGCCTGGGCCAGTCGGCGAGGGGCCGGCGAATCAGCACCGTGAGCAGGATCGCTCCGGAAAACCAGAATGCCGCGATGTTGCCAGCCTGGCCGCTGAGCTGGATGGCGGTGAACGCGCTCAGGAAGTAAGCGGTCGGCAAACCGAACAGCACCGAAGCGGGGCAAGCCGCCGGCTCCGCCGGCGCCGAGCGGCGCTGTTGCCCAATCGCGGAGCTGTAGTGGGTCATTGCCGATGCGGGTTTGGGGGCGGTTAAGCCAAGGAGCTTACCCCCGCCGGTACCTACCGGGATTTAACGACAGGTCCGCTTCGGAGTGAGTTGGCCGAGTCAGGCGAGCTGCCGGCCCTGGTCCCGAGCGATCATCATTGCGCCCACGACGCAGCCGCCGAACAACGCCCCTTCAAGGCAGCCGGTGACGATCTGGGTTGTCGGCCCGAACCCGCTTTCGGCGAAGACGGCACCGATTCGGTCGAGCCGCAGCCGCGAGCCGGGGAAAGTTTCCGCAAGCAGGTCGAGGCTGCCGCCCATCAGCCGGCCGCCGAGGACGGGGATCAGCGCACCGGCCGCGCCGCCGGCGAGAGCGGCGGCGGCAATGCTTCGCCTGAGGCTGCGCGAACGCGCGCCGGCCGCTGCGAGCCAGGCGCCGAGCCCGACCGCAGCGCCGAGCAGCGCGCCCTCAAACGCGCCGGTGATGTCCGCCGGAGCCCTGCCGAACAGCAGGCTCAGCGCGTCGAGGCCGAGCAGCTTGACCAGGGCGCCGACGGTGAGGCCGCCGAGGGCTCCGCCAAGCACGGCCCACGGACCGACCCGGCGGCAAGCGAGCGCTGCTCCGGCGATGCCGAACGCCACCCCGGCGGCGCCGACCAGCGCAAGGCCGGTCGTGAGGAGCACCAGGACGAGCAGAACCGAAAATGCGCCCATTCCGGGGTCGAGCGGCGGCGGAGCGGCCGCGAAGCCGTAGATCAAGCCCCCGACGAGGCCCGCGAGCCCACCGCCGAGCGTCCCGGCGAGGCCGAGCCGGGCGATGCGCTTGCGGCTCTCGCCCACCGCGGCGGACGCCGCGGCCACCGACCGTGCCCCGGCGGACGCCGGGGGTGCGGACTCTGGCGCGGCGGACGCCGCTGGCGCGGAGCCTTGCCCGTCGCCGACCCATTCGACCGGCGCGATGAAGCGGTAGCCGTGCTTGGGAACGGTCTCGATGAAGCGCGGGGCCGACGCGTCGTCGCCGAGCTGCCGCCGAAGCGTCCGGACGCACTGGGTCAGCGCCTCGTCGGTCACGGGCACTCCGCGCCACACCTCCTCGAGGAAGCGATCCTTCGAGACGAGCCTGCCCTGCTCGCGCACGAGCAGCGCGAGCGCGTCGAGATAGCGGGCGTTGAGCTCGACCGGCTCGTCGCCGTCGCAAAGCCGGCGGTCGGCGGGATCGAGACGGAAGCGGTCGAAGCGAAAGCTGCCGGGAGTCACGGGTCAGCGGCTAGCGCCGATTGTGGCGGAGGCCAATGGTTCGCAGATGGCGCAGAGGTCTCGGCCCGTCACGGGAGTGAATCCCGTGAGGTCGGTCCTGTCGCTCTGCGCGCTCGAGGGCGCTTGAGCGCAGGCCGGCCGCGGCTCGCCGTCTCTTCGCCCTACGCCGCGATTGCTGCGCAATCCCGGCGCTGCGCTCGGTGGCTCACCGGCGGGGGATGAGTTGCTGCCGGAGGCGCCCGTCACGGGAGTAAATCCCGTGACGTTGGTCCTGTCGGTTCGCGCCGCCTGAGCGGCTTAACCGCAGGCCAGCCGGGCAGTAGCGTCTCTCGACCAAGCCGACGCGGCGCTGCGCGCCGGTCGTCTTGCTCTCGGCGCTATCTGCCATGCCCCCTCCAGCGCTTAATCGTGCGCTGGATGATGCCTTCCTCGCCGCCGGTCTCGCGCCACAGGCGGGCGAAGCTCGGGTCGGACGAGGCGGGGCGCTTCTCGGGCTCGAGGTCGTCGAAGCGCACTCGGATCGGGATCGCGACGCCCTCGCCGACGACGATGCACTCGCGGTTGCGAAGCGCGGGGATGGTGTCGATGAAGCCGCGCGCGCCTTCGGGCATTGCGGCCTTGACCACTGCCTGGTCGCGGTCGTTGT